>NZ_CP016634.1:802500-1402500 GCF_002741075.1 Pseudomonas putida | reverse complement strand
ATCGGGCAGGCGCGCGACACTGAGCACGACCCAGGCATGCCCAGCTCGCTCGCCTTGGACGGTCAGGGCCAGCGCCTGCTGGGCCGAGGCCTGGAACAGCTCACCGCCTGCGTCGTCATGGCCTGGCTGATGGGAGGTGGTCATGTGTGGAGCTCCTTTAATCGTGGGCCAGATCGGCGCTCTTCTGCGCGATCGCCATGGCGGTGAGAATTTTTCGACGGCCCGTGAAGGCATTGCGCGCGTGCACGGTGAGGATGTTGTCCAGCAGCACCACATCGCCTTTCTGCCAGGCGAACTCGACCATCACGTCGCGGTAGATCTGCTGCAGGTGGCGCACCACGTCATCGCCGATCGGCGTGCCATCGCCAAAGAAGGTGTTCTGCGGCAAGTCCAGCGGGCCGAACTCGCGCAGCAGGTTGTCGCGAATGCTGTCGGGCAGGGTCAGGGCATTGAAGAAGGTGCCGTGGTTGAACCAGATGCGCTCGCCGGTCTGCGGGTGGCGGACGATGGCCGGGCCGCGCTGGCGGGTGCGCAGGCGGTTGCCCGGCTTCCACTCGGCCTGCACGCCGATCTGCACGCAGTAGGCCTCCACCTCACTTCGCACTTCGCTCTGGAACACGGTCTGCCACGGCAGCCCCATGCCATCGCCATAGTTGCGCACGTAGAGGATGCCCTTGCGGGCGAACGCCTCGCGCACCTGCGGATCGATGCGGTCAAGGATCAGCCGGGTATCGCCCAGCGGCGTCTCGCCCCCGGTCTCGGACGGGGTGTCGCAGTAGAAGTACAGGTGCAGTGGGAAGACCGGCGAATAGGAGTGCTCGTTATGCGGGAAGATTCGCTCCCCGGCTGGGTAGTCGGTGGAGCTGTAGATGTTGAACTGGCCGGTAATCTGGGTGCGTGGCGAGGCGCGGAACAGGTACTGCAGGGCGCCGCCGGAGATCGCATCGATGCACTGGTTGAATTGATCGATGCCGGCCACGTCGAACCCGCGAAACAGGATCGCCGCCCCCTGGTGCAACTGCTGCTGGATCAGTGCGCGGTTCTGCGCCGCCCAGGCGACCAGGTCGACCCCCGGCACGTTGGGGGTGCACAGCAGCGGGAAGCCCGCCTCGAACAGCGGCGCGAAGCTGACCAGGCTGGACGTGTCACTGGAAATGGCCTTGCGCGCGCCGCGCATAGGGCGTGAAGACAATGAGGTTACGGACATGACGCCTCCTGGAACTGGGCCAAGGCGGCTCGTCGCGAGCCGCCGCAAAAGTCGTTGAACAATCGGGTCACTCGACGGCGCTGGAGCGGCGCCTGCGGATCGGGTGCAGGCCTTTGAGGCGCGCGGCCCGCTGGCTGCTCTGGCGCTGCTCGCATTCTCGCCAGACCCGCTCGGCCTCGGCCGACAGCTCATCCAGGGTGGCAGCGCCCTCGACCAGGGCCGCGAGCACTGCCCGGACCTGCTCGAACATCGCCTCCAGCGTTGCCTGGGCGAAGCGCCCGGCGGGGTACTCGAAGCTCAGGTGCAGGTGTTCGTCGTCGTTGTAGAACGCCGCCACCAGGTCCAGCTCGGCCGCCTGGCGCCCGGAGGGGAAGTCGCTCACCTCCAGCGCCCCCATCGACGGCAAGCGCCCCACACCCTCCTGGTGGATCAGCTTGATCGAGAACAACGGCGAGCGGCCGTTACGCCGAGGCAGGCGCAGAGCCTCGACCAGGCGTTCGAACGGCAGGTCCTGGTGCTCGGAGGCTTCGATCAGCGTCCGGCTACACAGCGCGAGCAGCTGTTCGGCAGGCATCGTCGGCGCGAGCGTCACCTGCAGCACCAGTTGGTTGACGAAGAAACCGACCATGCGCTCAAGCTCGGCGTGGTTGCGGTTGGCGATGTCGGTGCCGATGCGCAGGCGGGCCTGCCCGGTGCGTTGCTGCAGCACCACGTTGAACGCCGCCAGCAGCACACTGAACAGCGACTGCTGGCGTTGCCGTGCGAACTGGCGCAGCGCGTCGCTCTGGGCACGGTCGAAGGTGAAGTGGCAGGTCGCGCCCTGCCCCGCTTCGCCCGGTTCGGCAGTCAGGTCCTGCGGCAGTTCCAGGACCTCGTGATGCTCGCCCAGGTGGGCCTGCCACCAGGCGAGCTGGCGCTGCAGCTCGCCGCCCTGCTCCAGCCACTGACGCTGCCAGCGGGCGAAGTCGGCGTACTGCAGGGTCGGTACCGGCAACGCGGGGCGCTCGCCTGCGACGAAGGCGCTGTAGAGGCTGACGAACTCGTCGATCAACACACGGAACGATGCATCGTCGGCGACGATGTGGTGCAAGGTCATGAGCAGCACATGGTCCTGATCGGCCAGTTGCAGCACCTGCACACGCAGCAGCGGGCCGTTGGCCAGGTCGAACGGCTGGGCGACTTCCTCCCGGGCCAGCGCCTGGGCACTGGCCTCGGCGTCGGCCAGGCCGCGCAAGTCGCGGTGAAGCAGCGCCAGCGGCAGGTCGTCACGCAGCCGTTGCCAGGTGCCGCCGGCCGCCTCGTGGTAGGTGCTGCGCAGCACCTCATGACGCGTCAGCAAGGCCTCGAAGGTGCGGCGCAGGGCGTCGTGGTCGAGCGGGCCGCGCAGGCGCAGGGCGCCGGGCATGTTGTACATCGAACTGTGCGGCTCCAGGCTCCAGAGGAACCACAGCCGCTGCTGGGCGAACGACAACGGCTGCTCGCCCTGCCCCGCACGACGCGCCATCGGCGGGCGGGCGGCCACCGCCTGATCGACGCTGGCCTGCACCTGCGCGGCGAAGTCGCACAGCTGTGGATGCTCGAACAGCGCCCGCAGGCTCACCGCCCGCCCCAACTGCCGACGCACCTGGGAGACGATCTGGGTGGCCAGCAGCGAGTGGCCGCCCAGGTCGAAGAAGTTGTCCTCGCGGCCCAGGCCCTCGACGCCCAGCACCTGTTGCCAGATCTGCCCGAGCTGCTGCTCCAGGCCTTCGCGCAGCGGCTCGCGGTCAGTGGCCACCAAGGCCTCGGGCGCGGGCAAGGCCTTGCGGTCGAGCTTGCCGTTGCGGTTGAGCGGCAACGCTGCCAAAGCCACCACCTGGGCCGGCAGCAGGTAGTCTGGCAGGTGGGCCTTGAGCGCCTGGCGCACGGCGCGGGTCAGCTCGGCGCTGCTGTGCGCAGGCTCGGTCGGCACGGCATAGCCGATCAGTTGCTTGCCGGTAGCGCCCTCGTGCACCAACACCGCCGCTTCGCGGATCATCGGCAAGGCTTGCAGGTGCGCCTCCAACTCGCCCAGCTCGACCCGGAAGCCGCGGATCTTCACTTGATGGTCGGCCCGGCCGATGTACTCGACCACACCATCGGCGCGCACCCGCGCCAGATCACCGCTGCGATACAGGCGCTGGCCCGGTGTGCGGGCGAACGGGTCGGGCACGAAGCGCTCGGCGGTCAGCGCCGCACGGCCATGGTAGTCACGGGCAAGGCCCGCGCCCCCGGCGATGCACAGCTCGCCGGCCAGGCCCGCCGGGGCCAGGTGGCCGTGGCCGTCGAGGATGTGCAGCGCCCGGCCCGGCAAGGCGCGGCCGATGGGGATGGCACCCGCGCCGTCGGCCAAGGTGCAAAAGTGCGTACTCGACACCACCGTGGCCTCGGTGGGGCCGTAGGTGTTGAGCAGCCGCACATGGCCCAGCCCGGCGGCGTGCCACAGCTTCAGGCCCTCGGCGGACATCGCCTCGCCGCCCACGTGCACCTGGCGCAGACGCCCAGCATCGCGCGGGGCGCTGGCGGCCCACTCCTGGGCCAGCAGGAACCAGTACGCCGCCGGCAAATCGGCCAGGGTGATGCCCTGGGCGATGATCTGCTCGTACAGGGTCGTGGTGTCCCACAGCTCATCGCCGCGCAGCACCAGGCAGGCGCCCACGCACAGGGGCGGATAGCACTGCTCGACGAAGCCGTCGAAGCTGAACGTCGCGAACTGCAGCACCCGGTCCTCGGCGACCAGTTGCGAATAGTCGGCGGCGATCACGCAGAACTCGCGCAGCGCCGCGTGGGCAATCGACACGCCCTTGGGCTGGCCGGTGGAGCCAGAGGTATAGATCAGGTAGGCGAGGTCTTGGGCACTGGCCAGGTTGACCGGGTTTTCCGCGCTGTAGCCGTCCAGCCAGCCCTCGCCTGCCTCCAGCAGCAGGCACGGCAGCCCGGCGGGCGCCTGGAGCAGGCCGGGCTGCATCAGCAACAGGCTCAAGGCGCTGTCATCACACATATAGGCTAGGCGCTCGGCCGGGTAGTCCGGGTCCAGCGGCACATAGGCGGCGCCCGCCTTGAGCACCGCCAAGAGGCTGGCGATCATCAGCGGCCCGCGCCGCACCGACAGCCCCACGCGCTGCCCAGGGCCGACGCCGCATTCACGCAGGCGGTGGGCCAGGCGGTTGGCCTGGGCATTGAGCTGGGCGTAGGTCCAGCGCTGCTCGCCAGCGATCAGCGCCAGCGCCTGCGGGGTGCGCGCTACCTGGCGCTCGAAGCGCTGGTGCACCAGCAACGGGCTGTCCAGCGCCAGCTGCGGCTGCCCGCCCAGCGCCAGGCGCTCGGCCTGGCGCTGGATATCGAGCAGGCTCAGGCTGGCCAGGGGCTGCTCGGGTGCCTCGACGAACTGCGCAAGCAGTTGCACCAAGGCATCGCGCAACTGCGCCACCTGGCCGCTGCCGAGGCGGGCGCGGTCATGGCTGAAGGTCAGCACCAGGCTCCGGTGCTGTTCGATGCCCAGGGTCAGTGGGTAGCTGGTCTGCTCGACGTTGCTGACCTGCGAGAACCGCAAGCCGCCCGGCGCGCCCTGGCGCAGCACCTCGGCCACGGGGAAGTTCTCGAACACCAGCAAGCTGTCGAACACTGCCCCCTGCTGGCCGGCCCAGCGCTGGATGTCCACCAACGACGTGTGCTCGTGCTCGCGCAATTGCAGGTTCAGCGCCTGCACCTCGGCCAGCCAGGCGTCCACACGCTGGGTCGCACGCGGCGCGCAGATCACCGGCAAGGTGTTGATGAACAGCCCGACCTGCTGCTCGATACCCGGCAACTGCGCCGGGCGCCCGGCCACGGTGGCGCCGAAGGCCACCGACGTCTGATTGCAGTAACGCTGCAGCAGCAACGCCCAGGCCGCCTGGAACACCACGCTGACGGTCACCTGATGGGCGCGGGCAAACGCAGCCAGGCGCTGGCTGAAGGCCTCGTCCAGGCCATGGACCAGCTCGCCGTAGCCGACTTCGTCCGCCTCCCGGGGCAGCGCGTCGCCCAGCAGGGTCGGCGCTTCGAGGGCCTGAAGCTGGTCGCGCCAGAAGGCCTCGTCCAGCGCGTGGTCGCGCCGTTGCAGCCAGGCCAGGTAATCGGCGTACGACGCCGCACTGGCCGGCGGTTGGCCGCCGGCATAGCGCTGCAACACCTCGCCCAGCAACTGGGCATTGCTCCAGCCGTCCATGAGGATGTGGTGGCTGGTGTAGATCAACTGGTAGCGCTCACCGCCCAGGTGCACCAGCACCAGGCGCAGCAACGGTGCGCGGTCCAGGGCGAAGCCGCGGGCGCGCTCCTGATCGGCAATGCCCTTGAGATCCGCGCCATCGCCCGGCAGCA
The DNA here is from genome assembly GCF_002741075.1 of Pseudomonas putida. Taxonomy (NCBI): domain Bacteria; kingdom Pseudomonadati; phylum Pseudomonadota; class Gammaproteobacteria; order Pseudomonadales; family Pseudomonadaceae; genus Pseudomonas; species Pseudomonas putida. The sequence goes on along the minus strand of NZ_CP016634.1, from coordinate 1,396,916 downwards.
CTTGCAGAGGCAACGCCACCTCGCGAGCAATCGACTGCACCGGCTGCGCCAGGGTTTCCCAGTGGTACTGGCTGCGCAGCACGTCGTGACGGGCGAATGCGGCCTGCCAGCTGGCGGCGAAGCGCGCCACATCCAGGCCCTCGATATGCACTTGCAACTGGTTGATGTACGCGCCGGCCTGGGGCTCGTAGAGGCTATGGAAGAGCATGCCCTGCTGCAGCGGCGAGAGCGGCAGCACGTTGTCGATTTGGGCCCAGTCCAGGGCCAGACCATCGAGTTGCGCCTGGCTCAGCCGTGCCAGGGGGAAGTCCGAAGGGGTCACGCCAAGGGCGCCGGGGGCCAGGCAATGGTCGATCAAGGCTTCCAGGGCCTGGCCATAGCCCTCGGTCAGGCCCTCTACGGTGGCGGCATCGAAGCTTTCGCGGCAGTAGCGCCACTCCAGCACCAGCTGCCCTTCGTACACCTGCCCTTCCAGGCTCAGGGCGCTGGCCAGTGGTGCCAGCGGGTCCTGGGCCTGACCGCTGCCTTCGCGGGCCGGGGCGAACAGCGCGTCGTCGCCGAACTGCTGGTCGAACTGGCCCAGGTAGTTGAACAGGATGCCCGACGGCGCCAGGGCCGCCAGTGGTGCGCCAGCGTCGGGGTCCAGGTAACGCAGCACGCCATAGCCGACGCCTTTGTCTGGCACTGCGCGCAACTGTTCTTTGACGGCCTTGATCGCCTCGCCAGGCGTTGGCGCGGCACTCAAACGCACCGGGAACAGGCTGGTGAGCCAGCCCACGGTGCGGCTGAGGTCTATGTCATCGAACAGTGCTTCGCGGCCATGGCCTTCGAGCAGCACCAGACAGTCCGACTGCCCGCTCCAGTCACCCGCGGCCTGGGCCAGGGCGGTCAGCAGCAGGTCGTTGACCTGGGTGCGGTAGGCCTGGCCTGCGCGCTGCAGCAGTTGGCGGGTGCGCTCGGCGCTCAGGCGCCAGGTCAGCGTGGCGGCGCTGGCGTTGACCTGGCGCCCGCTTGGGTTGTCCTGCGGCAATGGCGCACTGGCGCGCTGCGCCAGCCAGAACGGCAGTTGCTGGCGGGCCCGGGGCAAGTAATCGCCCAGACGCGCGGCCCAGTGCTGGTAGCCGCTGGTCTTGGCCGGCAAGGGCTGCTGACGGTAGGCCTGTTGCAGGTCTTCCAACAGCACGCGCCAGGAGACCCCATCCACCACCAGGTGATGGGCCACCAGCAACAGGCGCTGGCTGCCATCGGCCATCTGCACCAGCATCGCGCGCAGCAGCGGGCCTTCAGCGAGGTCCAGGCTGGCCTGGGCTTGGTCGCACAGGGCGCGCAAAGCCTGGGCCGAATCTGCCTGACGTTGCCACAGCTGCACAGGCGCGGACTCGGCGTGGGTCTGCTGCCAGCCGCTGGGCGCTTGACGATAACGCAGGCGCAAGGCGTCGTGTTGCTGCACCAGGCGCGTGAGGGCCGCTTCCAGGCGCTCGGCATGCAAGGGCTCGCGCGGGGTCAGCAGCAGGCCCTGGTTCCAGTGCTGACGCGCCGGGATCGCCTGCTCGAAAAACCAGTGCTGGATGGGCGTCAGCACCACCTCACCCTGCAGCGGCCCCTGTTCGATCTGCAACAGCGGCGCCTGCTCCACGGCCTGCGCCAGGTCGCGCAGGGTCTGGTGCTTGAACACATCGGCGGGGCTCAGGCGCAGGCCGGCCTGGCGGGCGCGGCTGACCACCTGGATGGCGATGATCGAATCGCCGCCCAGGGCGAAGAAGTTATCGTCCAGCCCGACCTGCTCGACGCCAAGCAGTTGCTGCCAGATCTGCGCCAGGGCGCGCTGGCGTTCGCTGTGCGGCGCCTCGTGCTGCTGGCGCACCGCGCCGGCGCGGGGCAAGGCCTTGCGGTCGAGCTTGCCGTTGGCGGTGACAGGCAGGCGCTCCAGGAGCATGAAACACTCCGGCACCATGAACACCGGCAGGCTCAGTTGCAGGTGAGCCCGCAGCTGCGCCTGAAACGCGGCGCTGTCGGCCACCGGCGCCGACGGCACCAGGTAGGCGACCAACAGCTTGTTGTCCTGGGCCAGCACCACCGCCTCCTTGACGACCGGGTGGGCCAAAAGGCCCGCCTCGATCTCGCCCAGCTCGATGCGCAGGCCACGCAGCTTCACCTGGTGATCCAGGCGCCCCAGGTAGTCGATCACACCATCCTCACGGTAGCGCGCCAGGTCGCCGGTGCGGTACAGGCGCTCGCCGGAGCCGAACGGGTCGGCCACGAAGCGCTCGGCGGTCAGCGCCGGGCGGCGGTGATAGCCGCGTGCCAGGCCCACACCACCCAGGTACAGCTCCCCGGCAGCGCCAGGCGGCACCGGGTTGAGCTCGGCATCGAGAATGTGAGTGCGCAGGTTGGCGATGGGCTGGCCGATCGGCACGCTGTGACGGCCATCTTCGACGCAGGTCCAGTGGGTCACGTCGATGGCCGCCTCGGTGGGGCCATAGAGGTTGTACAGACCCGCGCCAGGCAAGCGGGCGAAGACCTGGGCCTGGGCCTCGGCCGGCAGCGCCTCGCCGCTGCAGACGATGCGTCGCAGGCTCGTGCACGCCTGCACACCCGGCTCATGGATGAAGGCCTGGAGCATCGAAGGCACGAAGTGCAAGGTGCTGATGCCCTGCTCGGTGATGACCTGGATCAGCTGCGCCGGGTCGCGGTGGGCACCGGGCGGGGCCACCACCAGGCGCGCACCGACCATCAGCGGCCAGAAGAACTCCCATACCGACACATCGAAGCTGAACGGCGTCTTCTGCAACACGCTGTCGCAGGCCTCCAGCCGGTAGGCCTGCTGCATCCAGGCCAGGCGGTTGAACAGGGCCTGATGACTGTTGCCAGCCCCTTTGGGGCGGCCGGTGGAGCCGGAGGTGTAGATCACGTAGGCCAGGCTGTGGCCGCTCACCCGGCACACCGGGTCACTGTGCGGGTAGCCGGCGCAGTCGGCGGCGGCATCGTCCAGGCACAGGGTACTCAGTTCGGCGCTCAGCGGCAGGCGCGCCCGTAGGGCGGTCTGGGTCAACAACAAGCCCACACCGCTGTCTTCGAGCATGTAGGCCAGACGCTCGGCCGGGTAATCCGGGTCCAGTGGTACGTAGGCGCCACCGGCCTTGAGGGTCGCCAGCAGGGCGACCACCATTTCCAACGAACGCTCCACGGCGATGCCCACCAGTACCTCAGGGCCGACACCGGCTTCGATCAGGCGATGGGCCAGGCGGTTGGCTCGGGCGTTCAATTCGGCATAGCTCAATTGCGCGTTGCCAAAGGCCAGGGCCGGGGCGTCTGGCGTGCGCTGGGCCTGGGCCTCGATCAGGCGCTGCACGCAGGGGCCGCCTGGGTACTGCTGGGCGGTGGCGTTCCAGCCGTGCAGCATGCGTTCACGTTCGCCAGCGCCAAGCATCGGCAGCTCGCCCAGGCGTGCCTCGGGCGCCTGGACAATGCCGTGCAGCAGGTTCAGCCAGTGTTCGCGTAGGCGTTCGATGCTGGCCTGCTCGAACAGATCGCAGGCGTAGGTCAACGCCGCATGCAGGGTGCCGGACCGCTCCAGGGTGTCCAGGGCCAGGTCGAACTGGGTGGTGCGCCCGCCCAGTTCCAGGCGCGAGGCCCTGAGCCCGTCAGCGATGTGCAGTTGCTCAAGATCGGCGACGTGCGGCTGATGGTTGTAGAGCACCTGGAACAGCGGGGAATGGGTGGTATCGCGCGAAGGCTGCAAGGCATGGACCAAGCGCTCGAACGGCAGCTCCTGGTGCGCCTGGGCACCCAGCACAGCCGCGCGGACTTCGGCCAGCAGCGCGCTGAACGACTGATCACCGCGCGGCTGGGCACGCAGCACCTGGGTGTTGACGAACAAACCGATCAGGCCTTCGGTCTCGGCCTTGCCACGCCCGGCGACCGGCACGCCGACGCGGATGTCCTGCTGGCCGGTATAGCGGTGCAACAGGGCCTGGAACGAGGCCAACAGCACCATGAACAGGGTCACGCCCTGCTGCTGGGCCAGTGCGCGCAGGCCCGCGGACAGCGCCGGATCGATGGCGAACTCCAGGCGCACGCCGCGATAGCTCGGCGTGACTGGTCGGGCGAAGTCGGTCGGCAGCTCCAGCACCGGCTGCTCATCACCCAACTGGGCGGTCCAGTAGTCCAACTGACGCTGCAACTCGCCCGCCTCCAGCCAGCTGCGCTGCCAGAGGGCGTAATCGGTGTACTGGATCGGCAACGGCGGCAGTTGTGGCACCTGGCCAGCCACGCACTGGGCATACAGGCGGCTGAACTCCTCGATTAGCACGTTCATCGACCAGCCGTCGGCGACGATGTGGTGCAGGGTGAGCAGCAACACATGTTCATCCTCGGCCATGCGCACCAGGCACACCCGCAGCAGGGGCCCGGCCTGCAGGTCGAACGGCAGGCCCGCCTGCTCCCGGGCGCAGTCGTGCAGCAAGCACTCGCGCTCGGCTTTGCCGGCGAAGTCGTGCCGCACCAACGCCAGCGGCCCTGGCGCCTGGACGCTGGGGTACCAGACGCCCTCTTCCAGGCGGAACAACGTGCGCAGCGGCTCATGGCGCGCCACCAGTGCTTCGAACGCTGCACTCAGCGCGCTCAGCTCCAGCGCCCCTTGCAGGCGCACCGCCCCCGGCAGGTTGTAGGCCGCGCCCTGGGGATCGAGCAACCACAGAAGGCCCATGCGCTGCTGGGCATAGGACGGCTGCGCACAACCGATGCCCTCGACCCCGGCAGGAATGGGCAGCAGCGAGAACTCGACGCCTTCGCGGGCCAGGGCCTGGAGAAACAGCCGGCGCTTGTCCAGCGGCAGGGCAATAAAGCGGCGGGCAAGCTTCTCGGCGTCTTCGGGTTTCATGCTGGGCGTCTTCCTAAAGGGTCATTCGTAGTGCCTGGGCACTCGCATGCAGTTAGGAACGAAACTCAATTCGGAGGATTTAGGCACGGCGCAATGCCGCGCCCCAGGGCCTTTGAAATATTTATTTGCATTTGCCCCCTCAGGTTTTTGCCGCTCATTCGTCTTATAGGAAACGAATGCGATTCAGTTGCTAATGGGGCCGCCTTGCGGCCGCCGGCATCGCACCGCGCTTCATTTGCACAACAAGACCGGTATTCATGTCGAAAAAGTCCCGCTCCAAAACCTGGTTCCTGGTGCACAGCTGGCTGGCGCTGCCCATCTGGTTCTTCGTGCTGATCGTCTGCGTGACCGGCACCCTGGCCGTGCTCAGCCAGGAGATCGTCTGGCTGGCCAACCCGGACGTACGCGCCAGCAAACCTCACGATGACGCCCAAGCGCTCAGCTATCAGCAAGTGCTCGACGCCATCCACCAGGCCGACCCCGGCATCGCAGTGAACTACATCAGCAAGCCAGGCGAAGCGCATTTCGCCCTCACCGCCAGCGTCACCTATCCCGACGGCACCTCACCGATCCTGTACGTGAACCCCTACACCGGGGCGATCCAGGGCAAGAGCCCGACCTTCGATTTCGAGGCCTTCACCCGGGCCCTGCACGGCTGGTGGCTGGTGCCGTTCACCCATGGCTACAGCTGGGGCTGGTACCTGGTGTCGCTGCTGGGGCTGCCGATGCTCGCCTCGCTGGTCACGGGGCTGGTGGTGTACAAGCGCTTCTGGAAAGGCTTTTTCAAGCTGCCGCGCCTGGGCCACGGTTCGCGGATCTTCTGGGGCGACCTGCACCGCCTGAGTGGGGTCTGGTCGATCTGGTTCATCGCCACCATCTCCATCACCGGGACGTGGTTCTTGATCCAGGCGACGCTGGCCGACAACCACGTGACGATTTCCAGCGAGCCGATCGTGCCGGCCATCGCCCGCGAGGACGTGCCGCGCACCGCCGATGGCCAGGCGCCGACGCCGATCAGCCTGGACGACGCCGAACGCGCCGCCAGCGCTCGCTTCCCAGGCTTCGAGGTGACCTTCATCACCCTACCGGGCAATGCCTACAGCCACTACTACATGGGCGGGCGTGGCTGGTACCCGCTGATGTTCGAGACGGTCAACGTCAACCCCTACAACAGCAAGGTCGAGGCCTCGTTCATGGTCGCGGACCGCTCGGCCCTGGAGTTCGTCACCGAGTCCATGCGCCCGCTGCACACCGGTGACTTCGGTGGTCTCTGGGTCAAGCTGATCTGGGCCTTCTTCGGCCTGATCCTGACGTTGATGGTGCTCAGCGGCCTATTGATCTGGACCAAACGCACCGCCCAGGCCACCGCCGCCGCGCTCAAGCGCCAGCCCCGAGTACGCGCGGCAACCGCGTCGGAGGCCAGCCTGTGAGCAAGCAGATCCCCCCATCCCCGTCTGCCCCCAAACGCCTGTGGCTGAAGTGGCGCTTCCACCTGAACATCCTGCTGGTGCTGATCCCTCTTGGGCTGATGCCCAAGTACCTGCACGAAGCCTCGATGGACCGTGGCGAAATCGGTCTGGGCGAACGTGAACTGGGCGAACTGAAAGCCGGCCCGTGGAGCGTGCGCCTGGCCGAGCGCTTCGACGAGGCGCCGCGCTCGGACGGCCCGGCGGGCTATTTCAAGCAGTTCAAGATCGCCCTGTGCGAGCAATGCACCGACGTCAAGGCGGTGTACCTGCGCGTGGGCAAGCCGCGCAGCCTGCGCGCGGCCGGTGCGCTGTTCTTCGGCACGCCCTATCGCATGACCGGCGAGGTCAACATCCCGCAAAAGACCCGGCCAGACGCCGAGCTGTGGCTCACCTTCGAAGGCTGGGACGGGCAGATGCACCAGGCCTCGATCCCCCTGGCCAAGGCATCACCGGCCACCGTGGCCTGGCTCGAGAAACAAGGAGGCAAGCAATGAAACACTGGATGGGCGCCCTCGCCCTGCCCCTGCTGCTGGGCGTCGCACTGCCTGCGCTGGCCCACAACCCAATGTGCGAATGCAGCGAATCGGGTAGCGATCAGATCACCTGCAAGGGCGGTTTCTCCGACGGCAGCGGCGCACCCGGCGTGACCTTGGACGTGATCGGCTATGACGAGCAGGTGCTGCTCGCCAGCAAGCTCGGCGAGGATTCCACCCTCACCTTCAAACGCCCCGATGGCGAGTTCTACGTACTGTTCGACGCAGGCCCAGGCCATGTGGTGGAAGTCGACCATGCCGACATAGGCGCGCCATGAGCCGGGCCCAGGTGGTTCGCCCGGCCGGTGCCGGGCACGAGACCTTGTACGTGCTGCTGACAGCCTTGCTGATCCTCGCCCTGGCCACCACGGTGGTGGTGCTGCGCGGTGAGCGCGAGGACGAGGTGGCCATCGCCGCCCACCAGATCGATGCCCGCCGCGACCTCACCGCCGCCGAACAGGGCCTGTACACCGATTTGTGGGTGGCGGCCGAGGACATCGCCCTGTTGCGCGAGGAAAACGGCCAGCCTCCGGACGTCGCGGCCCTGGCCGAGGAAGGCGTGCCGCCCTTCGTGACCGACGCCAGCAGCCAGCGCCGTGGCGGCCACCAATGGCAATGGCTGCCTAGCGGTGCCTACCTGGGCCGTAGCCAGGATGCGCAGGTGGCCGGCAGCTTCCTGTTGGTCCTGCCTGCAGGCGATGGCGACCAGCAGCCGGATGTCTGGCTGCGCCGCGACCGCAGCGCCCTGGCACCGGACGACCTGGGCCAGGCCGCACTGATCGCGGCCGGCTGGCAGCAGGTGGTCAGCCATTACGACGCCGGGGTCACCCGCCAACATCGCCATTGAACCGAAGGATTCCCCCATGCTCCGCTTCGTCCTCTCCCTGCTGTTGGCCTGCACCCTGCCGGCCCTGGCCCAGGCCGACAACGGCAAGCCCCTGCGCATCGGCATCACCCTGCACCCTTACTACAGCTACGTGACCAACATCGTCGGCGACAAAGCCGAGGTAGTGCCGCTGATTCCAGCCGGCTTCAACCCCCACGCCTACGAACCACGCGCCGAAGACATCAAGCGTATCGGCACCCTGGATGTGATCGTGCTCAACGGCGTGGGCCACGATGACTTCGCCGATCGCATGATCGCCGCCAGCGAAAAGCCCGACATCAAGACCATCGAGTCCAACGCCAACGTGCCGCTGCTGGCCGCCACCGGCATCGCCGCCCGGGGCGCGGGCAAGGTGGTCAACCCGCACACCTTCCTGTCGATCAGCGCCACCATCGCCCAGGTCAACAACATCGCCCGCGAGCTGGGCAAGCTCGACCCGGACAACGCCAAGGTCTATACCCAGAACGCCCGCGCCTACGCCAAACGCCTGCGTGCCCTGCGCGCCGAGGCGCTGGCCAAGGTCACCCAGGCGCCGGACGCCACCTTGCGCGTGGCCACCATCCATGCCGCGTACGACTACCTGGTGCGCGACTTCGGCCTGGAAGTCACCGCCGTGGTCGAGCCGGCCCATGGCATCGAGCCGAGCCCGGCGCAGCTCAAGAAGACCATCGACCAGCTCAAGGCCCTGGACGTGCAGGTGATCTTCTCGGAGATGGACTTTCCGTCTGCCTATGTCGACACCATCCAGCGCGAAGCGGGCGTGCGCATCTACCCGCTGACCCACATTTCCTACGGCGAGTACACCCAGGACAAATACGAGGTGGAGATGAAGCGCAACCTCGACACCGTGGTCCGGGCCATCCAGGAGACCCGCACATGACCGCCGCAGCCCACCTCGGCGCCACCTGCGGGCCGCGCATCGAGTTCGCCGGCATCGACCTGACCCTGGGGCGCACGCGCATCCTGGAGAACGTGGCCTTCAGCGTCGCCGCCGGCAGCGTGCATGCCATCGTCGGCCCCAATGGCGGCGGCAAGAGTTCGCTGATCAAGACCCTGCTCGGGCAGATGCCGCACCAGGGCCAACTGACCCTGCACTGGCCGACCGCGCGCGAAGTGATCGGCTACGTGCCCCAGGCCCTGGAGTTCGACCGTGGCCTGCCGATGACCGTGGACGACTTCATGGCCGCCCTGTGCCAGCAACGCCCTGCCTTCCTGGGCCTGGCCCGAGGCGTGCGGCCTGCCATCGACGCGGCGCTGGCGCGGGTCGGCATGCTCGATAAACGCAAACGGCGCATGGGCGCACTCTCCGGTGGCGAGCGTCAGCGCGTGCTACTGGCCCAGGGGCTGATTCCCGAACCGCAGCTGCTGGTACTCGACGAACCCATGTCGGCCCTGGACGAGGCCGGTATCCAGGTGTTCGAGCAACTGCTACAGGCCTGGCGCCAGGCCGGCACCACGGTGCTGTGGATCGAGCACGACCTTGAAGCGGTGCTGCGCCTGGCCGACCGGGTCACCGGCCTGAGCCGCCAGGTGCTGTTCGACGCCCCGCCCGCCCAGGCCCTGACGCCTGAGCGTCTGCTCGGGCTGTTCAGCGTTCACCCTCGCAGCGGGAGCCTCGCCTGATGAGCTATGAAGCCTTCCGCCAGCTGGTCCAAGCCTGGGCCACCGCTGGCTACCTGCCCGAGGCCTTGGCCTATGGGTTCGTGATCAACGCCTTGCTCGCGGGCCTGATGATCGGCCCGGTGCTGGGCGGGCTGGGCACCTTGGTGGTGGTCAAGCGCTTTGCCTTCTTCTCCGAGGCTGTGGGCCACGCGGCGCTCACGGGCGTGGCCATCGGCATCCTGCTCGGCGAGCCCTACACCGGGCCGTACGGCAGCCTGTTCGGCTATTGCCTGCTGTTCGGCATCCTGCTCAATTTCCTGCGCAACCGCACCGGGCTCTCGCCGGACACCTTGATCGGCGTGTTCCTCTCGGTGTCCCTGGCGCTGGGGGCGAGCCTGCTGCTGATGCTCGCCGGCAAGATCAACGTGCACATCCTGGAGAACGTGCTGTTCGGCTCGGTGCTCACCGTCAGTGCCCAGGATCTGGTGGTGCTGGGTATCGTCGCGGCCTTGGTGCTGGCCCTGGCCCTGCCGCTGTACAACCGCATCATGCTGGCCAGCTTCAATCCGCAACTGGCGGCGGTGCGCGGGGTGGCGGTCAAGACCCTGGACTACCTGTTCGTGGTGCTGGTGACCCTGGTCACCGTGGCGTCGGTGAAGGTGATCGGGGCGATCCTGGTCGGTGCCCTGTTGGTGATTCCGGCCGCTGCCGCCCGGCTGGTCAGCCAGTCGCTCAAGGGGTTCTTCTTCCTGTCGGTGAGCATCGCCACCTTGAGCACCCTGCTCGGCATCCTGTTGCCGATCGTCTTCGACCTGCCCGTGCCCTCGGGCGCGGCGATCATCCTGGTGGCCGGCGCGTGCTTCGCCCTCGCCGCCCTGGCCCGTGCCCTCGTCCCTCGCCTGCAAGGAAACCCGGCATGACCCTCTCCCTCAAGCACCTGACGCTGGCCCTCGCCCTGGCCGGCGTGCCCACGCTCTCCTACAGCACCGAAGTACTCACCACATTACCGGTCACCCACAGCCTGGCGCAGGCTCTGCTCGACGGCACGTCGGTGCAGCTCAAGCGCGCAGCACCGGCTAACTTGCCTACCACGCGCCAGCCGTCGTACTTCAGCGGCCGGGGCGGCGCCAGCCTGCACAAGGCGGCGCAACAGGCCGACGCGGTGATCGGCGTGCGCTCGATCTGGCGCGACGACCCGCTCTACCCCATGGCCCGGCGCAGCAACATCCGCATCGTCGAGATCGATGCGGCGCGGCCGGTCGATGGTGCGCTGCCGGGTATCGCCGTCAAGGGTGAGGACGCTTTCACCGCCTACCCGTGGCTCAACCCGACCAACCTCGGGCGGATGGCCGACGTGGTGGCCAATGACCTGGAGCGCCTGTCACCGGAGGACAAACCCAAGATCCAGGCCAACCTGGCCGGCCTCAAGCGGCAATTGCTGACCTTGGCCGCCGAGGCCCAGACCCAGTTGGCCGAGGTCGACAACCTCAGCGTGGTGAGCTTGTCCGACCGCCTGGGTTATCTGGCCAGCGGCCTGAACCTCGACGTGGTCGAGCAACCGCTGCCAGTGGGCGACACCTGGGGCGAGGCCGAGCTCAAGGCCCTGGGCGACATCCTCAAGGCCCAGGACGTGGCCTTGGTGTTGCACCACCGCCAGCCCGCCCCGGCCGTGGCCGAGGCGATCGAGGCTGCGGGCGCCCGGTTGCTGGTGCTCGACAGCGACACGGATGACACCTTCGCCGGCCTCAAGGCCAGTGTCGAGCAAGTGGTGGCCGCCCTGCGCCAAGGCTGAGCCGGCCCTTGCCGTGCGCGGCTACGAGCTTGTAACGTGCGCTCATTTCCGCTCGGCGCCGCCCGCGTGTCCCTCAAAGCCCTGCGCACCCTGGTGACCATCGCCCGCCACGGCACCTTCGCCCGCGCCGCCGACCTGCTCAGCCTGACGCCCTCGGCGGTGAGCCTGCACATCAAGACCCTCGAAGACGAGCTGCAAGTCCCGCTGTTCGTCCGCAGCCGGTGCCAGGCACCGCGCCGTCTATTTCGCGGCTAAAGCCGCTCCTACAGGTCCAGCGGCGGCAGCCAGAGCAGCGGAAAACCTGTGGGTTTACCCGCGAAGGGCCGCACGCCGGCATCGGGCCTTGAATCGCCTACCCTGGGCCGGTAACCTGTGCGCGCTGCTGTCAATCCAGCAGCCGGGTTTGGTAGCCCGCGATCAATCAAGGCGCACAAGCGCCCGCTCTGCGTTTCAGCTGGCGCTTTTTAGTGCCTAGCTGTCTCGTGTCATGGCGGCTGTGCGTAGGGCGCACTCGTGCGCGCCGGTTTCCTTGATTCCCGGTCTACCAACCTGCGTACAGCCGTCACCATTCGTTTGGTAGCGAATTGTGGCGGCTCCATTGAATCAAGGAGCGACACAATGACGAAAGCCATCCCGGATCCACCCCACCGCAGCACCACAGTTCCCGCCGCGTTCGGCAGCTGCGAACACAGCCATCCTCCCCTGTTCAGCGTCTGCGCTGGCGTCGAACTCGAAGACGCCTTGGTCCACCTCAGCACCCTGCTCAAAGGCGCCTGCGCCAGCAATCTTAAAGCCTTGCCCTTGGCCGATGGCACCTGCCATGACCTGTTGCTGGGCAATGACCATGCATTAGAGGCCAGCAAAGCATTGGTGGAGGCCCTGCTCGACGGGTTGGAAAAGACAGCCGGATAGCGTGGCATGGCACCGCGCCGTCTATTTCGCGGCTAAAGCCGCTCCTACAGGTTTAGTGGCGGCAGTCAGAGCTGCGGAAAACCTGTGGGAGCGGGTTCACCCGCGAAGAGGCCACTGCAGTGTGCCGCTCGGACGTTGGGCGAGGCGCCACCCCTGACCATGCATTTTTCCTGTTCCAGGGCGGGCCTCGGCGTTCAAGTTCCTGGTAATGCCGACTGCCTCGTCGTCCTACGTGATGGCCCGGCAGATGGGCGGCAATGCGCCGCTGATGGCCACGATCATCGCCCTGCAGACCGTCGCCGCCGCCCTCACTCTACCGCTGGTGCTGAGCCTGGCGCTGAGTTGAATACGCTTGGCTAGACTGTGATTCACCTCACCTCGCGGAGAACTCGACCATGCGCATTCTTTCGCTGGTGTTCGGCCTGACGCTGGCCCTGCTCGCAGGCCCGCTCCACGCGGCGGACAGCCCCAAGGCCGCCGTGGCCGAGGACAAGGCGCAGGTGCTGGAAGAGAAAGTGGTCGAGGACGCGCCACCGCCCAAACAGAAAGAAACCCTCACGCCCAGCGAAGTCAAAGCGGTCGACCCCGCCGGCCAGTCACCGCTGGACGACAGCATCACCTGCCTTGCGCGAACCATCTATTGGGAATCGAAAGGGGCCAACGCCCAGGACATGACCGCCGTGGCCAGCGTGGTGCTCAACCGCCTCGGGCACGAAGGCTTCCCCAACACGGTGTGCGCAGTGGTCAAGCAGGGGGTGGAAACCAAGGCGTGCCAGTTTTCCTGGTGGTGCGATGGACGACCTGATCAGGTCGAGGAAGAGCAGCGCTATGCCGTGGCCAAGGAAATCGCCCGCAAGGCCCTCAACCAACAGTTGAAGGACCCCACGGGCGGCGCGCTGTATTTCCATGACCGCACGGTGCGGCCGGAATGGGCCAAGGCGTATCGCAAGACGGCCGAGACCACGCATTTCTTGTTTTACAAGCCTAATCAGGCGGTGGCGCGGTAAGGGGGATACAGCACACAAAAGTTAGCCCCCTTGTTTAGTTGTAAAGACGACGCATAACCTACTCAATCGAATCGACAACTATTTGAATTCGGACCCATGCTGTCTCTGTTCAAACTTTAACCGCGCCAGCGATGCGGCTTTCGTTGTAGCGCGCAGCACCTGTACATCTTGCCAGTTACCCAAGTTCTAAAAAGTTAAAATAATGACAACTCCACGTTAGCTTACGCAGCAAACTGGCCCCCTTAACTATTTGGAAGTCTATCGTGAACAACACGACACTTAACGCCCCCAGCACAAAGACCTCACAACAGATCCCCTACCACCCACTCATGGAATACGGAGATATTTTCGTCAAAGAAATTTCAATCTCATACGCACCCAACAGCGATGAAACCCATATAGCGGTCACTGGGAAAATTATTACCACCTTATATTATGGCGGAACTGATGGGTACGTAAGTGCGCGTATAGATGACTGCAGCCTACTTCTCAAAATACCCGAAGCATTAGTACCTGCTGCGTTCACCGCCGCGCAGATATATAACGGCAGCGGCCCTGTTGCACCTGATGAAACGGTATATCTCAAGACGAAGGAAGGCTCGCCCAACCGAATCGCCGAGCATATTCTCATCGGCCCTCTCCCCTTTCCAGTCCCAGAAATGCCTTGACCCGACCCGACATCAAATCAACATGGCATCACACTTGAAACGCTATTGACCTTCAAACCAATTGCCACCTAAATAAATCAGCGCCCACCGCTTCAGCTGCCTTCCGGCACGCCGAGACGTTGGGCGCTGTGCTTTCTTCCTGAGCGCTATGGTTGGCCCTGGATGGTTTACATAGCCTTTGGCAACTAATTCCACCTCAAGCCGGAGCCATCCAGCGCGGAGTCTGCTTCGCGGCGGTTCAACGCTTCGATAACCCCGCTCCAGGCTCTGGGTAGCTCTCCAACATACCGGCGTGCCTGTGGGGCCACACCTCCCTTGCTTCAATCACCACACGCGGTATCCGAAGACGAAAAAACCGCCGCGCAGCTTGAACTGCGCGGCGGTTTCAGACGCTGAATTTGATTACTTCGGCCTACGCACGCTTAGCGCGGACACACGTCGATGACGCCCTGCTGCACCAGCGCCTGGTCCTCCGGAGGAGCCCCAACCTCTTCTAGGTTCCAGCCCACATAGAAAGCTGGCAACTTCCAGACGTCCGGGAACAACGTGCTCGTAATCCGGCCCTGAACCCAGCCCCTCTCCATGACCGAACCGGTCAGCAGCCACTTCACTCGCCCAGCATCCGTCATCTTCACCCACTCACCCCTTGCCGGCCTTTCCTTCAGGATGCAGCTCGCGCCCTCAGGTAAGAAATCCAGCCGCAGTTGCGCCCCAAGCTTGACCAGCGGACTGCTCGGCGCATAGACAACCGTCGTATGCTCAGGCGACATCAACCCAGGGGGCAGGTCGTTACGCCAGCTGGCACGAAGGCTCATTTCGTCCGTCATCGAGGGCGACAACAACCCACAGTTGCCAAGCGTTATCGGATCGAAACCTGTCACATGCAGGCCGACACCAAACAGCCCGCTGACGTTCGCCCCGGTCAGCAGCCACTCCAGGCCAGCCGCCACCATCGATCGCTGCTCGGTGTATTTCGGCGCGGCTGGCACCTGCGCGGCGGTCAGGGTGGCCCCCGTCGTGATGAAGGCCAGCCAGGCTTTAGGGGTCACCGTCGAACCCAACGGGCTCCCCGACCTTGGCTTGAGCAAAACCTTGCCAGCGGTGCTTCGACGAAAGATCGCGGGCGAAATCTTGTCGCTGCCATCGAGCGTCACCTGCGCTTCGTCCGCCAGCTTCGTGGACATCAGCACATTGGTAGCCAGCTGCGCAGGGGTCTTGAACCCTTCGACACTCACCTGCAGGCCAAAGGTGCCGCTGACATCCTTGCCGGTGAGCGTCCAGGTATGGCCGGCCACGGGGATCGCCGCGGGTTGGTCATAGCCCGGTTGCGCCTGCACCTTATCCTGAGGAACGCCCTTGCCTACGACGAACTTGAGTTGGCCATTGAACGTCTGGCCTTTGCTCAAGGGGCTGGTGGCTTTCGGTTTCAGCGTGACCGCCTGAGCCTTACCGCGCCAGAAATGCGCCACTCCCTCCACGACCGCATCCTTGGTCGTCAGGTCGTATTCATCGTCCACCTTTTCCGACAGCAACAACCAATGGCCTGTCTTGTAAGGCGTTGTGAAACCTTCCATCTGCAGTTGCAGGCCGAAGGTGCCGCTGACGTCTTGCCCGGTGACCGTCCACAGCGGACCGGTGTAGCCATTGTATTCCTTGCCATACGCGGGGTTGGCGGCCACCTGCTGGGCAGTCAACGAGCCAGAGTCGTCAAACACGAGCTTGTACTTGAGTTTCGATTGACCCAACGGGCTGCTTTTCTTGAGCTGGAAACTGATCTTGCGCTCAACCTTGCGGCGGAAAATCATCGACCCCGTCGCTACAACGCCGTCCACGGTCAGGTCGAGTTCATCGTGCAGGTTCAGCGACAGCAGCAAGGCATTGCTCAGTTTCAGCGGCGTGGTGAAACCGGCCATATGGAGTTGCACACCGAAGGTCCCGCTGACCGCCCCGCCAGTGAGTTTCCAGGCAGGACTGCTCATGTTGGTGTAGCGCTCTTTATAGGCAGGTACGGCCGTCACATCCGTTTCGGCCAAAGTACCGCTGGTATCGAACGCCAGCCAGTACTCGAGCCCTGCCGCCTTCAGCGGGCTGCCTGAGCGGGCCACGAAACTGACGGTTTGAGCTGTTGCCCGACGGAAAATCGTTGGGCTGGGTACGGCCGCACCGCCTATTTTCAGTTCGGCCTCATCGTTCAGATCCAGCGACAACAGCATGGCGTTGTCCAGTGCCAGCGGCTGGAGGCCTTCCACATGCACCTGTACCCCGAACAGACCACTGACCGCCGCCCCCTTGAGGGTCCAGGTGGTGTTCGCGCCGATATCGACCTTGGCGTCGTAGGCCGGACTGGCCGCGACCTTGTCCTGCGTCAGATCGCGTTCGATGAACGTCATCCAACCCTGCAGCTTTGCATCGGCCAAGGGGCTGCCGGCGCGAGGCACCAGACTGAGGGCACGGTCGGTGCCACGTCGGAAAATGTTCAGGCCGTCTGTACCGGCGGCGGCCACCTTCAGTTCAGCCTCATCGGCAAGGTTCGCCGACAGCTGGACGCCCGGCAGCGAGAGCGGCACTTTCAAGCCGGCATCGGCGGTTTCTTCAGCGTGCAATGTGAACGAGCCGCTGGTGTCGGCACCACCTGTGATCGTCCAGCTGATCCCGATCATGTCCATGGTCTGCGGGACACCGACGTTCGGCTCAAGGGTGATGCCCAAAAGCGGCTTACCCTCCGGCCAGCTCAGGGCAATGTCCTTGCCAACGAAGTAGCTGTCGGCGGTATTGGCCTTGAGCACCAGTGTGTGGCTGACGCCCCGGGTCAGGCGTAGCGCCATCGTCTTCAAATCCGCGATCGGCTTGCCGTCCAGGGTCGCCTCTATCTGCTCAAGCCAAGGGGACTCGTCGAAGACCGGGCAGGTATAGGCAACGCTGCTGGGATGCTGCAGGGCGTCCTGGCAGGATGCGGTGAACACCACCTGATTCGCCTCACCTGCATCACCCAGCGCAGGGGTGTATGTCAGCTTGGCCTGCCCTTTTCCGTCCGTCTTGCTTGGGTAGTTTTTCCCGTTGTAGGACCAGACGACCTCTTTGCCCTCCATGGGTCGATCTGGAGCGAAGGGGTTCTTTACCGTGGCGGTCAGAACGGTGGCGTTCTTTTCAGACGCCACGGGCACCACGCCGTCCCACTCGACTTTCTCGATGAGGTGGTGGAAGTCCCCCATCTGCGCCGCGATCGGGTGTTTTTCCGCCTGCCAGTAGCTGCCCAGCCCCAGGGTGATGTCGACAGGCAGGCCCTCGGGTATTTTGGCGCCAGCGGTCAGTGTCCAGCTCGCCCCGTCTTCGCTCGACAGCGGTAGGTAGTATTCTTCGTCGTCCGCGTCCCTGTAGTTGATGTCAGGCGTGGCCGTCAGGCCGTACTGGATGGGTGGCGCGACACCCTCGCCCAGCCACAGCAGGCTGGTCTTTTGCCCGTCCCAGGCATTGCCGGTCGGAGCCTTCACCTTCAGCTGATGGGTCGCACCGCGGCACAGCCGAAACGGCCGCGTGGACTGAACAATCGGCGACTCGCCCGGACGCTCGACCAGCAACTGGACATCGCTCGATTCGTCGAACGCCGGAAGGCGCAGGTGCGTGGTCACGTTTCTCAGGAAGAGATAGGACGACCCCTCTGCCGGGGTTTCGAATTGCACACGCAGGCGCCGCACCTGCGCCGGTACAGCGATCCGCATCTCGCTCATGGTATGCCAATTCACGAAGTGCTCCTCCTGCAGGTCCTGAGGCCTGGGAGGTTGACCGTACAGGGTGTGAGTGAAGAATGGCTCACCCTCGTTGTCTGCGTCATACACCCGCAGCCAGCACGCCTCGTAATAGGTGGCGTCATACTCACAACTCAGCCAGTAGTCGGGGCGCCCTTCGGCAGCAGGCACGACCGGCAGCTCGATGATCTGCCAAAGTTTCCGGTCGCCCCAAATCCCCACGTAGGGCCCCTGGTAATGGGCGAACCCACCGGGCTTGCTAATCTTCCAGGATGTTTCGGCATCGGGGTTTGCACTGATCGAGCCCACTGGAAACGATGGATCTTGGACAAGGTTATGGCCACGGGTCTCTAAGTCCGAGCCGGTGTATTGCGCATTGATAACATTCACAGCATACAGCCTCTTCAATTTTAAAGGCGTGGATCATTTGGGTGACACGCACCGTTCGAGCGACAAGTGCGCCGCGCCCAACATAGGATTCACGTCATCGAATAATTCATTAAATAAGCAAGTCAAATAACTCTAAGATCGGTGAGGCGCCACACCGCCCAGTGCTTAAGTATTTTCTGATTTCAACTGTATTAATTTCTGGCATCCACGATAGTTGAAGTATTGGCGAAAGCGTTCTACTGGGCCTTTAATCAATGACTACAACTTCCATGCCGTTCTCGACGACATAAAAAAGCCGCCGCACAGTTCAATCTGCGCGGCGGCTTCTGACTTAGGGTGTATTTATCTTGGTAATAGCACTTTCAGGAAACTCCGTCTCCACGTGCTCTACCCTGGTGGTCAGGCTGCGGCGTCTTCCAGCAGTTCCTCGACCGCTTCTTCGAACAGCGGCCCGCCGTGCAGGGCGAAGTAGCGAACCTCCACGATGATGTCGCTCAGGCTTGCCAAGGTGGCGGCCTGGTGGGTATGCCGCGGGAACTGCAAGTGCCAGTCCGACACTGCCCCCGTGCCTTCGAACGGCCGATAACGGTCATCCGCCTCCGGATTGCTGACCAGCCCGGTGTCCTGGTTGGCGGTCGACAGGCACACTTGCTGCCGTGCGCGCAGGCTCATCATCACGTTGCGGCCATCGCCTTGCTCATCGGCGCGGGTCGCCTTGGGCGTCAGGAACTTCACGCCTTCAATGTCAGGCTTGACCAGCAAGCGGCTCTGCTTCTGGGTCAGCGTCGCGCGGATGTTCTGGTAAGGCCCGAGCAAGGCAGGCATCGACAGCGCCACGCTGTGCAGGCGGCGCAGGTAATGCCCCGGATAATCCTCGTTGAACAGCGTTTCGGACAGCGTGAAGTCCAGCTCGCCATGCTCGCTGAGCAGGTCGCTAAGCCGGGTCCCGGCCTCCACTGGCGCGCCGTCCCTGGTGAACACCAGGCCCTTGTCGACCAGCGCCTGCAGGGAGAGTGTCTTGTGCACCTCCAGGTGCCGCTCGTTGCGCAGCAGCGCCTCGGATTCCAGGCGGTGCAGGTCCAGTCGCAGCTCGTTGCCGGCGTTCAGGCCATAGCGGTCCGCCTGCCAGATCGGCGCCCGGATGATCCGCTTGTCGAACTGGCCGGTCTCGAACTGCCAGCACGCCTCGGCGCTGTTGCACAGGCTGACCGCGACGTCGAACAGGGTCGCCTGCAGGGTCGCGACCTGGGAGCGCAGCCAGCGGTAGAGCGCCACGCTGGTGGACTTATTCTGGTAGTAGGCATACAGCTGCTGGGTATGGGCCAATGCCTTGCGGCTATGGGCGAGCGCCTGTTCTGCGGCCAAGGTGGCGTGCTGTTGTGCGCCCAGTTGCTTGTCCAGAACCTGAAGCTCCTTGCCCGCCAGCTTGGCCTGCAGTTGCCACTCCTGCCGACGGCGCCGGTAGCCTTCGGTTTCTCGCAGCAGTTCGGCCGCCGTCGTCATTTGACCGCCCACTGCCTGCATCCCCTGCCCTATCGCCGTCATCGGGGCCTTGTAGCGCATCCCACCGTTTGCCAAGCCGAAGGTGTTGGGCGCCATTTCCGCCAGATGGGCTAAGCCGCTGACGCCGGTACCCGCGCATATCAGCGTGCGGCCGATGCCATGCAGGCTCATCGCCGCGTATTCGCCTCCCGAAATGTGATCTTCGTACAGCTTCGTGTAATGAGCCTGGCGCAGCTCGGTGGCGGTCCGTTGCGCCTGCAGCACGTCCTCGCTCTTTCGCTGTTGCTGGTAGAGCTGCTCCTGAATGCCAATGGTGTAACTGGCGATTTCCGCGGCCTGTTGGAACTGCAAGGCCTCCAGCTCAGTGCGCTCTTCCTGCTCCATCAAGCCACGCAGTTGCTCACCGAACTGGATCAGCGCCGTGACCACTTCATGGGCCTTGCCGACGATGGTACGGAAGCGATACGGCGGTACCACGGTGCGATACCCCATCAGGTGCGACAGGCTGGCATTGCCGCCCATGCGTGCCATCAGCAAATCGAACGGGTTGGCCGCAGGCGCATAGAGTGGCAGCAGCAGCGGTTGACCATCGATGGTCAGGTAGTGGCGCAGGTTGTAGAACCGCTGCTCCAGCAACTGCCAGGTATCGATCAGGTGCTGGTTGACGGGCAGGCGGAAGGCCTCATGCGCCGCCACACCGGTCCAGACGAACGTGGCCAGGCGCTTGGGCAGATCCGCCGGGGCTCGCACTTGCGCCTGGCAGGCCAGCAGCTGCTCGCCGCGCGACGCGCCGAGCAGTTGCGCCACGGTCTTGGGTTGCCAGGTGTTGATCGTGCGGGCGTTCGGCGCCTCGCCCATCAAGTCGGCCGCACGCCGGTACAGCAGCCACGCGTTGGCCAGGCTGTCGCGGGTCGGCTGACGATAATTCAGGTCGGCCTCGCCGATCAGCAGGTGTACGTATTGATCGAATATCGCCTTGCGGTAGTGCGAAGGCGCGTGCAGTGCGATGGTGTGCGGGTCAAGGAGTTGGTGTTCGAGGCCGGAAGCCGAAGTGCGGTCGTCCATGATCCAGGCACAGTTCCAGTACTCACGGCCTGGGTTTTCCGTGGACGGCTGCTTGCGCTGCGGATCGAAGATCAGCCCCAGCCAACGCCGGGCCTCCTCGTAGCGTTCCTCCTCCTGCAGGCGTGAGGCCACCAGGTGTGGGACATGGAAGAACAGCTCGCGCAGGTACAGGCCGTTGGCGTCATAAGCATTCATTGGCGCGTCGTCCTGCGTGCGCAGCCAACCGCCATAGGTCTTGCTGCTCGCCCCTTTGACGAAGGCCGGTTCGCGCAGGTGCTGGGCGTCCCAATCGAACACGGCGTGAGGCGAGGCCTGGGCACGATTGATCAGGTCCGGTACGTGCTGGGAATTTAGGCGTGCAACCAGAGGCTCGCGCGTCTCGCCTGCCCCAATGTTTTCGAACACCAGAAAATCGGTGCCGCTGGCCTGGCGCGCGATGTAGGGCATGGTGGCATTGCTGATGTTGGCCACCAGGCCCATCTTCAGCGTGAACGTGGTCGCGAAGGTGCCAACCTCTTCCTTGGTGGCCAGCCCCAGGGTGACTGTGATCTCAGGCTCCGTGTTGCCTTCCTCCGGCTCCCAGCCCTGGGTCACCCAAGGCGTGGCCGCATAGCCGTTGAGCAGGAAGGTGCCGGTCCAGGCATCAGCCTTGCCAACCATGAACTTCATTTCTTCGCTCATCGAGGTCAGGGCGTGAACGGTGATGAAGTTACTGGCGTTTTCCAGGACTTGCGCCTCAGCAACGCCGACCTGCACGCTGAAACCTGCACCTTCACGCACCCCTTGCACGTCATACGCGGCCAGTGCGTCAGGCAGCTTATCGGCTTCCACTTCACCAGAGTGTTCGTACCAGCCGAAGACGTTCGTCTCGAATGCGGTGCCGAGCAGGTCCACACCCGCCCCTTCCACGGGGTGGGTCAGCCTCACGACCTGGAACTGAGGCGCCTTGTTCGTCATGCAACGGAACTCGACATTGCCTTTGGGGGTGGTCCGCACTTGGGCGCGCATCCAGACGCCATCTGCAACTTTCAAAATGCGCGAAACGTATACCGCCACCGGTTTGGGGGTGGTTTTCACTTCCCAGGAGCGGCCACGCAGACGCAAGTGGTACTTGGCGTCGTCTTGCTCCTCCAACAACGCCTCAAGGCTTAAGAAGGGATCAAAGCCTGCTGCTCGCGTCACGCTTCTAATCGCCCACTTGCTGTTGGTTATGCGGCGCTGGAAGGCCAGGTTGTCGCCCTGGTCTTCGAAATGGTCGAACAGGCGAGCCCTGGAAGCAGCGCCAAAGGCCAGGTGCTCGGGAGCCTTGCGTTTGAGCACGTCACGTTGGACCGAGAACAGTTCTGTATTCCTTTCCCCCCGTAACGCGACACACAACTCATCGTCACTGCCGTGGGCACGAGCGACGGCCAACGCGAGCAGCCGATATTCGGCCGTGTTCAGCGGCTGGCCCTTTTCGATCGGGTCGGTCGTCATGGTCCACAGCGTTTCGGGTGTCGACCATTGGTTGTCCAACCCTAAGTGCATGATTTCCAGCTTGAGGGTATAGCGCTCGAATTCATTCTCTGGCTCTTCCTCCCTCTCTTGCACAGGCGGCTCCGGCACCGGCTCGCCATGGTGCAGCCAGACCAAGTGCAGCCGCCCGCAGAACAGCACCAGACGGGCCAGGATCACCGTGCTGCCTGCCGGCATAGCGATCGTCTGCCATTGCGTCCAGGCGTCCGATTGAATGGCCGTCGAGGTCTGGTCCAGACGCACGGCCACTTTTCGCCAGTAGTAGGATGTTGGCGTGGCCGCGTCCTTGCCCAGCAGGTAGTAGTCCGAGTTGGCGAAGGTGTAGCCATCGAACGGGGCATCATCTGCGTGGTCGCCCCTGTAGTCGATGTAGCCGGACTGCGAGCGAATGCTGTTCTGGTGCTCGTAGTGCTTGAGGTAAGTCAGTAATGCGTTCTGCACGTTCGCATCGTTGATCTTGCCTTGACTCAGGTCGTTTTCCAGGGTCTTGAACAACTCGGTCTTGTCCAGGCGCATCTCGGCGCGAATGTAGTTCTCCGGGTAGTCCTCCAGCATCTGGTAGCCGGCCCATAGCGAATAATTCGACATGGCTTGCTGCCAGAAGCTGATCACCGCGGGGTCTAAGTCCTGGTCATAGCCAGGCTCAAGGTTGCTGATGATGGCGTTGATGTACGTCTGCGTCGTGGCCAGCGCTTGCGCCAGGTAGGAGGTGGTCACCGCAGAGGTGACCTGGGTGTCCAGCAGGAAATACCGGTCCAGGTGTTCAGCCGTCATCATGTTGAGCGAAGCGGCCTGGGATTGGTCAGACAACACGTGGTGGATGACATAAGCACTGAGCGCGTCGCGCCACTGTTCTGCCAGCTTATGAGTCAATGCGTTACTCATGGAGACCTCGGTTCGTAGGTTCGAAGGCGTCGGGCGGCCGATCACCGCCCGCCAGGCAGGGCCAGTTGCCCTGCCTGCTATAGCGCCTAGTGGAATGGGAAGCCCTGCTTCTAGTGGGCAGGGATGTGGCTGTGCAGAGCCCGTCAGTCGGTGGACGGCTTGACGATGGCATCGATCCAGATTGGCGCCATGGTTTGCTCGTAGGACACACCAAGCTGCAGGGAGGCCTGTTGGCCCAGGCCCGCTGCCACCTTCGTGATGGTCCAGCTCACCACCCGGGATTCGTTGAATTCGATGTCATTGCCAGGCGTCGGATCTATATCCAGCCCCAGGGAAGGTGCCGAATAACGCCCTGCATACAGCAAGCGCATCTTGGTCTTGAGCAGCGGATGGCCTTCTGTCACCTGCACGGACAGCGTGTGCGGCTCAGGCGTGGCCGTTGCGGACTGGGCTATGACGATCGGCCCCTCGAGAGGCTTGTCGTCGAACAGGATCTGCATGCCCTCGCTGGGCAGGAAATTCACCACGTCGAACGCTTCAGACTCAGCGTCACCCCAGTTCGCGACCACGCTCCGCTCGCCCACCACGTTGCTCTTGAGGTGATAGCGGGCGATGCCATCAGGGCCTGTAAGCTTGGTGACCGTCTCCACACCACCCTCCTTCACGCTCCAGGTAACCGGATAGCGCTCGACCGGCTTGTCATCCTCGCTGACGATCTGGACCTCGTACTCGGCGGCGCTGATGCCATCGGCCAGGGGCCATTTCCCGCTGGCCCAGGTGGTGCTCTTCAGAGCATTGGTCAGCACCTCGAAATCCAGCGTCCTGGCGTCATAGTCCCCTGAAGATTCATCCTGAAGGGTGACAGTAACGCTGACTTTGCCTGCGGCATCGGCTCGCAACACCGCGTATGCCTGGCCCTGCTCATCGCTCTGATGTTGGGAATCGATCACCTCGGCACCGGTGCAGGACCATTTCAATGGCTGACCGGGGAACGCGTTGCCATCCAGGCCCAGAATCGTCGCGATGACCTTGATGTCATCACCGACGACCGTCCAGGAGGTGAGTTTCAGTGCGCCCACATAAGGCCGATATTCGAAGGTGACACGCAGGTGCTGTTTCTGTTCGGGCTTGCCCTCATACCAGACGTAGACGTCGCCTACGCCCGGCTCCATGCTGCGCAAGGCGATCATGCTGGTGCCTTCGCTGTCGGACAGCGTCTCGCCCGAAGAGTCGATGAACTCGCCAATGCTCGTGGTCCAGTGCAACAGGCGATCGACGCCTTTGTTCTTGTACTTATCAATCAGCGTCGTCAGGAAGGTACAGCGGCCTTTGTTGCCGGCCAGCGCCGATGCTTGTTGTGGCATGGCAGGTGTGAGATTCAGCGACTCCTCGTGGCAGTCGATGACCACTGGCGGCGCGAAAGCCTTGCTGTCGAGCAGGTAGGTACCTTGGACATGGGCGATCCCGGTCTGTCGCCCCGCCCCCAGGACCACGGTCGCGACACCGTTCTCGTCGGTAAAGCTGAAGTGGTCCTGCAAGACGCCCAAGTCAGTGGTCCACCTGACCCGGATATCGGAAACCGGCTGGTTGTTCATGTCCAGCAGCGTCAGGCTCACGGTGGTTTCTTCTTTAGGGTCGTTGGCGACCAAGAGCGACTCGCTGACCAGACAGCGGGTAGACAGACTCTGGCGCAGCTCTGTCTCATCACGCCGCTGTTCGGATGCCTGGCGCAGGCTGCTCAGCATTTCATGCGCGGCGCTGCGATAGGCCTGGGTGTCGTCATGGGCACTGAGGCGGCTGAGCTTGATCAGCGAGCCGGCGCTCAAACCGGTCTTCTCGCACAGCTGACGGGTGTCGACCAAGGCGCACAGTTGCGCCAAGTTGCGAATGATGCCGTCAGGGGTTACCTGGGCCGCCACATCGAGCACCTCGCGAATGCCCCAGCCCAGCCAAGCGGCGATCTTTTCGGCCGCGGCGTCCTTGATCAGACGGCGTTCGTTGTCGCTCATTTCACCCAGCGACTCGATCAGGTCGAAATAGCCCAGCAGTTGTTCTTCGGACTGCTTGGCCTGGCGCAGGCAACGCGTGTAGCGTTCCAGGAAGTACAAAGTGTGCAATGTCAGCTCGGTGCTCTTGAGGCTCCAGCGCGAGCGCTGGGCGCGCACCAGCAGGCTGGAGAACATGGCCGGGCTCAGGGCGAACTGGTTGACGATCCGGGCACAGCGCTGCATGCGCTGCATCAACGGCATCAGGGCTTTGAGGGTTTCGGACTGAAGTTGGTCCGGGTCGAAGTTCGTCGCGCTCTGCAGCAACGTATGGGCTTTGCCCTCGGCCCAATACACCACCGGGATCACGCTGTCGGCCTTGAGCGACAGAAAGTGCGACAGGCGCTCCTGGACCACACCCCACTGCTGCGAGCGAATCCGCAGCACGACACCAAGAATCAGGGTCTTCAGGCGTTCAGCTTCATCGACCGTGAGCTGCGGCAGCTCGCTCTGCTCGCTGTGCGTCTCGCCTTCGGCTGTTCCAGGCTCTGGCTCGCGCATCAGACGCTCGATCACCACTTCGATTTCCCGTGCGGCGAAATGCTCGTACTGAACAGGGTCGAAATCTTCCTCGGAATGGCCGGTATCGCTGATCAGCCCCTGGGCGTCGACGATCTGCGTGAGGTTTTGCTTCCAGCCCTGGGTCTTCAAGGGCATCACGCCGGCATCGGCAAGCAGACGGTCGAAGTCCTGGAACGGCACCAGATGGCTCTTGAGCTCGCTGAGCAGCGTGCGGTATTCCTCAGGCACTACATCGGCGGTCTCGATCGGCAACAGCTGTTGCACCAGCCAGGCGATCGGCAGTTGCTGGGTCTGGCACCAGGCCACGCAGCGGCTCAGGGCATGGATGACGCTGAGGGTGTCGGTCTGGGTGTAGCTCTTGTACATCGCGTTCTGCGGCGTACCGGCCAGTTGCAGGGCGTATTGGCCTTCGGGGCTCAGTACTTCGAGCAGCGACAGCAATTCGATGGTGGTGATCGACAGCAGGCGAGCCAGCAAGGTAACGCGGTAGAACGCACTGACGGTCGGCAAGGTGCGTTTGAGCATCGGCTGGTTTTGCCCCTGCATGATCAGGCGCGACAGGTAGCGGAAGGTCTCCATGTTGATCCCAAGCCCCTGGCACAGCTGATCGACCGTGCGCTTGCTCTCGACATCCTCGCTGCCCAGGCCGAACGGCTCGTCATCGAGCACCAGGGGTGTGGTCGTATCCGCGTTGAATACCCGATCGAAATGGCTGAGGGTGTCGCCGCTGGCAAAAATGGACATGTCCGACAGCAGCACGGAAAAGTCCTCGGCGCTGCACGAGAAACGCTCGCGCAGAAACTGGAACACACCCAGCGCCCGGATCGTATTGGCGGTCATCCACAACGGCGTCTCGCTGGTGGTCCTCTTACTAACAGCGGCACGCCGCTCGGCCTCGATGGCCGCACAGACGACCTGGTCCGTTTCGGCATACGAAAGCTTCAGCGCCGTAGCCAGGCGCACCAAGCGATTGACCCGGTCGCAGCGGGCCTCGGTCAGGTTCTGGAACTGGTGCAGCGTTGGCTCTTTACTGTCGCTGACCACCGACACCGGAGTGTCACTGCCGCTGTTGATGAAGCGCGCGCCAAACTGCACGGGCGACGCCGGGGCACGGGATGCATCGACGAGCACGTTGTCCGAGCGAACCGGCGCGTAGGCCGCCAGGGCGAACAAGGACTCCATTTCATCCTGGCTCATGTGCAGGGCCTGGCAGAAGTTCACCACGTTCTGCAGGGTCGGGTAGGCAGGAACACCGAAGTTGTCCTTGAAAAAGCTGAGGCTGTTGCTCGCTACCTGTTCGGCACGCCGGGTAGCGGACGTGTGCGGCAGGCCCGCTAATCGACGGGTCTGGGGGTTGAAGCGAACCTCGCCGCCGGTGCCGAAGTACGGCGCCTCTAGCAGGATGGCGCGCAGGGCCGGGCCAAGGCCTGCGTCCTGTTGCAGGGCCACGTCCGACCACTGCGAATGGGCTCCGGGCTGAATGAAGTACGGCGCATCGATGTCGGCCAACCGCGACACATCGCTCACCGACAGCGCGTGATGGGCCAGCACCGTGCCGATCTGTTCCCAGTAACGCTCATAGGGGAACTGCTTGAGTGGATAACGCACCTGGAGCAGTTTGTCCTGGGTGGCGGTGGTGTCATCGGCCGCGTTTCGTTGGCGCTCGATGGCGCGTTCCATCACATGGTTGACCACCTCGACTTGGGTCACCGTGCGGTTCATGGTGTCTTCATCGAGCGAAAGGTCGTACAGATCCGGACGCCGCGTTTTCAGCGTCACGGCTTTGAGCGCGTTCCCCTTCGGCTCCAGGTGCTGCTCCACGAAGGTCAGCATGTCGATCAGGTAGGCGGCCGGCGAAGTGGTGGCATCCACGGCTTGTGGATGGGTGTGGTTACCCCAGGACGGCGCGAACTGGTTTTCGAAGGTCGGGCCATTGCTCTGCGCCAATGGGCCCTTGAGCTCGTCCGCGGCCCTGCGGGTCGCGGCGCTCAGGCGGTTTTCCCGAAACACACGCATCATGGCCGCCGACGCCACGTCCAGGCGGTCCTTGAGTCGCTGGGCCTGTTTGACATGCAGGCCTGGGAAGCGCTGCATCAACGCGACAGGAGGCTTGCCCTGCAGATCCAGCAGCGTGTCCTGGGCAAATGCCCTGGCGCCCACCGTGCTTTTGATGCCGGGTTCGGTTTCGAGGATTTTGTCGAGCAGGTTGGGTTCGTGATCACTGTGGTCAGACATCTAGGGCTCCCTTGGCATACGAGCGATCCATCCCGAGCGAGGCCATTTGACGGCACTGCCGGGCGTTTCCATGGATGCTATTCCTGCTGTCCAGCGGCCTGAACTCGCAGATCTGTAGGGCGCCTACCAGTTGACCTATCGGAAAGTTACCCCCCTCCCCCTTGTCCAGCGACCGCGCTCATCCCCTCCTCGCTCAAGTACGTGCGCAGGTGTTCGATGAACGCTGCGATCTTGCGCGTCGCCCGTCGGGTACTTGGGTACACCGCCTGCAACTGCGCCCCCAGGGCTTTGCGATCGAACGCATAGTCGCCGAGAAACGCCTGCAGCCGCCCCGCCTGCAAGTACGGCAGCACGCTCCAGTACGGGCAGGCAATCACCCCTTGCCCGGCCAGGCAGGCCTCGATCAGCAGTTCCAGGTTGTCGCTGCCCAGCCGCCCCTTGCGCTTGATGGCATGGCGCTCGCCATCTTTCTCCAGCACCCAGGAATCGCCCAGTGCCGGATGCCGATAGACCAGACACTCATGCGTCGCCAACTGCGCCGGGAGCGTTGGCGTGCCGTGACGGTGCAGGTACCCAGGGCTTGCACACAGCACCACGCGGCTCTCGCCGATGGGCTGGGCGATCAAGCCCGGCAGGTCGCTCTGGCCCAGGCGCAAGGCCATGTCGTAGTGGCCATCGAGCAGGTCGATGTACTGGTCGCTCAGGTCCACCTGCAAGGACATCTGCGGATGCGCTTGCAAAAAGCGAGCGCAGGCGGCGTTGAGAAATGGCCGGCCAAACGACAGCGGCCCGGTGACCCGCAGGGTGCCCTTGAGGGTGTGCTGCAACTGGGCGATTTCCTCTTCGGTTTCGCGCATGCGTTCGAGGATGTCGCGGGCGTTTTCCAGGTACAAAAGGCCCGCCTCGGTCAACGCCATGCTTCGCGTGGTGCGCTCGAACAACCGCGCCCCGACCTCTGCCTCCAGGCGGCGGATCGACTTGGCCACCGCCGAAGGGGTCATGTCCCGCTGCTCGGCGGCCCGACTGAAACTGCCGTGCTCGGCACTGGCGACGAACAGTTGCAGGCTGAGGAACTTATCCATGATCTAGTCCAGAAATTCCCAAGTGTTATGCCAGGCGACAACTAACTCGCCACCGCGAAGGCCTTTAACCTGTGCCGCAAGCCACAGGCGACGGGAAAGACTGCCACACCAGGCAGCACCCGCAAAGCCATCGTGGCCCCGGCACTTTGAACTTCAGGGCCGCAAAGCCCAAGCACTGCCCCGGACAACAACAAGAACAAAGGACACCCTCAATGCATCGCACCCTCTCGCCCGCCTGGGCGCTGTTTCTCTGTGGACTCGCCTCCAGCCAGCATGGTTGGGCCGGCCAACGTTTCGACCTCGATGGCTTGCAGGGCGAGTTCACCGTCGGCGCTGGCGCCGCCAATCTCGTGACCCGCGGCGTGAATTTCGGCGCCGGACGCATGGACCTGCGCGACGCCAGCAACGGCGGCACCCGCGTGGACTGGCAAGAGCTCTACCTCAAGCCGGGCATCACCCTCGGCTATGCCTTGGCACCAGATGTGGAAGTACTTGGCGGTGCGTCGGTGATCGGCGCCACCACCCAAGGCGACGGCGATGCCGGTGGCTACACCCGCAGCGCCGATGGCCGCTTCGCCCTGGAAGAAGCCTACGGCGGGCTGCGCGTAGGCGATTGGCGCCTGACCGCGGGCCGGCAGAACTTCATGGTCGGCACGGGCTTCATCGTCGCCGACGGCAACCTCGACATGTTCGATGACGGCGCCTACTGGCTCGCCCCGCGCACCGCGTTTCGCGACTCGGCACTACTGGGCTATACCCACGACGCGCTCCAGGCCCAGGTCTTCAGCCTGCGCAGCGACGATCACCAAGGGGATTTTCGCCTCAATGGCGTCAACCTCGACTACCGCCTGGCCGACCGTGTCACCCTCGGCGCCATGGCCATGGGCGTCGATTCCCTGGCCGGTCATGGCCAGAACCTGACCGCCCGCGATGGCATGCACGTGTTCAACCTGCGCGCCCTGAACGGCCAACTGCCGGGTCTGGATGCCCTGACCCTGCACGGTGAATACGCCGTGCAGCGCGGCAGCGGCGAAGGCGTCCACTACCACGCCGACGCCTGGTACACCCAGGCCGACTACGCGTTCGCGCACCTGCCGCTCACACCGATCCTCAGCTACCGCCATGCACGCTTCTCCGGCGACGACGACCTGAGCGACCGTACCCAGCAAAGCTGGGATCCGTTGAGCAAAGGCTTCGTCGACTGGAGCACCTGGCTGATCGGCGATGTGGTCGGCAACTACCTGCTGTTCAACAGCAACGAGCGGGTCAGCCAGTGGACCCTCAAGACCCACCTGAGCGACACCGTGACGCTGGGCGGCATCCACTACCAGTTCTCCCTGGACGAAAAGAACTTCAACGGCATGCCCGTAGACGATCGCCGCTTCGCCGACGAGAACGTGGTCTTTCTCGACTGGAACCCCACGCCCCGCCTGCACACCTCGCTGGCCTACAACTGGGTCAAGCCACAGGGCGCAGCCAAGCAGGCGTTGGGCGACGACACCTTCCGCGCCCTGGAAATGTATTTCACCTACCTCTACTGAGGACCTGCCATGCAGACCGCCGAACTGATCATCACCCACGCCGACATCCGCACCCAGGACCCGCACCTGCCCAGGGCCGAGGCCATTGCTATACGCGGTGGGCGCATCCTGGCCGTGGGTGACAACGCCACCATCGAACGCCTGGCCGGTGCCGCCACCCGCCGCATCCATGCCCAAGGCAAGCTGATGCTGCCGGGGCTGCAGGACACCCATGTGCACTTTCAGCTCAGCAGCGCCGACCTCTACCACAACGCCGCGCTGTACGAGGCCACCAGCGTCGAGGACCTGCTGGCGATCATCCGCGACTTCGCCCAAGCCAACCCGGACAAACCCTGGATCCGTGGTGTGGGCTTTTCTTCGGCACGCTTCACCCCCGAGCAACTGACCAAAGAACGGCTCGACAGCGTTACCGACGGCCGTCCGGCGCTGATGTTCGCCAGTGACTACCACAACGGCTGGGCCAACAGCGCCGCGTTCGAAGCGGCCGGCGTGCGCCCCGGTAGCCCGGAGCCGGACAACGGCAGCTACCTGCGCCTGGCCGACGGCACCCCCAAAGGCTGGCTGGTCGAGGACGCCATCTGGGCCATGGGCCGTATTGCCCCAGGCTACAGCGAGACGGACTACCTCCAGGCCATGGCCCACTACAGCAAGGTGTTCAACAGCCGCGGTATCACCGGCGTGCTCGATGCCATGGTCAGCCGCAACTACATGAAGAACTACCAGGCCTGCCTCGAACGCGGTGACCTCACCCTGCGCGTGCGCGCCACCGCCAAGGTGTTCGCCCACAAACCGCTGGATGAGCAACTGCGCGAGTTGATCGACTTGCGCAACACCTATCAGGGCGAGCGCGTCTCGCTGCATTCGGCCAAGTTCTTCCTCGATGGCGTGCTGGAGAACGGCACCGCCGTGTTGCTCGAACCGCGTTGCGACACGGGCGGCAATGCCGAACTGATGTTCACCCAGGCGCAGATCAACGACTGCTTCGCCGCCTTCGACCGCGAGCGCTTCCAGTTGCATGTGCACAGCATCGGCGATGGCGCCACCCGTGCGGCCATCGACGGTATCGAACATGCCCGGCACCAGAATGGCCCGTGGGACGCCCGCCACCAGATCGCCCACCTGCAAGTGGTGCATCCGGCGGACATCCCTCGGTTTCGCGAACTGGGCATCCTGGCCAACTATCAGACCCTCTGGGCACAACCGAACCCCGACGCCGACCCGCTGGTCGATGCCATGCTTGGCGAGGCCCGCGCGCAATGGACCTACCCGATCGGCGAATTCATCCGCCAGGGCGTGACCTGCATGGTCAGCAGTGATTGGGGCGTGACCACGTTCGACCCGTTCCAGATCATCCAGTGCGCGGTCACCCGCCAGAACCCTATCCACGGCCCCGACAGCCCGGCGCACACACCCCAGCACCGGATCAGCATCGACGAGGCGATCCGTGGCTACACCCTCAACGCCGCCCATGCCGCCTGGCGCGATGACAGCACCGGCAGCCTGAGCGTGGGCAAGTACGCGGACCTGATCCTGCTCGATCGCGACCTATATAGCATCGCGCCCCACGAGATCGGCGCCACCGAGGTCCTGCTCACCCTCCTGGAAGGCCAGGAAGTCCACCGCCACGCACGCTTCGTCGGCTGACCCGTACCTACGGCGCCACCGCCTCCTCCAACAACGACAAGAACCGGAGCTCACCATGGGCCTTGCCACCGAAAAACCTGTAAGCCTTGAGGGCAGCGCGACACTGCGGCGTACCCTGGGCATGAAAGACCTGCTCGCCTACGGGCTGGCCTACATTGCGCCGATGGCGCCGCTGACCACCTTCGGTTTTGTCTGGGAGGCCTCGGGCGGGCTGATCGCCTTGGCCTACCTGCTCGGCGCCCTGTGCATGTACTTCACCGCCCAGAGCTACGCCACGATGTCGGCCGAAGTGCCCTGCTCAGGCTCGGTCTACGGCTTTGCCCGGCACAGCCTGGGTGAGTTGCCGGGGTTCATCGCCGGCTGGCTGATCCTGCTCGATTACCTGCTGATTCCGGCGCTGGTGTTCCTGGTCATGGCGGTCGGCCTGCAAACGCTGGTGCCCGGTCTGGACCGCGCCAGTTGCCTGGTGGGCCTGGTGGTGGTCTCGCTGGCGGTGAACTGGTTCGGCGTGTCGGTGACCACCCGTATCAGCCTGGTCTCGGTGGTCGTGCAGTTCGCGGTCATGCTGGGGCTGATCGTGCTCGCGGCAAATGCGTTGGCCGACGGCAAAGGCGCCGGTGCGCTGACCTTGGCGCCACTGTATGACGCCCGCCAACTCGACCTGGGCAAGGTATTCGCCGCCACCTCGATCTGCGTGCTGTCGTTCCTGGGCTTCGACGCCATCTCGACCCTTTCGGAGGAGGTCAAGGGCGGCGACCGACGCCTGGTCGGGCGGGCCATTCTGGCGGTGCTGCTGATCTGCGCCGTGCTGTTCGTCATCAGCACCTGGGTGCTGGGCAACCTGATGCAGGGGTTGAGCATCGCGGATGCCTCCGGCGCGATCTATCAACTGTTGGCCGTGCAGATCAGCCCGTTCAGCGCCGTGGCGGTGGCTTGGCTGATCGCCTTGATGTGTGGGTTCACCAATGTGCTGCCAATGCAGGTCGGCGTGTCCCGGGTGTTGTTCGCCATGGGGCGCGATCGCCAACTGCCGGGGCTGTTCGCCCGTCTGCACAGGCGCCATGGCACGCCTCACGTGGCGCTGCTGTTGTCGACCGCGCTGTCGCTGGTGATCGCCATCGTGATGCGCGAGCGGATCGACAGCCTGGCGTCGTTCGTCAACTTCGGCGCGCTGTCTGCCTTCGTGCTGCTGCACCTTTCAGTGCTGGTGAAGCTGGGCATCCAAGGCCGCAGCCGGCGCTGGTTCGCCCATTGGCTGGTGCCCGTGGTGGGGATTGCCGTGGTGCTCACGGTAATGGGCGGGATGAGCGCCGCGACCCTGGCCTTCGGGAGCCTGTGGCTGGCACTGGGTCTGGGCTACGGCCTCTACCTGCGTGGCCAGGGGCGCATGGCTCTGGGGGTGTGATCGACAGGCGGTCGATGGAACTCCTGGGTACCGTCACCGCTCTTAACAACATGCAGTAAATCCCTTGGGCTTCACCTGGAGGTCTTGCCATGCGCCATCTACTGCTCGTTCCTTCGTTCTTGCTCCTGCTCCCAGCAGGGGCTGCCCTGGCCCGTGTGGATGCGGGCGATGTCGCCACATCGGCGGGGATCTCCGCCTCGCTGTACTCGACCTTCAAGGACGACAAGCGGATCATTCCGGCCCGCGATGAGCTGTCGGCCTTCGTGGCCAGTGGCGGGGTCATCCGCGGCGCCTATGTGGAGTCGGCGCTGGAGCAGGCCCGCAAGGACAATCCTGGCCTGCAGGCCAGTGATGAGGAGCTGGCCAACGCGCTGCTCTCCCAGGACGACCCCTTGACCGATAACTGACGTTGATCTGCATTCACTCACCGCGAATATGAAACCCAAGGGCCGCATCATTGCGGCCCTTTTTTTCTTTAAACCACGCCACGCGCCAACGTCCTTATTCATGTCAAGAACAGGAATACCCCTACAGATTCAGACTTTTCCCTTTTGTAGATTCTGGCCCCTGAAAGCCTCCTGACGCTGTTAGAACTTGCACCTATTGCACTTCCAATCCATTGCGTTTGGCGGCCTCGTGACATCCATCGAAAAGATGGAAGTTGCTTCCAACCGCTTCGCCTTGGTGTTAGTTGTTTCCTCTCTTTCACGATCAATTGAGTGTGCCAAAAAATTGTTAATCGCTTGCGAGCGGGCAATGGCTGGGCGAAAAAACAACGCCATCGCGAAGTTACTTTTCAGGCCATCAGGGACTGGTAACTTCATTGATAAAGCACACTTTGTTCGGCGGACCACCCCTCGGGACGCGGGCTGTTGCCTGGCTCAACATCGGCGTCCAGGCCGTTCTTCCCCTGACCCTGGCATTGGCCACCCCTTCGGCCAGTGCCGCGCCCACTCAATCGGCCCCTGCGCATGCGCTGCCGGACCTCAACTCGCCAGGCCAGGACGCCACCGCCCAGGCCGAAGACGAGCAGGCCCGCAAGCTCGCCGCCATGGCCAGCAGCACCGGTAGCTTCCTCAGCAACGACCCCAACGGCGACGCCGCCGCCTCCATGGCCCGCGGCCTGGCCACCGGCGAGGCCAGCAGCCAGGCCCAGCAGTGGCTCAGCCGCTTCGGCACCGCCCGCGTGCAAATCGATGTGGACGACAAGCTCTCGCTGAAGAACTCCCAGGTCGAACTGCTCGCCCCGCTGCACGACACCCCCGAGCAGTTGCTGTTCGCCCAGGGCAGCATCCACCGCAAGGACGAGCGCCAGCAGACCACCCTGGGCCTGGGCGTGCGTCGCTTCAACGATGGCTACATGCTCGGCGCCAACAGCTTTCTGGACTACGACCTGTCTCGCCAGCACGCCCGCCTGGGCCTGGGTGTCGAATACTGGCGCGACTTTCTCAAGGTCAACGCCAACAGCTACACCCGCCTGACCGGCTGGAAGGATTCCCCCGACGTCGAGGACTACCAGGAACGCCCGGCCAACGGCTGGGACCTGCGCACCGAGGCCTGGTTGCCGGCGATGCCGCAGCTCGGCGGTAAGCTCACCTACGAGCAGTACTACGGCGACGAAGTCGGCCTGTTCGGCAAGGACAACCGCAAGAAAGACCCCAGCGCCGTCACCGTCGGCCTCACCTACACGCCCATTCCGCTGCTGACCCTCAGCGCCGACCAGCGCAAGGGCAACGGCGGCAACGAGACGACCGTGGGCGCCGAGTTCAACTACCAGATCGGCGAGCCGTGGGCCAAGCAGGTCGACCCCGCTGGCGTCGGCGCCCTGCGCACCCTGGCCGGCAGCCGTTACGACCTAGTCGAGCGCAACAACCACATCGTCCTCGAATACCGCAAGAAGCAGGTCATCCAGATGGCCGCCGCCGCCCACGTCAGCGGCCAGGGCGGCGAGACCAAGTCCCTGAGCGTGTGGGTCAACAGCAAGTACCCGCTGTCGCACATCGACTGGACCGCCCCGGCGCTGCTGCAGGCCGGCGGCAAGCTCGTCCATGACGGCGGCCCCCACTACAGCGTGGTGTTGCCCGATTACCAGACCGGCGCCCAGCCCACCAACGTCTACACCCTCCACGGCGTGGCCGTCGACAGCAAAGGCAACCGCTCCGCACGCAGCGAAACCCGGGTCACCGTCAACGCCCCGGCGGTGAGTGCACGCCATTCCACCTTCACCCCCGCCAATACCGTGCTGCCGACCGATGGCACCAGCTACGAAACCCTGACCCTGGCCATCCGCGACGAGCAGCAGCAACCGGTGGACATCGCCCTGGCGGACATCCAGATCACCGTCACCGAGGCGCAGGCCCGCGCAGGCGGCATCGTGGTCGCCAAGCCCGAGCGCGTCTCGGCGGGCCACTATGAAGTGCGCGTGACCGCAGGCACCACGCCGCAATCGATCACCTTGACCCCGTCCGTGCAAGGGATTGCGCTGTCGCCAGCGCGGGTCAGCACCGTCAGCAGCCTGCCGGACGATGGCAAATCCACGTTCGCCGCAAACCCTGCCAGGCTGCCCGCCAACGACACGACCACCACCGTGCTGACCTTCATCGCCCTGGACGCCGACGGCGCGCCGGTCGAAGGCCTCGCCAAGAACCTGCGGTTCGCGGTTCACGGCGACAAGGGCAGCGTTTCGCCCCCGGACGTGACCGTGAGCGCCATCGTGGACAGCGCCAAGGGCCGCTATACCGCGACGCTCAAGGGCACATTGGCCGGCCGTTACACCGTCGCCCCCCAGCTCAGCGGGAAACCCATCGGCCGCCTGAGCGCCGAAGTAGAGCTGCAGGCCTTGCCGCCCGCGCTGGGCCGATCGACCTTCCAGGCCCTGCCGCAGCAGATCCCGGCCAGTGGCACCGACACCTCGACCCTGACCTTCACCGCCAGGGACGCGAAGGACAAACCCGTAGGAGGTCTCGCCGACCAGCTGAAGTTCGAACTGGCGGGCGGCCCGGCGCCCGGTCTCACGCTCGGCGACATTTCAGAAGCTAAAACCGGTGAGTACCGTGCGACACTCCAGGGCACCGTCCCGGGCCACTACACCTTCATCCCGCACTACGACGGCGCCCCCTTCGGCACTTTGAAAGCCGAGGTCGAGTTGCTGGCTCTTGCGCCGGTCGCAGGTCGCTCGAAGTTCGAGATCACGCCAGACACGATCGCAGCCGATGGCAACGAGTTCTCAACCCTGGAGTTCACCGCCAAAGACATCAACGACAATCCTGTCAGCGGCCTAGAGGGCACCCTCAAACTCGCCATCACCAATGACGCAGGCGATCCACCGGCCCCCACCGACATCGTCGTCGCCCCCTTCGATGAAATCGACAAGACCGGGGTCTACACCACAACGGCGAAAGGGTTTCTGAAGGGTACCTACACCCTCACCCCCCAAATCGGCAGCGACACGATGGATAGCCTGGAGGTCAACCTTACGTTGACGCCATTGCCACCCGCGGAGGCGACCTCCAGGCTGACTCTGACCCGATCAACCATGGTGGCCGATGACTTCACGACCAACGGCATAGCGTTTGAGGTTCGAGATGCGATCGGTCGCCCCATCACCGGTATCGCTAAACAGATTACCTTCGAGATCACCGACAGTGCAGGACACCCCGCGCCCTCCAGCATCAAGATAGGGAGCCTGGGCGAAGTCAACAACTCGGGCGTATACACAGCGGAGTTTGTTGGCCTCTTGGCAGGTGATTATCGCCTCACCCCTAAAATCAACGATGTTCCAATGGGCAAACGGACCCAGCCTTTTGAATTGCTGACAAGCCAAATCGGACAGTTAAGAACCTATGGTGACTACCTTTTCCCTCGCAGCAGTGGTTTCCCAACCACGGCATACCAAGAGGCGACCTTTATTCCAGTCCTCGCCAACAACGTGCCAAACGATCTGTTCATTTGGCGCTCAAGCGTCAGTTGGCTGACTTTCCAACCCCCGAACTATTTTGTATTCACTGGCGCGCCGCCGACCGATTCGGGCCACGTGACGATCACTGCAACCAGTAAAGGCGGCAATATCGTACATACCTATGATTTCAAGATAACGAAGTGGTATGAACTTGGTAAGTTGAGCGCTAGTACTGACTGGAGTGCGGCCATGAAACACTGCGCTTCCTTGTCCCTTTCGCCCGTGTCCAAAGCTGAAGCCACCAAGGGTGAGAACGCGCGCGGCATCGGTACTGTAGCGTCCGAATGGGGCGCAGTTCAGGGCGGCGCGGCTCAGGACCTGTGGTTGAGCGACGCTGCCGGAGCCGGTAAATACCTTCGTTTGAGCAACGGAGACGGAGGTACTTACGGCGCCGTGATCGAAACGCCAGGTAGCGACAGGTACAGGTCTATGTGCAGCAGAACGCTCAAGTAGACCCCTCATTCGGGGCGCTTTGCGCCCCACTCCACCGCTCGACGGCATCAGTGTGATGCACCCAACGCCCGCACCCGATGCATTTGCCCCGACGCCGAACCCATGGCATAGATGCAGGTCCACCTTATGATGTGCCTACCTCGAGCCTTCAGGAGATTTCGCCCATGCGCACACCCTACGTCCCGCCCAAGGTCTGGACCCACGAGGCGCCCTCCGGCGGCCAGTTCGCCAACATCAACCGGCCTGTGGCCGGCCCCACCCATGACCAGGCGCTGCCGGTAGGCAAGCACCCGTTGCAGTTGTACTCCCTGGCCACCCCCAACGGGGTCAAGGTGACCATCCTGCTCGAAGAGCTGTTGGCCCTCGGCCATACTGGCGCGGAATACGATGCCTGGCTGATCCGCATCGGCGAAGGCGACCAGTTTTCCAGCGGGTTCGTCCAGGTCAACCCCAACTCGAAGATTCCCGCCCTGCTCGATCGCAGCGTCGAACCGCCGGTGCGGGTGTTCGAGTCAGGCTCGATCCTGCTGTACCTGGCCGAGAAGTTCGGTGCCCTCCTGCCCAAGACCCCGGCCACCCGCACAGAATGCCTGAACTGGCTGTTCTGGCAGATGGGCTCGGCGCCTTACCTGGGCGGTGGTTTTGGCCACTTCTATGTCTATGCGCCTGAAAAGTTCGAGTACGCCATCAACCGCTTCACCATGGAAGCCAAGCGTCAACTGGATGTGCTTGACCGGCGGCTGGCCGAAAGTGCCTATCTGGGCGGCGATGAGTACAGCATCGCCGACATCGCCGTGTGGCCCTGGTATGGCCAGTTGGTGCGCGGCAACCTGTATGGTGCGGCGGAGTTCCTTGCCGTGCAGCAATACCCCCATGTGCAGCGTTGGGCCGAGGCCATCGCCCAGCGGCCGGCCGTGCAACGTGGCACCCGGGTTAACCGGACCTGGGGAGATGAGCAAAGCCAAGTGCCGGAGCGGCATTCGGCGGCAGACCTCGCGTGAATGTCAGGGGCTGCCCTGCAGCCCCACAATCCACAAAAAGCGCCCTTCGAGGCAGGGCTGCCACAGGCCTCACCCTCACCGTCGGCACATGCACTGGCGCACACTTTCAGCGGACAAGACTGCCGCCGTGCAAATGACCATTGCCACGCTGCATGCCTGCGCCGGGCAAGGGCTTCTTGCTACACTCGCGCCACGAGTTTCCACCTGCATAACTGGTGACAGCATGATCGAGGTAACCGAGGTTTCCATTGCCGAGCTGCGCGACGCGCTCGAGTCCGGCCGTACGACGGCGGTTGAGCTGGTCAAGGCCTACCTGGCCCGCATCGACGCCTATGACGGAGCCGACACCGCCACGGCCCTGAACGCCGTGGTGGTACGCAATCCTGAAGCACTCAAAGAGGCCGAGGCCTCCGACGCTCGCCGAGCCAAGGGCCAAACCTTGAGCCCGCTCGATGGCATCCCTTACACCGCCAAGGACAGCTACCTGGTCAAAGGCCTGACCGCCGCTTCCGGCAGCCCGGCCTTCAAGGACCTGGTGGCCCAGCGCGACGCCTTCACCATCGAGCGTCTACGTGCCGCCGGCGCCATCTGCCTGGGCAAGACCAACATGCCGCCCATGGCCAACGGGGGCATGCAACGTGGTGTCTATGGCCGCGCCGAAAGCCCGTACAACGCCGCCTACCTGACCGCGCCGTTCGCTTCCGGCTCCTCCAACGGTGCCGGTACCGCCACCGCCGCCAGCTACTCGGCCTTCGGCCTGGCCGAAGAGACCTGGTCCAGCGGCCGCGGCCCTGCCTCGAACAACGGCCTGTGCGCCTATACCCCCTCGCGCGGCGTCATCTCGGTGCGCGGCAACTGGCCGCTGACGCCAACCATGGATGTCGTGGTGCCGTACGCCCGCACCATGGCCGACCTGCTGGAAATCCTCGACGTCGTCGTCGCCGATGATGCCGACAAGCGCGGCGACCTGTGGCGCCTGCAGCCCTGGGTGCCGATCCCGGCCGCATCCTCGGTACGCCCTGCCTCCTACCTGGACCTGGCCGTCGGCGCCAGCGCCCTCAAAGGCAAGCGTTTCGGCGTTCCCAAGATGTACATCAATGCCGATCCCGACGCCGGCACCTCGGAAAAACCTGGCATCGGCGGCCCGACCGGCCAACGCATCAACACCCGCGCCAGCGTCATCGACCTCTGGAAGCAGGCGCGCCAGGCCCTGGAAGCGGCCGGTGCCGAGGTGGTCGAAGTGGACTTCCCGCTGGTCTCCAATTGCGAAGGCGACCGCCCGGGCGCCCCGACCGTGTACAACCGCGGCATCGTCTCCAAGGCGTTCCTGCACGACGAACTGTGGGAGCTGTCCGGTTGGGCGTTCGATGACTTCCTGCGCGCCAACGACGACCCGAAGCTCAACCGCCTGGCGGACGTCGACGGCCCACAGATCTTCCCCCACGACCCCGGCACCCTGCCCAACCGTGAGGACGACCTGGCAGCTGGCATGGATGAGTACGTCAACATGGCCAAGCGCGGCCTGAAGACCTGGGATCAGATCGAGACCCTGCCAGACGGCCTGCGCGGCCTGGAAAAGACCCGCAAGATAGACCTGGAAGACTGGATGGACACCCTGGGCCTGGACGCGGTGCTGTTCCCGACCGTGGCCGATGTAGGCCCGGCCGATGCCGACGTCAATCCGCAATCGGCGGACATCGCCTGGAGCAACGGTATCTGGGTCGCCAACGGCAACCTGGCCATCCGTCACCTGGGTGTGCCCACCGTGACCGTACCCATGGGTGTAATGGCCGACATCGGCATGCCGGTCGGCCTGACCTTCGCAGGTCGCGCCTACAGCGACAATGCACTGCTGAGCTTCGGCGCCGCGTTCGAGGCCACCGGCTCGCGCCGCATGATCCCGCCACGCACGCCAGCGCTGGGCTGATCCATAGCCCCACGGGGAGGGTTTATCCGCAGGCACCGCGTCGGTTGCTTCGCGGGTAAACCCGCTCCCACAGGTTTTACGCTGCGCTCACAAAACGCGCTTGCCCCACGATTGCGTCAACCGGAACAATGAGGCATTCCTACGGAGAGCCATCATGTCCCTGCACATCCAGACGCCCCTCATCGAATCCCGCTCCCTGTCCCTGCTCGCCGGCCGTTCGGTCTGGCTCAAGCTCGAAGCCCTGCAGCCGTGCGGCTCGTTCAAGCTGCGAGGGGTCGGCCATGCCTGCCAAACCCATCATGCCCGTGGCGCCCGTCATTTCGTCTCGTCCTCCGGCGGCAACGCTGGCCTGGCGGTGGCCTATGCCGGACGCATGCTCGGGGTGCCGGTGACCGTGGTGGTGCCGGAGACCACCACCGAACGCGCCAAGGCCCTGCTGCGCCTGGAGGACGCCAAGGTCGTGGTGCATGGCAGCTCCTGGCAGGAGGCCAACGAACTGGCGCAGACGCTGGTCGGGCCGGACGACGCCTTCATCCATCCGTTCGACGACCCACTGCTATGGGCCGGCCATGCGAGCATGATCGACGAGGTGGCCGCTGCCGGCTTCAAGCCCGATGCGGTGGTGCTGTCGGTGGGTGGCGGTGGCTTGCTCAGCGGTGTGGTGCAAGGGCTCGAGCGCAACGGCTGGCATGAAGTGCCGGTGCTGGCGGTGGAAACCGAAGGCGCGGCCTCGCTGCATGCGGCCCTGGCGGCCGGGCATACGGTGGAGTTACCGCGCATCACCTCGATCGCCACGTCCCTGGGCGCCAAGCGGGTCGCCGAACAGGCCTTGGCCTGTGCACAAAAGCATCCGCTCGAAAGCCACCTGGTCAGTGACCGGGCGGCGCTCGAGGCATGCGAACGTTTTCTGTTGGACCACCGTGTACTGGTCGAGCCGGCCTGCGGCGCGGCGCTGGCATTGACCTACCAGCCCGGTGCACTGGCGGCCTATCGCAACGTGTTGGTGATCGTGTGTGGCGGTGCGACCGCCACGCTGGAGCAGATCCAGACGTGGCGGGCCGCCTTGCCCGATGAGGCCTGAATCAGAGGGCGCGGGCGCGCCCTCCTGACCTGTCAGCGCACAGTGTATTGCACGTGCAGGATGACATCACTCAAGCTTTGCAACAGGGCCTTTTGTTCGCCCTTGGCGTCGGCGAAAGTCAACGTCAGGGTGGTGGTGTCCTGCGGGTCGCTGGGCAGCGCGATGTTCAGCCCTTCGAACGGCAACCACTCTGCCCCCCAACGTGGGTGTGGGTCGCTGCCGCTGCCCCCGAACAGGCCGTTGTCCTGCATCCCATGGGAAATGGCACACTCCTCGCAACCGGCAGGTAAGTGCCTGGCGTCCGTGCGCAGGCGTGCACGCACGTTCTGGTAAGGCCCCAACAAGGCCGGCAGGCTGACCGCGATGCTGCGTACCCGCCGGGTTTTGTCCTTGAAATCGATCGCCAGGCCGAGTTCCTTCAGCCCAACCTGAATCGCCAGCTCGCTGCCTGCTACCGTGAGCCCGCTCAGCGGTAGCTGCGCGACCTTGGCCTCTTTGATCGAGCCCTCGACCAGCGCCTCGATGACATCCCCCAGCGCGGCGTCGCCTTCCAGCTTGCCCGCGAACAGCTGTGCCAGCGAGACGCTACGGGTAACCTCCATCTCGCGCTTCTGCCATTTCACCCAGGCGTCTTCCATCTGCCCCAGGGCCAGCATCAGCCCTTCGCCGCATAACAGGCCGGCCCAGGCACCATTCCAGGTTCCCGTGCGCAGGTAGGTGGTGCTGTCCCCCTTTTCCCATTGCAATGCCTTTTGCGCCATCAGGCAGCGCGAGACAGTCAGGTCGTAGTAGGTGTAGAAGATGGTCGCCAGGCGAGCGCGCAACCAGCTGTACATTGCCTTGCCCGTGAACTTGCCACGCAACAGGGCCATTTGCGCCTGGGCATGGGCAGCCTGGGTTTGCAGGTGGACGATCTGCATGTTCATCGAGGCTTCACGCGCCGACAGGGTGTCCAGTTGCGACTGGATGATCCCCATCTCCCGCTCTGCGGCTTTCTCCTCGCCCCGCCATTCTACGTAGCGGCGGCGATACTCTTCTTCCTTGCTCACCCGGTCGGAAGCGATCTGCAGGGCATCCGCGTAGAGGGTGTAGCCGATGCCGACCGCCTCGCACAGTCGCCCAGGTTTATGCCCGCCGTTGGCCAGGCCGAAGATGTTGGGCAGTGCATCCAGAACCGCGCCGGCCATGAAAGCCACCTTCGCCCCCGCCGCGATGGACTGGGATGTCGTGGACAGGTTCAGGGCATGCAGTTCACGGGCATTGATGTTTTCATCTGCAAGGCCGCGATAGTAGTCGCGCCGGATAATCACGCCCTCGAGTGTCTTTTCCAGCGTCACCCGTTCGCTCGCCAGTTCCTTGAGCGACTGTTTCTGCAGCGCCACGCTGCTGGCTGCAAGCTCGACGCCTTGGGTGTTGAGCAGTTCGGCCAAGGCCTCGGCGTCCTGACGCTCCAGAATATTCTGCAAGGTCCCGCCGAACTGGATGAGCTGGGCGGCCATCGCACGCGCGCCTTCGAGCAACGGAGTAAAGCGCAGCGCCGGCAGGTTCTTTATTTCCGGCAACGACCGCTCGCCACCGCCCTGCGCGGCAACGGCCGCCGCCAACAATGCTTTCGGGTCGGCAGGCGATGCATAGAACGGCAGGCTCAAGGGCTGGCCATCGAGGCTCAGGTCATGGCGCAGGTTATGCAGGCGAATGCGCAGTGTTTCCCAGTAACCGAGCATCACGCGGTTGGCCTCCGGGAGGAACCTTGTGTCGGTCGCCGCGCGCACCTTGTGTTCGCCCCTTACACCCTGGGCCAGCAGCGACAGCGCATCCATTCGCGCATCCAACGTCTCTGCCGATGCCACCTGCCCCAGCAGAGGGTCACCCCAGGCGCTGTCCGGCACGGTCCAGGGCGAGTCGCCCAACAGGTCCTGGGCGCGCTGGTACCAGACCTTCGCCTCGGCGAGGCTGTCGCGCTCGAGCTTGCGATACGCGCTGTCCCCCTGCCCGAGCGTGATATCCAGCAGGCGCATGAACACGTTGAGCCGATAGTGCATCGGGTCGTTCTGGGCGATCGCGTCCGGGTCCAGAGACTTGAGCGGCTGATCGTTCCACGAGGTGTCTTCCTCCAGGGGGCGCACATTCCACATCCGTGATGTGTACTGCCCCCGCACGGTGTAGCCTGCCGGGTTGAAGACATACTTGAGCCATTGCTCGGCGAGGTCGAAGCGCTCTTCCTGGAGGAAGCGCTGCATCACCATCATCGGCGAGTAATAGAACAGCTCCCAGAAATACAGGGCATTGGCGCCCTGGAAGTCCATCAGCGACGTCGCGTTGCGGCCCAGCACGAGCACGCTGTCGATATTGCGCTTGTCGAGCTTGGTCGCCCCGACATCGGAACTGCGGACGACCTCGTGCGTGGCATGCTGGATCACCACGCTGAGGCCTTTCTCGGCGGTATGGTGACGGCCTTGGTAGCGGGTCTCCAGATGGTAGGCCCGCTCATTGCCACGTACCGCATCAGGCGCGAAGGAGACTTGCGCGACCACCGTTTGCGTTTCGCTGAGTTCACCCGACCACAGCAATGTGCGTTGTGCCTGGTCGGTGCACAGCCAGATCTGCACCGACTTGTCCGTACCGTGGTAGTCCTTGTCGTAGACAGGCAGGGTCAGGCGAACGCCTACACCGATACCAGGCTCGGGGATCTGCTGGGTGTCGTAGCTCAGAATCGTGTCGATACCCGAGATGGCACGCTCGGTGAGCTGGCGCGCGAACAGCGTGTTCAGACGTGTCACCCACCCCTTGCGTGCCAGGAACTGCGCACCGCTGTCATGTGTCTGGATCACGGCGGTCTTCAGGGTGTCGGCCTCCCGGTAGACCTGGATGCTGTAGTGGCGTACATGGCCGGTACCGAACTGGAACGTGACACGGTGGAGCCCTTCTTGCTTGCCACGCCAATCGTTCAAGCGGCCGATCGGCATCACGCTGGTGAACCCCACCTGTTGCGGGCCTCTGCTCAAATCGATATCGGTGCTGGCCGTATCGTCCCACTGGACCTGGCCATCGACACTGAACGTGGTGCGTTTGATTTCCCTGGCAGGCACCCGACCGATGCTTTCGA
Organism: Pseudomonas putida; assembly: GCF_002741075.1. NCBI lineage: Bacteria > Pseudomonadati > Pseudomonadota > Gammaproteobacteria > Pseudomonadales > Pseudomonadaceae > Pseudomonas > Pseudomonas putida. Next base: position 1,352,061 of record NZ_CP016634.1, on the reverse strand, counting down.
CATAGCGCTTAGGCGTTATCCGATCCTCACCGAAGCCCGTCGGGTGCTCCAGTAGGTCTGCGACCTTGAGTGGAAATTTGGGCACTACGATTTCATTGTTTTGGCGGAAGTTGATGTAACGGCCGATCAAGTCCCCGTTCCCGACCGGGAAGCGCCCCATGTAGGCACGCCCCTGCGGCGTGGTCACATGATCGAAAGTGCCCCGCGCCCAGGAAGAATAGCTATCGTACACTTCGCGGATATAGCGGTGTTCCCGCGGGAAGAAATCTTCGAACCGCGCAGCGCTGACGCACAGGTAACCAAAACGCTGGCCATCCTCTTCGCGCACCAGGAACACACCCTTGTCACTGCGGGCCAAGGCAGGTATCTGCTCGCCCTCAAACCCTAGGTGGCGGTACTGGGCGATGAGTTCCCTCACCCAGATGTTTTCCACCTCCGGTCGGTTGGCCTCCACCGTCAGCAGCGTGTCGAGTGACAAGCTGTACGTACCGTCTTGCTCGGACACATCGACGACTGTTACATGCTTGAGCACCGCGTCGAATTTCGCGAAAAGGGCCGGCACCGGAGAATCGTGGTCAGGCGGCATCTGCTCGCGCGCCACCGGCATTGCCTCGCCGTCGAACACCGCGCACATGCCGGTTCTGCCAGGTGTATCCAACCAGTGGCTGACGTGGCTCAGCATTGAAGCGATCGAGGCCGGCCTGCTACGTAAGTCTTCGAAGATTTCCAGGCCCGCAAAGTCGGTGATCTGCCGCCCCCTGACCGTGTCGTGATCATAGATACCCACCAGCAACGTATTGCGCCCTGGCTGGGCCGACAGGAACAGCGAGAGGGGGGCCTTGGCTTGCCCCTCGCCCTCCAGTCGCTGGATGTCGTCGGCGGGCAGCGGGTAGTCCAGCGGCGCGCTCCAGCTCCCGTCATAGCGCAGCCAGGACAGCTTGTACGACCAACGCCACTCGTACTGTGTAGGCTTGCCCTGCGCATCGCGGGCGATGACGTGCTCCTGACGCTCCACCCACATCAGGTACAAGCGCTCACGGTAGACCACAGGCCTGATCATCCGTCCCTGCACCTGCGCAGCCAGGTCGATTTTGGTCCACCCCGTCCAGGCATTGGCCGGCAGTTGGCCGTCAGGCCCACGCTTGGCCTCATCCACCGAGCGCCACCAGTACTCGCGAGGTTCGCCCCGGCTCACGCCGATGAACCAGGACTTGCCTCGGTCAGCATCGCGGCTGTCGTGATAGCCACTGACCACCTCCAGGTTGGCCACTTCCTCGAAGGCGCTGAGGTAGCCCTGGAACGCATCACCTACCGTGTCGGTGTTGATCTGCGCCTGCCCCAGCACCTGGAGCATCTCGTCCATCGCCTTGGTCTGGCCCAGACGCGTGGTCGGGTCTATGTAGTTCTCCGGGTAGTACATCAGCATCTGGCCCGCGGACCAGGTCGCGTAGCGCGCATTCCAACGGGTCCACTGACGGAAGAATTCCCGGTCCAGCACCCCCTGGCGCAAAGCGTTCTTGTCTTCGGGGCGGGACAGGGTGCGGTGAATGAACATCTGCAAGGCCGCCGTGGCTTCGGCGATTCGCGTGGTCGTCACCTGCGCGCTGTTGAGACTGTCAAGCAGCAGGTGCTGGTTGAGCACTTCCAGATTTGGGTTCTGGCCAACGGTGAACACGCCCGCCAGCGCTCGGCTCAAGGGCGCTTCGACCGCCGCCTGCGCCTCTTTGGCCTGCGACGACGTCAGGCCCGCTTTGAAGGCGTCCGCCACAGCGCCCCACTGTGCCCAGGTGGCCGGGATGTCTTGAGTCGCATCCAGCCTGAACATCGATTCGAGGGTATTGGGCATTACCCCGAACGCCGCAGCCAGGGTGACCCACTGGCGCACCACTACGATCGCCGGCCAACTGGTCAGGTGAGGCACTTGCGCAGTATCGCCTACGGCCAGGGTCGCCGCCTGGAACACTGCCGCTTCCGGCAACCCGGCTACCCGGGCCAAAAGCATGGGGCTGATGCCTTGGGGGTCGCCCAGCGCCCCCAGCACTGCTCCACCCTCACCTGCCGGGTCCGGCAGTGCCTTGAGCCAGTCGCTGAAGTCGGCCAGCGCCATTACCGTGTCCAGGTTGCAGGCCAGGGTGGTGGTGCCCTCCTCGTCCTCCGCAGCCGCGTTCGTCAGCGTTTGCGGACGCTCGACCATCAGCGCCAGGGCATCGGCGCTCAGCCCGGTGCCGTGCACGATCAACGCCATTTGCACCAGACCGTAGGCAAACGCCACGACTGCTCGCATCCCGGCTTCGTCAGGGGCATCCTGTTCGAGGATGCGCCACGCCTGCTCCCAGGTCAGCCCACCGGGTTGCGCACGCGTCGACCACCTCAGCAAGGCCTGCGCGGCGGTTTCGCCACTGAGGCTGAAGGCCGACGCCAGCAGGGGTGTGATTGCACGGCCATAGTCCTGCGCTGTCGGTGCCTCGGGAAGCGGCGCATTGACGATCACGGCCTTCATGTCATTCAACAGGTTGGTGATTTCAGTGCTGGCCGGAATGTGCGTCACATCGCGGGTCATCAGCTTAAGGTCTGCCACCGACCAGCCTCGGGCCCGCAACCAGCGGACCGTCGCATGCAGCCGCTCGAGCAAGGCCTGCCAGACGGTAGCGTCTTCAGTGTGCAGGGCACTCGGCAACCCCATCATGTCCAGCAGCTGTCGCAGCTCGGCCGGGGCGAGGCCATGCAGTCGCGCCCACAGGCTCAAGGTGTAGAGCCCGAAGAGGTATCGAGCCTCTGTCGTGAGCGTCAGCGCCTGGCCTTGCGACGCCGCCAGTATCAGGCCCAGTTCGTACAAGCCTTCGTCATCGGTGCCACAGGCACGCTTGAGGGTGTCCTTGATCTGGGCCTGTTCGGCCGCATGCTGGGGGTGCAATTGGAATGCAGTGTTTCCGACCGTCAGCCCACCTTCGACCAGCGGCGGGTCATTGAACAACCGGTCGAAGTGGCTCATCCGGCCAGGCGCCGCGATTTGAGATACAGGCCCCTTGTCCAGGGCCAGGGCTTGCTCATGGGAAATGCCGTACCGCTTCATCAACAGGCTGGTGCGCAGCAGTACCGTCAGCGTCCGGTGGGTGATCTGCTGCGGGTCGACACGCTGGATGATGTCTTCGAGTACCTGCGGCTCCATGCCAGTGGCCTTGTAGAGGCGCACCCGCTTGTTCAGGTTGAGCGCGAAGTAACTGGCCCGGGTGGCATCATCCACCGGCTCGTCCTCGGCGCTGAGGTCTGTCACAGCCACTGCGCCGCCAAACGCGGGATCGTCCGCGTTACCGATGAACGCTTGCAGCTCGGCGTCCGTGAGGGCGAACCAGTTGCGCAGCCGAATGGGTTGCAGCAGGGTCTGGGGTGTATGTCCCGGGAAGTAGTAGGTGAATCTTTCGTTGGCGTTTTCCAGGGTCACCGGGTCAGTCAGCAATGCCTGCAACGCGGGCGGGATGTCGTAGTAGATCGCTGCCATCGCAGCGCTCGGCCAGCGCTCGATGACACAGGGGGCGGCCAGCATCTGCTCGAAGTCCGGGTCTTTCTGGATCTGGACCTGACGCAGGGTCTGGTGGTGATGGTGGTAGGGCGTGCCGATGCTGTTCACATGGCTCGCCAGCGCTTTCAGTACGTCATCGTCACTGACTGCATCATCAACGTTGGCCTGGGCAAGGACCGCACGGGCCCTCTGCGTGAGAATGGCGTTGGACAGGCGCAGCGCGCCCACCGGTGTATCCAGGTTCGCCTGGCTCAGCACCAGCCGTTTCAGGTCAGGGCGGCGGCTGTCGATATGCCAGGGGTTACCCTCGGGGTAAAGCACCGTCGCCTCGCGGTACAGCGCCACCAGGTAGGCGGCCGGTGAAAACATCGAGGCGACGTCTCCGGGTGCCGCATATTGTGTGGCCCGGGTACCGAACCAGGCCTCGTAGTCCTGTTGCGAAACGTCCGACGGGGCGAGCCCGCTTTCAAGGCGTTCGGCACAAGCGGCGAAGCGCGTGTGAGGATTTTCTTCTCGAGAATCAGCGACTCATCGTGTGCATCGCACGCCGCCGCATGGATGGCCTCTATCTGTTCGGCCGATACGTCATCGTCCAGACACGCGCGCAACTCATCGCACGAAAGATGCCCCATGCAGGCGAGCGATGAGACCCCTGCTTTGTTGAGTACAGCCATATGAGTTTCAAATTGGTTTTGCATCAGATTTCACAACCCGTTTCACAGGGCAGGCCTTTACGCCTGACGAGGTAATAAAAGGGCAACGCAGTGCCCCTGCGGTTCAGTCTTCAAATCGCTGGTTTGTCGTATTTCAGGAGTACTCGCGCCCGACGCGGGTGGCGTTGTAATCCTTTCCTGATTTCGATCCTAACGACTGGGTCTGAGGCGCTGAACTGACAGTCTTACGGGTTTACCCATGCCTGAAACGGTGGCTGCGGCGGGCGATCTGAACGTTGTATGCAACACCTGTCCGAGGGTGCGAACAGACCGTCACAATCCTGTGTTCAACTACGCGAGTCCGCCCGGGGAAACGCTGCCGGAACGGCCCTGATGGCAGGTTGACAGCGAATGCGCGCATAACTCGGACGAAATGCGCCTTCCACCCTTTCGATTAGTGGCAAGTGAAGGCACAATGCGTGTCCTTTTTTTGGCCGGCCTGGCCGGGGGCCTTAAATGATCAAGACGCCGTACTACCTCATCGACAAACAGAAACTGCTGGGCAACATGGAAAAGATTGCCTACGTGCGCAAGCACTCCGGGGCCAAGGCCCTGTTGGCACTCAAGTGCTTCGCCACCTGGTCGGTATTCGACCTGATGCAGCAGTACATGGATGGCACCACTTCTTCGTCGCTCTTCGAGCTCAAGCTCGGTCGCCAGAAGTTCGCCGGCGAAACCCACGCCTACAGCGTGGCCTGGGCCGACGACGAGATCGAGGAGATGCTCGAGAACTGCGACAAGATCATCTTCAACTCCATCGGCCAGCTGCAACGCTTCGCCGAGCAGTCCCAGGGCAAGGTGCGCGGCCTGCGCGTCAACCCGCAGGTGAGCAGCTCCGACTACCTGCTGGCCGACCCGGCACGCCCGTTCAGCCGCCTGGGCGAGTGGGACCCTGAGAAGATCGAGCAGGTGATCGAACAGATCTCCGGCTTCATGTTCCACAACAACTGCGAGAACGGCGACTTCGGTCTGTTCGACAAGATGCTCTCGCACATCGAGGAGCGCTTCGGCCACCTGCTACACAAGGTCGAATGGGTCAGCCTCGGCGGCGGTATCCATTTCACCGGCGAAGACTATGCCCTGGACGCGTTCTGCGCGCGCCTGAAGGCCTTCTCCGAGAAATACGGCGTGCAGGTCTACCTGGAACCGGGCGAAGCGGCCATCACCCAGAGCGCCTCGCTGGAAGTCACGGTCCTCGACACCCTGTACAACGGCAAACACCTCGCCGTGGTCGACAGTTCCATCGAAGCGCACATGCTCGATCTCTTGATCTACCGCCTGAACGCCAAGATGGCCCCCAACGACGGCCAGCACACCTACATGGTCTGCGGCAAGTCGTGCCTGGCCGGCGATATCTTCGGCGAGTATCAGTTCGACAAGCCGCTGGCGATCGGTGACCGCCTGTCGTTCGTCGACGCCGCGGGTTACACCATGGTCAAGAAAAACTGGTTCAACGGTCTGAAAATGCCAGCCATCGTGGTCAAGCAGCTCGACGGCAGCGTCGAGGTGGTTCGCGAGTTCGGTTTCGAAGACTACGTTTCCAGCCTGTCCTGAGGCAGGCCCTTTCAGTAAGGAGCAAAAGGTAAATTGAAGAAGAACGTTCTTATCATTGGTGCAGGAGGTGTCGCCAAGGTGGTGGCCCACAAGTGCGCACAGCATAACGACGAGCTCGGTCGTATTGCGATTGCGTCACGGAACATCTCCAAATGCCAGGCCATCATCGACAGCGTCAAGGCCAAGGGTAGCCTCAAGGTACCCGCCGACATCCAGGCCTTCTCGCTCAATGCCCTCGATGTCGAGGCGACCAAGGCGCTGATCCGCGAAACCGAATCCCAAATCGTGATCAACGTGGGTTCCGCCTTCCTCAACATGTCGGTGCTGCGTGCCTGCATCGATACCGGCGCTGCCTACCTGGACACCGCGATCCACGAAGAGCCGGGCAAGATCTGCGAAACGCCGCCTTGGTACGGCAACTACGAGTGGAAACACCTCGAAGAGTGCCAGGCAAAGAACATCACCGCCATTCTCGGCGTCGGCTTCGACCCGGGTGTGGTGAACAGCTACGCCAAACTTGCGCAGCAACAGTATTTCGACCGCATTGACTCGATCGATATCCTCGATGTCAATGCCGGCTCCCATGGCAAGTACTTCGCCACCAACTTCGACCCGGAAATCAACTTCCGCGAATTCACAGGTCAAGTCTGGAGCTGGCAGAACAGCCAATGGACCAGCAACACCATGTTCGAGGTCAAGCGCACCGACGACCTGCCGGTCGTGGGCTCGCAGAACCTCTACCTGACCGGCCATGATGAAGTCCACTCGCTGTCGAAGAACCTCGACGTGCCGAACATCCGCTTCTGGATGAGCTTCGGCGAGCACTACATCAATGTGTTCACCGTCCTGAAGAACCTGGGTCTGCTCTCCGAGCAGCCGGTCAAGACCGCCGAAGGACTGGAAGTGGTCCCCCTCAAAGTGGTCAAGGCCGTGCTGCCTGATCCATCCTCGCTGGCCCCAGGCTACACCGGCAAGACCTGCATCGGTGACCTGGTCAAGGGCACCAAGGACGGCCAGCCACGCGAAGTGTTCATCTACAACGTGGCCGACCACGAAGAGGCCTTTGCCGAGACCGACAGCCAGGGCATTTCCTACACCGCGGGTGTGCCGCCAGTGGCCGCGGCCCTGCTGGTCGCCCGTGGCGAGTGGGATGCCAAGCGCATGGTCAACGTCGAGGAACTACCGGCTGAGCCGTTCCTCAAGGCGCTGGACGTGATGGGCCTGCCGACCCGCGTGAAAGACGAAAAAGGCGATCGTCCTTGGGACGCTGAAGCCTAAGCAACACACAGAAGGGGCGCCAGATGGCGCCCCTTCTGCTTTCACAGGTGAACACGTAGACGATCAGCGCAGGCCTGAAGTCAGCACAGTACCGGCGAAGAAGCCTGCACGAGCTACGGCTTTACTTGCGCGCCTCCAGGATCAGGTTGAACGGTGTCTGTGTCGCCCGCCGGAACCGCGTGAACCCTGCCTCTTCGAATACGGCCCGCAGCCGCGCCTCACCGGCCTGCGCGCCAAGGCCCAGCCCGACTTCCTGAGACAGCGAATTGGGTGTGCAGATGAACGTCGACGCCGCATAGAACAGCCGCCCCACCGGGTTCAGGTTGCCCTCAAGCGAGTCTTCGGCATAAGGCTCGACCAGCATCACGGTGCCGTCGTCCTTGAGTGCGCGATAGGCGTGTTTGGCCGCACCCACTGGGTCGCCCATGTCGTGCAGGCAATCGAAGAAGCACACCAGATCATGGTCATGCCCCGGATAGTCCTTGGCCGTGGCCTGGGCAAAGCTGACCTGCCCGGCCACGCCAGCCTCCTCGGCACGCGCATTGGCGGTGGTGATCGATGGCCCGTGGTAGTCGTAGCCGATGAAGCGCGAAGCAGGAAAGGCCTGGGCCATGACGATGGTCGAAGCGCCATGGCCACACCCCACGTCGGCCACCTTGGCACCGGCCTGCAGCTTGGCCGTCACCCCCTCCAACGCCGGCAGCCAATCGGCCACCAGGAAAGTACGGTAGCCGGGCCTGAAGAAACGCTCGGTACCGCTGAACATGCACGGATGGTGATCCCCCCACGGCAGGCCACCATCGCCACGCATGGCTGCGACCAGCTTGTCCTTGTCGTGGAACAGCGCTGCCACCACCGCCGCGCCACCCGCCATGTAAGCAGGCGACTCCTCGATGGCCAGGGCCATGGCCTGCTCCTCGGGGAGGCTGAACGTGCCGTTCTGGTGGGTCATGTAGCCCGCCGCTACCTGGGCGCTGAGCCATTCGCGCAGTAGCCGCGGGTGGCAGCCGGTTCGCTGCGCCAGTACCTCTGGGGTCACCGGTTGGCTGTCGGCCATGGCCCGGTACAACCCCAGCTCATCGCCCAGGATCACATTGGCCAGGGTCGCCGCCGCGCCCATGTCGCCCACCAGCTTGCCCATGAACTCATGAAGCCTTGCCTCGTCCATGACCTGCCCTCCTCTGCAAGAAGGCCACCGTCGGCGACGTCCGGGCCGGGAGGCGGTGGTCGGATGGATGATTGCCGGGCCTGCGCGAAACAGGCCCGGGCTTTAAGTCTAGACGAGCATGACGGCGCCACCGTCGATACCGACGGCGCAGACCTTACCGCGTGGCGCTGTCCAGTTTCTCCACCAATGCCTTGGCCAGCGCCTGGTCGGAGAACGGGTTTTGCCCGGTGATCAGCTCGCGGTCGATGACCACATGGGGCGCCCAAGCCTTGGCATAGCTCATGCTGCCACCTGCGGCGGCCATGGCCTTGGCCGGATAGAACTGCAGGCGTTGATCCTTGAGCGAGCCTTCGAACACCTGTTCCTCGGGGTCCGAGAAGATGGTCATGCGATAGCCCTGGTACACCCAGTCACTGGCCGCCGGCGTCTCGCCACGGGCCAGGGCGGCACGGTAGGCGACAGGGTCTTTCTGGGCCGACAGCAAGGTGATCGGGCCATGGCAGATCGCGGCGGTCGGTTTGCCCGCCTGATGGAAGTGGCGCAGCAATGCCCCAACGTCAGGGTTGTTGGCCAGATCGATCAGGGGGGCGTGGCCTCCGGGGATGAACAGGCCCGCGTAACGGTCCAGGTCGCCGGCCAACACTTCTTTTACCGACAGGGTGTCATCGATGCCCGGCAGGCCCTGCACGACCGTTTGAATGCGTTGCATCTCTGCCACGTCGCCACCGAAGTACTGGGGATCGACCGAACGCTCGTCGACGCGGGGCGCATTGCCCTTGGGCGTCACCAGCACCAGCGTGTAGCCGGCCTTGAGCAGCTGATCGGCCGGCACGCCGAACTCGTTGAGGTAATAACCCGTTGGGTATGGCTTGCCGCGCTTGAGCGGCAATTGATGCTCGCTCGACAGCAGCACCAGCACTTCGCCTTTGGAAGCGGCGCTCACCGGGCCAGCCAGCAATGCGCCGGCCACCATCAGCGACAGGGTGGAAATCTTGCTCATGGCCAGGCTCCGGTTCAGGCGATAGGGGCAATGTCGAGTGGATGGGCAACGCGGACCTGGGTCGGCGCGGCCAGCCAGTCGGCGATGGTCGCGCGATAGGCCTGATAGTGGGTGCTGCTGCGGTGCGCCTCGATGGCTGGCGCATCGACATACAGTTCGAACAGGTCGAACGCCAGCTCGTCGCCCTCACGCAGGAACAGGTCATAGCGCAGGTTGCCGGGCTCGGCACGAGACCGCTCCACCATGGCCCGCAGGGCCTGCTCCACTGCATCACGGTGTTCGGGACGGGGGAAAATCGTGGCGAAGATGCTGATAGGCATCACAAGACTCCAAGGTCGATAACGGTCAGTGAGGCCATGCTACCCACTGCGCTATGATTCGATAATTCTAAAGAGCTTATTTCAGCGATCGAAAATATGAATATCGCCAACAAAGACCTGAACCTGCTGCTGGTCTTCCAGATGCTCTATCAGGAACGCAACGCGTCCCTGGCCGCCGAGCGCATGGCCCTCAGCCAGCCGGCGCTGAGCCACAAGCTGAACAAGCTGCGCCACCAGTTCGGCGATCCGCTGTTCGTCCGCGCGCCTCGCGGCCTCACGCCAACGCCTCGCGCCCATGAGCTTGCACCTCAGGTACAGCACCTGGTGGAGCAACTGGAGCTGTTCTACGAACGCTGCGACGGCGCCGACGTGCTCACCCGCCCTGCCCGCCTGCACCTGTACAGCACCGACTACCTGGAGCAGACCCTGTTGCCGCGGTTGTTGCCGATCCTGCGCAGCCAGGCCCCGAACCTGGTGCTGGTCACCCACAACACCCGTGGTCAGTTGCCGCGCGAAGCGCTGGAGAAAGGCACCTGCGACCTGGCCATCGCCGGTTTCTTCACTGACCTGCCGGACACCTTCCACCAACAGCGGCTGCTCAGCGAGGATTTCGTGGTGCTGGCGGCGCGCAGCAATCCGCACCTGGCTGGCGGCCTGAACCTGGAGGCGTTTCTGGCCTGCGAGCACGTGCTCACCACGCTCACGGGTGATCTCGACGGCCTGGTGGACCGAGCCCTGCGCGCCCAAGGTCACAGTCGACGCGTGGTCGCAGGATTGTCCAGCTTTCTCGCCCCGGCCCGCCTGGTCAGCGGCACGGACCTGCTGCTCACCTGCCTGCGCTCGCTTGCCGAGGACGCGGCGGCACGGGACCCAGCGCTTGGCGTGTACCCGTTGCCTGTGGCGCTGCCCAAAGTCGAATTGATGCAGATCTGGCACGAGCGCACCCATGCCGACCCGTTGCGCCGATGGTTTCGTCAGCAAGTCTGGGAAGTGGCGAATCACGTGCTATAGAGGCATCCCGCCGCGCGATGGGGCGCATAGCGCCCCGTTTCGCCTTGCCTGGCCTTCGCGCAAACACGTTTCAGGGCGCAGCGATCTCGGTTTCGCCACGGTTGCTCGACGGCGGTACCAGCTCCAACAGCTCGTTGGTGTAGGCCCACTCCTGGGCAAGCTTGTCCGGGTGATCGTTCAGATGGATCCCGTAGGACGGAATGATCTGTCGGAACTTCTCCTGCCATGGCGCAGACGCCGCCTTGTCCTTGAACACCTTGTGCAGCAGGTCGAGCATGATCGGCGGCGCGGTCGAGGCCCCTGGCGAGGCGCCCAGCAGGCCGGCGATGCTACCGTCCTTGGCCATCACCACTTCGGTGCCGAGCTTGAGCACCCCACCCAGCTCCGGATCCTTCTTGATGATCTGCACCCGTTGCCCGGCCTGCCACAGGCGCCAGTCCTCTTTCTTGGCATGGGGGAAGTAGGTCTGCAACGCTTCGAAGCGGTCATCGTCGGACTGCATCAGTTGCCCGATCAGGTACTGCACCAGGTCGAATTCACGTACCCCGACGCGCACCATTGGCCAGGTGTTGTGCAAAGACATGCTGGCGAACAGGTCCAGCAACGAGCCCTCTTTGAGAAAACGCGTGGAGAAAGTGGCGAACGGGCCGAAGAGGATCATGCGCTTGCCATCGAGCACACGGGTGTCCAGGTGCGGGACCGACATAGGCGGCGCGCCAGTCGCCGCGATGCCGTAGGCCTTGGCCATGTGCCGCTGGGCGATGGCCGGGTTGTCGGTCACCAGGAACGAGCCACCCACCGGGAAGCCCGCATAATCCCTGGCTTCGGGGATGCCCGACTTCTGCAGCAGCGGCAATGCCGCGCCGCCCGCGCCGATGAACAGGAACTTGGCGTCGGTCGCGGCCGTGGTGCCGTCCTTGAGGTTCTTGTATTCGACGTGCCAGGAGCCGTCATCGTTGCGGGTGATGTCCTGGACTTCGCTCGAAAGCTTCAGGTCGAAGTTCGGCCGGCCTTGCAGATAACCCACGTACTGCCGGGTGATCTCGCCGAAGTTCACATCGGTGCCAATGGGCGTCCAGGTCACCGCGAGCTTCTGCGCGGGGTCACGCCCCTCCATCATCAATGGCACCCACTGCTTGATCTGCTCGGGGTCCTCCGAGTACTGCATGGGTTTGAACAACGGGCTGGCCTGCAGCGCGTCATAGCGTTTCTTCAAAAAACGAATGTTGTCGTCGCCCCACACGAAGCTCATGTGCGGGGTGGTGTTGATGAACGAGTGAGGGTTCTTGAGCACCCCTTGTTTGACCTGCCAAGCGAGGAACTGTCGGGTGATCTGGAACGACTCGTTGATCTCGATGGCCTTGGTGATGTCGATCTTGCCGTTCTTCTCCGGCGTGTAGTTCAGCTCGGCCAGAGCCGAGTGCCCGGTGCCTGCGTTGTTCCAGCCGTTGGAGCTTTCTTCGGCGACCTTGTCCAGGCGCTCGACCATTTCCATCGACCAGCCCGGCTCCAGCTCGTTCAACCAGACGCCCAGGGTCGAACTCATGATGCCGCCGCCGACCAGCAGCACATCGACCCGCTTGGTCTCGGCGGCCTGGGCATTGAGCATGCCACACGTGAGGCCCACCAAGGCCCATCCCAACGTCTTCGTGGTGTTCATGTTCCCTCCTGCGAGACGTGATGCCTCGTTCTGTACTCCCTGTTCAGCCCTTGAGCGCGGCCTCGATCTGGGCGACGTCGATCTTGCCCATTTGCATCATCGCCTCAAACGCCCGCTTGGCGGCCGCCCGGTCGGGGTTGTCCATGGCCTCGAGCAGCACTCGCGGTGAGATCTGCCACGAAATGCCCCACTTGTCCTTGCACCAACCGCAGACGCTTTCCTGCCCGCCGTTGTCGACGATGGCCTGCCAGAGCCGATCGGTCTCGGCCTGATCCTCCGTGCAGATCTGGAACGAAAATGCCTCGCTGTGGGTGAACGCCTTGCCGCCGTTCAGGCCTACGCAGGGAATACCGGCCACGGTGAACTCCACGGTGATGACATCACCGGCCTTGCCTGAGGGGTAATCGCCCGGTGCGTGGTGCACCGCCCCGACTGCACTGTCGGGAAAGGTCTTGGCGTAAAAGGTCGCCGCCTCCAGGGCATCGTCGTCGAACCAGAGACAGATAGTGTTTTTGCTGGGCATTGTGGCCTCCACGATCACGTCGCAAAGCCTTGAGTCTAGACCCTGACCGGTGATGGCGTGGGCCAGCGCTTCGTCGGTTGCGCTCGGTCATCCAAGTGCAGGCTGGACTCACGGAGCATGGCGGGGAGAATTGAAACAGCACTTGTCATACCCTGGACTGGCCCGACACCGCTGCATGATCATCGCGGGCGTACAGAGGCAGGCGCAACGCAACCCACGGGAGCCGCGCTTGTCGAAGCATCTTCCGAACGAGACGTACCACAGACCATGCATTTCGATCTGATTCAGAGTTTGAACCTGGCCGGCAAGGCCGATGTCCCCAACGACGACCGCATAGGCTGTGCAAGCCGCCACGCCTGGGTCATCGATGGCGCGACCGACCTGGGCGCGCCGGGCCTGCTGGGTGCCCAGGGCGGGGCAGCCTGGCTGGCAGCCGCGGCCCAGGCCGCCTTCGTCACCGCCAGTGGGCCTTTGCAAGGGATCTGCGAACAGGTGTTCGACGCGCTGGCCGCCGCCTACGAGCGCGACCGCCAACGTGAACCGATCGCCGGTTGGGAGTTGCCCCGCGCGGCGTTCGCAGCGGTGGCCCTTGAAGATGAAGAGGTGGTCTGTGCCCATCTGGCCGACTGTGTCGTACTCCATCGCAGCGCGCAGGGCATTGCCTTCCTCACACCCGAGCCTGACCGCGAAGCCGAGCGCGCCGAGGCCGTCGCCCTGGGCCCAGGCGCCGGTGCCCACGGCGTGCGCACACCCGCCGTGCAGGCAGACCGGCGCATCGCCCGTGAGCGCCCCAAGGCCGTACTCAGCGTCGATGCCCAGATGGCCAGGGCCGGTACGGTATACACCCGCGCACCGGTAAGCCGCGGCGATGACTTGGTGCTGATGAGCGATGGTTTCGCGGCCCTGTTCGATACCTACCAGGCCTGCACCTCCGACACTTTCATGTCCCAACTGCGCGAGCGAGGCCTGGCAGCGCTCGCCCTGCAACTACGGCAGATCGAGCAAGACGACGCCGCCTGCCTGCGTTACCCACGGTTCAAGATGAGCGACGATGCATCGGCGATCTGGCTGCGGGTGGGCTGAAAAAAGCGCCCCCTCGGCGCATGCCGCCCAGTCGCCTTTGGGGCCGACTGACGAGCATTCGCGCATCCGGGGCGCAAAGGTATTCACCTCAACCAAAGGACCACGCAGGTGAATACAGAGCATGGATTTCAGAGAATCGACAGTGGGTACTCGACGATCAAGCGCACCTCTTCCAGGTCAGATTCGAAGGCCGTGGCCCGGGTCGTGGCCTGGCGCACACGCAGCGACAGGTCCTTGGCGGCGCCGGTCTGCACCACGTACTTGACCTCGATGTCGCGCTCCCAGCGCTTCTGGTCGATCAGCGGATTGCCGTCTGCATCGCGTCGCATGTAGAAGGCGTTGGCATTGGAATAGTCGGCGTCGGTACCCTTGGCGTAACGGGTCATGAACGAGAGCCCGGGGACACCATACGCCGCCATGTTCAGGTCGTAGCGCAGCATCCAGGAGCGCTCCTTGGGCGAGTTGAAGTCGCTGTACTGGATGGAGTTGTCGAGGAAGATCGAATCGGACTGGCGCAGGTAATCGAAGTCATCATCGCCCTGGTTGCGCTGGTGGCTCAGCGCCAGGGTATGGGCACCGTAGCGCACGCCGAGCTTGGCGCTCCAGATATCGTTGTCGAACGCGCCCAACCGCTGACGCCCCTCATCGACCGCCTTGTAGTAGTTGAATCCACCGATCAATGCCAGGTCGCTGCTCAACGGCCAGGTCACGCTGGTGCCGGCGTAGTACTGATTCCAGACATCCTTCAGACGGCTGCCGAACAGGCTCACCGTAACGTTTTCGTTGACCGCATAGTCGCCTCCGCCATAGGCAATCCACGGCGAATCCACCGGGCCGCCATAGAACGTCACGAAGTTTTCCCGCAGGTCGCTGGACATCGGCTGGCTCATCGCATGCAAGCGCCCCGCTTGCAGCGTGAGGTCCTTGAAGCTGGTGTTCTCCAGGGTCAGGCCGCGAAAACTTTCAGGCAGCAGGCGCGAGTCGCCGGCAGCCACCACCGGGTTGGCCGGAAACACATCCCCTACCCGCGCCACGGTATCGAACAACCGAACCTTGGCCGCCCCGCCGAGCTTGGTGTATTCATCGCGCGCCTGACCATCGCGGTCCACCGGTAATACGTCGAAGGAGCTGCGCCCGCCATTGCGCCCGTCGCCGGTGTCGAGCTTGAGCCCGACCATGGCGAAGGCGTCCACGCCAAAGCCCACCGTACCCTGGGTGAAGCCAGACTCGAACCGCGTGATCACGGCATGGGCCCAGGCTTCGGAATAGCCGTTGGTCTCCCCCTTGCTGCTGTTATAGGTGGGCGCTGCGCTGTCGCGGTTGTCGCGATTGAAATAGAAATTGCGGTTGAGCACATTCAGGCGGCTGCCTTCGATGAAGCCATCGGCCTGGTCATCATCGGCCAGGGCCAGCGGTGCGGCGCTCGATACAGCGAGCGACGCAACCAGGGCGAGAGAGGGTCTGTTTCGCATCTGCAGGTCCTTCGAAATGGGCAGTTATTGTTATGAGCGCCCACAGTGCGGACGCGCCCATAGAGTTGCCGTTCGAAGATAACGAGGAGGTGATCGCAGGATTACACTTGTGTCATGCAACCACAGCCGTTGCCCTGCCTTGCCAAATTGTAAATCTGCCGTCATGCCTGCGTTGGCTGGCCGTCGCTAGGGTGATGTCGAAGCCATCCCCTCTACAGGTAACGACCCATGAAAACGCTCGCCATCAGCTGTGCGGCACTGCTCCTTTCCCTGAGCGCCCAAGCCAGTACCCACTCCCAGGACCGCGTCCAGCAATCGTTGGCCGAACACCAGAACGTGATCGCGGACTACGCCGCCAAACGTGCCAAGCCGATGCCGGACATCCAGGACTACCGGTATGACATGAAGCTGGACATCGCCAAGGTCGTGCGCCAGTCCAAGGACCCTTGGACCTGCAACGTCATCCCGCGCCTGATGACCTTCGAGGACAGCCAAGGGCGCTTGCAGACGATCCGCTATTCGGTGCAGTCCCAATGCATCAACAATAAGTAGCGCTAGCTCCGCGTGCGATCGACCAAGCGGATGCTGTCACGCCCGCCCCGCTTGGACTCGTACAGCGCAACGTCACCCTGCTCGATCAGGTCCGCCAGGTTGGCAGGCGCCTGGTCGAACAGGTTGGCGCCGATACTGAGGGTGACCGCGGCGGGTGTGGTGAAGGTCTGCGCGGTGAGCCGCTGGAACTGCTCGCGCAAGGCGCTCCCGAGCGCTTCGACTTTTTCACGGGTCGCGTTGCCCAGCAGGATGACGAACTCGTCGCCGCCCAGTCGGGCGGCCAAAGCACTGGCCGGGATCAACCCACGAATCATCTCGCCCAGGGCGACGAGCAGGCGATCACCGGCGGTATGACCGTGCAGGTCGTTGACCATCTTGAAATTGTCGATATCGATCAGCAGCAGCGCACCGGGGCGGTCCACCGCCACGTCCTCGAGCAGGCGCGGGGCGCGCGCCTCCAGGGCCCGCCGGTTGTACAGGGCGGTCAAGGGATCACGTGCCGCCAGCCGGGCGATCTGCCGTTCGCGTCGGTGGCGCTCGGTACCGGTCATGGACAGGGCGATGAGCATGATCGCCATCGTGCCCTCGACCAGCGACACCTGGATGATCGCGCCACGAAAGACCGTCAGGTCGATCAACGTCCCTGGCACCAACGGCGGCACCATCTTGATCAGGTAGAAGATGCCATGGGCCAGCAGCACGTAACGCAGTTGCACCGCCCCCACGCGCAGCGACTTGCCATGGGGACGCAGCAGCACACAGGCCCACAAGGTGGGCAAGGCCACCAGCAACGAGTTGGCCAGCAGCATCAGCTTCGACCACTGCGGGCCTTCGGGCAGCAGCAACAGCATCAGCCAAAGCGCGGGCATCAGGTACCAGCCACGGGAGAGCCGCGTCTCGGTAAACCGCGACACCCCCACCAGAAAGAACCAATGCGCCAACACCAGCAAGCCATTGGCGAACCATACCCCGATGAGCAACAGGCCACTGACGCGCAACAAGGCCAGTGTCGAGCCGACGCTGATGGTGGCGAACCCTGCCGCCCAGAACAGCAGCGACGTGGCGCGCACGGTGCGCCACTCGATCGCCAGATACAAGGCAGCGGCCGCCGCGAGGGCAATGCTGATGGTCAACAGCGTGAGAGGGTCTAATGCCATGAGCGGACAAGCCTGAATGATTCGTTTGAATGGTGTGGATTGTAAGCGTTCGGGTGACTTTTTCGCAGGTCGCGCATCGGCCGGATTGCCCATGAATAAGGGCTTGCGAGCATTTCCAGGTCCAATCGACCACAAAAGAGTCACAACGACTTCACCACGACATGTCGAAATGACATCCATCCGTTTTCCGGCCCTGATCCAGCTGACCTGCGCAGTGGCACGAAACGTGATGGATGACAGTTCTCACCTGCCTTGCGAGCACTGTCATGAAAACAACATGCCTGATCATGGGCCTTGCAATCGCCTTGCCATTGCAGGCCGCCGAAGTCATTTCCGAAAGCCCGGACAACACTGCAAGCTATGGGGCCGGCGGCGTCACGGGGCTGATGGTCGGCGCCGCGCTGGGCGGCCCATTCGGCGCGCTGGCCGGCGCCGCGATCGGAGCCTTTGGCGGCGCGGCGATTCAGGAAGGCACTGGACATAGCGAACAGGCTTACCTGGTTCGCCGGGAGGATGGCTCGACCGAGCGTTTCCGTTCCCCCATGGCATCGTTCCAACCGGGTGACCCGGTGCAGGTCCAGGGCATCCGCCTGGCCCCGGCCCACTGATACCCCTGGTCACTGCGTCGAGAGGTAGCTGACCAGTTGCCGGCCATGGGAGCTCAGGCGCTCCCAGTCGCGAAAACAGATGCGTAGCTCCAGGGTGGCCCAACGCTCTTCCAGGACCACCCTGCGCACCGCCAGCTCCTGCTCGGCGCGCACGGCGGCGGTTTCCGGGAGCATGGCGATACCTGCGCGCTGGGCCACCAACTGGGCGATGGCCTCGAAGCTCGGCGCACGGACACGCACTTTCAGGGGCATGGCCAGGTTCATCGCCAGTTCCTCGACGAAACGCTGCATCGCGCGCTCTGCCGGCAGACACACGAACGGGTAACCCAGGGCGTCGGCCAGGCGCAGTTGCTCGCGTCCGGCCAGGGGATGATCCACAGGCACCAGCATCACCAAGCGCTCGTTGCGAAACGGCAGTGAGACGATGCCATCGTTGATCAGGTTGCCGTCATAGACGCCGATTTCGCATTCATCGGCCAGCACGACGCGCAGGACATCGATGCTCTTGTGCTCGACCAGTTGCAGGTCGACCTCAGGGTAGTCGGCCAGAAACGGCCCGAGCACTGCCGGCAGCAGCGTGCTGTTGCTTACCGTGGACGCCGCCAGGTGCAGCGTGATGCGCCGCTGGCCAGCCAACTCCTTCAAGGTGTCCTGCAGCTTTTGCGCTTCGCCCAGCACACCACGGGCGGCCTCCAGTACCAGGCGGCCAGCGGGGGTCAGATGCATCCCGTCGGCCTTGCGCACGAACAGGGCAAAGCCACAGCGCGACTCGAACAGGCGCAGCCGGGTGCTGGCGGCGGACACTGCCACGGGGATGGTCGCAGCCGCCTTGCTCAGGCTGCCGGTGGCGGCAATGGTGGCCAACAGACGTAGGTCGGGCAAGTCGAAGTGCATGCGCGATGCGTTCTCCAAAAGCGAAAGCCATGTTCGATAAAAAGCGATTCTAGCCACATCGCGTTCTGTACAGAATAAGGCCTGCCTTCAATTGCCGTGGACTTTGCCATGACGCGTTTGCACCTTCGCCTTCAGACAGCGATCCAGAACGGCGGCCTCTATGCCGTGCTGGCGGCCTTGGGATTCAGCTTCAAGGCCATCTTCGTCAAGCTGGCCTATGCCGCAGGGCCGGTGGACGCCATCACCCTGTTGGCCATGCGCATGGGGCTGGCGCTGCCGTTGTTCGCTTGGCTGGCCTGGCTCAGCCGTGGCCAGTCGGGTACGAAGCTGGGTCTTGGGGATGGCCTGCGCGTGGCCGGACTCGGCCTGTTGGGTTACTACCTGGCAAGCCTGTTCGACTTCTATGGCCTGCAGTACATCAGTGCCGGGCTCGAGCGGCTGATCCTGTTCACCTATCCCACGCTCGTGCTGGTGTTCCAGGCCATCGCCCTGCGCGAGCGCCCTACCCTGCGGACCCTGACAGCCATGGGCCTGTGCTACCTGGGCCTGGGCATCGCGTTCGTGCACGACGTCAGCGTGGCCGGCGTCGGCGAGCAGGTGGTGCTGGGGTCGTTGTGGGTGGTGGCCAGCGCGGTGAGCTACGCGCTCTATTACTCGGGCACCGGCATCATGCTCAAGCGCATGAGTTCGATGCGCCTGGCCGGCCTCTGCGGCATCGCCTCGTCTTTGATGGTGCTGGCGCACTACCTGCTGGTCGCCGACATCGGCCAGTTGTGGCAGCAGCCACTGACGATCTGGGTGCACGCGGGGCTGATGGCGGTGTTTTCCACGGTCCTGCCGATCTACTGGGTAGCCCTGGCGATCCAACGCCTGGGGCCCACCCATACCGCGGCGGTGGGCAACCTGGGGCCGGTGCTGACGATGCTGGCGTCGTGGGCGATCCTCAGCGAGCAGGTCTCAGGGTATCAATTGCTGGGCTTGGCGCTGGTGCTATATGGCATAACGCGCCTGAAGCCTGCGAAGAAACAGGACGCTTCGGCGCAGCCCAAGCAGGCTGAAGCTTAGGCTCTGTACGAAAAACCTTGATACTCGGTGATGCTGCGTTGAAAACAGCCTCGGAATGCTCATTTACAACCCGTAAAGTCGAGCGCGACTCCGACCGTTCCTCGGCTGTTCTCGCCTTGCCTGACCTTCGTCTCAAGACTTTTCATACAGCCCCTAGTGCCATTTGAAATGAGGCTGGATGGCGTGGGATCACACAGGCAAGGCGCCACCCCCTCCGGCGCCTTGCCTGTGCCGATCAATCCTCCAACGGCTTGGGCGGTGCAGCCGGCTTGGCGGGCTTGGCCGGCTTGCTGTCCTTGCCCTTGGACTTGGGCTCGGCGGGCGTGGAGGCGGCCACCGGCTCCGGCGCGCTGACGGCCTTCTCGCTGGCAGGCAGTTCATCCACCGCCTTGATGATCGTCTGCGGATCGACCTTCTCGCCGCTGTCGTCATCCTTGAGTACATGCCGCTCACCATCCTTGCCCACCAGGATCACCTTGGTGCCTTTGCTGGCGCCGAGCTTGAGCTCGCGAATCAAGGCCATGGTGGTCTGTTGTTCGAGGTTCTTGTCCTCACGCTTGCCCATCATGTTGGCCACGCTGTACAGCACCAGGCTGCGCTCCTTGAAGGCGGCCTGGGTGGCGGGGTCCTGGAGGGCCTCGTTCAAGCCGCGCAAGGTCGGGTCGGCGCTGCTGGGTGCGATGATGACCAAGGGCCTTGCCTTGCCCAGTTCCTTGGCCAACGGAGCATCACTGTCCGCGGCAAACACAGGGCCTGCGAGGACAAGCAGAGTGGCGAGGGTCAGTGACCGGACGAGCATGCGCATCTCCTTATTTCTCGATAATTCAAAGACTACAGATCATGGAGAAAGATCCGACGTGCGAGCCTAAACCACCTCACAAGCCAGGTGACAAGGCGAAAGGTAACTGGCCATTACCAGCAGCGCGTCAAACCAGGCTTGCGACTTCTGCAGAAAACGCCGGTCCCCGAACTGAGCATAGTCCAAAGCCACCCAGGCAGCGCAGGCGCTGGCAACGCCCGCGAAGGGCTGCATCGCAGCCCATCATTTGGTACTGCATGTTTCATCGGGCATCGATAGCGGTATCGACCGGGGCCGTGTCCAGCGCTCGGTTGGTCAGGACACGCATCTCGTATCGCTCATCCGCCTTCTGCAGCGTCTGGGTCTGTTTCATCTTGGCTTCGATCTGCTCTACCTGTCGTTGCAGCGCCTGGGCCGACACCCCCTGCGCCTGGGCATCGCGCTGGGTCAGCGCATCCCGTTGTGCCGTCAGCCGCTCGAGCTGCTGATGATGCCGCGCGTTGCATTGGTCGAAATGCGCGCGATTGACCACCAACAGATGTTCGCGCCAGAAATCCTGATCCACCATCCACCCGACCAATGCCTCCTGTTGTTCTGCGGCGCGTACTTGGGTGCGGATCCGGTCCACCCGTGCCGGATCCAGCTGGGCATACTCAGGGAACGCCATTTCGCTCGCCTCGATGGGCAAATCCAGTGAGCCACGCAACGCCTGTCGATAGCCCAGCATCACCTCCACCTCATCAAGCGGGGTCCCGCTGTCGGCCTGGGCCCGCAGAAAGCTGAAGACATGATGCTCGACCTGGGCCAGGCGCCACAGCCGCCGTCCCAGCCCAAGCAATGCCTGCGTCGTGGCGCCCTGCTCGGTGCCAGCCTGGGCCTTGGCCTGGATCGCCAACATCCGCACCTCGAGGTTGGTAAAGCGCAGTGCCACGCTGTCCTGGCAGGTCAGGTCATCGTCGGCATGGGTGAACAACTCCATCCTAAGATCAGCCTGCTCGTGCATGTTCTGCAGCATGTTCAGCACACGCATGGCCAGTACCTTCGGTTGCTGCTGGAAGTCCGCGGTATCGAGCAGCCTGCGCAGAAGCGTCATCATCCCACCCGAGCCCTCGACAGCCTCGATCGAGTGCCACAGTTCGAGCATTCGGTCCCGGTCGGCACCTGCAGCGGCGCCACTCCAGGCCACGGCATGGGTATTGGCGCCTCGGACCGACTGGAACGCCACACGCAAGGCCTGCACATCGTCCTCGGCCAGCGGATTGCCCATCAACAGCACGCGATGCCTGAGCCACAGCGGTGCCTGGTGGAATATCGGCGGAATCCGACTGATTCGATTGTCGCTCAGGTCCGCATAGTCCAAGTCCGCGCACTCCAGCAATCCAGCGGGCAGCACATCGATGAAGGTATTGCGCAGGAGCAGTCGCCTGAGCCTGGCGAAGCCACTGACGGAAAACGAGCGACCCAGCGGATTGTGCGAAAGGTTGAGGTACTCCAGGCGTGAGCAGCGGGTCAGTTCCGAGATCTGGACGTCATCCAATACGACCCGGTTGTCGTACAGGTTCAGCTCGCGCAGGCGCGGCAGCTGATGCAGGCGTGCCGGCAGCCGGGAAAGCCGGTTGCCGCTGATGCGCAATATCCGAAGGTTGGGAAACGCCTGGAGGAAATACTCCGGCACATGCCCCAGATCCATGTCCAGAATTGCCAACTCGGAAACATGGGAGAAACTTCGGGTAGGCAGCGGCGGCAAGGCCCCCGGTCTCAGGCCGTTGAGTTCCAATCGATACTCCACCACCAGCGGACTCAGTGGCGGGCTGTCGTCGGTGACGCGTTTCCAGCATGCCAGCAATTGCCCCATGACCCTCCTGCGATCCGACCTTGCCAACAGCGCGGTGGTAGCGGCGAGCCAGGTATTGAGCGACTGCTCCAATGCCTGCAGCTCATGGCGAAGCTGACGAACCTCTGCCGCCATATCCCTGCCGGTGCGCTGCATTGCCACTTGCCAGGCGCTGACCTGAGCGTCGGTGTAGGTGGGATAGATCCGCCGCAGTTCAGGCGCTGCGGCTTCACGGGTGAAGCCTTGTCTTGCGGTTGATCGTTCGCGCACAGTTTGGCGATCAACGCCAGCTCTTGCTCATTCAGTCCCGCGCTGTACCGGGCCTTATAGGCATCGAGCAGCATGGCATGACGGCTCCAGTCAGCCAGCAACGACTGGACGGTCCACGTCGGTTTGTCATCTGTCACAAGCCCGCTCAGCACTTGGTCTAGATGCTGTTGGTAGGCGCTGCCAAGATCGAGCTCACGACACAACGTGGCAAACTCGGTTGCAGACGGTGCTTTGATCCCGCCCTGCCTGGCACTGGTCAGGCGATTGCCGCGCGGTTGCCCGTCCGCTTTGGTCTGTTCGACCGTGAAATTGCGCACTGCCGCCTCCAGCAGTGAACGCTTGTCGTATTGCAGCTTGGTCAGGTGGACGCCGACGGGCTGGGTGTTGATCACAGGTTCTGGATGCCCGCCGATAAAGCTCCATTGGTGAAGGTTGAACTGAGCTGAGTAACGCGTTCGCAAGGCCGCCTGCAGCTTGGATTTGATGAAGTCGTCCAGCGCCTCGATCCGCGCCAGCACGCGCTTGAGGTCCGAACGCAGTGCAATGCTTTTGCCCATCGCCTCACCGAGTAGGCGCAGTTGCTGGGGCGTTGCCGACTTCATCCACTGCGGTAGGCGTTCGGCGATGAAGCCGTCCTGAAAGGCGCGCTCCGCGCGCAGTAGCGCTGTTTCGTTCACGCCTTGACTGTCTTGCTCGCCGTCCATGTCCATCTCCTGGTTGTCTGGGAACGACGAGGCTAGGCGCCTGGTTTGGCATGTGGACGCTAGATAGCTACTACCTCAGAACAGCAGCAGTTGCCGACCGGTCAATGTGCCGAAGTCATCACCCACGAAGGGCAGGATCGCGTCGGCCACCGGCTGCAATTGACGTGACAGGTAGTGCTCGTGATCGATTGGCGAGTGCTGGTTTTCCAAGGGCTCGGGACCGGCCGTGGTGATGACGTAGCTGATCCAGCCGCCGTTCTGGTATTGCTGCGGGCGCCCCAGGCGGCTGTTGTACTCATCGGCCAGGCGCGCGGCGCGCACATGAGGGGGCACGTTGCGCTGGTAATCGGCCAGCGGGCGCCGCAGGCGTTTGCGATAGATCAGCAGCGTATCCTGCTCCCCGGCCAGGGTACGGCGCACAAAGTCGCGCACATAGTCCCGGTAAGGCTGGCCGCGGAAAATGCGCCCGTAGAGCTCCTGCTGGAACTGCCGCGCCAGCGGTGACCAATCGGTGCGCACCGACTCCAGGCCCTTGTAGACCATTTCTTCCTGGCCCTGCGCGCGGCGTACCAGGCCGGCGTAGCGCTTCTTGCTGCCCTCGTCGGTGCCACGGATGGTCGGCATGAGAAAGCGCCGGTAATGGGTTTCGAACTGCAACTCCAGGGCACTGTCCAGGCCCAGCGTGGCCTTCAGGTGCTGGCGCCACCAGTGATTCACCTCGGTCACCAGCTCGCGTCCGATACGCGCGGCGGCCTCTTCGCTGTGCGCCCCCTTGAGCCAGACGAACGTCGAGTCGGTGTCGCCATAGATCACATCGAAGCCACGGGCTTCGATGAGCGCCCGGGTCTGACGCATGATCTGGTGGCCGCGCATCGTGATCGACGACGCCAGCCGAGGGTCGAAGAACCGGCAGCCGCTGGAGCCCAGCACGCCGTAGAAGGCGTTCATGATGATCTTCAACGCCTGAGACAACGGCGCATTGCCGGCGCGCTTGGCCGCCTCCCTGCCCTGCCAGACCCGCTCGACGATCGCCGGCAGACTATGCCGGGTACGGGAAAAGCGCGCGCCACGAAAACCCTCCACCGAATGCGCATCGTCCGGCTGAGCCAGGCCCTCGACCAGCCCCACAGGATCGATCAGGAACGTGCGGATGATCGAGGGATACAGGCTCTTGTAATCGAGCACCAGCACCGAGTCGTACAACCCCGGCCGCGAGTCCATGACAAAGCCGCCAGGGCTGGCCTCCTCCGGACGGCTGCCCAGGTTCGGCGCCACATAGCCCTGCCGGTGCATGGGGGGAATGTACAGATGACAGAACGCCGCCACCGAACCGCCACTGCGGTCGACCGGCAAGCCGGTGACCGTGGCACGTTCCAGGAGGAATTCCAGCAGTCGGGTGTGGGCGAAGATACGCGTGACCAGCTCGCAGTCCTTGAGGTTGTAGCGCGCAAGTGCGGGCTTGTCCTCTGCGAACATGCGATTGATTTCGTCCATGCGCTGGTAGGGCGAATCGATGGCCTTGCCTTCGCCCAGCAGGGTCTGGGCGACACTTTCGAGGCTGAACGAAGGGAAGCTCCAGGTGGCCGAGCGCAGCGACTCGATGCCGTCGATCAACAGTCGGCCCGGGGCATCGGCAAACACGTGGTTGCGGCCGCCATGGGTGCGCAAGGTCAGGGGTGCACCGTTGCGCCCCAGGGCCAGCGGCACTTGCAGGCGCGCGGCATGTTCATGCAACAGGCGCAGGTCGAACTGCACCAGGCTCCAGCCGATGATCGCGTCAGGGTCATGGCGAGCGAACCATTGGTTGAGGCGCTCGAGCAACTGGGCGCGGTTGTCGCAATACTCAAGATCGAAGTCCACGGCGCTTGCATCGCCGTTGGCTGGGCCGAGCATGTAGACCTGGCGCTGGCCACAGCCTTCCAGGGCAATGCTGTAGAGTTCGCCGCGCTCGCTGGTCTCGATGTCCAGCGACACCAGGCGCAGCGCCGGGCGGTAGTCAGGATCGGGTTTGAGGTGGGCATCGCAGATCACACCCTGGGCATCGGCCAGGCCGCTGAACAGCACCGGGGCGGTGATGAAGCGCTCCATCAGGTAACGCTCCGGTGGGCGGATGTCAGCCTCGAAAACGTCGATGCCCGCGCCGCGCAGGCGCTGCTCAAGCTGCATCAGGTGGCGATGCTGGCGGCAGTACAGGCCCAGTACCGGGCGCTGGTCGAAATCGCGCAACCCCAAGGGCCGCAGCTCCACACCCTGTTCGGCCCCCAGCAGCGCCCGGACCCGTTCGGCCTGCTCGGCTGCAACGAAGGCCACCGACACCTGCGGTGCCAGGCGCAACTGCCGGGGCCCCTGGTCGGTGGCTAGCCAGAACTCGACGCAGGTGCCCTCGGGCGTGTCATGCCAATGGCGGGTGAGGACAAAGCCCTGCTGCAACTGCACTGCGTCGACCTCGATGATGTTCGTTGGCAAAGCGTCATTCTACAGTGCCGGGAGCGACTGTCCTGCATCGTGTCCACTTACCTTGGCGCCGCTGAACCCCGGCGTTTCAGATAAACGGCCCCTGCAGGCGCAGCGGCGCCGTTGAGAGCAGCCTGCAAGCCAAGGTCTTGTGTCGTTTGCACAGGCCAATTCGCGGGTAAACCCGCTCCCACAGGTTCTGCGTTGCTTTTGAGGATACCGCGGTCCTTGTGGGAGGTTCTGCGTTGCTTTGAGGACACCACGGTCCTTGTGGGAGCGGGTTTACCCGCGAAACAGGCGACGCGATGGGTGGACGGGCTTTGCCCGTCGCGGGAGGGGCGTACGCCGATCATCAGCCGTAGAGGTAGTCGATGTCCTTGTACGCCAGCGGCGGCACCTGGCTGAGCAGAAAGTCACGCAGCCGCTGCATCTGCCGCGCCTTGGGGCTGGCCTTGAGCCAGGTCATGTAATAGCCGTCGCCCGTGGCCACGGCGTGCTTGAACGGTGTCACCAGCCGGCCTGCCGCCAGGTCGGCGCTGACCAGCACCAGGTCGACCACGGAGATGCCCAGGCCCTGCTGGGCGGCCGAAATGCCTTGATCGAGCGTATCGAAGACCTGGCCCTGGTCGATGCTGATGTCATGGACGTCCAGCCGTGCCAGCCAGCGCCGCCAGTCGCGCCGATCCGGCGACGGGTGCAGCAGGTCGCAATGCTGCAGCGCCGACAGTGTCGGCTCCTCTGCCTGCAGATAGTCCGGATGACACACCGGAATCAGCCACTCATCGAACAGCTTGAGGCTCTCTACATCGGCGGCAAAGCGGCCATTGCCCAACAGGATCGCGCAGTCATAAGGCTCGGAGTAGAAATCCACGCTATCGATGTCCATCCAGACGCTCGACAACTGCACGCTGCAACTGTTGTCGACCTTCTTGAAACCATCCAACGCCCTGAGCAGCCAGCGCACGGTAAGGGTCGAGGGCGCCTTCAGGCGCAACGCATAGCGATCCTGGCGCAACAAGGCGCAGGCGTTTTCGATGATCTTGAAACCGACCTTGAGCTCCTGGGCCAACAATCGACCGTGCTCGGTCAGGCGCAGCTTGGGCCCGCGCCGTTCGAACAGGTCGCAGCCGAACATGGCCTCAAGCGTCTTGACGTGATGACTGACCGCGCCTTGGGTCAGGGCCAATTCCTGGGCCGCCCGGGTGAAGGAGCCGTAGCGTGAGGCCACTTCGAAAGCGCGCAAGGCGTGCAGTGCTTGAATCCGTTCCGACATGATCGCGCCCTAAGCATGAGTGAAACTAATAGTAGGTCATAGTTCCACACGTTTTACAACGTCAGGGGCATCTCAGAAAATGCTGTTAAATCACAAATTTATAACGGAAACCGCATACATCTTGCGCAGATGTCATTGAATCCTTGGGGATACCATGTTTACGGGTTATGGAAATTGCTATCGCTTGGATGCGCTAGAGCTGGCCGCTGAACATATCCAGGACAACCAACATTGGACATACCGAACCATCGCGCACTTTCGCGCCCTGCTCGCACACCCCGACTTTCCCTGCCTGTTTGGACGCAAGGCCGTCGCTGCCGGCACCTGCCATCTGGTGTTTGCCCGCGCGACGCAGCTGGCGGCGGACATCGCCCGGGGGCTTACCGATTACGTGAACACCCTGGAGCCGATTCCACTCAGGCAACGCATCGGCAACCCGCTGCTGGTGTTTCTCGAAACCCTGCCAGGTAGCACGCTGGCAGAACAGCAGGCGCTGGCTTGGTCAGTGCTGCAGCAAGTCCATGAACTCGACCCACAGCCCTGGCCTCACACGGTGCCGACCGATCCTCACGACAGTGACTGGTCGTTCTGCTTCGCGGGCATGCCGCTGTTCATCAACATGAATTTCCCGGCGCACCGGCAGATGAAAAGCCGCAACCTTGGCGCGCACATCGCCTTCGTCATCAACCCCAGGGAAAGCTTCGATGAAGTCGCCAGCGCCGCCACCGAGAGTGGCCGGCGCATCCGCGCACGCATTCGCCAGCGGGTTAGCCATTACAACGACGGCATCGTTCCCGACACCCTTGGCTTCTTCGGCCAAGACGACAACTTCGAATGGCGCCAGTACCAACTCCAGGAACCGGGCTCGCTCAACCCTTCGCGTTGCCCGTTCCATGCCCAGGCAATACCTGAAACCCTGATCGAGAACTGACCGTGAACACCGCACTCACCGCCACTTACGCCCTTACCGTCCTGCTGCTGATCGCCACCCCTGGCCCCGTCGTGGCATTGATCGTCAACACCGCGGCCGCCTCAGGCTCGCGCAAGGCGTTGTCCACTGCCGTCGGCACCAACTGGGCTTCGCTGGTACTGATCGGCGCCGCTGCCTGGATCATCATGACCAGCGCCGCCATCGACAAGGCCTGGCTCAGCGGCCTGAGCCTGCTGGGCTGCCTGTTCATCGCCTACATCGCCATCACGACCCTGCGCGAAGCGCTGCAGGCACCGGCGGCCGAGGCACCAGCGCCCGCCGCTGAACAGCCCGGGCGCGGCGGGCTGCTCCAGGGTTTCATGGTCGGCATCTCCAATCCCAAGGACATCATCTTCTTCATTTCCTTCTTCCCACAGTTCATCCAGATCACCGAATCGTTCGGCAAGAGCATGGTGGTGCTGTCGCTGCTGTGGATCGCCATCGATTTCGCCGTGCTCAGCCTATACATCTTCGCCATCGGCAAGATCGCCTCGCAACGCAGCAACCGCATCATCACCCTCGCCTCGGGTGTTGCCCTGCTGCTGATCGCCCTCGCCGGGCTGGGGTACAACATCAAAGAGCTGGCCGGCTGAGCCGCGCCACCTTCGACCTCGCGTGCCAAAGGAGCGCCCATGAGACCGATCGACCATGACACGAACGTCCAGGGCAGCCCTCTTCCCCTGCAGCAGGACTATCAACGCTTCCTGCTTCTGGGCAGCCGCCGCGCACCGCATACCCTTTACATGCACGAGCGAGGCTATCGCTCCGGCACCATCAACACCGACAGTCACGGCATGCGCTACAGCCATTGCGCCGACAAACGCTGCTCGGTGACCGAGCACAGCGGCGTCAAGCGGGTCAACCTGCTGGTCGGTGGTTCGACCACCCTGGGCATCGGCGCCAGTTCCGACAAGCACACGGTCGCTTCCTATCTGTCGGCGCTGACCGGCGAAGTCTGGCTGAGCCTGGCCGGCTGCGGCCTCAATGCCACCCAGGAACTGCTGATGTTCCTGACCCACCAGCATCGCTTCACGGAAGTCGGCCACGTGGTCGTGCTCAGTGGCCTGAATACCGTGGCACATGAGGCGCTGGGCGAAGTGCTGGCTGGCGATCACGAGCACGGGCACGCCTTGGCCTACCAAGACTTGCTCAACAGTTTCAACGAAGGTGTGCACACCGCCCATCCACCACGCGGCGATTCGCTCTGGCGCCGTCTGGGCCAGGCCCTGACACCTCGCAGGGAGGCAGCGGCCCCCGCCTGGACGCTGTCCGCCCCGGACAAACGCCTGGCCCGCGCGGCCGACACCATCGGCCGCAGCCTGCAGCAGTGGGACCGCCTGCTGGGCGGGGGCTATGCCACCCTTACGTTCATCCTCCAGCCTCTGCTGCCCTGGTGCCGGGAGGCCATCCCTCAGGACGAGCAGCTCATGCTCCAGAGCCTGCAACGCCAGCCGACGAACTTCGACCGCCTGCTGGCCGACGTCTTCGACAGCCAGTTGCACACGGACTTCTTTCGGCGCATCAAGCAGCAGGCGGCGGATGTGCCGTGCTATGACATGAACTGCATGCTCAGCAGTTGCGCGATGTTCGACCAACCGCTATTCGTCGACCGCCTGCACTTCAACGACCTGGGCAACAATGCCCTGGCCAAGGTCATCACCGCCAAGCTCGGGTTGGCCCAGGAAAAGCACGCCAATTATCGGACACCGCCCGTCAGGCTCATCTGACAAATCAGCATTGGCCTTTCGGCAGGTATCGTAGGGTGGCTAGAATACGGCGTCGTCGCTCCTGATTCGCTTGAGGTACATGCGTAATTGCCATGATGATCGAAGCCGTCCTGCCGTATCTGGCTGCCCCCCCTGGCCAGTCCGCCTGCGAGGCACGCCTGTGAACCGAGCCTTCTTCTGGTCGCCGTTGTTCATGGCGGTGCTGGCGCTCGACGCGCAAGCGCTGGAAGTAAAGATCGACCCCCATGCCGATCTGCTCTATCGCCAGGCCCTGCCGCTCCTGGAGCAAGCTGATCTCCAGGACGACAACCCCAGCCCCCTGCGCACCTCGGTCGGCAGCGACCCGGAGCTCAGCCGTCAGGGCCAGGCCATGGCCCGAACCCTGCCGACCGCCGTGGCCCTGCTGAAAAAATCGGTGGCACTCGACCACCCGGTCGCCCAGTACCGCTTGGCGTTGTACTACATGACCTATCTGCCAGCTGCGCAGATCCCCGACGCGGCCTGTCCGCTGCTCGAAGCCAGCCTGCAACAAGGGTTCGCACCTCCGGCACCCGCGATCGCGACCTGGTGCCCGCCCTACAACGCAAGCCCCGCCTACCGCCAGGCGCTGGAAGCGATCCCAAGCATGGCCACTCGCTATGCCGCCTATTACCCGCAGCCCGCGGTACGGCTGGCCTGCAATCGCAGCCATCCCCAGGGTCTGGAAATGCAATGGGGGCGCCAGCGGGACTACCAGGCCGAGGTCTATCGCCTGCTTGGCGACCTCGACCCCCAACATCGCCGGGCCTTGCTGCAAAAGGCGGTGGACATCAATGGCTGCGCAGCGGCCCAGCGCCACCTGACCAGCAAGCGCTGATCCAAGCGGGCAACGAGGGCCGGGCAGCAAGAACGTTCAAGCCACGCCCTCTGCGCTCTGGCATGCTGGCCTACCTTGTCGATTCATAGTCACCACCATGCCCTGCAGCCCACCTGTCGCCCGCCAAGCCTTCCTCCATGGCGCCATCGCCATCATGCCCCTGTCCCTGGCCGTGGCCCCTTGGGGCTTGCTCGCCGGTTCCATGGCCATCGAGGCCAACCTCAGCGCCTGGGAGGGCCAGGGGCTGTCTGCCATCGTCTTCGCCGGGGCCGCGCAGCTGGTTGCGATCGGCATGCTCAAGGGCGGTGCCAACCTGTTCTCGATCCTGCTCACCACTTTGCTGCTGACCTCCCAGCACCTGCTCTATGGGCTGACCATGCGCCCGGTGCTGTCCGGCCAGCCTTTGCGCTGGCGCCTGGGGCTGGGCTTTCTGCTCACCGACGAATTCTTCGCCTTGACCAGCCGCTACGACCAACAACAGTTCAACCGCTGGTACGCTCTGGGCGTCGGCCTGACGTTCTATGTGGCCTGGAACCTCTTCACCCTGGCCGGGATACTCCTCGGCCAGAACATCCCGCACCTGGACCAGCTGGGCCTGGACTTTTCCATTGTCGCCACCTTCGTCGCGCTGATCGCACCCTTGGTGCGCAACCTGCCGACAGTGGTGTGCGTGGCGGTATCGCTGCTGTGCTCGGTGCTGTTCAGTTACTGGCATTGGGAAACTGCCCTGGTCGCAGCTGGCCTGCTAGGCATGGCCGCCGGATTCGCATGCCAGAAACTCAGCGGAGGCCGCCCATGACCTGGTTGCTGATCTTCGCCATGGGCCTGGTGGTGTTCCTCAACCGCTACGCCTTCCTGGAACCCCGCCTGCCCCTGCGCCTGAGCTCCAATGCGCGGCAGTTCCTCGGTTTCGCGGTGCCAGGCATGCTGACGGCCATCTGCGGGCCGATCATCTTCCTGCCTGGGCATCAGCTGGACCTGAGCGTCACCAACCCCTACCTGCTCGGTTCGCTGGTGGCCATCGCCCTGGTGCTGTTGACCCGCAGCGTATTGCTGAGCATGCTGGTGAGCATGTTGATTTTCTTCATCCTGCGCAGCTGGCTGGCATGAGCACACCCCTGCGCGAACAAACCCACCTTTGGCAGGCCCCAGCACTGGGCGACGTCGAAATGCTGCACGCGCGGTATTTCCAACAGCGCTTCGCCCCCCACGTGCACGAAGGCTATGTGTTCACCGTGATCGAATCCGGCGCCCAGCGCTTCTGGCATCGCGGCAGCGAGCACCTGGCACCGGTGGGCAGCATGGTGTTGATCAACCCGGACGAGCTGCATACCGGGGCCACGGCCCACGAGGCGGGCTGGCGATATCGTGGCTTCTATCCCGAGCACGAGCGGGTCACTGGCGTGCTCGATGAGCTGGAACTGAGCCGGCATGGCATGCCGCACTTCAAGGACAGCGTGATCCAGGACCCTGCCCTGGCCACCCTGTTCAGCCAGTTGCACCAGCTCTCGGAGTCCGACGCCAGCGCCTTGGAGCAACAAACCGCGTGGCGCCAAGCGGTCCTGGCGCTGGTACAACGTCACGGCCACATCGCCGAGGCGCCTCTGCCCGGCAACGAACCGCTCGCCGTGGCCCGCGCTCGCGAACTGCTCGAAAGCCAGCTGGCCGACCCGCCCTCGCTCGAAGCCCTGGCCGCAGCGGTCAACCTCTCCCCCTTCCACTTCGCCCGGGTATTCCGCCAGGCCACCGGCCTGCCGCCCCACGCCTGGCTCAAGCAGCGCCGCCTGTCCCGCGCCCGAGAGCTGCTCAAGAGCGGCCTCCCCGCCTCAGAGGTCGCCTTCGCCCTGGGCTTTGCCGACCAGAGCCACCTCAGCCGGCAGTTCAAGCAGGCCTATGGCGTGACACCGGGGGCGTATCGGCAGGCGTGTCGGTTCGTTTAGCACCCGGTCAAACAGCTCAAAAAGGCAGCTCCAACTGCAGGCGGGTCAATACCTTGCGTCGCACCTTGACGGCAATGCCCACCAACCGCACTGCGCGCCCCTGGCGCTTGGTCTCCCAAAGCCGTCTGCACAGCCCCAGGAAGACCTCTGGCTCCAGGCCTTGTGCAGGGGTTTCGGTACTTGAGATGGAAAAATCGGAGAACTTGAGCTTGACCTGGTTCTTGACAATATGGTCGCCTTCATCCAACTCCGCGAGGCGTAATCGAAGTGCACTCATCAACGCCTCGAGCTCATCGGCGCACGCAGCGAAGTCTTCGCAATCACTTGCCAGGGTATGCTCCACACCCAGTGAACGAATTTCACTGGATTTTTCCTCATGCGTCTCCCGACCCTGACAGCGCTCCCATACATAAAAGCCATGCAAGCCCAGATAGCGCAACAAAGAAGGAATCAGCTCCTCAGTCACGTCTGCACATTGATAGCACCCAAGGCTCTCCAGAATTGCCCATGTCTTGGGGCCGACACCGGGAATCTTGCGAATGTCGAGGGTCGCGAGAAAGCCATCCACCTGTTCCGGAGCAATGACAAACTGCCCGTTGGGCTTGTTGATTTCGGAGGCTATCTTGGCCAGATACTTCAACGGAGCGACGCCTGCCGAGGCAGTCAGCCCGAGTTCACGCCGAATGCTCGACCTGATCTGCTCGGCCATGTACGTAGCCGAGCCGTTGCAATGAGGTTGGCCAGAAACATCCAGCGTGGCTTCATCAAGAGAAAGAAACTCGACGCTCGACGTATACCGACGAAAGATCCCGTCCAGCTTGCGCGTCACCTCCTCATAACGCTCGAAACGCACCGGAAGCAATATCAGCTCAGGACACAGACGCTGGGCCGTGGCCGTCGCCATGCCGCTCTTTACGCCGAACTGCCTGGCGATATAGCTGGCCGTGCTGATCACGCCCCGCTCAATCGCCCGACCACCCACCGCAACCGGACGTGCGGACAACCAGGGTGCGTCAAGCAACTCCACCGAGACAAAGAACGAATCCATATCGACATGAATGAACTTGCGCACCGAGGGAGCGAAAGTTTCATCGATATCAATCAAGAATGAACACCCCAAACGAGATAGTTCCGTCGGCGTTTTCGATTGTGTGCACACCCTGTATGTGTGGCGCAAAACTGGGATGCAGGTTGGTCAAGGTTTCGACCGCAAGCAGGTAATCGATCAACGCAGCCGTCCAACGCTCGCCAGGGGCGATGCAGACCACACCTGGCGGATAGGGTATGACACCTTCGGCCGCGACCTTTCCGAGCACATCCGCCACCTTTTGCAACACGGCTTCGCCCCTTACAAACTGTTGGTTCGCCGCCTGGGGAGAGCGGTCAGCAATGGCCAGGTCAACGGCGCTGAAAATATCTGCCTGCCGTTGTTCCACTTCAAACGACCTGTACAGCCTATTGATCGCTTCACACAGCCCGTTCAACGACATTCCTTCATATCGCACCCCTTCACCACGCAACGATGGCAGCACATCCCACACAGGTGTGCGGGCAAGCAAATGAGCCTCGAACGCCTCCAGGCAGTGGACCAACCTATTCAGATCAGCCCTCACGCTGGAGGGTGACATTAATAAGGTGAAGTTGTAGAAATCTGCTTTTTCCGGCGTAAAGTCGTTCTCTCGAAGGTACTGAGTCACGATGCAGGCTGGCACATCGATACCTGGACCTCCTGGACCGACCTGATCACGGGTCAGGAAGATCACCTTGCATGGGTCCAGATAATGTAGACCCGGCTCCAGCCCCCCCTCACCGGCGCGACCCATCCCTCTGTACGGCTGCGGTGCATCGTCTTTGCCCAGCAAGAATAAGGGCTTGAACAATCGGCACTGACGCAGCACCTGATAGCGCAACGCTTCGGCGACTCGAGTCACCTCCTGCCATTGCCGCTCACCTTCCCCGTCGGCCAACATTGCCGCGTTGACCTCCAGAGACATGAAGAGAGGGTACGAAGGGCTGGTCGATGCGTGTTGCATGAAGGCGCTATTGAAAACCTGGTTCGAGCAGTACCGGGGCTGCCCCAGCAAGTGGCGGTCTTTCTTGTGGATCTGCGAGGTCTGGGAAAGCCCAGCCATCTGCTTATGCACCGACTGCGTCACCAAGATTCCCGGTGAGTCCTCGCGCAAAGGCACGGCCAAAGGTGAAAGTCGGGCCAGCTGCGCAACGAAAGGCTCATAGCCCGACCAGGCGGCATCGAACAGGACGTAGTCACAAAGGTGGCCGATGCGCTCCAGCAATGCTGCAGCATCGACGATCACCCCATCACAGGTGGCATGCTGGACAATTGCCAGGCGAAACGGTCGGGCTTGTCTGGCCCGCGTCTTGTCGATGGCTGCCGCCTTGCGCCGCAGAAGCGTCTCATCCAGTGTGCCAGGGCGATAACCGCCCAGAATGCCCCGCTCGTCCCGGACGTTCTCCAGGTAGACAGGCACCGACCCGCACTGTACCAAAGCGCCAAGAAATACCGATTTATGGTTGTTCCTGTCCATCAGCACCAAGTCCGCGCTCGTTAGCAGGGCGCTGGCAACAACCTTGTTGGCCGTCGAGGTTCCATTGAGCACGAACCAGGTGTGGTCAGCGCCAAAAACCTTCGCCGCTAATTGCTCCGCTTCAAGGACCGGCCCCTGATGACACAACACGTCGCCAAGCTCAGGTGCGGCGTGAGGGACATCCACGCTGAAAATACCGTCACCTAGCAAACGCCGCAGACGCACCCCTGCCGGGTGCAACTCAAGGCCACTGCCCCCCTGGTGCCCAGGACAGGCGAACGTAGGCCTGCGCCTGGCGCCGAACGCGGCAACTGCCCGGGTAAACGGTGGCAGCGACCGTTGCTCGTAGGCCTCGGCCGAGGCTCTCACTCGCTTTTGATCGTGGATGGACAAGGGCTGTGGCAACCAAATCGCTTCCAGGTCCTTATAAAGATCATCAAAGGTTGGACCATCTGGCTCACCAACCAGGAAAAGTGGCAGTTGCCACCGCCTTACCGCCTGCGTGACCTGTTCAGTCAATGCATCCTTCGGCGTCAGGACCAATGCAGACGCACCGGCCAGGTTTTCATGCGCTGTCAGGCAAGTTACCTCGGTGCCTTCCCATCCCGCTGTATCGATAACAGCACTATGCACGATCCTGATGCTCATCCGGAGCTCCTTTCTTGATATTCCAGCGCAGGGGCGCGACAACCAGCATGAACGTCATCCCAACGAAGGTGGCCGGGCCGACCAGGAAATAGACGACGCTGGCAATCAACCCTGAAAAGGCATCACCGATTACTGCAGTGAAGTAGTACAGCGAGAAGTTGCGCCCGACCTCCTGCTCGTTCGACAAGCATTGGATATTGGTCACGATGGCAATATCGACAAAGGCGCCGATGAACCCCACAAAGAACAGTACCAACAGGAACAGCCAGGTGTTGAACTGAAGCGCCACGGCAGCGATGAAGAACAATGCGCCATATAGCCCCCAATAGCGCAACACAAGACGCGCCGAGGTGTGTCGATTGAACCTGGTGTAGAGCAGGCCGCCCAGCACGGTACCCGTGGCCAGCAGCGAGAAAACGTAGCCAACCGCCGCCTCCGAGGAGAACCGCTCAAGTACCGATGCCGGGAGGATGAAGCGTATGACGGAAGTGGCGAACATCGCGCAAAAGGTCGTGCAACAAATCACTGCATATAGCGGTGCATTGCATGCACGCATATGACCGACACTGCGTACGGCATCACGCACCAGCGCCATGCCATCGAAGGCCGCCGCTTTCGGCTTTCCAACCGCAGGCAACCTGGCCAGACTGGCTGCCGACAACAGCAGGAAAACTGCAAAGAACAGGAAAGTCGCCTCACTGGCGTAAAGCAACGCCACAGCCGAGAACACCAGCGGTCCAAGGATCGACGACATATCCTCGACCACCTGTACGCCGCTGTTGACCGAAGGCAGTTCGTCCCGCTCGACGATGTCGGGGAAATAGGCACGAAACGTTGGTACATAGAGGCAATCCAGCGCCGTCATGACCATCGCAGCAAGGGTAACTACAACCAATGGCGGCTCGGAAAAGGAGAACAATGCAAAGAACACCAATGCCAAAGCCCCTTTGGTGAGCTCCACCCACACTAAGGTGCGTCTGCGTTCACTATGGTCAGCAAACCAGCCACCCATCGGTGAAAAAACCATGCTGGGGAGGTAGCGAAAGAAGTACACCAGGCCAATCAACAGCAGGTCTGCGTCGACCATCGACACCACCACCACGGCAAAGGCTGTTTCGAAGGCAAATTCACCGCATTTGGAAAAGAAGTAGCCGGTCGCCAGCGCTCGGGTACCCGCATTCAAGTTCAATCCACGCATGCCGCTTCGCCTTCCCTAAGCCGTCACATAGATCAGTTCGTCTTCACTGATGTCCCGCCCTGGCGTGTCGAGACGCTCGTAGACCAAGCGCTTGAGCACATTCTGCTCACTCTCGGGAATCAGATAGAACATGAGATTGCTATACCAGAGCCAACCCAACCGGGTCAGTTCATACGCATGGGGCTGGTCCTCGACGAGGCCGGCATTGATCAACGCGTTCAACCGCGCCATCAACCCCGCAGGCATCCGGTCAAGTTCGATCAAAGACTTCTCGGCCCTGCCGTGGTATGGCAAGCGCAGCACCAGTGGTTTGACCGCATCCAGCACAGGATCGTGCTCGCTGACCCGGCACACGCACTCTCCTGCCAACATCCGGTGAATGTATTGCTCTCGTAACGAAGTATTCGTGATGACATTTCCCGCCACCGAAGAGATGGCGTTGACACCAAACCCAAGTATGTCGTGGCTTGCATAGCCATACACATGTTCGTGATAGACGAACGCGTAGCGACGACTTAACAACTGTCCCTGCTCGGTTGGCATCCGCACGTAACCATGGCCGTTGTAGGGCACATAGCCTTTTTGCCGCAGGTGCTCATCGAACATGAGTTTCATGTTCAGCTTGCGCAGAGCCGGCATCACATCCGTAAAGCGCGCCTTGATTGACTTGTGTAATTTGACCGAGGTGGCTGCGTTGTTGATTGGGTAAATATCAAGATTGCTCACTCCCAACTCGATGGCCTTGTCGATGTCAGCCAAGGTTTGCCGCTCACTGCTGCCGTTCATGCCGTAGAGGATGTCGCACAGCACGTGGTCGAAGCCTGAGACCAGTCGCCCGACCGCCTGCTCTACCTGCCCTATGTCTTCCACCAGATTGAACAGCCGGCGCCATTGCGGGTCGATCGTCTGCAGGCCGACACGGGCATGGCTCACACCGATGTCGGCAAGCGCGCTCACCCGTTCGGGGGTAACGCTACCGACGTGGCACTCAAAGGAAAACTCCTCGACAGCGGCCATGTCGAAATGACGGTGCAACGCCTCGCCGATCTCGTAAATATTGCGCGGTGAAAGTAACGACGGCGTCCCCCCACCAAAGAAGACCGCACGCACAGGAATCGCACGCAAATCCATAAGCTCTGCCTTGTACTCGAGCTCACGTAAAAGCGCTTGGGTATAGCGGTCGATGGCTTGGCTGTCTTTGTACAAGCCACGGGTAAAGGGGCAAAAAGTGCAGATCGACTCGCAGAATGGGATATGGAAGTACAACGCCCGCGAACGCGCATGATCATTGGCACCCTGGAGCAGCGTCGCCAACTGCCGACGGGACGGCGAATAAGTGTTCAACGCCTGCGAAGGAAAGAAAAAATTATAAAGCGGAAACTGGTAATCAAACTTGATAAATCCATTATCGACAAGCCTCATCACAGCACTCCTTATCTATCGCCAAACCACTCCCGCGCCGTAGCGTCCGACAGTTGACATTGACGTGATCGCCAAAGAATCGTCTGATACCTCTATTGATTGACGCATTGCTCTTGCCACAGGTGTAGACATCGATACTGATGTAACTATTCTCGGGATAGGTATGGTAAGAAAGATGAGATTCGGAAAGCAGGAACAAACCCGTCACGCCTTCTCCACCCAACACGAATTTGTGTACCAGATCGTCTATTACCGTAAAGCCTGACGATAACAACACGGCATGAAAGAACCGATGCAACGCCTGTTCGTCACGCAACACAGCGGAACTGGCACCCGTGATGTCCCAGATCGTGTGATAACCGAAATCCTCCATGACCAGAGCTCCCTCCGTTGAAGAAAAAGAGAGGCGATCAATGATCGCCTCTGCTGCATTCACCACATGCAGACGCCATTGCCAATTACACCAACGATATCGACTTTGAACATATGAATTGCTGATTTCATGTCAAACATCCTCTCTAGCACTTGATGATTTTTATTTTCCCAGCAATGACCGGGCAAATAAACCGTAGTTTGACAAGCCCATGAAAACAACATGAGAGCACAACTAACCTGTAACAGGAAATATCATGAAGCCAAACTTGTATGAAACTTCCCACACACACAAAATGTTGTAAACAACATCTGCCACACCAACTCCAACAGACGCCTCGCACTCCGATCAAGACCAATATAGAGAGGATGAAGACCGTCTTACCCCAGCCGTGTTTATATGCCATTCAATGGATAAGCAGTAGTTGTGCATCGCGCGATACGTGAGGGTACTGATGCGCAATGGGTACCCAGCCCCCACGTCAGGCAGGAACCCCAACCCCTGCTACACTGAGAGGGCTGAACGGAGGATCCTGCCATGTCCGATAGAGAGCTCACCACCCTCCTGACGCTGATGAACCAGCGCCAAGCCTGTCTGAGCAGTGCCTGCAAGGAGATTGCCGACTGGATCGACCGGCAAGGCGATGTGCCCGCGGCTGGCAAGATCCGCGCCAGCCTCAAGGCTCTGGAGGCCGAAGACGCCCAGGTACGCAAGACCTTGACCTCGCTGACCATCGAGCGACCGTTGCCAAGGTTTCGTAGCTGAGCAGTATCCGTAATGTCGATCGGGGCGCTTTGGCGCCCCTTTTATGTAGCAAGTGTCCCGTCCTGAATAAGGTTTACACCTCCCATCCCGAATTTCCGGAGAGTCAGATGGAGCAAGGTGTAAAGCGCACACAGCGAGATTACTCACTGTCTTTTAAATTGGCGGTGGTTGATCAGATTGAAAAAGGCGAGATGACCTACGGCCAGGCCCAGGAACGGTATGGCATCCAGGGTCGATCGACGGTTCTGGTATGGTTGCGTAAGCACGGTCGGCAGGATTGGAGCCAAGGGGCATCGATCCGAGCCGAGAGGAGCTGCGCGATGTCTGACCCCAAACCGCTCACTCCAGAGCAGCGGATCAAAGAGCTTGAGCAGCAGCTTGAGCTGATGAGCCAGAAGGCCCAGTTCTTCGAGACGGTCGTCGATGTTCTGAAAAATGACTATGGTGTTTCGGTCGTAAAAAAGCGATCCGGCAAGTCCTCTCGCAAGGTCAAGTCGCAGGACTGAGCATTGCCAGGGCTTGTCAGTTTCTAGGCATCAGTCGACAGGCTTACTACAAACGCAACCGAGCCGCTGATGGCAAAGAGCGCCAGGCAGACCGGGTGGTTAAGTTTGTTCAGCAAGTCCGGATGCGCCAGCCTCGTCTGGGTACACGCAAGCTGCACTATCTGCTGCATTGCCAGCCTGACAGACGACTCCAGATCGGCCGAGATAGGCTGTTCCAAGTCTTGGGAGAGCGCCGTTTGCTCGTACTGCCTAAGCGGGCCTACCACAAGACAACACAAAGCTTTCATCGCTTCTACCGCCACCCCAACTTACTCAAGCCCGGGCCAAGCCAGATTGTTCCGACAAGGCCGGAACATGTCTGGGTGGCCGACATTACTTACCTGCCCGCACGTAACGGCCCGCTATACCTGAGCCTGATAACGGATGCGTACTCCAGGAAAATCGTTGGCCACCACGTCCATGAAAGCCTGCATGCCGAGTCAGTGGCGCAAGCTTTCAAGCAGGCACTACGAAAGCGACGTCGTCGCCAGCCATTAGTCCACCATTCGGATCGAGGCATCCAATATTGCTCGGCGCTATACCAGTCACTGCATCAACGGCACGGCGTTCAGTGCTCCATGACTGATGGGTATGACTGCTACCAGAACGCGCTGGCCGAGCGAATCAACGGAATCCTCAAGATGGAGCTGCTGTTGAGTAGCCCTGCAGATTTGGAGCAAGCGAGACAGATGGTTGACGAGGCAGTGCAGATCTACAACACAGAACGGCCTCATATGGCCCTGAAAAACAAAACGCCCGATGCTGTGCATCGGGCGTTTTGAGGCCTGTCGGCCTACCTGAACAGGTGTAAACCTATTTCAGGACTAGACAAAGGCCGCGCCCACAGCATGGGAGCGGCCTTGTGTCGCGATGGGCTGCTCAGCAGCCCCTGCCACAGATCAGTGCATGTGCGCGTGATCATGCCCGGCTTCAGCGCCCAGCGGGCGAACCGGTGCCTGGACTTCCAGGGTTTGCTTTGTCCCCTTGGCATCTTCGATGGTCAGGGTCAGCGGCACCTGCTCGCCTTCCTTGACCTGCTGGGTCAGGCCCATGAGCATCACGTGGTAGCCGTTGGGGTCGAGGGTCACCGCTTTACCGGCAGGCAGCTCGACGGCTTTGACTTCACCCATGCTCATCACGTCGCCCTTCATGCTCATCTGGTGGATCTGCACGGTCTTGGCAACCGGCGAGGCCACGCTGAGCAGCTTGCTGTCGCTGTCGGCGGTCAGGGTCATGAAAGCGCCGGTGGACTGCTGGTGCGGCACGCTGGCACGAACCCAGGCATCGCTCACGGTGGTCTGGGCCAGCGCCGGCAGGGCCAGCCCCATCATGGCCAGGGCGGCCAGTGCACGTTTGGCAGGTTGCAGTGAAACAGCCATTAGCAAATCTCCATCAGGGTGACCAGATCCTCGGCGCATTCCTTGGCGGTCAGGGAATGGCCAAGGCTCAGGCGCAGGGTGCCACGCGTGTCATAGACGTAGCTGGTGGACGAGTGAGAAACCGTGTAGGTGTCGCCGGCGGGGACCTTCTCGTAGAACACCTTGAATTCCCTGGCCACCTCGGCGATTTCCTCGGGGGTGCCGGTCAGGGCGGTGAACGACGGGTCGAAAGCCTTGACGTAGGCATCGAGCACCTCGGGGGTGTCGCGCTCCGGATCCAGGGTGATGAGCACCACCTGGAACAGGTCCCGGTCGCGCCCCCTGAGCAGCTTTCTGATTTGCGCCGCGCGCGCCATGGCGGTCGGGCAGACAGCCGGGCACTGGGTGAAACCGAAGAAGATCATCGGCATCGAGCCGTAGAAGCTCGACAGGGTGCGCTCGTTGCCTTGGGTGTCCTTCAGGCGGAACTTGCGCCCGAGGATTTCGTTGCTCATGTTCTTGCCGTACTTGAACTCGAGCCCCCGGGCCGGGTTGCAACCGGCCAGCAGACCAAGCCCCAGAACGCCCATCCCGGCGACGACAGCACGCCGGGTCAGTAGATCAGTCATGGAACCATCCTTTATAGGGAAGGTGCCGGCCCCTGGGATGGGCCGACGAAAAACCGGGGCATTCTGGCATGACACCCCAAGGGCATCTACCCGACGAAGGAGGGATCGGCCTGCAGCCCTTGAAATCCGGGCTGCGGCCTGTTGTCGCAGGGCTTGATTCCGTAACACTTTGTTGCTAAGCGCAACATCTTGCAAAGAGAACGCCGATTGAAATACGCCAGGCGGCGCTGATCAGTAGTAGGCGTTTTCCTTGTTGCTGTGGTCGGTCACGTCACGCACGCCCTTGAGCTCCGGGATACGTTCGAGCAGGGTGCGCTCGATACCATCCTTGAGCGTGACGTCGGCCTGGCCGCAGCCCTGGCAACCACCGCCGAACTGCAGCACGGCGATGCCGTCGTCGACCACATCCACCAGGCTCACGGCGCCGCCGTGGCTGGCCAGACCCGGGTTGATCTCGGTCTGCAGGTAATAGTTGATGCGCTCGTTGAGCGGGCTGTCCTCGTTGACCATCGGCACCTTGGCGTTCGGGGCCTTGATGGTGAGCTGGCCACCCATGCGGTCGGTGGCGTAGTCGACCAGCGCGTCCTCGAGGAACGGCTCGCTGACCGCATCGATGTACGCGGTGAAGCTCTTCAGGCCCACGGCCGTGTCGTCGGGCTTCTCTTCGCCTGGCTTGCAGTAGGCAATGCAGGTTTCGGCATACTGGGTGCCCGGCTGGGTGATGAAAATGCGGATGCCGATGCCCGGGGTATTCTGCTTGGACAGCAGATCGGCCAGGTAATCATGGGCGGCGTCGGTAATGGTTATAGCGCTCATGGAAGTTCCTCACAGACTTGTCGGCAAGTGTACGCCAACCTGGCCTTCGAACAAAGTCCTAGTATTTGACTCGGGAAAGCGCCAACACCTGGCCTAGCTCCCTGTCTTCACGCAACCAGGCCTGCATGCGCCGGTACAGGCCGCGCTCCAGCCAGTGGAAGCTCAGCCACGACATTAGTCCAATGGACAGCACGCAGACGGCGAACACCCCATAGGGGTTAAGCCCAAGGCGCTGAGTGGCGAACCAGCCGCCGTAGAGCACTAGCACGTGGATCAGGTACACCGAGTAGGAGCAGTCGCCGAGCGCCTTGAGCACCCGGTTGCCATGAAAGTACGGCTCCAGCGCGACGAACGCCAACACCACCAACGCACTCGGCACGCCCCAGTGCAGCAGGCGCACGGACGCATCCAACTGGTACAGGGCGTAACCCGCCACGCCCAGCACCACCAATGGCAACCACAGCCCTTCCCTCACCAGCCCACGGCGGTACAGCACGCCGATGCCAATGCCCAGCAGGAATTCATAGATGATGCCATTGCTGTAGAAGCGACTGAGCACACCCATGCGTCCAAGCACTTCGCTGACCAGCAGCAAAGCTCCGGCCACCAGCAGCAGGTGATGACGTCGGCGCACCAAAAAAGCCAACCCGAACAACAGGTAGAAGAACATCTCGAAGTTCAGCGTCCAGCCGACGTTGAGCGTTGGATACAAGCCGTAGCCACCTGGGTTTTCCGCCGGGATGAACAACAGCGACAGCAGCAGGTGCTGCCAATCGAAGACCTGATGCGGCATCCAGCGGCTGGCCACCAGCAACAGCAAGGCCATCAGCAACGTGTAGAACCAATAGGCCGGGACGATGCGCAGCACCCGGTTGAGCAAAAACTGCCCGGGCGCGATGGGCTTGTCACGGGTCGAAAGATAGATCACCAGCCCACTGATGACGAAGAAGATATCCACCCCCACCGCGCCCCGTTCGGCGAGCAGTCTGCCGATGGGGCCGGAGGCGTGGAAGTCGAAGAAGATCTGCATGAAGTGGTGGCAGACCACCACCCAGGCGGCGAATGCCCGGAGAGCCTGAAGCGAATACAGCATGCCGGTTCCTGCGGTTTTCGGTGCATTGAGGCCCCGATCACGCGCAGCGTCGAGCGCTGTGCGCTCGTTCGCCGGTAAACCCGCCCTTCAAGACCTGCGCCGGCCCCGTAGCAGCGGGTTTACCCGCTCAGGGCTGCACTACAGCCCCTGCAATCGATCAGGACCACCCGCCACGTCCGACCGCAACGTCTCCGGAAAGGTCAGCTCGACCGATCAAAGGTTCTCGTAGCGGTTCATGTCCAGCACACCCGCTTCCACCGGCTCGGTCTCCTTGATGAAGGTGTTCAGGTCATGGAAGTAGCGCCAGAACTCAGGGTGACTGCGACGCACGCCCCACCGCATGACGATCCGTTCGAACTTGGCCGTATCGTCGCGGGCAGCTTCCATGTCTTCGACGAACTCCGGCACATCCT
Organism: Pseudomonas putida; assembly: GCF_002741075.1. Lineage (NCBI taxonomy): Bacteria > Pseudomonadati > Pseudomonadota > Gammaproteobacteria > Pseudomonadales > Pseudomonadaceae > Pseudomonas > Pseudomonas putida. The sequence continues at coordinate 1,307,850 of NZ_CP016634.1, read as the reverse complement.
TGGTCGGGATGTTGAAGATGAAGTTCGGGTAGCTGCTGAGCACGCCCGGGTAAAGGGTCAGGGTGTCCAGGCCCGGCTGGTAGCGGTAGGCCTCGCCGAGCAGGAAGGCAACGTTGCTGTGGGCGCGGTTGTGCAACAGGCTGTAGACCTGGCGCTGACCACCCTGCCCTTCGATGCGCAGCATGGTCGCCTCGGGCAACTGGTTGATCACCTTGAGCCCGGCAGCCGGCCGCGAGACCAAACGGCTGAGGCTCTGCTCGGCATCCTGGAACTCCGCGCTCATCTGCGGCCGCGAGCAATGGGCTCCTGTGCAGCGGTTGATCGGATCGGGCGCTGCGTTGAGGCTGCCCGTGCGTTGCAGCAACTTGAGGCCGAAGTCACGCTTGGGGTTGTGTTTGTCCAGCTTCAGCGCGCTCGCCGTGCTGGTGTCGATGTCTTCGTAGTCGAGCCACATCTTCACCTTGCCGCTGTTCTGGTACCAGTCGCTCAGGATCGCCCCACGCTGGTCGGCCGGCATCAGGCGCAGGAAGTTGATCTCGGCACCATTACGAATCAAGTCGAAGTACAGACGGGTCTGCAATTGGTGCGAGACGTTGCCGAATACATCGAAGTTCACCGCCAGCTGGTAGTAGGTGCGCTCGAACAGCGGATAGTCGAACAGCCAGGTGGTCAGCGGCACGTCGCCGATCAGGCCCTTGCTCACCGCTGCGCTGTCGAAGTGACGGAAGATGGTCAGCAGCGCATTGTCGTTGCCCGCCCACAGTGTCGACCAACTCGGCGCAGGCATCTCGGCGTAGGCTTCGCGGCGCAGCTTCTCGTATTCGTTGCGCTTGTCGCGATAGGCATGCCACAGGCTCAGCACGCTGCCGACGTCGTCGATCTGCCCCGGCATCGCCAGCAGCGGCGTCGCCTTGCCGCGGTACTCGGCATCGGTGATATAGCGGTCATGGGCCGGCTCCTGGAACAGCGCCCAGAAGTTGTCGCGGATCACATCGGTGGCGATCTGCCCACGGCACACCGGGCCGCGGATGAAGGTGCGCACGAAGTATTCGGCGTTGTCGAGCATGAACTGATAGCGCGCCACCGCTGGGATCGCTTCGAAGGTCTCGAACGGATTGGAGCGGTGACGCGGCCCGTAGCCGGGCAGCGAGGAGGCATGCCAGTCACCACTGTAGAACAGCTGCTTGACGCGCTTGAGCTTCTGCGGCCCCATCGGGTAGGTGATGTGGGTCTTGTGCACGATCACGCCTTGCACTGGAATCAGCCGGTAGTAGAAGTCGGTACCGGGAGGATCGTTCGGTCTGCGGGTGGCGATGATGTCGACCGGCCTGCCGCTCGGGGTGCGCGAACGGACCCACTGGAAGAAATGCCCCGGCTCGCCCCCTGCGAAATAGATGTGCGCCAGGAACAGGTGCTCGTACAGCCAGCGGCCCACCAGCGCTTCGGTGGAACCCGGACGGTTGAGCAGCTCTTCCCATTCGGTGATCTGCCGAGCCTCGGCGGCACTGGGCTGGATCGGTTGGTACTCGACCGGCGCACCGGCAGCCAGCCAGCGCTGCAGGGTCTGGTATTCGGCATCGGTGAGGCCAGTGACGGCCAGGGGCATGCCCTCCTTCGGGTGGGCTCCGGCGTAGGCGTCGAATTCGTGAGGCAAGGGGCACATGTTGTTGCGGTTGAGCCCCAGCACGATCTCTTCGGGCAACTTGGCGTTGGGCGTCAGCGGGGTCTTGTGGCCCAGCTCGAGCATGCGCGCCATCAGCGCGGCCTGGCTGCCCTGGTTGTCGAGCACCGAGTAGAAGCCCATCTTGCGCCAGGCCTGTTCGTCGTGGGCGTCATAGAACAATCGCGTGGTGGGCACCGCCTTGCTGCGTTCGCCCTGGTACACCGGGGTCTTGGAGGCCCCGCGCACCGCGCCTTCGGGGCTTTCCAGCTTGAGCTGGCAGGCTGCGTCGTTGCACGCGTGGCAGGCCACGCACTTCTCGGTGAAGATCGGTTGAATGTCCCGGGTATACGAGATCGCCGGGCTCGATTGAGGGGCTTGCCCGAACGCCACGCCGCTGATGAGCAGGGCGAAGGCGCCAGCAAGTAAACGATGCACCATGTGCCGAATGTCCTGATTCCTGAAAGCCATCACGATTTGCCTGACCGGTCCTTGGGTGCTTTAGCGCGCCGCCAACATGAACGAAATTCATGCAAATGGCCGACACGTCTAAAATCCGTGCAGCTTTGTTATTATTCAGCACCTTCTGAAATTCGCCCGACCAGGTAGTTCCTATGTCCGACCGCAGCGCTCGTTTCCAAGCACTCCAGCAAGCACTCAAGGAGCGCATACTGATCCTCGACGGCGGCATGGGTACTATGATCCAAAGCTACCGCCTCGAGGAACACGACTATCGTGGCACGCGCTTCGCCGATTGGCCAAGCGACGTCAAGGGCAACAACGATTTGCTGTTGCTCACCCGCCCCGATGTCATCGCCTCGATCGAGAAAGCCTACCTCGACGCCGGCGCCGACATCCTCGAGACCAACACCTTCAACGCCACGCAGATTTCCCAGGCCGACTACGGCATGGAAGCGCTGGTGTACGAGCTCAACGTCGAAGGCGCGCGCATCGCCCGCCAGGTGGCCGACGCCAAGACGCTGGAAACCCCGGACAAGCCACGCTTCGTCGCCGGCGTGCTCGGCCCAACCAGCCGCACCTGCTCGATTTCCCCAGACGTCAACGACCCGGGCTATCGCAACGTCACCTTCGACGAGCTGGTCGAGAACTACACCGAGGCCACCCGCGGCCTGATCGAAGGCGGCGCCGACCTGCTGCTGATCGAAACCATCTTCGACACCCTCAACGCCAAGGCGGCGATTTTCGCCGTGCAGCAGGTGTTCGAAGAAGACGGCGTCGAGCTGCCGATCATGATCTCCGGCACCATCACCGACGCCTCCGGTCGCACCCTGTCCGGGCAGACCACCGAGGCATTCTGGAACTCGGTGCGCCACGCCAAGCCGATCTCCGTGGGCCTGAACTGCGCGCTGGGCGCCAAGGACCTGCGCCCGTACCTCGAAGAGCTGGCGACCAAGGCCGACACCCACGTCTCGGCCCACCCCAACGCCGGCCTGCCCAACGCCTTCGGCGAGTACGACGAAACCCCGGCTGAAATGGCCGCCGTGGTCGAGGAGTTCGCAGCCAGCGGGTTCCTCAACATCATCGGCGGTTGCTGCGGCACTACCCCGCCGCACATCCAGGCCATTGCCCAGGCCGTGGCCAAGTACAAGCCGCGCGAAATTCCGGACATCCCCAAGGCCTGCCGCCTGTCGGGCCTGGAGCCGTTCACCATCGATCGCCAGTCGCTGTTCGTCAACGTCGGCGAGCGCACCAACATCACAGGTTCCGCCAAGTTCGCCCGCCTGATCCGCGAGGAGAACTACACCGAAGCGCTCGAAGTCGCCCTGCAACAGGTCGAGGCCGGCGCCCAGGTGATCGACATCAACATGGACGAAGGCATGCTCGATTCGCAGGCTGCCATGGTCCGCTTCCTCAACCTGATCGCGGGCGAGCCGGACATCTCTCGCGTGCCGATCATGATCGACTCCTCCAAGTGGGAGGTGATCGAAGCGGGCCTGAAGTGCATCCAGGGCAAGGGCATCGTCAACTCGATCTCCATGAAGGAAGGCGTCGAGCAGTTCAAACACCACGCCCGCCTGTGCAAACGCTACGGCGCCGCCGTGGTGGTGATGGCCTTCGACGAGGTCGGCCAGGCCGACACCGCCGCGCGCAAGAAGGAAATCTGCCAGCGCAGCTACGACATCCTGGTCAATGAAGTGGGCTTCCCGCCGGAAGACATCATCTTCGACCCGAACATCTTCGCCGTGGCCACCGGCATCGAGGAACACAACAACTACGCCGTGGACTTCATCGAAGCCTGCGCCTACATCCGCGACCACTTGCCCTACGCGCTGAGCTCGGGCGGTGTGTCCAACGTGTCGTTCTCCTTCCGCGGCAACAACCCGGTGCGCGAGGCGATCCACTCGGTATTCCTCTACCACGCCATCAAGAACGGCCTGACCATGGGTATCGTCAACGCCGGCCAGTTGGAGATCTACGATGAAATCCCGGCCGCGCTGCGCGAGAAGGTCGAGGACGTGGTGCTCAACCGCACCCCGCACGGCACCGATGCCTTGCTGGCCATTGCCGACGACTACAAGGGCGGCGGCGCGACCAAGGAAGTGGAAAACGAACAGTGGCGTTCGCTGCCAGTGGAAAAACGCCTGGAGCACGCGCTGGTCAAGGGCATCACCGCATTCATCGTCGAGGACACCGAGGAGTGCCGCCAGCAGTGCGCGCGCCCGATCGAGGTCATCGAAGGGCCACTGATGAGCGGCATGAACGTGGTCGGCGACCTGTTCGGCGCCGGCAAGATGTTCCTACCGCAGGTGGTCAAGTCTGCGCGGGTGATGAAGCAGGCCGTCGCGCACCTGATTCCGTTCATCGAAGCCGAAAAGGGCGACACTCCCGAGGCCAAGGGCAAGATCCTCATGGCCACGGTCAAGGGCGACGTGCACGACATCGGCAAGAACATCGTCGGCGTGGTGCTTGGCTGCAACGGCTATGACATCGTCGACCTGGGCGTGATGGTGCCGGCGGAGAAGATCCTGCAGACCGCCCGCGAACAGAAGTGCGACATCATCGGCCTCTCCGGTCTGATCACCCCGTCGCTGGACGAGATGGTCCACGTCGCCCGCGAAATGCAGCGCCAGGGCTTCGAGCTGCCGCTGATGATCGGCGGGGCCACCACCTCCAAGGCGCACACGGCGGTCAAGATCGAGCCCAAGTACTCCAACGATGCGGTGGTCTATGTCACCGACGCCTCGCGTGCTGTGGGCGTGGCTACCCAGTTGCTGTCCAAGGAACTCAAGCCAGGCTTCGTCGAGAAGACGCGCCAGGAATACGTGGAAGTCCGCGAACGCACGGCCAATCGCAGCGCCCGAACCGAGCGCCTGGGCTATGACCAGGCCATCGCCGCCAAACCGAAGTACGACTGGGCCGGCTACACTCCGGCGGCGCCCTCCTTCACCGGCGTCAAAGTGCTCGAGGACATCGACCTGCGCGTGCTGGCCGAATACATCGACTGGACACCGTTCTTCATTTCCTGGGACCTGGCCGGCAAGTTCCCGCGCATCCTCACCGACGAAGTGGTCGGCGAGGCGGCTACCGCGCTGTACAACGACGCCCGTGAGATGCTCGACAAACTGATCGACGAAAAGCTCATCAGCGCCCGCGCGGTCTTCGGCTTCTGGCCAGCCAACCAGGTCGAGCATGACGACATCGAGGTGTACGGCGACAACGGCGAGAAGCTCGCCACCCTGCACCACCTGCGCCAGCAGACCATCAAGCCCGATGGCAAGCCGAACTTCTCCCTGGCCGACTTCGTCGCACCCAAGGACAGCGGCCTGACCGATTACGTCGGCGGTTTCATCACCACCGCCGGCATCGGTGCCGAGGAAGTGGCCAAGGCCTATCAGGACAACGGCGACGACTACAACTCGATCATGGTCAAGGCCCTGGCCGACCGCCTCGCCGAAGCCTGTGCCGAGTGGCTGCACGAGCAGGTGCGCAAGCAGTACTGGGGTTATGCCAAGGACGAACACCTGGACAACGAAGCGCTGATCAAGGAGCAGTACAGCGGCATCCGCCCTGCCCCGGGTTATCCGGCCTGCCCGGACCACACCGAAAAAGCCACGCTGTTCCGCCTGCTCGATGGCACGGCCATCGGCGAGACCGGCCCGAGCGGGGTGTTTCTTACCGAGCACTTCGCCATGTTCCCGGCGGCGGCGGTCAGCGGTTGGTACTTCGCTCACCCGCAGGCGCAGTACTTCGCCGTGGGCAAGGTAGACAAGGACCAGGTCGAGCGCTACAGCGCGCGCAAGGGGCAGGACATCAGCGTGAGCGAGCGCTGGCTGGCCCCGAACCTCGGTTACGAGGGCTGATCTGCAAGGCGGCCGCTTTGCGGCCCTTTCGCGGGTAGACCCGCCCCACAGGGTTAGCAGTGATCCTTGTGGGGGTTTACCCGCGAATAGACCCGCGCAGTGCCCATAGGCCTGTCTACACTGTCGTGTGATTGTCTTTGTTTCCAGGAGCCCTTCATGGACGACAACGACCCCGGCAAACCGCCCACCTTCTGGCAGATGCTGCAGAGCATCCTTGCCGCTGCCTTTGGCGTGCAGAGCGGCAAGAACCGCGCGCGCGATTTCACCCATGGCAAGGCCAGCCACTTCATCGCACTGGGCACCTTGTTCACCCTGGTATTCATCCTGGCATTGGTCGGCCTGGTGCAACTGGCCATGCACCTGACCGCCCGCTAGAACGCAAGCCGCCCGCGGATATCCCTTCCGCGGGCGGTTCTGGTTTCACTCAAGGTCCGAAGACAGGCGTTACTGGTGGCTGACCCAATACACAGCGGCCACGACGACGAGGATGATCAGGCAGAGGATCGCCCAGGCGTCGACGCTGCTGTCAGCTTTGCGCAACTTGGTCGAGTTTCCCATTGCATTGCCTCTTGTAGTGTTTATGGGAATGCACTTCAACCAGCAGTTAAGCCCAGCAATGGCCTTCTCTCAAGCCAGGTCTTTCAATAGTCGACCGGCTTGGTCAGGAACGGATAACGAAAATCTGCCGGTCGGCCTTCGGCGCTGTAGCGCAGAAAATCCACACCCATGTCATCGCAGGTCTCCAGCAACTTGAGCCAGCGCCGCGCCTTGGCCTGGTCGAACAGTTGCAACACCGGCACCGTGTGCGCCTGCAGGCCGTCACGGTTGATCGTCAGCCCCGAGGCATCGTCGTGCAACAGCACCATGGCCCAACCGCCCAAGGTGAAATGCCCGCCCATCAGCACACTCAGGCGCCCGTCGATACGTGCGCGCAGCGCTTCGGGGGAGCTGTTGACGGCACTGAAGATCACGTCACGCCCTGGTGTGCGCCCCTTCTCTTCGAAGGCCTGCATGGCACCGAAGGCCATCTCGTCGTTGGCCGCCCAGACCAACTGCGTAGCCGGATAACGCTCTGCGAGCAACTGGGCCTGTTCGTAGGCGCGCTTGCGGCTCCAACCGCCATAGACCACCTGCCGCAAGCGTACCTGGGGGAAGTCCGCCAAGGCCCGGCGCATGCCCTGCTCACGCAGTTGGGAGGCTGGCGTGGTCTTGACCCCGGCGAACGCCACCAGGTCCACCGGACCCGACCCTGGCGGCAGCGTGGCGACCATCTGGCGCAGCATCTGGTAGCCGGCCTGTTCGTCGTTGGCGGTCAGGGTGCCCAGCACCTGCGCATAGCGGTCCGGCTGGGCCTGGATGCTGCGTGCCTGGGTTTCGGTCAAGCCGTTGTTTACCAGGAACAGCTTGACCCCCAACCCCCGCGCCAGGCGGATGATTTCCGGTGCCAGGTACTGCTCGTTGACCAGGACCAGGTAGTCCGGGCGCTGCGGCCCGGCCAATGCCGCGCGGGCCTGGGCCAAGGCCAGGTCCGTGCGCCGCTCGCTGTATTCGATGCGCAGGTCCATGCCCAGTTCATGGGCGGCCGCCTGCATGAAACGCGAATAGCCGACCCAGAAGGCTTCGCTGGAAAAGCCTGGGTTGAGGAACACCACGGAGGCGGCCTGTGCGCTCGCTGCTGTCAGGAGCAGGTTCAGGCACAGGCCCTGGCACAAGGCCTTGAGCATGCGGTTACATCCGTTGCGAAACAAACGCGCGAGTATAAACGGATGGCAGCTGCAGGCGAGCAAATGCCAGTGGGTCTCACTTAGTTCGATTGGTTCTTTTCATATGCAAAAACATCACTTTAGCGCATAAACACAACCTGATATCGTGCTCCGGCTCCGAAGCGGAGTGCGCGGCCGTGCGCGCGAATAGCTGCCTGCAGCCTGAGACAGGACTTATATGTACGTATACGACGAGTACGACCAGCGGATCATCGAGGACCGCGTCAAGCAGTTCCGGGATCAGACCCGCCGCTACCTGGCCGGTGAGCTGAGCGAAGAAGAATTCCGCCCTCTGCGTCTGCAGAACGGCCTGTATATCCAACGTTTCGCGCCCATGCTGCGTGTCGCCGTGCCCTATGGCCAGCTGAACGCGGGCCAGGTCCGCGTACTGGCGAAGATCGCCCGTGACTACGACAAGGGCTATGCCCACATCAGTACCCGCCAGAATGTGCAGTACAACTGGCCGGCGCTCGAGGACATCCCGGACATCCTGGCAGAGCTGGCCACCGTGCAGATGCACGCGATCCAGACCAGCGGCAACTGCCTGCGCAACACCACCACCGACCAGTTCGCCGGCGTTGCCGCCGATGAAGTGATCGACCCACGCCCATGGTGCGAAATCGTCCGTCAGTGGACCACCTTCCACCCGGAATTCGCCTACCTACCGCGTAAGTTCAAGATCGCCATCAACGGCTCGAAGGAAGACCGCGCCGCCATCGAAGTGCACGACATCGGCCTGGAGCCGGTGTACAACGAGGCCGGCGAGCTGGGCTTCCGTGTGCTGGTCGGCGGCGGCCTGGGTCGCACCCCAGTGGTCGGTTCGTTCATCAACGAGTTCCTGCCCTGGCAGGACCTGATCAGCTACCTGGACGCGATCCTGCGCGTGTACAACCGTTACGGCCGCCGTGACAACAAGTACAAGGCGCGGATCAAGATCCTGGTCAAGGCGCTGACCCCGGAAGTGTTCGCCGAGAAGGTCGAGGCCGAGATGGCTCACCTGCGCGGCGGCCCGACCACCCTGACCGAAGCCGAGCTGCAGCGCGTCTCGCGCCATTTCGTCGACCCGGCCTACCTGGCCCTGGAAAACGTCGACTACGCTCCGCTGGATCAGGACTATCCTGGCTTCGCCCGCTGGCGCTCGCGCAACACCCGCGCCCACAAGAAGCCCGGTTACGTCGCCGTCACCCTGTCGCTCAAGCCCACCGGCGTTGCCCCGGGCGACATCAGCGACAAGCAGCTCGACGCCGTGGCGGACCTCGCCGAGCGTTACAGCTTCGGCTTCCTGCGCACCTCCCATGAGCAGAACATCATTCTGGCCGACGTCGAGCAGCGCCAGTTGCACGCCCTCTGGCTGGAACTGCGCGAACAGGGCTTCGCCACGCCGAACGTCGGCCTGCTGACCGACATCATCTGCTGCCCGGGTGGCGACTACTGCTCGCTGGCCAACGCCAAGTCGATCCCGATCGCCGAATCCATCCAGCGCCGCTTCGACGACCTGGACTACCTGTTCGACATCGGCGAGCTCGACCTGAACATCTCCGGCTGCATGAACGCCTGCGGTCACCACCACGTTGGCCACATCGGCATCCTCGGCGTGGACAAGAAAGGCGAAGAGTTCTACCAGGTCTCCCTGGGTGGCAACGCCGCGCGCGATGCGAGCCTGGGCAAGATCCTCGGGCCTTCCTTCGCCCAAGACGAAATGGCCGATGTGATCGAGAAGCTGATCGACGTGTACGTGGAACAACGCACCGAAGACGAGCGCTTCATCGACACCTACCAGCGTATTGGCATCGACCCCTTCAAGGAGCGCGTCTATGCAGCGAATCATTAAAAACAACCAACTGGTCGACGAAACTTGGCACCTGCTGCCCAAGGACACCTCGTTCGACGAGCTGACCAACTGCGACGACTACATCGTCCCGCTGCAGATGTGGCGTGACCACGCCCATGCCCTCAAGGCCCGCGACGGCGGCCTGGGCGTGTGGCTGGACAGCGACGAGGAAGCCGAAGAGATCGGTGAAGACGTGCAGCACTTCCAGGTCATCGCCTTGAACTTCCCGGCCTTCACCGACGGACGCAACTACTCCAATGCGCGCCTGCTGCGTGACCGCTACAAGTTCACGGGCGAACTGCGCGCCATTGGCGACGTCCTGCGCGACCAGCTGTTCTACATGGCCCGCTGCGGCTTCGACGCCTTCGCCATCCGTGCCGACAAGGACCCGGAAGACGCGCTGCAGAGCCTGAAGGACTTCTCGGTGACCTACCAAGGCGCCACCGACGAGCCGCTGCCGCTGTTCCGCCGCCGCTGATCGTCACACGCTGCACCGACCGGCCCGCCCTTTGGCGGGCCGTCTCATTTCCGCCCGAGGCTTTCATTGCCTCTGCCCCATGCACGCTCCACGCGCCATTCGTGACATGACGTCAAATGACCTTGGCCCACCAGCGTCTTAATCAATCCATCGCAAATCCGCACACTGGTCCAACGTGATCGACTCCGAGCCACACTGTTCTTGGATTCGATCCTCGCCACACTCACCAGGAGCAGATCAATGAGCATTCCCTCTTTCGGCCTCGGCACGTTCCGTCTGACCGGCCAAGCCGTCATCGACTCGGTCAAGTCCGCCCTCGAACTGGGCTACCGCGTCATCGACACCGCGCAGATCTACGGCAATGAAGCGGACGTAGGCCAGGCGATCTTCGAAAGCGGCGTGCCGCGTGGCGAGTTGTTCATCACAACCAAGATCTGGGTCGACAACTATGCCGCCGACAAGCTGATCCCGAGCTTGCGCGAGAGCCTGGCGAAGCTGCGCACCGATCATGTCGACCTGCTGCTGATCCACTGGCCAGCCCCCGGCAACGGCGTTGAACTGCACGAGTACATGACCGCCCTGGCCGAGGCCAAGAAGCAAGGTCTGACGCGTCAGATCGGCGTCTCCAACTTCAACATCGAACTCACCCGCCAAGCCATCGACGTGGTCGGCAAGGGCGAGATCGCCACCAACCAGATCGAACTCAGCCCGTACCTGCAGAACACCCAGCTCGCAGCGTTCCTCAAGGCGCAAGGCATCACCGTCACGTCCTACATGACCCTGGCCTATGGCAAGGTGCTCAAGGACCCGGTACTGGCCGACATCGCCGCCAAGCACAAAGCGACCGTCGCGCAAGTCGCGCTGGCCTGGGCGATGCAACTGGGCTATGCGGTCATCCCCTCCTCCACCAAGCCCGAGAACCTGGCCAGCAACCTGCTTGCCCGCGACCTGCGCCTGGACGACGAGGACATGGCGCGCATCGCCACGCTCGAGCGCAATGGCCGCGAGGTCAGCCCTGACGGCCTGGCGCCTGTCTGGGACTGATACCTTGGCGCACACAAACACGCTCACCGGAGTAACGGTGGGCGTTTTTACGCCGTTTCGCAGTGCCCCCTAAATGCTACGGCCAGCCATTGATTCGATAAACAGTCAATAAACAACCGACAAACAACCCCGCCAGAAAATAAAAATAGAAACTTCCCACAATAAATACGGCAACTTCAAGCAACTCGAAATACACACTAATAAATTATAAAAACCATTCCCCCATCTCTGTATTGACAGCCAATCGCTCGAATCTTTTTACTTCCCTACGCGAAATCAACCCCGCTCACTCAAGTTTCACCTCATGAAACTTCCAGGTTCAGGTAAATGCGTAGACGGGTATGAAGTCATTCTCAACCTCCGATAGATCAGGGGTAACCGCGCATGAATGACCGGTATCCCCTCTGCACCCGCACCAACCCTTGGGGCCGCCATCCCGAGGGCTTGCTCGACAACGGCGAGTTGCCTTGGCCTGAGGCCGTAGCGGCGCGCGCCTTTCCCTCGTTGATCGAGATCGAAGGGGAATACGACACCGACGACTACAGCGCAGCGCTGTTCCTCGCCAATGAACTCGCCCTGCCTGACAACGGCCTGTCCGAGCAGGAACGCCTCGAGGCATTGGCCTTGCTGTTGCAGCTGTTCGCCACGCTCAAGCGCGCCGGCCAGGCGTCCGTGCAAGCACTGGAGGCCCTGCGCGAACGCGCCGAAGCGATTCCGAAAATCGGCCCGCAGTGGTTTTCGTCCACCAGCCTGCCCAGCACCCTGGGCATGGTTGCCAACCTGATCTACGCAAGCACCAAGAGCAAACGCCTGATCGACCTGCTGGACCTGCCCGAACCGCTGAAAAAGGACCTCAAAGCCTGGGCCGCGACCCGAGGCCAAAGCGGCAGCCGATCGGCACGCAAGGCCTTCCAGCGACGAATCAAACTCGTCAATGTCGGCGGCAACCTCAAGTTCCAAATTCCCGCGATGCAAGCCGCCGCCTATTACAATTTCGGCCCCTTGCAGGTAGGCCATCACCTCCACGTGCCGGCCTACGGCACCCAACGCATGCTCAACAGCCGTTTAGGGCTCGACCCGAAGATGTATGGCAAGCAAGGGTTCGCGAAGATCGTGGGTGGTAACGCCGTGGGTGCCGCACTGGCGTTTGGCCCCCAGGCGGTTGCCGATGCCAGGGCTTCCGGTTCCATTGGGGAGTTTTTTGAGCGGTCTGCGTATAGCCAATCGGGCAATGCGGTGGCGTTTGGGGTGGGTTTGGTAGTCACAATTGCGCTGGCAGCAGCAAGCTCTCCAGTTGTCCTTGTGATAATTACCTCTTACTTGTCCGGTACAGCTGCACAGTACTTTTTCAGCGAATTCAACCTAGATAAAAGTCTTGGCAACATACTCACGGGGAAAAATCTATGATCGCATCGGACCCCTACTCAACATTCAATGCAACACGCTACGTTTTTTTGGTCATCGCCCTGGGACTTTACCTTCCCTGCTTAAACTACACATGGTGGTCAATACCCGCAACAGCGCTAACATTGCCGCTACTTTTCTATCGAAGCAAATGCATATACACAAGCCGCAGCTACAGCCAATATTGCACATATTTCACATTTCAAATGTTTTTTATGTTTTCCCTCCTTTCAGGCGCATTCACCTTTGCGATTGGAACGCAGCATTTCGATTGGCAGACAAGTAGCCTAGCAGCCCTATGCTCTCCAGCTTTGACTTTTATAACGATTTATCTCATCAGCCGTATAAAAATCACACCCCCTCCTTATGAGATACGTAACGACCGAGTCCACTCCACGTCACATAAAAAAACCACCGTCAATGCAGCGGTATGGAGCGGAGTATCCGCCAGTGGAGCCGGAGCTCTTTTCCCGCTGTTTGGTGAGTTTCCTAAAACAACACTGATCGGTTCGATTCTCTTCCCCTCTGTTATAGCACTTGGTACTTGGCGAACCCTTGCAGGCCTCGCCCAACTCAAATCAGAAGAAAAACGCAAAGGCGTCCGCTACACCTTCTCAAACCTCGAAGAGATCCAAGCCATCCGTGCCCGCTCCTGGGCCGCGCGACTGTTCATTCTCCTGAACGACGCCATCAGCAAACCCCGCTGACACCCAATGCCTATAGAACCGACTCCACCGCCTCAGCACAGGAAGCACACCATGCCAATGGATGACCTCGCCACCCTTCGCCCCGCAACATCGCCGCCTGATAAAACTGACCACACCGCTGTCCTCAAGGCGCAAGGCATCACCGCCACGTCCTACATGACCCTGGCCTACGGCAAGGTGCTCAAGGCCCCGGGTTTCTGAGTGCAAATCTTTTTACTTCCCTACGCGAAATCAACCCCGCTCACCCAAGTTTCACCTCATGAAACTTCCAGGTTCAGGTAAATGCGTAGATTGGTATGAAGTCATTCTCAACCTCCGATAGATCAGGGGTAACCGCGCATGAATGACCGGGGCAACCTCAAGTTCCAAATTCCCGCGATGCAAGCCGCCGCCTATTACAACTTCGGCCCCTTGCAGGTGGGCAATCACCTCCACGTGCCGGCCTACGGCACCCAACGTATGCTCAACAGCCGTTTAGGGCTCGACCCGAGGATGTATGGCAAGCAAGGGTTCGCGAAGATCGTGGGTGGTAACGCCGTGGGTGCCGCACTGGCGTTTGGCCCCCAGGCGGTTGCCGATGCCAGGGCTTCCGGTTCCATTGGGGAGTTTTTTGAGCGGTCTGCGTATAGCCAGTCGGGCAATGCGGTGGCGTTTGAGGTGGGCATCGCAGTCACATTTATTCTGGCATCAATGGGCCTGCCGATTTCTCTCGTAATTATCTTGCCCTTCTTGATCAGCTCAGCAACACAGTCAAAATCCATGATCGCATCTCACCCTCACTCTGTATTTAACGCAACACGCTATGGTTTCTTGGTCATCGCTGTATTTTTTTACCTCCCTTGCTTGTACTACAAATGGTGGTTAACACCAGCAACGATCCTGACTTTATTGATATTTATCAAGCGAGGCAAATGCATATACATAAGCGATAGCTACACCCACTACTGCAAATATTTCGTATTTCAAATGATCCTCATGTTCTCTCTGATATCAGGAGCCATCACCTTTGCAACCGGAACAGAACAATGGAATTGGCAGACTGGCGGTCTACTATCACTACTTTCATTACTATCAGCACTCATTACTCACCACCTAGTTAGCCAAATTAAAATCAAACCATCCCCTTATGAAATACGGGACAACCGAGTTCACTTCACCTCACGAAGAACAACCACCATCAATGCAGTATTCTGGAGCGGCATATCCGCCAGTTGCGCAGGCGTTTTAGAACCGCTGTTTCAAGAGCATCCTAGAATCGTACTGATCGGCTCAGTTCTGTTTCCCTCGATTGTAGTGCTAGCAGCCTGGCGAACCCTTGCAGGCCTCGCCCAACTCAAATCAGAAGAAAAACGCAAAGGCGTCCGCTACACCTTCTCAAACCTCGAAGAAATCCAAGCCATCCGTGCCCGCTCCTGGGCCGCGCGACTGTTCATTCTCCTGAACGACGCCATCAGCAAACCCCGCTGACACCCAATGCCTATAGAACCGACTCCACCGCCTCAGCACAGGAAGCACACCATGCCAATGGATGACCTCGCCGCCCTCTTCGCCCCGCAACATCGCCGGCTGATAAAACTGACCACACCGCTGTCATCCGACCAGCCGTTGCTGGTCGACCTGTTCGCCGGCAGTGAGGGGCTTTCTTCGCTGTTCAGTTACGACCTGTCCTTGATCAGCCAGGACGCTCATATCGCGCTTAAGTCGCTGATCGGCAAACCGGTATTGCTGGAAATCGAGTTGGCCGAAGGCAATACGCAACCCATCCATGGCTACATCACACATTTTGGCAATCAGGGGAGCGATGGCGCCCTGGCGCGGTATACCGCCACCCTTGAGCCCTGGCTGTGGATGCTCAGCCGGCGCTTCGATTCGCGCATTTTCCAGGACCAGACCGTCGAACAGGTGCTCACGCAGGTGTTCTCGGCCTATGGCACCCTGCCCAGGTTCGAGTTCCGCCTCACCCGCCCCCTCAAGGCCCACAGCTACATCACCCAGTATCGCGAGAGCGACTTCAACTTCGTCCAGCGCCTGCTGGACAGCGAAGGCCTGTTCTATTACTTCGAGCACACCCACGAGCACCACACCCTGGTGGTGATGGACAACTCCAGTCTGCTCGACCCTTTGCCGGCCCAGCCCAAGATCCGCTTCCACAGCGCCTCGGTCACCGAAACCGCCGACGCCATCACCCACTGGGGTGGTTCGCGCGAATTGCAGTCAGGGCGCATGGCCGTGCAGACCTTCGACTACAAGCAACCGCGCAATCTGCTGCCGGTGAGCATGAACAGCATCAATGAGCAAGGCGATGTCGAAGCATTCGAGATCTTCGATTTCCCCGGCGCCTATACCCACGGCACCTACGATGAGGGCGAGCGGCTGGTGCGCAACCGCCTGGAGGCCATGGAAGCACGCGCCAAGGTGTTCTTCGGCAAGAGCAATTGCCGCGCCATGTGCATGGGGCATACCTTCGAGTTGTTGCAACATTACGAGCACGACCTGGGCCCCCTGGACGACCGTCGCTTCCTGTTGCTGGCCATCCAGCATCGAGGCGCCAACAACTACCTCAACGGCACATCGGCGCACTACGACAATGACTTCACCTGCATCCGCAGCAAGGTGCCCTTTCGCCCTCAGCCCAGCACGAAACGCCCGCTGCTGCACGGCCCACAGACTGCCATCGTCGTCGGCCCTCCGGGCGAGGAGATCTTCACCGACAGTCTTGGACGGGTGAAGCTGCAATTTCACTGGGACCGCCACGGTCAGCACGACGATCACAGCTCATGTTGGGTACGGGTGGCACAGGCCTGGGCCAGCGGCGGATTCGGCAGCATCCAGATCCCTCGCGTGGGCGATGAAGTGGTGGTGTCGTTCCTCGATGGCAACCCGGATCGCCCATTGGTGACCGGCAGCCTTTACAACAGCCAGAACCAGCCGCCTTGGTCGCTGCCACAGAACAAGACCCAGAGCGGGTTTCTCACCCGTTCGACCCAGAGCGGCGCGGCGGCGGCCAACTTCATCCGCTTCGAGGACAAGCAAGGCGCCGAACAGGTGATGATCCATGCCGAGCGTTTCATGGATACCGAAGTGGAGCTGGACGAGACCCACACCGTCGGCAACAACCGAACCCTGGCCGTGGGCGGCAATCACGTCGAAACCATCAAACAGGACGCTCTGGTACATGTCGAGCAAGGCGCCTACGCCCTGGTGGTCGAAAAGAAGCACATCCAGATCCAAGCCAATACCTGCATCACCTTGCAAGTCGGCGGCAGCAGCCTCACCCTCACCCCCGACGCCATTACGCTCAAGGCCAACACCATCGTCAGCGAGAGCCAGGGCGAAACACGGATCGAAGGCAACCCCATCAAGCTCAACCGCTAACCGGCTCGTCAACGCTGCAGGGTCGAATACGCCGTGCGCAGGTCCCCGGCCCAGCCATCGAGCACCGTCTTGACGTTATGGGCAGTCAGCACCTGCTTGTCGTCCTCCAGCGGCTCCCCCGTGCCCTGGCGCACCAACTCGGCAACCACCGCCCCGGTCTCGCCATCTTCGAACGACACCTCGGTGGCGATCTCGCTGTCCTGATCGCGAATGCCGGTGGCCGCGCTCACGCCGGCGGCCACCAGCGTGACCGGCAGCCACTCATAGAAACGCAAGCCCTGCGTCGAGGTGGCGATGCGCGTGATAGCGGGCCTGACGACCAATGTATCCGGGCCAGGCCCCGAGGCCAGCGGCACGACCTTGCCTAGCTCCAGGCGCAGGGCCGCATCGTAGTAGCCAGTCACGTTGATCAGGGTGCTGCGCGGGATCCGCTCGGTCGGCTCAGGCCGTGGATAGAACTGGCTGGGCTCCAGGTACACCTGTTTGTAGCGACCGGCCTTAAGCGCCGGGCTGACCCAACTCGACACACGCTGCCCCGAAGGCAGCTGGTGTGGTGTCAACTGGCTGTAGTCCTTCAGAAACCCCGTGTACATCTTGGGGTTGACCGTCTTGCTGCTGCACGCCGTAAGGCTCAGGGTGGCCGCCAGCACCAGCGGTAACGCACGCTTGTTCATCAATCAAGAATCCTTGTTCTGCTCGATGGCCGGCGCCGCTCAGGCGGGGCCGTGGGTGTCCGGGGTGTTGTCCGAGCATTCGATGCGCAGCTGGCCATGGGTCATGATCCAGTGGACGAAGTCGGCCGTGGGGATGGAATGGACATATTCCACCCAGTGGCCGCAGTCCGGGCTGTAGCGTTCGAAGTAGCGGCGCAGCACGATGCGCTCCTGATCCTCGGCCACGCCCAGGCAGGACTGCTGGAACAGAATCGGTGCATCCTGCGCGGGCGCGGTGGTGCGCTGGGCCAGGATCAAGGGGCGTGCATCAACGCCCCGCTCGGTGGTGTACCTGTTGCTCAAATCCTTCATGCAAGCCCCCAAAAACGAAGGCGTGCAGGGTGCCAGAGGCGTTTTGCCAGAGGATGTCCGCTTGATGTCTGACCTGCAGGAATGTTGCACGATTGAAATAAATGACCCAGACGGCAGAATGGTTTTAGATACCGCCTTTTTAGCCTCTGGATCCTGTGAACGTGAGCCGATTGCTGATCGTCGACGACGACGTGGAAATCCTGACTCTGCTGAAGAAGTTCTTCGTTCAGCACGACTATGAGGTGGACGTCGCGCCTGATGGCGAAGCCATGTGGGCAGCGATCGCAGCGCAGCGGCCCGACACGCTGATTCTCGACCTGATGCTGCCAGGCGAGAACGGTCTGAGCCTGTGCCAGAAGGTCCATGCCCAGACCGGGATTCCGATCATCATGCTCACCGCCATGGCCGAGCTGAGCGATCGCATCGTGGGTCTTGAACTCGGTGCGGACGATTACCTGACCAAACCCTTCGCTCCGCGCGAGTTGCTCGCCCGGGTTCGCGCCCTGCAGCGCCGCGCCGGTCAGCCAAACACCCCGGCGAACGAACCGACACGGCCAGTGATCAGCTTCGCGGGTTGGCACCTGGATATCACCTGCCGCGAACTGCGCTCTTCCGAGGGCGTGATGGTGCCGCTCTCGGGTGGCGAGTTCGATTTGCTGGTAGTGTTTCTCGAACACCCCCAACGCATTCTCACCCGCGAGCAACTGATCGACTTGGCCCACGGCCAGGGCCATGAGGCCTTCGACCGCAGCATCGACGTGCAGGTCAGCCGCCTGCGGCGCAAGATCGAGCCAGACAGCAAGCGCCCGGAACTGATCCGCACCGTGCGCAACGGCGGCTACCTGTTCACGGCCAAGGTCACCCGCTCATGATCGGCCCACTGCTGCGACGCGACACCCTAAGACGCCGCATCGCCCTGACCATCGTTGCCGCGATGCTCGCCTCGCTGGCCCTCAACGCCCTGTTCGTCCAGGTCGCCGGTACCTGGGCGCGCCCCCCTATCGAACGCACCGGCCTGCTGGAACAGATCGCCTCCACCACCCGGGTGATCGAAGCCGCACCCGCCCCGCTGCGCACGCAACTGGCGAGCGCCGCCAGCAACCCGATGCTGCTGGTGGACTGGAAGGCACAGCGCATCGACTTCAAACTGCCCAGCGATGGCGCGCGGCTCGATGCGGGCCAGGTGCCGGTGCTGCACCGTTTGCTCGGCGATGGTCGGGAAATCGACGTCCTCACCCCTGGCGACTGGCCCAGCGACAGCGCCCAGGCCCGCTACGTGGCGCTCGTGCAGCTCCAGGACGGCAGCTGGCTGTCGTTCACCCCGCCCGAGCGCAGTTGGGGCCTGCGTGCCAACGTGCGCATCGCGGTGATCATCGCCCTGGGGCTGGTGGCCACCCTGCTGGTGGCCTGGATCGCCACGCGCCAACTGGCCAGCCCTCTGCAACGCTTCGCCAGCGCGGCCCGGCGCTTCGGCGATGACCTGCACGCCCCGCCCATCGAGGTGCAAGGCCCTGAGGAAATCCGCCAGGCCATCATCGCCTTCAACACCATGCAGGCGCAGATCCAGCATTTCGTCGCAGAGCGCACGCACATGCTCGCCTCGATCTCCCACGACCTGCGCGCCCCGCTGACACGCATGCGCCTGCGCAGCGAATTCATGGAAGACCTGGATCACCAGCGCAAGCTCATTCGCGATGTCGAGGATATGCAGTCGATGATCAACGCGGCCTTGGCGTTCTTTCGCGAAGACACCCAACGCGAGCCGAGCACCGCGTTCGATCTCTCCGAACTCTTGCACACCATCGTCGACGACTACCGCGACCAGGACATCGACGTCGATTTCATGGGCCCTGCCCACCTGGTGCATGTGGGCCGCCCGCTGGGCATCAAGCGGGTGATCGTCAACTTGCTGGAGAACGCCATCAAGTACGGGCGAAAGCCCGCCATCACGCTAGCCCAGGACGCCCAGGCGGTGCGCATCGACGTCAGCGACGAAGGCCCCGGGATACCCGAGGCGGCACTGGAACAGGTGTTCGATCCGTTCTTTCGCCTGGAGGCCTCGCGCAACCGGGACACCGGCGGCGTTGGCCTTGGCCTTTCGGCGGCGCGGGCGATCGTTCGCGAACAGGGTGGCGAGCTGACGTTGCGCAATCGCGAAGGCGGCGGGTTGCTGGCACAGGTGGTACTCCCCGTGCGCCGCTGAGCCCCGCGCCGGTCAGCGCCTGCTCAAGGCCAGGCGCGCGGCGAAGGCCATGAAAATCAGGCCGGTCGCCCCGCGCACAGCCCCGTCACAGGACGCGTTCGAGCTTGTCCGCGCTGCGCTTGGCGCCTCCGTTCCAGCGCATCGAAACGAAACGGACAGCTTTGTTCCAGGCATAGGCCACCACGATCCCGCCGACAACAGCCAGGGCTACGTCGAGCCCAGGCACATCGCCCAGGCGCCGCGCGACGGACTGGAACTGGTAGTGGGTCAGGTAGATGAACAGCGTCGAGGACGCGATCACGGCCGCCCCACGGGCAATGAGGTCTGGCAGGGGAACGGCGCGCCACCAGATCATCGCCAGCACGGCCGGTATGGCGACATCGATGTATTGACTGAAGTCCACCCCGAGCACCACCACATCCACGACGCGCTGCCCGCCCAGCACCAGCACCACCGCCCCACTGGCGAGCCACTTCTGCGGCGTGGTCCGGGCAAAGTGAATCGCCATGCCCAGCACCAGGACGGCCAGATAATGCTGGGGCACGCGGTTGTAGAGCGCACTTGCGTCAAAGACATAGGCATTGATCAAAAAGCCCGCCACGCCCGCCGCACAGGCGCCGACCAGCAGCACGCGAAACGGCGCCGCCATGATCACCGCCCTGACCCGCGCGAACGACAGCACCACCGCCATGATCGCCAGCATCTGCACCAGCAGTTCTATGTACCAGTACGAAAACCCGCCCGTGACCGCTGGCGGATACCAGTTGGCGATCAGCAAGAAGGCCTGCCAATGCACATTGCCGAACACGACCTGGGTCAACAGCGTGTAGAGCAGCGTCGGCACCACGATGACGGCGATCGAACGGAGCAGTGTGCGCACACTGCCGTATTCGTCGATGGCCTTGAGTTGAAACCGCGCCAAGGCAAGGCCGGACACCGCGAACAGCACCGACGTTTCGCCCACGATCGGCCACCCCGAGCCGCCGTGGAAATGCCCGATGACGATCAGCAGGATCGACAGCACCCGCAACAACACGGGGATTTCCACGGCACGGAACACCGGTTTGGCTGTCGGACGCGTCGTGCTCAGCTGGCACAACTCATGGATCGGCTTGAGCTCCCACTGCGCCGGTAGCGGGCCTATGAGCGTCTCTAGCACCATAGAGGCCTGGACGAACGACAGCGAATCGCCCCCCAGTTCGACAAACGACAGATTCGGGTCGATATCAGGCGTCTGCAGGATTTCCGACCAGGCACTCACCAGCCTCAGTGCCACGGGCGACAGTGCCTCGCTTGCCTGCCCCGTATCGGTGTCGCCGCGCAATGCCAACAAGGCACGCTTGTCGACCTTGCCGTTCGGTGTGATGGGGATCGCCTCCAGCATCACGAACAACGCCGGCACCATGTAGTCCGGCAACTGGCTCGCCACATGCTCGCGCAATGTGAGCGACGCCACCGGTGAACTGGCAACGCAATAGGCCACCAGCTTCAGGGCCGGGCCGTCGGTGTCGGCCAGCACCACGCACTGCTTGACCTGCGGATGACGCGCCAGCACCCCTTCGATCTCGACCAGTTCGATCCGATGCCCTCGAATCTTGACCTGGCTGTCACCCCGGCCCAGGAAGATGACGCTGCCATCGGCACGGTAGCTGCCCAGGTCACCGGTTCGGTAGCACACGTCGTCTTCGGCCTGGGTGAAGGGGTTAGGCACGTAGCGTTGGTGAGTCTGCGCCGCATCGCCCCAATACCCCTCGGACAGGTAGGGGCTGCGGATCAGGATTTCCCCGACCTGCCCCTCCCCGGCCAACTGATGGGCGTCGTCCACGACCAGCAACTGCGCACCGTCGATACCTTTGCCCAGGGGGATCCTGCTGTTGTCGGCGGCCGGGTCGATCCGGTGATAGGCCATGGCCTGGGGCGTTTCGGTGGTGCCATAGAAGTTGACGCTGCAGGCATTGGGGGCGACTTCGCGTATCTGCCCGTACAGCGCGCTGCCCAGCGCCTCGCCGCCCCAGAACAGGTAGCGCAGCGCATCGAGCCGGATGCCTTCGAGCCTGGCGCCGGTCTCGATCAGCTTGCCCAAAGGCGGTGTGAGATGAACCACCGAAACCTCTTGGGCTTGAAGCCAGGCCGCCAGCGCCGCCGGGTCGATCACTGTCGCTTGTGAAGGGATTGCAACCCTGGCGCCAATGGACAGTGGGGTGAACACATCCCGGTACACCGGGTCATGGCCCAGCCCGGAGAGCAGAGAGAAACAGTCGTCTTGGGAAAACCCATGCTGGCGGACGTGCCAGCCGATGAAATGCACCAGCGGCGCGTGGGTCGTCACCACGCCCTTGGGCTCGCCAGTGCTGCCAGAGGTGAAGGTGATGTAGGCCGGTTGCCCCGGATCGACCGACGGCAACGCGTGGGTATATGGGGCAAAACGCGACAGCGCTTCACCCACGGGTTCTGGCACCCTTTCCACCTGAATGGACGCGTCATCGAGTTCGACCTGCGCCGCCCCGCCCAACAAGATGAAGGCAGGTCGCAGCGTGCGAATGATCTGGGCGATACGCGCCTTCGGGTAGGCCATGTCGGCCACCGTGAAGATCGCTCCGGCCCGTGATGCGCCGAGCATGGCATAGACCAGCCCCGCGCAGCGGCTCGAGACGATCACGATGCGATCGCCTTGACGCACACCGCTTTCGATCAGGAACGCTGCAATACCCCGGCTGATCGCCTCGAGCGCTCGATAGGTGCATGTGCCTTCCTGGGAAACGATGGCAGGCGCCTGCGCCGAGCGCTCAGCCTGCTCCAGAAACCCCGTGAAGATCGGCTGCCCGGCATCGTGGGGCAACGGAAGACGTGGGTTTGGACGGACATCCTGCATTTGCTTGTCTACTCCGTAAGCCAAACGAGTGACGTCGTCCTGACAACTCTAATCCGTGGTCTGGGCATGAAAGTAAGCGATGGATGGCCTATGAATGGCGCCGGCCCCGTTGCTTGAACGGTAGTGCACAGAGGCCAGAGATGCCAGCCAGGGGGTTGGCGGTGGTGCATTCGCTTTGGGCCATGCCCTGTAAAGCTGTTAGCCTTGGCGGGTGAAGGTTGCAATGGACAGGCTATGACCAACCACAAGATCGAGATCCGTCGGCGCAATGTCGAAAAGATCCTGCAGGCCGCCGAAAAGGTATTTGCCGAGAAAGGCTACGCCGGCACCTCCATGGGCGATATCGCCGAACATGCCGAACTGCCCCGCTCCAACCTGCATTACTATTTCAGCACCAAGGACGAGCTGTACCAGGCCGTGCTGCGGGATCTGCTGGAAGTGTGGAAACAGGACGCCCAGTGTTTCGAGCGCTTCGACGATCCGCGGGTCGTCCTGACCAGCTACATTCGCGCCAAGATGGGCCATTCGCGTTCACGACCGCTGGGGTCGAAGGTCTGGGCTGAAGAGATCCTGCATGGTGCGCCCTTGCTCGGCGCCAGCCTCAACGACGATCTGGTGCCTTGGGCGCTGATGAAGGAAGCCAAGATCCGCCGCTGGGTGGACGACAAACGCATCCTGCCGGTGGAACCCTCGGCCCTGCTTTACATGATCTGGGCCGCGACCCAGCACTATGCGGACTTCGGCTACCAAGTGACGCTGCTCAACGGCGGCGAGCCGCTCTCGGACCCGGCTTTCGAACGGGCCGTGCAGACCGTCACCAGCGTGATCCTGCGCGGTATTGGCCTGGAGCCCTGAGCCCCTGCTCATGAACTGGGCACAACTGTCTTGTCTCGATCTCCAGGCTTACGTTGGCTCTTGTGGGGGTTCACCCGCGAACACCGGCAACGCCGGTGCCATCCACCGCGCAATCTGCTTCGCGGGTAAACCATGCCCGCAAGGCTGGCGGTAATCCTTGTGGGAGCGGGTTCACCCGCGAACACCGGCAACGCCGGTGCCATCCACCACGCAATCTGCTTCGCGGGTAAACCACGCCCGCAAGGCTGGCGGTGATCCTTTTGGGAGCGGGTTCACCCGCGAACACCGGCAACGCCGGTGCCATCCACCGCGCCGTCTGCTTCGCGGGTAAACCCGCTCCCACAGGGCTGGCGGTGACCTTTTAAGAAATGGGTTTACCCGCAAACACGGGCCAAGCCCGTGCCATCCACCGCGCTGCCAGCTTCGCGGGTAAACCCGCTCCACAAGGAGCGTCGCAAGCATTCAAAAGCAAGCCATCCCTGGCGCTACGGCGGTGTGGGCCTTACGTCGAGCAGCCCCAAATCCAGGCACCTGGGATCAACTGGCTTCGCGGTAGGGGTTGCGCGGATCCTGGGTCCAGTTGAGGTAGGGCTTGCCGGTGTCCTGCGCCACCATGTCGATGCAACCCTCCACCGGGCAGGTGATCTGGCATAGGTTGCAGCCCACGCATTCCTTATCGATCACGCTGTAGGTATGGGTGCCGTCGGCCTTGAGGGTGCTGGCAATGGCCTGGTGCGAGGTGTCCTCGCACGCGATGTGGCAGCGACCGCAGCCGATGCAGGCCTGCTGGTCGATGTGCGCCACCACTTGGTAGTTCATGTCAAGGTACTTCCAGTCGGTAGTGTGCCCCACCGCCAGGCCACTGAAGGCCTCCAGGCTGTGATAGCCATGCTGGTCCATCCAGCGCGACAGGCCATCCTTCATGTCCTCGACAATCCGGAAACCATGCAGCATCGCTGCCGTGCACACCTGCACCGCGCCACAGCCCAAGGCAACGAACTCCGCAGCGTCCCGCCAGGTGCCGATACCGCCGATGCCGCAGATCGGCAGGCCACGCGTCTGCGGATCCCGGGCAATCTCGGCGACCATGTTCAACGCAATCGGCTTGACCGCCGAACCGCAATAACCGCCATGGGTGCTCTGATCGCCCACGATCGGATGAGCGACCATCCGGTCGAGGTCGACACTGGTGATGGAGTTGATGGTGTTGATCAGCGACACCGCGTCCGCCCCGCCACGATGGGCGGCCCGGGCTGACTGTCGGATGTCGGTGATGTTGGGCGTCAACTTGACGATCACCGGCAGCGAGCAATGGGTCTTGCACCAGCGGGTGACCATCTCCACGTACTCCGGCACCTGGCCGACCGCCGCGCCCATGCCCCGCTCCGGCATGCCATGGGGGCAGCCGAAATTCAACTCGATGCCGTCGGCGCCGGTGGCCTCCACCAGCGGCAGGATGAATTTCCAGGACTCCTCGACGCACGGCACCATCAGCGACACGATCAATGCGCGGTCAGGCCAATCCTTCTTCACCTGGGTGATCTCGCGCAGGTTGATCTCCAGCGAACGGTCGGTGATCAGCTCGATGTTGTTGATGCCCTGCACCTGACGGTTGGGGCCGTAGTGCGCGGAGTAGCGCGACGACACGTTGACCGCCGCAGGGTCTTCGCCGAGGGTCTTCCACACCACCCCGCCCCACCCGGCCTCGTAGGCGCGTACCACGTTGTAGGCCTTGTCGGTGGGCGGCGCGGAGGCCAGCCAGAAAGGATTGGGCGCCTTGATGCCGGCGAAGACGATAGACAAGTCGGCCATTTACGCAGCCTCCACGTTGAGCATGAGTTCGGCATGGATGGCTTGGGCAGCCAGCTTGCCATGTTGCACGGCCTGGACGGTCAGGTCCTGGCCCAGCGCAGTGCAATCGCCACCGGCGTAGACGCCCGGCAGGCTGGTGCGCATCTGCGCATCGACGCGGATGCGCTCGCCATCACGCGCCAATTGCGCCGCCAACGGGTCGGCAAGGCTTGCGTCATCGAAGCACTGGCCAATGGCTTTGAAGATGGCATCGGCGGCCAGTTCGAACGTTTCCCCGGTATCGCTCAGGCGTCCGTCGACCAGCGCCGTGCGGGCAAAGCGCATGCCGCGCACCCGGCCATTGTCATCGAGCAGTACCGCATCGGGGCGGGCCCAGGTGTGCAGGCGCACTTGGTTGGCCTTGGCGATGTCCTGCTCATGCCCGGTCGCGCCCATGTCGGCCTGGCCGCGGCGATACACCAGGTTGACGTCCCGTGCACCCAGGCGGCTCATCTGCACGGCCATGTCGATGGCCGTGTTGCCCGCGCCGATGACCAGGCAGCGGTCGGCCAGCGGCAATTGCCCCAGGTCGCTGGCCTGGCGCAACTCGCGGATGTAGGCGGTGGCGGCGAGCATGCCCGGGGCCTCTTCATCCGCCAGGCCCAGTTGACGCACGGCGCCCAGGCCCAGGCCGAGGAACACCGCATCGTACTGACCACGCAGCTCCGTCAGCGTGAGATTGCCGCCCAGCGCCTGGCCATGACGGATTTCGATGCCACCGATACCCAGCAGGAACTCCACCTCACGCTGGGCGAAGTCATCCACCAGCTTGTAGCGGGCAATGCCGTACTCATTGAGGCCACCGGCCTTCTCTCGCGCTTCGAAGATCACCACATCGTGGCCATGCATGGCCAGGCGATGGGCGCACGAGAGCCCGGCCGGGCCTGCGCCGATCACGGCAATGCGCTTGCCGGTGGCTGGTGAGCGCTGGAATGGGTGCTCGGTGAACCCTGCGTTATCCAGCGCGTAACGCTGCAACTGGCCGATCAGCACCGGCGCGCACTCCTGGGCGCTGTTGCGCACGCAGGCCTGCTGGCAAAGGATCTCGGTCGGACAGACGCGGGCGCAGCTGCCACCGAGGATGTTCGCCGAAAGAATGCGCTCGGCGGCGCCCTGCAGGTTCTCGTCGGCGATGCGGTGGATGAACGAAGGGATGTCGATCTCGCTGGGACAGGCGTTGACGCAAGGGGCGTCGTAGCAATACAGGCAGCGAGCGCTTTCAACGGCGGCCTGGCGTGCGGTCAGCGGCGGCGCCAGGTCGGTGAAGGCCTCGGCCAGCTGCTCACGGCTGGCGCGGGGCTTGGGCAAATGGTTCAGGGCATCGATCACGGTTGTAGCCTCTCTTTTCTTATTGGCCGGGCGACGGTCACTCGCCTGGCCGTTCTCAGGATGGCAATCAACGGCAGTTCGTGGTGGTACAGGGGCTGCAAGGGCAGCCCCGCAGGCTCAGCGACTGACCGGCGTCGGCCGCTGCTGCTCGGCTCGGCGGCCCAACACTTCGTACACCGCAGGGTAAGCCGGGCGTTCCACGTAGCGTCCAGCCCCCGGCTCGGCGCGCAGATCGCCATCGGCCCAGCACACGCGGCCCTGGCTGATGGTGTGGCTGGGCACGCCACGTACCGTGCGCCCTTCGAAGATGTTGAAGTCCACGCGCTGGTGGTGGGTCTGGGCAGAAATCGTGCGCGTACCCTGTGGATCCCAGAGCACCAGGTCGGCATCGGCTCCGACGCGGATGGCGCCCTTGCGCGGGAACAAATTGAAGATCTTGGCGGTGTTGGTGGACGTCAGCGCGACGAAGTCGTGCATCGACAACCGCCCGCTGTTCACACCGGCATCCCACAGCACCGCCATGCGGTCCTCGATGCCGGCGGTGCCATTGGGGATGCGGCTGAAGTCATTGCGCCCCATGGCCTTCTGCTCGGCGCAGAAACAGCAATGGTCGGTCGCCGTGGTATGCAGACTGCCCGATTGCAGCCCGCGCCATAGCGCCTCCTGGTGTTCGCGTGGGCGGAACGGAGGGCTCATCACATAGCCGGCGGCGGTGGCCCAATCCGGGTCACGGTAGACACTGTCGTCGATCAGCAGGTGGCCCGGCAGCACCTCGCCGTACACCGGCTGGCCCTTGGCCCGGGCGTAGGTGATCTCGTCCAGGGCTTCGCGGCTGGAGACATGCACCAGGTACAGCGGTGTCCCGAGTGTCTCGGCAATGCGAATGGCACGGCTGGCGGCTTCGCCCTCGACTTGCGAGGGGCGCGACAACGGATGCGCTTCCGGCCCGGTCAGGCCTTGGGCAAGCAACTTCTGCTGCAAATGGAATACCAGCTCTCCGTTCTCGGCATGCACCGTGGGCACCGCCCCCAGTTGCAGGCAACGCTCGAAGCTGGCCACCAGGGTATCGTCGGCCGCCATGATGGCATTCTTGTAGGCCATGAAATGCTTGAAGCTGTTCACCCCGTGGTGAGCGACCAGCTCGCCCATCTCCTCGGCCACCTGCTCGCTCCACCAGGTGATGGCGACATGAAAGCCATAGTCGGCGGCGGATTTCTGCGCCCAGCCACGCCAGGTGTGGAAGGCCTCCAGCAGCGATTGCTGCGGGTTGGGGATGACGAAGTCGATGATCGAAGTGGTGCCACCGGCAAGACCTGCGGCAGTGCCGCTGAAGAAGTCCTCGCTGGCAACCGTGCCCATGAACGGCAACTGCATGTGGGTATGAGGGTCGATGCCACCTGGCATCAGGTACTGGCCGCTGCCGTCGAGGATCTCGCAATCGGCGGGTGGGTCGAGGTGTTCACCGATGGCGCGGATCAGGCCGTCGGCGCACAGGACATCGGCGCGATAGTGTTCTTCATGCGTAACCACGGTGGCACCACGGATCAACAG
This sequence comes from Pseudomonas putida, assembly GCF_002741075.1. Lineage (NCBI taxonomy): Bacteria > Pseudomonadati > Pseudomonadota > Gammaproteobacteria > Pseudomonadales > Pseudomonadaceae > Pseudomonas > Pseudomonas putida. Next base: position 1,279,580 of record NZ_CP016634.1, on the reverse strand, counting down.
GGACATGCCGTTTTCCTCGCAGGCTGACCGGTCAGGGCCGGTTTTTGGAATTGTTATGTGGCCAAGGCCTGGAGGAAACACTAAATCCTGTCAGGCCTGACAAGATTGGAATCTAGTTGCTGATCTGACTTTGGTCAAAAAAATAATTGGCAAACGTAAACACAACTATCTAATTGTTTTTTAACGACAATTAAACGTAAACAGCAAAAACGCGCGACCTCCAAGCAATTTGACTAACTTGACAAGAAGCGAAATTGGTCGAGATTTTCCATGCAAAATCAGCTGTTTGAAATCTGGTCCGAGCAACACGAAAACAGCGGGCGCGGCAGGTGCCCGCTGTTGTTGTCGATGGATGCTTTGCAGCGCATTACCTTCGGTCGGCGGCGGCCATCCGGGAAGGTCCAGGACCAACCCGGCACGTTCATTGAGTGCGGCCCCAACCGCCTGGCCGGACCGAAGGTGCAGTACTGGTGGTGTGTGTACTCCGGCCATCGCGTTAGCCCGATGAGCGAACAACTACAAGAAAAACCTGGAGAGCCCCATGCAACAGAGCAGATCGCAAGTGATCGAGCAGGATGGGCTGTTTGAGCTGTCCGCCGGCAGCGATGTCCTGGACAGCCCCCGCTACAACCACGACATCGCACCGACGCAGGTGCATCAACGGACCTGGAACAAGTGGCACATCACCGCGCTGTGGGTCGGGATGTCCATCTGCGTACCCACCTACACCCTCGGCGGCGTACTCACCGCCTACTTCGGCCTGAGCGTGGGCGAGGCGTTGCTGGCGATCCTGCTGGCCAACCTGATCGTATTGATTCCCCTCACGCTCAACGCCTTTCCCGGCACCAAGTACGGCATCCCCTTCCCTGTGCTGCTGCGCGCTTCCTTCGGCATTCTGGGCTCCAACGTGCCCTGCCTGATCCGCGCGGTGGTCGCCTGTGGCTGGTTCGGCATCCAGACGATGTTCGGCGGCCTGGCCATCCACCTGTTCCTCGGATCATTGTTCGAGGGCTGGAAGTCCTTGGGCGGCACCGGCGAGGTGATTGGTTTCATGCTGTTCTGGTCGCTCAACCTGTGGGTGGTGTTGCGCGGTGCGGAGTCGATCAAATGGCTCGAGACCCTGTCGGCCCCGCTGCTCGTGGCGGTGGGCTTTGGCTTGCTGATCTGGGCGCTGCCGCACATGTCGATGACCGAGCTGCTGGCCCAGCCGCCCAAGCGTCCGGAAGGCGCCAGCGTGGTGGGTTACTTCTGCGCGGGGCTCACGGCGATGGTGGGTTTCTGGGCGACGTTGTCGCTGAACATCCCGGACTTCAGCCGCTACGCCAGAAGCCAGAAGGACCAGATCCTCGGGCAGATCTTCGGCTTGCCGCTGACCATGTTCCTGTTCGCGTCCCTGGGCGTGATCATGACGGCGGCCTCGGCTTCGCTGGTCGGCCAAACGGTGTCGGACCCCGTGAGCCTAATCGGCCACATACAGAGCCCAGGCTGGGTGGCCCTGGCCATGGCGCTGATCATCATCGCCACGCTGTCGACCAATACGGCGGCGAACATCGTCTCGCCGACCAACGATTTCCAGAACATCGCCCCGCGCCTGATCGGCCGCAGCCGCGCCGTATGGCTCACCGGCTTCATCGGCCTGGCCCTGATGGCCCATGAGCTTTTGAAAAAGCTTGGCTGGATCGTTTCCGACCTGAGCCTTGAGAGTGTCTATTCCAACTGGCTGCTGGGCTACTCCAGCCTGCTCGGGCCCATTGCCGGGATCATGGTGGTGGACTACTTCCTGGTCCGCCGGCAACGCCTGGACCTGGCCGGACTCTACCGTGACGATGTCTATCCGGCCTGGAACTGGGCTGGTTTTGCCGCCTTCGCCCTGCCCGTGGCGTTGACGATCATGGCCATCGGCAATGACCGTTTCAGTTGGTTCTACGACTATGGCTGGTTCACAGGCTCCCTGCTCGGCGGCACGCTCTACTACGCCCTGGGCAGCGTGGCGCTGCGCAAGACCAGCCGCCTGGCCAAACCCATACCCTGATGCGGGGCCCGCGCCCGACCGGATAACAACAGCCTAAGGAGATACCCATGAGCACTCCCGCCCAGCATGTCTTGCAATCGAGCGAGCGCCACGTCGACAGTGCGCGCCTGTGGCAATCCCTGATGGACCTGGCGCGCCTTGGCGCCACCGCCAAGGGTGGCGTCTGCCGCCTGGCCCTGACCGACCTCGACCGCCAGGCACGTGACCTGTTCGTGCAATGGTGCGAGGCCGCCGGATGCAGCGTCAGTGTCGATGGGGTCGGCAACATCTTCGCCCGCCGCCCGGGGCGCAATCCGAAGCTGCCACCGGTGATGACCGGCAGCCACATCGACACTCAACCCACTGGTGGCAAGTTCGACGGCTGCTTCGGGGTCATGGCTGGCCTTGAGGTGATCCGCACCCTCAACGACCTGGGCGTTGAGACAGAAGCGCCCTTGGAGGTGGTGGTATGGACCAACGAGGAAGGCTCGCGCTTCGCCCCGTGCATGATGGGCTCGGGAGTATTTGCCGGTAAGTTCACCCTGGAAGAGACCCTGGCCAAGGTCGATGCCCAGGGCGTGACCGTCGGCGAAGCGCTCAATGCCATCGGCTATGCCGGTCAACGGGCCGTGCTCGGTCATCCGGTGGGGGCTTATTTCGAGGCGCACATCGAGCAGGGGCCGATCCTTGAGGACGAAGCCAAAACCATCGGCGTGGTGCTGGGTGCCCTGGGCCAGAAGTGGTTCGACCTGACCTTGCGCGGCGTCGAGGCCCATGCCGGCCCAACGCCCATGCACCTGCGCAAGGACGCTCTGGTGGGGGCCGCCGATGTGGTGGCGGCGGTCAACCGCACGGCGCTGGGGCACCAGCCTCACGCCTGCGGCACGGTGGGCTGCTTGCAGGCCTACCCGGGTTCGCGCAACGTCATCCCAGGTGAAGTGCGCATGACCCTGGATTTCCGCCATCTGGAGGGTGAGCAACTGGATGCGATGATCGCTGAGGTCCGCGAAGTGATCGACAGCACCTGCAAACGGCATGGCCTGACCTACACGCTGACACCGACCGCGGACTTCCCTGCCCTGTATTTCGACCGTGGTTGCGTCGATGCCGTGCGCGACTCGGCACGCAACCTGGGCCTGGCGCACATGGACATCGTCAGCGGCGCGGGGCACGACGCAATCTTCCTCGCCGAGCTGGGCCCAGCAGGAATGATCTTCGTGCCTTGCGAAGGCGGCATCAGCCACAACGAAATCGAGAATGCCACGCCAGAGGACCTGGCCGCAGGCTGCGCGGTGTTGCTGCGCGCCATGCTGGCGGCCTCGGAGGCGATTGCCAGCGGGCGCCTGGCGGCGTAGCCCATCGCGGGACAAGCCACGTTTCTACGGGTACAGCGCCATCTTCAAGCCTAGCGTTGAACCTGTCGGAGCGGGTCTATCGAGACGTCGAACCGCCGTGAAGAATCCATCGCGGTGAATGGCACGGGCTTCGCCCGTGTTCGCGGGTGAACCCGCTCCCACAGGGATGGCGTAAGCCGTGAGCACGGCGCAGTCCCGGTGGGAGCGGGCCTGGGCTGGTAGCGGGTTTCGTGAGGAAGCCACCGTGGTGAATGGCAACGGCTATGCCGGTGTTCGCGGGTGACGCTCCAGGGCTTAGGCTGTTCCGAGCAACGCGTGCGGTGTATCCACGTCACGCAAGACAGCAGCGTCGTCCACCTCCAGCGCCACGCAGCAATCGGGGTGTGCCCGAACCACTGCACGTGCCCCTTCATCACCGTGCAGGCACTCAAGTTCGGGCCAGAAGGCGCGCCCGAAGACCACCGGATGCCCTTGCCGGCCCTCATGCACAGGCAACAGGATGCTGGACGCCGAAGCGCCCTGCACTATCCGCCGCAAGGTGTCCGGCAAGATCCAGGGCATATCGCCCAACAAGATGGCGACCGCATGAGCATTGCCCGCCTGAAGCGCGGCCACGCCCGCAGCGAGGCTATGGCCCATGCCCAAGGCGGCATCCGGGCTGGGGATCACCTGGCATCCCGCAGGCAGCCCCAACCCCTGAGCCGTTTCGCCTTCACGCAGCACCACCCGCACGTCGTCGAACACCGCCAAGGCCCGCTCGACACTGTGCACCAACAGGCTGCGCCCGTCGGCTAGAGGCGCGCGGCGCTTGTCGCCCCCGAACCGCCTGCTGCAACCGGCGGCCAGCACCAGCGCGACGACCGTCACAGCGCCTCGCGGGCGATGCCGCTGCGGGTACGCAGCACATCCGCAAGCACCGCCAGGGCGATTTCCGCGGGGGTCTTGCTTCCCAGGTTCAGGCCGATGGGGGCGTGAATCCGCGCCAGCGCCTGCTCATCCAGCCTGCCGATGCGTTGCAGACGCTCGCGGCGTTTCTCTGACGTGGTGCGCGAGCCCATCACCCCGATGTAGAACGCCTCGGTGCGTACCGCTTCGAGCATGGCCAGGTCATCGATCTTGGGGTCATGGGTCAGGGCGACGACCGCCGTGTCGCGGTGGCAGCCGCCGTTGGCGATGAACACCGACGGCAGCTCACGACGAATCTCGATACCTTCGAGTACCACGCCGTCGAGCACCTCCTCGCGGGGCTCGCAGAGGATGACTTCAAAGCCAAGCCCCTTGCCGAACTCCGCGCAAAAGTGCGCGACGCTGGAATACCCCGCCAACAGCAAACGCTGGGCCGCGCCCACCCGCAGGCTAACGCTGGCCTCGTCGTAGGCCACGCGAGGGCCCTGCTCGACGTCATCGCTCAAGCAGCGCTGGCCATCGCGCAGGTTCACTTGGCGCAACAGCCGGCGCTGGCCGAGCAATGCCGACTCCAGTTCACGCAAGTGCGCCTGCACTTCGCAATCCGCTGGCAGGTTCTCCACCAGCACATCGAGCACGCCCCCGCAGGGCAGGCGAATGTTCGCGCGGCTGTCGCTGCCATCGCCATAGCGCACCACCGTGACCGGGCCTGCAAACTCGCCCTCGCCCACCCGCGCCAGGAAATCCTCCTCGACGCAGCCGCCGGAGAGTGACCCCACCCATTGCCCGCGCGCGTTGACCGCCAGCAGGGAGCCCGGCGCGCGAGGCGCCGAGCCGTAGGTGAAGAGCACGGTGCACAGCCACACGCGCTGGCCCTGGCCGGACCATTGCAGCGCCTGTCGCACCACTTGCAGATCAAGATGCTGCACGACTCACTCCGTCTTAAGGTTCGCCAACTGCTGGGTATTCAGGTCACCGGGCAGCCCGCCCCACGCTTCACGCAGGTAGTTGACCAGGTCGGTGACCTGCCCATCGTCGAGTTTGTCGGCAAAGCCCGGCATGGGCTGCATGCGCTCGAAACCGGTGAACTGCTGCTCGCGGATACCTTCGAGGACGACCTTGGCCAGGTTGCGCGAGTCGGCTTGGCGCAGCACGGTGTTGCCTTGCATGGCCACCGCGATGTGCGGCTTGCCCTCGCCCTCGACACCATGGCAGCCGGCGCAGACATTGAGGTACTGCTGGCGGCCACGCTTGGCGCTTTCGCCGAGCTGTTCCACCGGCACGGCCTGCACCACCTTGGCCTGGGGCGGCTGGTCGCCCAGCAGGTAGGTGGCCATGGCGGACAGGTCGGCGTCGTCCAGATGCTGGGTGCTATGGTGCACCACCGGGAACATCTCGTTGAACATGCTGCCCTGAGCGCTGATGCCGTGCTTGAGGAAGGTGGTCAGGTCCGGTTGGGTCCAGCCGCGCTCGGCCAGATCCTGGGCCAGCAGGCTGGGCGCCAGGTAGCCGGCCAGCAGGCCGCCGGTCAGGCGCTTGTCCTGCTCCAGGGCGCCGATGCGGTTACGCGGGGTGTGGCATTCGCCGCAGTGGCCAAGCACCTCCACCATGTACTGCCCGCGCTGCCAGGCCTCGCTCTTGCCCTCGGTGGCCTGCAACTGCACGCTCTTGCCGTACAGCATGTTCCAGCCGGCCAGGCCCATGCGCACGTTGAACGGGAAGCTCAGGCTGGTTTCAGGCGCGGGCCGGTTGATCGGCGGCACGGTCATTAGGTAAGCGTGGATGGCGTCGGCATCTTCTCGTTTGATCAGGTGATACGAGGTGTAGGGCATCGCCGGGTACAGGTTGGCGCCGTCCTTGCGCTTGCCCTCGGTGAGGGCGGCGAAGAATTCATCGCTGCTGTAGTCACCGATGCCGAACTGCTTGTCCGAGGTGATGTTGGTGCCGTAGATGGTGCCGAACGGCGAATGGATCGGCAGGCCGCCGGCGAACGGCGCGCCGCCTTCGGCCGTGTGGCAGGCCATGCAGTCGGCCGCGCGGGCCAGGTACTCGCCGCGCTTGACCTGCGCCTGATCGGCCGCCTGTACACCGAGCGACAGCGCCGCACCCACGGCCAGCGCCAGGCCCGAAAGAACGTGCCTCATGCTCAACCCTCCTTGACCAGGCCGAGGTCGCTGAGCACCTCGCGGGTGGCGTCGTAGTAACGCACGTACCCGGTGCAGCGGCAGATGTGGTGGCCCAGGCTCGCTTCGATGGCGCCTTCGAGCTCGCTCTTTTTCAGCGGCTGGCGCTGGGCCTTTTCCACCAGCACGGTGGCGGCGTTGACGAAGCCCGGCGCGCAGTAGCTGCACTGGAAGGCAAAGCGGTCGACGAACTTCTGCTGGATCGGGTTCAGCTCGCTCAGGTTGCCCGCCTCGTCATGCTTGGCGTGGCCCTCGATAGTGCGCACCTTCTTGCCTTCGAAGTAATGCGCGCCAGTGATGCAGGTGCGCACTTCTTCGCTGGTGCCATCGGGGTTGTCGACGATCACCACGCAGGCGTGACAGATGCCCTGGCCACAGCCCAGGCGGGAGCCGGTAAGGTTCTGGTATTCGTGCAGGTAGTCGATCATCGCCAGGTCTTCAGGCACTTCGGCCGGACCGACGGATTGACCATTCAAGGTCATTTGAAGCGGACGGTTAGCCATTGAGGGCCTCCTTGACGCGGGCGGGGGTGATGGGCAGGTCGCGAACACGCTTGCCGATGGCATGGGCCACGGCATTGCCGATCGCGCCGACCACCGGGATCATCACCACTTCGGCGATGCCCTTGGAGGGGTCGGTCGGTGACAGCGGCGGCAGGATTTCCGAGGTCTGCTGCCACACCGCCACGTCCTTGGCCATCGGCAAGCGATAGCGGTTGAAGTTCCAGTCGCCCTCGCCCGGGCCACCTTCGTACAACGGCATTTCTTCGGTCAGTGCATGGCCGATACCCATGGCGATGCCGCCTTCGAGCTGGCCCTTGACCAGTTCGGGCACCAACACACGACCGCACTCCACCCAACTGTGGTGGTTGAGCACTTGCACCTGGCCGCTGCCCTTGTTCACCTTCACCTGCACCAGGGTCGCCACCGGGCTGTAGTAGGTCACCATGGCGTTGTTCAACTGGGTGGCCGGGTACGCGGCGTTCTGCCGGTCCAGCAGGTGGTAGCTGGCGCTGCTCATCTGCGCTTTCTTCGCGTTCGGCGCGCCGTCGCCATACTTGACGGCCATCGCATCGAGCGGCACTCGCTCACGCACGCCATCGATGACGAAGTCGGACTCGGCCCAGCTCCAGCGGTTGAACGCGTGAACGCTGACGCCGGTCACCAGCCCCATCTCGTGGGCCTTCTTGGCCAGCTCGGCGAACGGGATCGGTGCCAGGCCATTGCCGGTGAGTTCACCGTTGACCCAGACCGCGTTCTCGCGGCGCACCACCAACGGGTTGGCCTGCCCGCCGAACGGGCCCTGGCGCCAGAGCGACAGCGCGGCCGGCCACAGGCCGTGGTTGAACAGCACCCGTGCAGCTTCGCGCGTGGCGTGGCTGAAGTAGAACGCCGAGTTGGTCGCCGAGGATGGTGAGGCCAGCTTGCCGACCCAGCGCGGGTCGCGCAGGGCGGCGTCCTGCTCGGCCTGGCTCATCAGGTAGGGGTTGCCGTGGGTGGCCAGTTGCAGCTCCGGCCACTCGGTTTCGGCGGTTTTCACTTCGTCGGCCGGACGCCCCAGGAAGTCGCTGACCACGAACGCCTGCGAGGTCGACATGCCCGTGCCCAGCTCGGTGCCGATATGGCGCAGGCTGATGCGCCCGTCGGCGGTGAACTCGATGCTCGCCATGGGTGCTTCGGCGCCGGTGCCGAAGTCTTTCTGGCAGATAGCGAAGCCCACGCCGTACCAGTTGTCGGCGTCCTTGGCTTCCATGGACTTTTTGTAGGCGTCGCGGTTCTTCCACAGCTCGTGGGCGCTGGCCTTGTCGAGGATCTCGTGCAGACGCAGGGCACCAGCAGGCACGGCGCCCTGGGTGTTCTTCATGCCCGACTTCAGGGCATTGACACGGCGCAGCTCGATGGCATCCACCCCCAGGCGACCGGCGATCTCATCGACCATCATCTCGGTCGCGGCCATGGTCTGCAGGGTGCCGTAGCCACGCATGGAGCCGGCCTCGACACCTCGGGAATGGTAGGCGGTCACGGCCAGGTCGCTCTGCGGCATGTAGTAGATCGACTGCGCCGCGGTCGCGCCCACGGCGGCCACCGAGGCGCTGTAGTTGGCGCGTCCGCCACCGTCGACACTCATGTCGGCGCGGAAGATCTTGAACGACATGTCCTTCTTGTCCACCGCCAGTTGGTAGTGGATGTCGAACGGATGGCGCTTGATGCCACTCTGGAACTGCTCGTAGCGGTCATTGGCCAGGCGCACGGGCACACCATTGCCATACAGGGCGGCGACGGCGGCGTAGAACACGAAGATGTTGTTGTCCTTGGAGCCGTAGCCGACCGTGTAGCCCGGGTGCATGTTCAGCGTCTTGAGGCCAAAGCGCGACGGCTTGATCATGTGCACGCATTCCTGCGCCACCTCGAAGGGGCACTGGGTCGCGACCACGAAATGCAGCGTGCCGCTTTGCGGGTCGTACCAGCCATTGCCGTTGTCCGGCTCCAGCGCCGCCGGCTCGATCGAAGGCGTCTTGTAGCGCTCGTCGAACACCAGCCATCCCTCGGGGGCCTGCTTGAGCTGGTCGGCCATACGGTTGGCGTAGAACAGCCCTTGCTCGGTAAGGGTGCCGTGCTGCTTGGGTTCGTTGGTCCAGACCGGTTTACGGTTGAGGATGGTGGGGAACAGCATGGAATTCTTCAGGCTGGAGAACTCGTCATCCTCGAACGGCGTCTTGCCCGCCACCCGCACGAAACGGAAGCTGCCATAGGGGTCGCCCTGGTACAGCGGCGCCTGGGCGCCATAGCGGATCGCTTTGTCGTTGAACTGCAGCTTGAGCTTGGCCTGGCGGTAACGCTCGAAATCGTTCCAGATCAGGATCGCGACGGGGTGGCCGATGAACATCGGCACCTTGCCAGGCGGCAGCAGTGGGTCTGGCGAGTGAGCCTCGGGCCAGGCGATGCCGTCCTTGTGCAGGTCTTCGGCAGTGACGACGCGGTCCGGCTGCAGGTCGGCGCCCAGCCAGGCAAGGTCCAGGCCTGCATAGATGCGGTCAGCCTTGATGGTCTTGAGCAGCAGCGCGTGGCCCTGCTGCTGGGGCCAGCCGGGCATGTCCTTGGCGCGGATGTCGCGGGCGAACACCTTGTTGCCGCACACCTTGGACAGCGCATCGTTGCGAAAACGTGTCTTGCCGTCATGGCTCATCCACTTCTGCGGCGAAGTGGTGACACTGTTTTCCATCAGGGCGGCAAAGGCTGGGCTGCCGAGCGGCGCGAGGGTCACCCCTACGCCCGCGATCACGCCGCCTTGCAGGAAGGCGCGCCGGGAAATATCACGGTTGGTCATGCTTCATCCTCTGGGCAGAGCGAGTCTGCCCATGACGTATTCTGGTACTTGAGAGCTCGGAGGGCGGAATCATTGACGTTCCGAAAGCAAGGTCGGAGTGGAAATCACAAAAACTGACCCTGACGTCAAGTTTAACGCAACGATTACGCCCCTGGCAAAGTCAAGCAGACAACTTGTCGCGCCGATGTACGAATTTTTGCCATAGACAAAAAGGATGAAGACATTCGCTCAGGTTGCGCTGGCCATCAGCGCTTGCATTTGGCCAATACCACCTGGCACGTATGCGGCGTACCGCCGGAACGGCTGGCGTAGCGCATGCAGTTGTGAAGGGACTTCTGCCGGGCAATGCTCATGCTCGCGCCCCAGGCCAGACCGCCCTCACCCGCCGTCGGCAACGCCTTGGCATAGCAGTTCGACCCCGCTGCTGCGTATCGAGACGTGCTGGCCTTGCTGCTACAGCCGGCGGCCAACCCCAAGTTGATGGCAAGCAAGGTGCACAAGACCCACGACGGGCTCTGGCGCGCAGGTTTTCCCCACATCTCGTTGACTCCAGGATCAAAAGCTGCAGAGCCTGGCCGGTATGTCCGAAGATTTCAACCGCGACTACCCGGCCCTGTAACTCCAGACGATTTCGACCCCATAGCGAAACTCTAGAAGAAGTTGAACGATCTGCCGGCCATCGACACCGAGGGATTTCTTTCCCACCCCAGTAGTGACACGGGCATGACCCTTGTATGCTGTCTTGCGCCGCGAACACCCCTGTACCGGATTTCCGTGACCTATGCCCGTCGACCTCCAAGCGCTTTACCCAAAACTGATCCACCTGATGCTGGACACGGTCTTTGTGGTCGACCGGGACAACGACATCGTCTTCGTGAGCGACGCCTGCGAAACCCTGCTCGGCTATCGGGCCAGCGAGTTGGTCGGCACCCCGATCACCCACTACATGCACCCCGACGATCTGGAGGCCACCCGCGCCTCGATCATCCGCATCATGAATGGCCAACCCCATGTGGATTTTCGCAACCGCTACATCCGCAAGGATGGCGAGGTGGTGCACATCCTGTGGGCAGCCTTCTGGTCCGATGAGGTCGGGGCGCGCATCGGCGTCGCGCGCAACGTCACGGCCCTGGCCCAGGCCGAGAGCGAGCTGCGCTTTCTCGCCCACCATGACCCACTGACCAAGCTGACCAACCGCTCGCTGTTCAACGACCGGCTGGCGTCGGCCCTGCGCACGGCGCACCGCCACCAGCGCACGCTGGCGCTGCTGTTCGTGGACATCAACGACTTCAAGGGCATCAATGATGTCCACGGACACGCGGCGGGCGACCGCGTGCTGTGCACAGTCGCGCGACGGCTCGAAGCCTGCGTGCGCGAGACCGACACCGTGGCACGCATGGGCGGGGACGAGTTCATCGTGCTGCTGACCGACACCTCGTCGCAGAGCGCGGTGTCCGAAAAGATCGCGCAGATCCTCGCCGCCATGGCCGAGCCTCTGGGCGCCGAGTTCGGCGAAATCAAAATGCCTTCCTGCAGCATCGGCGTGGCCTGCTACCCGGCGGACGGCGAGGATGCCGACGCACTGCTCAGCCATGCCGACCGCGACATGTACCGGATCAAGCGACAGCGCTCGGGCACCCGCTGATGCGCCTCTGAAATCAAGCGCTTGAGACAACCGGGCGCGATTGCGCGATACTATTGTGCCACCTCACTGACTGGAAAAGGACTTCACCCCATGAAGCGTCTGTTTGCCTGCACCCTGATCGCGCTGGCCCTGGCCGGCTGCGACAAAGCCGAGCAGAACCCCACCCAGGCCAGCGCGCCCGCCGGCCAATGCGCCAAGGATATCGATTGCAAAGGCGATCGCATCTGCGAAAGCGGCCAGTGCGTCAGCCCGCAGGCCCCGCAAGCGCTCGCCGCCAAGCCCCCGGTAGCGCCGGAACTGGCCCCCGCCGCACCGACCATGGCCTACGAAACGCTGCTGGTCAGCGGCGACAGCGCAGGCCCCTTCAGCATCCAGAGCATGGAGCTGGGTACCGCGCTGATGTACCCATCGCGCGCCGGCGTCGTGAACGTCATGGAGTCGGTCGTCGAGGATGCCGAAGCCACCGGCTATGTCACCATCGAGAAAGCCTATTCGTTCGGCCCTAGCAAGTACGTCGTGGTGGTGTCCACCGGAGAAGGCGGTAACGCCTGCCCAGCCTCCACCTATGTCTTCAGCTTCGACACCAAGGGCGAGTACGTGGACGGCAAGCAGGAAGTCGATGGCTGCTCCGAAGTCGTCGAGTCACTGGCCGAAGGCAACAAACTGACCATCAAGAAGGATGGCGTGGCGACGGTGGTGTACAACGGTCTCGTGCAGTGAGACCGTAAAGCCCCAGCCCAGCGCACGCTGGGCTTTTTTTGCCCTCGATTTTCCAGCGACGGCGGTGGATCATCAGCTGATCGCATAGAGGAAGATGACTTCGATGGCAATGCCGCCTCTGATCAATGCCGACCTTCGTCAAACGGTAATCGTGCAAGGGCATGACCTGCCTTGGATCCCCAGCCCCCAAGCTGGGGTGGAGCGCCGCCTGTTGTTCCGCATCGGCCAGGAGCAGGCCCGGGCCACCTCACTGGTGCGCTATGCCCCTGGCAGCCGGTTCAATGCCCACGCCCATCCGGGCGGCGAGGAGTTCCTGGTGCTAGAGGGGGTCTTCGAGGACGAACATGGCCACTACCCGGCCGGCAGCTACGTACGCAACCCGCCCGGCAGCCAACACTCGCCGGGGGCGGCCGAGGGCTGCGTCATCTTCGTGCACCTGCGCCAGTTCCATCCCGAGGATCGCGAGCGTGTGGTCGCGCAGGTGCCCGACCAGGGTAGCCAGGCGCTGTGGCACAACACCCATGAGCGGGTATGGGTGCTGCAGGCCGAGCCCGGAGAGACGCTGGAGATTGCCAACCCACGAGGCCTGGAGCTGTTCGTGCTCGACGGCCAGTTACGGGGGGACGACTTTGCGTTGCACCCCTGGAGCTGGATGCGTCTGCCGCCAGGCACTGCGTTCCAAGCGGTGGCGGGCGAGGCTGGGGCCCGGGTCTGGATCAAGGATGCGGTGCTGGACCTCACGGCCTGTTGATCCCAGGCACGCTTCGCTACTTTTGGTATCACAGTATTACGGCATACCAAAATAGACTCATCCTCTGGGCTGTCGAAAGGCGCGTGAAATGCGCCTTACAGCCAAAATACTGATCATGGCCTGAAGATTGCTTTCCCTGGTTCAACTGTTCCAGGGCACCCCACATGGGCACTTTCTTCACTACCACAGGCTGTCGTCCTACCCCTGCCCCGCGTGTGGCCGGGTATGACAGGCATGCCGTGCCCAGCGCCATGCAAGGCTTCCTTCGCCATGGGGTAGCCCCCTCTCAGGTCACCTTGCCACGCCTCCCTGCCTGCGTGGCGGCCAAACAGAACGGGTTCTGGCAGATAGTCGCGTAAGCCTCCTCTTCGAGCATCGTCTCGACCTTTTCCAAAAGCGCCCGGCTCACCTGGGCGCTGCGACTGTTCGTTCGCCCTCAAGGCGCCTCCTTCGACGGCGTCAGGGGCACTGTACCCGAGAGAGTTACCATGACCTGCAAGAGCGCACTTCTCGTGATCGACCTGCAACAGGAAGACGGCTTCCCCCTGGCGCGTTTCGATGAGGTCGTCGGCAATGCCGGCGCCCTCATCGACGCGGCCCGCCGCCTCGCCGTCCCGGTGATCTACACCCGCCACGTGAACAACGCCCAAGGCCACAACCTGGCCCCCGGCGAACCCGTGGACGCGCACGGTCGACCGACCACCTACCGCGCTGGCACCCCAGCGATAGAAATCCTCGACACCTTGGCGCCACAGGCCGGCGACGTGGTGCTGGACAAGCACCGCTACAGCGCCTTCCATGGCACAGACCTGGCGCAGAAACTCCGTGAACAAGGCATCGAGCACTTGGTGGTCCTCGGCGTATTGACCGATGTATGTGTCATGGCCAGCGTGTTCGACGCCTACCAGCACGACTTCACCCTCAGCCTGGTCGCCGATGCCTGCGCAGCAACGACCCTGGGCGCGCACTATTCAGCCCTGATGATCCTCTCCAACTGGATCTACGGGCTGGAGATCTTCTCCACCCCACAGCTGCTACGTCGCTGGCAGCAGCAACCGGCAGGCTCGGTGCGTACCGATACGCCCGACCACCTCGCCTTCCACCCCGAGGCATTCGTCGAAGCGATCCAGCGCTTCGATAACCGTCTTGCCCGTGATTGCTGAGTGTGGAGACCCGTCATGAAAGTTGAAAATCGCAGCATCGATTTCATCCCCGAGCACGAGCGCTACGGTCAGGCACGTTCGCTGTTCTTCGTGTGGTTCGGCGCCAATGCCAACATCACCACGGTCGCGGCCGGCGTCTTGCCCATCAGCCTGGGCCTCAACCTGTTCTGGAGTGCGCTGTCGATCTTGCTGGGCTCGCTGATCGGCGCCGTGTTCATGGCCTCGCATTCTGCCCAAGGGCCGAAGCTTGGCATTCCGCAGATGATCCAGAGCCGGGCACAGTTCGGCGTCTATGGCGCCATCGTGCCGCTGCTGTTCGTGATGCTGATCTACCTGGGCTTCTTCGTCAGCAACACCTTGCTCGCCGCCCAGGCCGTCGCCAACGCCAGCCCGATCGGCAATGGCGGCAACATCGTGGTGTTGGGTGCGGTGTGCTTCCTGGTCGCGCTGTTTGGCTACCAATTGATCCACCGCCTGCAAAAGCTGCTGACGCTGGCATCGCTCGGGGTATTCGGTATCGCGACCGGGTTGGCACTCAGCTTGCCGTTGCCAGCCGGGCAATGGTCGCTCGAAGGGTTCAGCCTGCCGACCTTCCTGGCTTCGGTGAGCATCGCCGTGACCTGGCAGCTCTCCTATGCGCCTTACGTGGCCGACTACTCCCGGTACCTGCCCACCGCTACCCCCACGCGGCAGGTGTTCTGGTACAGCTACCTGGGCACGGTGATTGGCGGGAGCTGGATGATGTTGCTGGGTGCTGTGCTGGCCAAGGCGCTGAACGGATTCGGGGACAACGTCGGCCTGAATCTTGTGGGGTTGCTCGGTGGCAGCACGGTGTTGATGTTCGCCTTCGTGCTCTACGGCCAGATCGCCATCAACGTCTTCAATCTATATGGGGCGTTCATGTCGACGGTGACCGTGATCGAGCCGTTCACCGCGCTCAAGGTCACCGCGTGGGTGCGGGCGGGCTTTTTGCTGGTGATCGCCGCTGCGGCCACCGGGTTGTGCACGCTTGCCCAGGATGACTTCATCGCGTTCTTCCTGAACTTCATCTTCTTCATGAGCTACTTCCTGATCCCCTGGACGGCCATCAACCTGGTCGACTATTACGTCGTGCGCAAAGGGGAGTACCGCATCGAGGACATCTTCCGGCCGAGCGGTATCTATGGCCGGGTGAATGGCGTCGCGATTGGCGTGTTCCTGGTCACCATCGTGGTAGAGGTGCCGTTCATGAACACCTCGATGTACGCCGGCCCCATCGCCACCCACCTGCAAGGGGTGGACCTGGCCTGGGCGGTCGGTCTGGTCTTCCCGGCACTCGGCTACTACTGGCTGATGGGCAGACGCAAGGCGCTGGCCGGCGCCTGCGCATAAGGCCAGGCCCTTCTGCGGCGTGTTCTTCGCGGGTAAACCCGCGCCCACCAGATCGGCGCCGATCCGGTGGGCGTGGGATCACGCCGCGAAAAAAGTAGCCGCCAAGACTGGCGACTGGCTCAGCGCAGGGTCACCTTGGCCCGAGCGCTGTGCAGCTTCTTGTAGCTGTCGATCAAGCGCAGGTGGCGGTCGAGGCCTTCGAGCTTCATGCTCGTCGGCGTCAGGCCATGGAAACGCACACTGCCGTCAACCGAACCCAGTACCGCATCCATGCGCGCATCGCCGAACATGCGGCGGAAGTTGGCTTCGTAGTCAGCCAGCTCCAGGTCCTCGTCCAGCTCCACTTCCAGCACCACGTTCAAGGCCTGGTAGAACAGCCCGCGCTCGACGGTGTTGTCGTTGAACTGCAGGAAGGTCTCCACCAGCTCCTTGGCCGCCTCGAACTGTTCCAGGGCGAGGTAGATCAGCAGCTTGAGTTCCAGGATGGTCAGCTGGCCCCAGACCGTGTTGTCGTCGAACTCGACACCGATCAAGGTGGTGATGTCGGTGTAGTCATCCAGCTCGCTCTCCTCCAGTCGCTCGACCAGCGCCGCCAGGGCGTTGTCGTCCAGGCGATGCAGGTTGAGGATGTCGGCGCGGAAGAACAGGGCCTTGTTGGTGTTGTCCCAGATCAGGTCATCCACCGGGTAGATTTCCGAATAGCCCGGCACCAGGATGCGGCAGGCGGTTGCACCGAGGTGCTCGTACATCGCCATGTACACCTCTTTGCCCATGTCCTCGAGGATGCCGAACAACGTGGCGGCCTCTTGGGCATTGGAATCCTCGCCCTGGCCCGAGAAGTCCCATTCGACGAACTCGAAATCGGCCTTGGCGCTGAAGAAACGCCAGGACACGACGCCGCTCGAATCGATGAAGTGCTCGACGAAGTTGTTCGGCTCGGTCACCGCATGGCTGGAGAAGGTCGGCTGAGGCAGATCGTTCAGGCCCTCGAAGCTACGGCCCTGCAGCAGCTCGGTCAGGCTGCGCTCCAGCGCCACTTCGAAGCTTGGGTGCGCGCCGAAGGAGGCGAACACACCGCCGGTGCGCGGGTTCATCAACGTGACGCACATCACCGGGAACTCACCACCGAGCGAGGCATCCTTGACCAGCACCGGGAAGCCCTGCTCTTCAAGCCCCTGGATACCGGCCAGGATGGCCGGGTACTTGGCCAACACCTGCTGCGGCACATCCGGCAGCGCCAGCTCGCCTTCGAGGATTTCGCGCTTGACCGCACGTTCGAAGATTTCCGACAGGCATTGCACCTGCGCTTCGGCCAGGGTGTTGCCAGCGCTCATGCCGTTGCTCAGGAACAGGTTCTCGACCAGGTTGGACGGGAAGTACACCACTTCGCCATCGGACTGGCGCACATACGGCAGCGAGCAGATGCCACGCTCCACGTTGCCGGAGTTGGTGTCGTACAGGTGCGAGCCTCGCAGCTCGCCTTCGGGGTTGTAGATTTCCAGGCAGTACGGGTCGAGGATCTCGGCCGGCAGCGCATCTTTGCGGCCCGGCTTGAACCAGCGCTCGTCCGGGTAGTGCACGAACGGGGCGTTGGCGATGTCCTCACCCCAGAACTGGTCGTTGTAGAAGAAGTTGCAGTTCAGGCGCTCGATGAATTCGCCCAGTGCCGAAGCCAGGGCGCTCTCCTTGGTCGCGCCCTTGCCGTTGGTGAAACACATCGGCGAATGGGCATCGCGAACGTGCAGCGACCACACGTTGGGCACGATGTTGCGCCACGAAGCGATCTCGATCTTCATGCCCAGACCGGCCAGGATCTGCGACATGTTGGCGATGGTCTGCTCCAGCGGCAGGTCCTTGCCAGGGATATAGGTGCTCGCGTTCGGGTCGCTGTCCACCATCAGCAGCGCCTGGGCATCGGCGTCGAGGTTTTCCACCTCTTCGATGACGAAGTCAGGCCCGGTCTGCACGACCTTCTTCACCGTGCAGCGGTCGATCGAGCGCAAGATGCCCTGGCGGTCTTTTTCGCTGATATCGGCCGGCAATTCCACTTGAATCTTGAAGATCTGCTTATAGCGGTTTTCCGGGTCGACAATATTATTCTGCGACAGTCGAATATTATCGGTCGGAATATTTCGCGTAGTGCAGTACAACTTTACAAAGTACGCCGCACACAAGGCCGAGGACGCCAGGAAATAATCGAACGGCCCCGGTGCCGACCCATCGCCTTTATAGCGAATCGGCTGGTCGGCCACGACCGTGAAGTCATCAAACTTGGCTTCAAGCCGAAGATTGTCGAGAAAGTTGACCTTGATTTCCATGCGGGGGATACCGTGACGAGCAAAACGAAATGGCCGCCATTATCCGGTTTTTCCCCTCGAAAGTCTTGTGCTTTTCGGTCCTTGGCCCTGGGTCCGGCAGGCCACGCGCAGGGCGCCTCCAGTACCGGTTTTGCCTCGTTCGGGGGCCTGCATGCTCTGCTCCCGATCGCAGGCAGCGGCCTCGTCGCGACGAGCGACGCTGGCGCCCCAAGAAACAGGTTGTTTAACAATACTTTCGCCCACCATATAACAAACTTGAAGATACTCTCGGCACACTAATGGCTGTCGCGCCAATACCGAAACCTGCAACTTTCTGCGCATTGGCAAATTGCCACGCTGGCGCTTAACATGGAAAGACTGATGGACCTGCCGCCGAGCCCAAAGGATTTCCCGTGCTCTTGAGTATCCCCACCCTCATTCTCGTCACCGTCTTCCTGCTCGGGCTGATGGGCACGCTCACCCTGCACACCTGGGCGCGTGGCAAGCGTGAACGGCCTTTGGGGTACCTGGGCGCGACGTTGCTGCTGGCCTCACTGGGCGTCGCCTTGATCAGCCTGCGCGGGCGCGGCTACGACCTCGTCCCGTTGGTACTGGGCAATATCGTGTTGTTGCTGTCCGCTGCGCTGGGTTGGACGGCCATGCGCACCCTGGCCGGGCGCGCGCCCTACCCGCCCGGCATCGCCCTTGGCATGGTGGTGTGGTTGTTGTTCTGCCTCACGCCGGTGTTCTACGAGTCGCTGGCGCTGCGCATCACGGTGTATTCGACCCTGGCCGCAGCCTATTCGGGCCTGGGCATCATCGAGCTGTGGCGGTGCCGTAAACGCACGGACATGGCGTATCTGCCGGCACTGACGATCATGAGCATGCACACCGGCTTCTATATCGTGCGCCTCCTCGTCGATGAAGGCCTCTCGCTGGAGACCGCCTTGTCCGGCAGCGGCAACGGCGCGCGGTTCTTTGCCGTCATGCTGTTGGAGTCGATGCTCTATGCCACCGGCATCGCCTATATCACCTTGGCGATGGTCAAGGAGCAGGCCGAGAAGAAGTACAAGACCGCCGCCAACACTGACGAGCTGACCGGCATCGGCAACCGCCGGGCGTTCATCAGCCAAGGCGAGCAGATACTGGCCGAGGCCGAGCGTACCCATACCCCCATCGCCCTGCTGCTGTTCGACCTGGACCACTTCAAGCGCTTGAACGACAGCCTCGGCCACCAGGCAGGCGACCAGGCGCTGATCGCCTTCAGCCACCTGGCGACCCGCAACCTGCGCCACGGCGATGTGTTTGGCCGGATCGGCGGCGAGGAGTTCGCCTGCCTCCTGCCCGGTGCGGGGGAGCAGATCGCGACGCTGGTCGCGCAGAACATTCGCCAGCGCTTTCACAGCGCCGCACTGCCGACGCCAGGGAGCCTGAGCGTCAGCATCGGCATCGTCACCAGCGAGGCCGCCGGCTACGAACTCTCACGCCTGCTGGCACTGGCGGACGATGCGCTGTACGCCGCCAAGGCGGCAGGACGCAACCGTGTCCATGTGTTCGAGCAGGGTGCCGCCAGCGAACCGGCCATCGAAGGCTAGGCGTTCAGTTCCGTGCGCTCCAGGTATTCGATGAACGCCAGCCGCTTCCCCGTCGCCCGCCGATGGCTGGGGTACACCGCCAGGATCTTCGGCCCGAAGGCGTCACCCTGCACGACTCCAACGACACCGGCAGCGCCCTGGGTGGCAAGTGTGAGCAAGAAGTTCTGAGGTGGCTGATCCCTACAGCGCCAGCCTCGCACGGCTGGCACTTCTTGAGAGCAATGGCATACTGCCTCCATTTACTCGGTATCAAGAAGGAACGTTTGCATGAGTTTTTTCAAAGGGAAACTCGAGTCTCTGGGCAACAAGCTCTCCGAGGCCGTTTCGAGCAGCAAGGACGCCTTGATCGATACCAAGGACAAAACCGTTGACTACTCCAAACGCTTGGCTGACGGCGTAAGCGACGCGTACTCGGCCACCTGTGAAAAAGTCGGCGACCTCGCTGACTCGGCCGCCAGCAGCACCCTGGTGGTTTCCAGCAAAGAGCAGCTGTCCTGGCTGTCGGATGAAGCCAAGGAAAAGTACGGACAGATCAGTGCGTCCACCAGTGCGTTCTACTCCAGCTCCTCTGAAAAAGTCCGAGGTTATGCAAGCTTCAGCGCTGAGAAAGTGTCTTCGTACTTTTCCAGAACGATGGAAATCGACAAGGACACCGATCAGATCATTTCCGAAGTCAAGAACAAGCTCCCGGCGCGCCCTAGGGATGTCGACCATATCTTCGAACAAACCAAGCAGGAAGCCCTGCGCAGAGCCATTGCCGCCTTCTGCTTGTCCCCGGTCGTCGCCGGCCTTGATCGCAGCAACGAAGCCAAGTACGACAACCTCTCAGTCAGTTACAAAGACTTCAAGAAAGAAAACAACCTGCACGACCATGAAAACTTTGCGGCCATGAACGACAGCCGTTTAGAAGGGCGCAACACCTTCAGCTGGCTCCCCAATGGTTATGACGCAAGCCCTGACAACACGCTCGATCCCTGGTCAACCGACATCGAGCACATCATCCCCAAAAAGCAGATCTACAACGATTTGCTGCTGCGGATAGCCACCGATGACGACGGCATCATCGATGCCATCAACTTCAAGCAAAACCTCATTTTCGCCGATGACTCGCTCAACGGTTCCAAGGGCGACAAGGACCTGACCGATTACATCGATCGATACGGCACGCGCGACCCCGACAACCCGGACATCATCCGGTTCGTCATTGGCGCCAACGACAAGGAGGTGACCATCAGCGAAAAGGATGCGCTGGAGAAGTATGAAAAAGCCCAAGCGCAGCTCGCCTCGATCCGGCTTCAGGCGCTCAAGGAGATCGGCCTGTCCGTTGCCGATGCCGGGGCGAGAATGGCCGCACAGCAAGTCGTCGGGGTCATCGTCGCCGAAACCGTCGATATTTTCGTGGACGAAATCAAGGACATCACCCAGCAAGGCCTCATCACCGATAAACAAGGCGTTCTCAAAGGCCTGGATGAGCGCCGCCAGAAGCTGTCCGCCAAACTCAATGCCCGCTTCGAGGAGCGCAATGTCATGGCGCAGGCCCGTCAGGCAGGTATCGAAGGCGGTGTGGCGGGTGTGCTCAGTGCAATCCCACAGATCCTGATTTCCATGCTGGTCAAGCTGCCAGCGCTGGTTCTGTCGATCATCAGGGAGTGCACACTGTCCACCGTGCGCTGCGTTCGCGTACTCATCAGCGAGGCGGAACAGAAGTACGAGAAAATTGCCGTGGTGTTATTCGGTACGGCGTCCACAGTGATTGGCCTGTATGTCGCCAATACCTTGTCCAAGGCACTCATGCCTGTACCGCTGCTCAACCTCTTCAATCATGCGGTCGCCGATGTGCTCACCGGGGTGCTGATCACGGCCATTCCGCTGGCAGCGATCTATGTGTTCGACCAGAACAAAAGCAAGTTCCTGTTCCGTCGCATCGACACCAAGGCGCTGGCCGCCCCGGACGTCAGCCCAGCGCAAGGGCTGGCCTCGACATAGGGCGTCGCTGGACACGCGGGCGGACGCTTTCGACCGCCTGCGCATCCAGTCTTGCTACCCGACGCTCGCCGCCACCGCCGCCACCTGCTGATCGGCATGGTACGAAGAGCGCACCAATGGCCCCGAGGCCACGTTGCTGAAGCCCATGGCCAACGCCTGCTCGGCGAACCAGGCAAAGGTGTCCGGGTGCACGAAGCGCTGCACCGGCAAATGGCTGCGCGAGGGCTGCAGATACTGCCCCAGGGTCAGCATGTCGACCTGATGCTCGCGCATGCGCTGCATCACTTCAAGCACCTCTTCGTCGGTCTCGCCCAGCCCCAGCATCAGCCCTGACTTGGTCGGCACGCCGGGGATACGCTGTTTGAAACCTTCCAAGAGATCCAGCGACCACTCGAAGTCCGAACCCGGCCGTGCCGCCTTGTACAGGCGCGGCACGGTTTCCAGGTTGTGGTTGAACACATCCGGCGGCTCCTGCTCGGTGATCGCCAGCGCCACGTCCATGCGTCCACGATAATCCGGTACCAGGGTTTCCAGTTGGATACCCGGCGAACGCTGGCGGATCTCGCGCAGGCAATCGACGAAGTGCTGCGCCCCGCCGTCGCGCAGATCGTCCCGGTCGACCGAGGTGATGACCACGTATTTCAAGCGCAACTCGGCGATGGCGATCGCCAGGTTCCGGGGCTCATCGACATCCAGCGGTTTGGGCCGGCCATGGCCGACGTCGCAGAACGGGCAACGGCGCGTGCAGATGTCGCCCATGATCATGAACGTCGCCGTGCCGCCTGAGAAACACTCTCCAAGGTTCGGGCAGGAGGCCTCCTCACACACGCTGTGCAGCTTGTGTTTGCGCAGCAAGGCTTTGATGCGCGCCACCTCCGGCGTGGTCGGGATCTGCACGCGGATCCACTCCGGTTTGCGCGGCACCTCCTCGGTGGGCAGGATCTTCACCGGGATCCGCGCCACCTTCTCGGCGCCGCGCAACTTGATTCCGGGCTCCAGGGGGGCTGGCCGTGGGGCGACAGGCAGGATTTCGTTCATGTTCATGCTCCGGCAAGAAGGCCTTCAGCCTCGGTAGTAACGGTGCGCCACGAACGGCGTGCGGGTCACGCTCATCGGCACCCGCTTGCCCCGCACCTGGGCGAAGACCTCGGTGCCCAGGGCCGCGAATGCGGTCTGCACGTAGCCCATCGCCAATGGGCCGCCCAGGCTCGGGCCGAAACCACCGCTGGTGACCTGGCCGATCACCTGACCTTGGGCATCGAGCAATGGCGCACCTTCGCGCACCGGCACCCGCTCCTGGGTCAGCAGCCCGACCCGCTTGCTCGGCACGCCATCGCGCAACTGGGCGAGGATCCGTTCAGCACCGGGGAAGCCACCCGGGCGCGCGCCGTCGGCACGGCGGGCCTTGGAAATCGCCCAGCTCAGACTCGCCTCGACCGGCGTGGTGTGCTGGGCCATGTCGTGGCCATACAGGCACAGCCCGGCCTCCAGACGCAGCGAGTCACGCGCGCCCAGGCCGATGGCCTCGACTTCGGGCTCGGCGAGCAACGAACGGGCCAGCATCAGGGCGTCCTGGGTCGGCACGGAGATCTCGTAGCCGTCCTCACCGGTGTAGCCCGAGCGGCTGACATAACAGTCGACACCTAACAGCCGCACGCGAGCGAACTGCATGAAAGTCATGGTTTTGACTTCAGGGGCCAGGCGCGCCAGCACCGTGGCGGCCGCCGGGCCCTGCAGGGCGAGCAAGGCGCGGCTGTCGAACAACGACTCGACCTCGCACAGCCCTTCCAGATGCTGCTTGAGGTGCTGCAAATCCTGCGCCTTGCACGCGGCGTTGACCACCAGGAACAGGTAGTCCCCGGCGTTGGCCACCATCAGGTCATCGAGGATGCCGCCTTGGGCGTCGGTGAACAGCGCATAGCGCTGCATGCCCACCGGAAGGTCGACAATATCGACCGGCACCAAGGTATCCAGGGCCTTGGCGGCGTTGGCACCATGCAGACGGATCTGCCCCATGTGCGAGACGTCGAACAGGCCGGCCTGTGCACGGGTGTGCAGGTGCTCCTTGAGCACCCCCAGCGGGTACTGCACCGGCATGTCGTAGCCGGCGAACGGCACCATGCGGGCGCCCAGTTGCAGATGCAGGGCATGCAGCGGCGTTTTTTGTAGTAGTTCGTTGGACACGGATGACTCCTGGCATTCGATGAAGTTGTCGATCAAGCCGCCGCGCGCCTCCAGGCACACGGCGGCGAGTACGGTGGCTCAGGCCGAATAGACCGGGAACCGCGCGCACAGCTCGCCGACCTGGCGGGCCACCTGGGCCTCGACCTCGGCATCGCCCAGGTGCTCGAGGATGTCGCAGATCCACGACGCCAGGGCGCGGCATTCCGGCGCCTGGAAGCCACGGGTGGTGACAGCCGGCGTGCCCAGGCGCAGGCCAGAGGTCACGAACGGCGATTGTGGATCGTTGGGCACGGCGTTCTTGTTGACCGTGATATGCGCACGGCCCAAGGCGGCATCGGCGTCCTTGCCAGTGATGCCCTGGCGGATCAGGCTGACCAGGAACAGGTGATTGTCGGTGCCGCCGGAGACCACATCGAAGCCGCGCTGCATGAAGATCTCGGCCATGGCCTGGGCGTTGGCGACCACCTGCTGCTGGTAGGCCTTGAATTCAGGCGCCAGCGCTTCCTTGAAGCACACCGCCTTGGCCGCGATCACATGCATCAACGGGCCGCCCTGCCCTCCCGGGAACACCGCTGCGTTGAGCTTTTTCTCAAGCTCCGGGTCGGCCTTGGCCAGGATCAGACCGCCACGCGGACCGCGCAGCGTCTTATGGGTGGTGGTGGTGACCACATCGGCGTAGGGCAGTGGATTGGGGTACACACCCGCAGCCACCAGGCCCGCGACGTGGGCCATGTCGACGAACAGGTAGGCACCGACTTTGTCGGCGATGGCGCGAAAACGGGCAAAGTCCAGGGTCTTGGAATAGGCCGAGAAGCCGGCAACGATCATCTTCGGCTTATGTTCGAGCGCCAGGCGCTCGACCTCGTCGTAGTCGATCAGGCCATTGGCGTCGATGCCGTACTGCACCGCGTTGTACAGCTTGCCCGAAGACGACACCTTGGCCCCGTGGGTCAGGTGCCCGCCGTGAGCCAGGCTCATGCCCAGCAGGGTGTCGCCGGGCTGCAACAGGGCCAGGTACACCGCAGCGTTGGCCTGGGAGCCGGAGTGCGGCTGAACGTTGGCGTACCCTGCACCAAACAGCGCCTTGGCCCGATCGATGGCCAGTTGCTCGACCACGTCCACGTACTCGCAACCGCCGTAGTAGCGCTTGCCCGGATAGCCTTCGGCGTACTTGTTGGTCAGCTCGGTGCCTTGGGCCTGCATTACCTGCGGGCTGGTGTAGTTCTCCGAGGCGATCAGCTCGATGTGGTCTTCCTGGCGTTTGGCCTCGCGGGCGATGGCCTCGAACAGCGCAGGGTCGAAATCGGACAGCGTCAGGCTTTTATGGAACATGTGTGTGTTTCCTTGTTGTTATGGTTGAAGACACATCCTGCAAAGGCAAAGGCTCGTGTACTTTCTGGCGGCGCAGGCCCTGTGGGAGCGGGTTTACCCGCGAAGGCGGCCGACAGGCCAACCTCGCATTCGCAGGTGCATCCGCTCACACCGGGCGCGCGCAGCCCTGACGATCAGGCGTCCTGGTAGATCGACATCGGTGGACAGGCGCAGGCCAGGTTGCGGTCGCCATAGACGTTGTCCACGCGTCCCACCGGCGGCCAGTATTTGTTGTCGCGCAGCGAATCCTGCGGGTACACCGCCAACTCCCGGCTATAGCCGTGGGCCCACTCGCCGACCAGCTCCGCCGCCGTGTGCGGGGCGTTCTTGAGCGGGTTGTCGTGCTTGTCCAGGGTGCCGTTCTCGACCGCGCGGATCTCTTCGCGAATGCGGATCATCGCCTCGCAGAAGCGGTCCAGTTCATCCTTGGACTCGCTCTCGGTCGGCTCGACCATCAAGGTCCCGGCCACCGGGAAGGACATGGTCGGGGCATGGAAGCCGAAGTCGATCAGGCGCTTGGCCACGTCCTCGACGCTGATACCGCTGCTGTCCTTGAGCGGGCGCAGGTCGAGGATGCACTCGTGCGCCACCAGGCCGTTCTCGCCGGTGTAGAGCACCGGGTAGTGCTCCTCCAGGCGCCGGGCGATGTAGTTGGCGCTGAGGATCGCCACCTGCGAGGCGCGCTTGAGCCCTTCCCCGCCCATCATGCGGATGTACATCCAGGTGATTGGCAAGATGCTGGCGCTGCCATAAGGCGCGGCGCTGACTGCGCCGTCCTTGCGCGCCATGTGCCCATGTCCCGGCAGGAACGGCGCCAGGTGCGCCTTGACGCCGATCGGGCCGACACCTGGGCCGCCACCACCGTGGGGAATGCAGAAGGTCTTGTGCAGGTTCAGGTGCGAGACGTCGCCGCCGAACTTGCCGGGCGCGCACAGCCCGACCATGGCGTTCATGTTGGCGCCGTCCAGGTACACCTGGCCACCGTGCTCATGGATGATGTCGCAGATGCGGGTGATGCCGTCCTCGAACACGCCATGGGTCGAGGGGTAGGTGATCATCAACGCAGCCAGGCGGTCCTTGTGCTGCTCAGCCTTGCTCTGCAGGTCGGCCACATCGACGTTGCCACGCGCGTCACAGTTGACCACCACCACGCGCATGCCAGCCATCTGCGCCGTGGCCGGGTTGGTGCCATGGGCCGACGATGGGATCAGGCACACGTCGCGGCCGGATTCGCCACGGCTGGCATGGTAGGCGCGGATCGCCAACAAGCCTGCGTACTCGCCCTGGGAGCCAGCGTTGGGCTGCAACGACATGGCGTCATAACCGGTCGCCGCGCAGAGCATGGCCTCCAGCTCGTCGGTCAGTTGCCGGTAGCCCTGGGCCTGCTCAGCCGGGGCGAACGGATGCAGGGCGCCGAACTCCGGCCAGGTGATCGGCATCATCTCGCTGGCGGCGTTGAGCTTCATGGTGCACGAGCCCAGCGCGATCATGCTGCGGTCCAGGGCCAGGTCCTTGTCGGCCAGGCGACGCAGGTAACGCATCAGCTCGGTTTCGCAGTGGTAGCGGTTGAACACCTCGTGCTGCAGGAATGCACTCTCGCGCAGCAACGGTGCCGGCAGGCAATCCATGCCGCAGGCCGCCAGCGCGGCGAAGTCCGGCAGGGCCTGGCCCGGCGCCGCGAACACCTGCCACAGGGCCTCGACGCTCTGCTGCTCGCAGGTTTCATCCAGCGACAGCCCCACACGCACCGAATCGATCGGACGCAGGTTCAGGCGCTGGGCATTGGCAGCGGCCAAGACCTCACCCACGGGGCGCGCGGTCACCACGCTGACGGTGTCGAAGAAGTGCGACTGCTCCACCGAATGCCCCAGCTGGCGCAAGCCCTGCACCAGGATCGAGGTCAGGCGGTGCACACGCCGGGCGATCTGCGTCAGGCCTTCCGGGCCGTGGTAGACCGCATACATGCTGGCGATGTTGGCCAACAGGACCTGCGCCGTACAGATGTTGCTGGTGGCCTTCTCGCGGCGGATGTGTTGCTCGCGGGTCTGCATGGCCAGGCGCAGGGCCGGCTTGCCGAAGCGGTCGATGGACAGCCCCACCAGACGGCCCGGCATGTCGCGCTTGAAGGCATCGCGGGTGGCGAAGAACGCCGCGTGCGGCCCACCGAAGCCCAGGGGTACGCCGAAGCGTTGGGCACTGCCGAACACCACGTCGGCACCGAATTCACCCGGCGGGGTGAGCAGGGTCAGCGCCAGCAGGTCGGCCGCCACCGCCACCAAGGCGCCCGCGTCATGGGCGCGCTCCACCAGGGCCCGGTGATCGCCGATGGCGCCGGTGCTGGCCGGGTATTGCAGCAGCAGGCCGAAGTAAGCCTCCAGGCTTTGCCCTTGCAGTTGTGCTTCATCACCCACCACCACTTCGATACCCAATGGCTCGGCGCGGGTGCGCACCACATCGAGGGTCTGTGGGTGGCAGGCATTGGAGACGAAGAACGCCGGGGCCTTGTTCTTGGCCAGACGCTTGCAGAAGGTCATGGCCTCGGCTGCGGCGGTGGCCTCATCGAGCAGGGAGGCGTTGGCGATCTCCATGCCGGTCAGATCGACGATCAGGGTCTGGAAGTTCAGCAGCGCTTCCAGGCGGCCTTGGGAGATTTCCGGCTGGTACGGTGTGTAGGCGGTGTACCAGGCCGGATTCTCCAGCAGGTTGCGCAGGATGGGCGCCGGGGTATGGCACGGGTAATAGCCCTGGCCGATGTGGTTGCGAAACAGCTGGTTTTTCGCGGCGATGGCCTTGATCGCAGCCAAGGCCTCGCTTTCGCCCTGCCCCCGGGTCAGCGCGAGCACACTGGTGCCCTTGATGCTGTTGGGGATGACGCTGTCGATCAGGGCCTCGATCGAGCCATGGCCGGTCAGCGCCAGCATGGCCTCGATGTCGACCTCGCTTGGGCCGATGTGACGGGCGATGAAGCTGTTGTCCGTGCCCAGGGCAATCGGTGCTGTACTCATGGCGCCCCCTGGCTCAGCCGTTGTCGGCCAGGAAGCGGTCGTAGCCGTCCTGGTCCATCAAGGTGTCGAGGTCCGCCAGGTTGTCCGCCTGGATGCGGAAGAACCAGCCGTCTTCCATGGGCGAGGCGTTGACCAGCTCAGGGTCGTCGGCCAGTGCCTGGTTGACCGCCACCACCTGGCCGTTGAGCGGCATGGTGATGTTGCTGGCGGCCTTGACCGACTCCAGCACCGCGACTTCATTCCCCTCGCCGTACTGGCCCGGCTCCGGCAACTGCACGAACACCACATCGCCCAAGGCCTGCTGGGCGTAGGCGGTGATGCCGACAGTCAGTTCGCCGGTCGCTTCCAGGCGCAGCCATTCGTGTTCGGGGGTAAAACGCAACGTGCTCATGGATCTTCCTCTTGTTATTGGATGGGCCCTGGTTGCAGGACCTGATTTCTACAAGAGCAAGGGTGATGCCAACTCTATAAATTTCTTTATTTTCAATGGATTACGGAATTTTCAGGCGTTTTCTGCGGTATTCACCCTGGAGCGTAATCGCTCCAGGTCGCAAGGCTTGCAGTAGCGCGGCTGGGTCCATCCCTTGTAAAGCACGGCGTACGGACACGCGGAGCAAATCCGCTCCAGTGGAGCGAAATCGAACCGCCCGCTTCAAGACGCGCGATTGGAAATCCCATACTTGCGCAGACGCTGCCCGACCGCGGTGTGCGAGGTCTGCAAGCGCGCCGCCAACTGGCGGGTCGAGGGATAGGCCGCGTAGAACTTCTCCAACAGCGATTTCTCGAAGCCCTGCACCGCGGCTTCCAGGCTGGTGACCTCCATCACATCGCCCTGCTGGCTGCTGAGCGCCGTCCCTGCCAGCTCCAGGTCATCGCAGTCGATCACCTCCCCTTCGCTGATCGCCGCGGCGCGGAAGATCACGTTCTGCAACTGGCGGATGTTGCCCGACCAGCGATTGCCCAGCAGCAGCGGATGAGTGGTCAGCGCCAGCCGACACGGCGAGCGCTGGATCTGCGCGCAGGCCTGGTGCAAAAAGTGCTCGGCCAGCAGCAGGATATCGGTGCCACGCTCACGCAGCGGCGGCACCACCAAATTGAGCACGTTGAGCCGGTAGTAGAGGTCTTCGCGAAAACCGCCTTCGACCACCATGCTTTCCAGGTTGCGGTGGGTGGCGCACAGCACGCGGACATTCACCCGCACCTCGCCCCCGCCACCGACGCGGCGGAAGCTTCCGTCATTGAGAAAGCGCAGCAGCTTGGCCTGCAGGTAGGGCGACATCTCGCCCACCTCATCGAGAAACACCGTACCGCCATCGGCCAGCTCCAGCAGGCCTGGCTTGCCACCACGCTGGGCCCCGGTGAAGGCGCCGGCGGAGTAACCGAACAGCTCGCTTTCAGCCAGGCTCTCGGGCAATGCGGCGCAGTTCAGGGCCAGGAAGGACGCCTCACGCCGGTTGCTCAACGCATGACAGGCGCGAGCCACCAGCTCCTTGCCGGTGCCGGTCTCGCCCTGGATCAGAATCGGCGCATCCAGGCTGGCGACCTTGTGCAAGCGGGTCTTGAGGTACTTGAGCGCTGGCGACTCGCCCAGCAGGGCGTCCAGCCCCTCGCCTGGATCGTGCAGCAACGAGGCCAGGCGCTCGCCGATGCGGCTGGGCGGATACAACGTGAGCAAACCGCCTACCAATGCATCGGCGCCGCCACTGATGGGCGTGGCCTCCAGCAACAACGCCTGGCCCTGAAAGCTCACCTCGCACATCGGCAGGCGAAAGCCCTTGTCGATCAAGTTCTGTGCTAGATGCGGCTCGGTGAACAGGTTCGACAGCGGCTCGCCGGCAGGCTCACGCCCCAGCAACCTGACCAGCGTGGGCGTGGCCAGCAGCACGTGGCCGTTGGGGTCCACCGCCAGCACCGGATCGCTCATGGCCGCGAGCAACGCCTCCAATTGCAGGCGTCGGCGCTGGCCTGGCAGAAAGTCCACCAGCTCCACCGCCTGCACGCCCACCACCCTCAGCAAGGCATCGTGCAGTTCATCCAGCACGGCCTGGGACAGCGCTGGCGCATCGATGTAGACGTTGGGCGGGATCATCTCCACCGCGTCCAGGTTGAGGTTGCGTGAGCCCAGCAGGGCCAGGATCTCCTGAGTGATGCCGACGCGGTCGATGAAGGTCACGTGAATGCGCATCGCGGGTCCCTTTTCTTGAAAAGACAAAAGGGGACCGCACGCAAATGCAGCCCCCCTGGGGTAACCGAAGTGGCGCCGAGGTTCAGTCCACTTCGTAGGAAAGCTGCACAGCCTGAGCCTTCTTGCGGCGGATCGAGCGATAGGACAGCCCCATCACCACGAACCACACCGGCACGAAGTACAGCGCCTGGCGGGTATCATCCTCCAGGGCCAGCAAAGCGGTGATGAAGGCGAAGAACACCAGGCACGCCCAGGCCATGGTGGTGCCGCCGGGCATCTTGTAGATCGAGGCGCGGTGCAGGTCGTCGCGCTTCTTGCGGTAGGCCAGGTAGGACAGCAGGATCACCGACCACACGCACATGAACAGGATTGCCGACACCGTGGTGATCAAGGTGAACGCCTCAAGCATGTTCGGCACCAGGTAGATCAGCAGCGCCCCGCCCAGCAGGCAGGTGCAGGAGAAGATCAAGCCGTTGGACGGCACCGCCCGTTTGGACAGTGCACTGAACTTGCTCGGTGCATCGCCGTCCACCGCCAGGCCGTAGAGCATGCGGCTGGTGGAGAACACACCACTGTTGGCCGACGAGGCCGCCGAGGTCAGCACCACGAAGTTGATGATCCCCGCCGCCGCCGGCAGGCCGGCCAGGACGAACAGCTCGACGAATGGGCTCTTGCTCGGCACCACATCACGCCAGGGCGTGACAGCCATGATGGCGATCAGGGCCAGCACATAGAAGACGATGATGCGCAGCGGGATCGAGTTGATCGCCCGTGGCAGGTTGCGCTCCGGGTTCTTGGTTTCCGCCGCAGTGGTGCCGACCAGCTCGATACCGACAAAGGCGAACACAGCGATCTGGAAGCCGGCGAAGAAGCCCATTACACCGTGAGGGAACATCCCCTGGTCATTCCACAGGTTGGCCAGCGACGCCACGCTACCGGTGGAGGACTGATAGGCCGTGGCCACCATGTAGAAGCCGGTGCAGACCAAGGCGCAGATCGCCACGATCTTGATCATGGCAAACCAGAACTCCAGCTCGCCGAACATCTTCACGGTCATCAGGTTGAGCGACAGCAACAGCCCCACGCAGCCCAGCGCCGGCGCCCATTGCGGGATATCCGGGAACCAGAACTGCGAATAGGCGGAGATGGCAATGACGTCGGCGATACCGGTCACGATCCAGCAGAACCAGTACGTCCAGCCGGTGAAGTACCCGGCCCAGGGCCCGAGCAGGTCGTGGGCGAAATCAATGAAGGACTTGTATTTCAAGTTCGATAACAGCAGCTCGCCCATCGCCCGCATGACGAAGAACAGCATGAAGCCGATGATCATGTAGACGAAGATGATCGACGGCCCGGCCAGGCTGATGGTCTTGCCCGAACCCATGAACAGGCCCGTGCCGATGGCGCCGCCAATGGCGATCAATTGGATATGACGGTTGGAGAGGTTGCGTTGCAGTTCGTGCGCTTGTTGGTCAGGCGGGCTGACACCCAGCGGCGAGTTGTTCATCGTTTTCACCTTGTAAGTCGAATTATTTTTATAACGTCACAAGTTCAAACGCCTCAGCCAGGTACCCATTGCCTTGCCCGGCTGGACACAACCCCCGGAGCAAGGTCTGTGCCAGACAAAAAAAGCCCCTGGAACGCCCATTCCAGGGGGATCCGTCGCGTTCGGCATGTAATGAAGTCGCTCCAGGAAAAGCGCGTTTGCGCGCGGAGCAATCGTGCGCAGGCGTCATGAACCGTACGCTCACGTCTGACGGAACGATTTCGCTACATTGGAACGCTATCAATCCGCCTGACCCTGCCCTTACGGGCCGCGCAGCGGCCCGTGGGTGCAACATCAGACGATCGCTTCATCCTTCCACTTCACACCCACCTCCCCCGCTACATCCGCACCCTCGCCCCCCAACTGCCGAGCCTCGGCTTCGATGTCCTCGACACTGCGATGGCGGTAGTCCCGGTACAGCCAGCGGACGAACCCGTAGGCCATCACCAGCAGCAGGAAGAAGAACGGAATGGAGGTGAGGATGACCGAGGTCTTCACCGTTTTCAGGGACAGGTGATTGGCGATCATGGTCAGCGGCACCAGCGCCAGCATCACGCACCAGAACAGGCGCAGGAACGGCGAAGGGTCGCGGCCTTCCGGCAGATTGCGGGTGGTGGCCGCCGCGACGGTATAAGCCGAGGCATCGATGTGCGAGGCCAGGAAGATCACCATCACGAACAAGTAGAACGCCGTGGCCAGGCCCGACATCGGAAAGCCATTGAGCAACTGGGTGATGGCCACCTCACCGCCCTGGTTGGCGACCACGGCTGGCACATCCAGCACGCCCTTGAGCAACTGGTCGATGCCATAGCCACTGAGGCTGCCGAAGATCGCCCAGCAACTCACACTGCCGCCGAGCAACAGGGCCGCAGCCACTTCCTTCAAGGTCCGCCCGCGGGACACGCGCGCCACGAAGATCGACACGGCCGGGGTATAGGAAATCGCCCAGAACCAGTAGAACACCGTCCAGTTGCGGGTGAACTCCCCGTCGCCGGCCGGGTCGGTGAACAAACTCATGTGCAGGAAGTTGGAGAACATCAGGCCGACGCCGTTGACCGTGTTCTTGACGATGAACCCCGTCGGCCCCACCACCAGCACCGCCAGGGCGCAGAACAGCGCGCCCCAGCAGACCATGCTGGCCAGGCGCTGCATACCGCCTTCCAGGCCGATGTAGGAACTCAGGGAGAAGATACTGGTGATCACCAGCACGATGCCCGCCTGCATCGCAAAGGTATTGGGCAGGCCGGTGAGGTTGGACAAGCTGTTGGAGAAGGTCTGGGTGGTCACCACCATGGTCACCGTCAGCCCGCCGAACGTGCCAATCAAGAAGATGATGTCGATCAGGCGACCGATCGGCCCGCTGGCCCTGAACCCGGTCACCACCTCGATGATGCCGGCCAGGCTCAGCTTGTCATGCTTGCGCACGTGGTAGTAATAGGCCATGGCCATGCCCCCGACGGCATAGCACGCCCAGGTGCCGAAGCCCCAGTGGAAGAAGGCGTAGGCAATGCTCATGTCCAACGCCTCGGGGCTGCGCGCGGCAATGTTCAGCCCCGGCGTGTTGTAGTAGAACGCCCACTCCACCAGCCCCCAATACAGGGTCGCTGAACTGAGCCCTGCACAGATGAACATGAACACCCACGGCAGGGTCTTGAACTGCGGCTTGCCACTGCCCAGGCGAACGTTGCCGTACTTGCTGAAGATGATGAACAGCGACCCTACGACGAACGCCAGGAACACCAGCAGCACCGGCGCCGCCAGCAAGTCCGTGGCGCCCTGGAACAACTGGCTGGCGACCTGCTCGGAGCGCGCGGGGAAAGCGGCCAGGGCAAACACTGTGAGGAAGATCGACACCACGCTGACCACGATCAGCAGGGTGTCCTTGCGGGTGCGAACCTGGCCATCCGGGAGGGCCGGGTTCGCGTTTGAGGAAATTTTCATGGGTTACCTTTCTATTCGGCTGTATTGATCTTGTTGTGTGCCTTTGGCTGCGGATGAACAGCGTCCGCAGCCGGTCATAGAAGTGCGTGGGTGGTGCGGCCTCAGGTGCCCTCCTCACACCAATCGACGATCAAGCGCCGATACAGGCGCACGGCCTCCTCGATGCGGGCGACTTCGCAATACTCGTCGGTCTGGTGCGCCATGTGCGGCGTGCCTGGGCCGAGGATCACGATGGGCACACCCGGGTGGGCGTGCTGCAACGCGCAGGCGTCGGTGAAGTAGCTCGCGCCCCGCGGTTCGGGGCGTACGCCGGTCTCCTGTTCGGTGAGGCGGTAGACCGTCGCGATCCAGGGATCGCCGAGGTCGGTGAAGACAGCCGGCAGATCCAGCACCGCGTCGACCTGGGTGATATCCGGCTGCAAGGTGTCCAGCAACGCGGCACGGGCATCGGCATGGGAAGTGCCGGGCAAGCTGCGAATGTCGACGCACAGCTCTGCCAGGTCCGGCACCACGTTGATGCTGCTGCCCGCGTGCAACGTCCCGGCGCTGATGCTGGTCGCGCCCAGCACAGGGTGGGGTGGCGAGGCGACCTGGTACTGCTCGATCTTGCCCAGGGCACGGCCCACTTTGTACAGGGCGTTATCGCCTTGCTCGGGCATCGAGCCATGGGCGCTCTTGCCCCGGGCCGTCAGCTTGAGCCAAAGCGCGCCCTTGTGACCGATCAAGGGATAGTTCGCTGTCATCTCACCCACGATGATCGCCCCGGCGCGGTGCTGATCCACGCCATCGCGTACCAACGCCGCCGCGCCTTGGCAGCCGGTCTCTTCGCTCGCGGTCAGCACCAGCACGACACCTGCGCGTTGAGCGATCAGCGCACGCTCCTGCAAGGCCGCACTGATGAACGCCGCGACCCCTGCCTTCATGTCGCTGCTGCCGCGCCCGTACAACCGGCCCTCGCGGATTTCCCCGGCGAACGGGTCGACCGACCAGGGCGCCTTGCCCAGCGGCACGGTATCCAGATGCCCGGTAAAGCACAGCGGCCGCCCCTGGCCGTTCCCCAGGTAGGCCACCAGGCTGGCGCGCCCCGGCGACAGCTCGTGCAGAGTGACGGCAAAGCCCGCCTCGATCAGCAACTGGGCCAGGAACGCGGCACAAGGTTGCTCATTGCCCGGCGGATTGGTCGTGTCGAAGGCCACGAGCTTGCGGGTCAGCTCGATCGCCTGTTCGCAGGCGTTCATGGCTGCCTCGACGCGTCAGGGTTACCCAGCTCGACAGCGACCGCATCCACCTGGATCGAGGCGCCATCGGGCAGCCCGTTGACCCTGACCACGGTAAACGGCGGCACGGACTCACCACACAGTCTGCCCAGGGCCTCGGTGAACAGCGACAGGACGCGGTCGGGTTGGCGGTCGGCCTCATCGCCGGCCACCAGCACATGCAGATGACCCATCGCTTGAGGCGAGCTGCCCACCTTGCGCAACTGATCGGCCACGCGCGACAGCGCCTCATCGGCTGCCTGCTCGATCCCGGCCTGCCCGGCACTCTGACCGGCAACCTGGATGCTCGGGCCACAACGACGCACTTGCGTGCCGCCGTCACCGCCGTCGTCATGGGCTACGCCCACCTGGGCGGTGGCGTCGATTTCCAGCAACAGGCCTTCATAGAGCAGGTTGACGCCAAAGGCAGTGACGGGCGGCAGCGGTTCACCACAGGCCGTGCGCACATCCTCCAGGATCTGCTCGAGCCTTGCCTGGGCGGCGGCCTGGTCGCCGTCGTGCAGGTAGCAGACCTTGAGCTGGGTCAGGTCGGCAAAGCTTGAGCCGGCATCGAGCAGCACATGGCGGATGTGCTCAAGCACGTTGTGGGTTTGCCCCGCCAAGTCCCCCAGGGCCACCGCCTTACCGCTCATGTCCGCCGAAACCTGGCCACCGACCCACACCTGGCGACCCGCCTTCCAGCCCTGGGACAACGGCACCGGAATGCTCCAGTCCCAGCTCTTGGCCGGCATGATCCGCTGGCGTTGCGTGGCCGGCACGGCCAGCGCCTCGGCTTCGAGCTGGATCAGCGCGCCAGAGCAGGCCATGCCACGCACACGCACGGCCGTGGCTGCCGGGCCTGGATCCGGGAAGTACTGCAGGCGCACGCGGGTCATCTTCTCCCAGTAGACCGTGGCCTGGGCCTCGTCGCCCTCAAAGACGTAGTAGGTATTCAGGCGCACCAGGTCGGCCATTTCCAGGCCAGCGGCGTGCAGGGCGGCCTTGAGATTGCGAAACACCGCGTGGGTCTGGGCTTCGATGTCGCCTGCGCCCATAAGTCTGCCGGTGACGTCCACCGGCAGGACGCCACCGACGAACACCTGGTGGCCCAGGCGGCGCTGGCGAAACGGCTGCACCGACAGGTGCGAGCCAAGGGAAATCGGGGTATTGAGGTCGGACATGGCATTGCTCCCTTTGCCAGTCTGGCCCCAGTGCCGGGCCGTCAGGCAATCATCAGGTTGGCTGTGTTGTCTCGCCCCTGACTCTAGAGAAGCCAATACTTCGGAAAAATAGCCAGTTCAAGAAGTTGACTTCGGCAATTCCCGAAGCATCGCCCCCGATGGGTTCAACCCCGCGCATTCGAGCAATTGCTGTTGGAAGGCCTCGACGGTGCGCGGCGGGCTGATGCCATGGCGCAGGATGACGTCAACGCACAGATCAGAGGCGAACTGCCCAGGACACAGCCTGCGTATTTCGCCCTTGTCGACCCAGGGCTGGGCGTAGTGCAGCGGCAGGAAACCGATGTATTGGCCAGAGATGATCATCATCGCCCGCGCCTCGACGTTGTCCACGCTGCCAGCGGCCCGCTCCACCTGGAGTTGATCCAGGTCGAAGCGGCCAAGGAAGGTGCGCGCAGCCAGCCGCGCCTGGCTCAGCAACAACGGCGTGATGCTGGCGTCGTCCTGCTCGAACAGCGGGTCGGTGCGCGAACAGAACAGCCCGTGGGCTTCGGTGTACAACGGCGTGTAGTCCAGCCCCGGCAAGCGGCTGGGGAACGGGCCGACCGCCAGGTGCAGGCGACCGTCCATGACCCGCTGTTCCAGCGCATTGGGGGTGTCGATGTGGATCTGCAGGTGGACCTGCGGCGCCATCTGGCCAAACCGGCGAATGGCCAAGGTCAGTGGGCTGCTCGGGTCGGTCAGGGTGGCATCGATCACCCCCACCCGCAGTGCCCCGCTCAACTGCCGGCGCAGGGTGGCGGCTTCCATGGAGAACGTCTCGACCGCCGTCAGCATGCGCTGCGCCGCCTCGTACAGCACCTGGCCCTCATCGGTCAGGCGAAACCCCGAGCGACCGCGCTCGCAGAGCCTCACGCCCAGGCGGGTCTCCAGCAGGCTCATCTGCTCGCTGATCGCCGACACGCTGATGTTCAGCGCCGGCTGCGCGGCGGAGAACCCGCCACACTTGACCACTGTCTCGAAGATCCTCAGGGACTTGAGGTCCGCATCCTGCACGCGCATCAGTGTACTCCCGGTTTCACCCGCCCGATTGGCACCGGGCAGGCTAGCCGAATACGACAGTGCCTGCGACTGCGCTGCGCGTGTACGCGGTCTACCGCATGAAATCGGTGTGCATCAAGGGTAGCGCTGCACCTGCGATTTACCACGTCGCGCACGCCGACCGTCGATCCACACCAGCATGGCACTGGCATACAGCGAAACTGCCAGGAACAGCGCCATGCGCACTGCGAACGCGCGGTACACGTCCTGGCCCGCCACGCTGTCCTGCACCGATTGCCCCAGCAGGATCAGCATCGTCGTCAGGCAACTGACCCAGAACGCCGGGCCATGCCGGCTGGCCACCACTGCATAGAGCCGCCGGGCCTGCCACAGGGCGAACAACAGCCCCCACAAGAAGAACATCCACAGGTGGACGAACAGGCTGAGCGCACTCCACAGCAAGATCGCCAGCACACCGGCCAGCAACGTCGAGCCGATCAGTTCACGCGCAGCCTGGCGGGCATCGGTCTGGTCGGCCTGTTGGCCGAGGCTGACCGCCTTCATGATCAGCGGCATGAAGCGATCCGGTGCGATCAATGCCAGCAGAAACGCCGGCATGA
Organism: Pseudomonas putida; assembly: GCF_002741075.1. Lineage (NCBI taxonomy): Bacteria > Pseudomonadati > Pseudomonadota > Gammaproteobacteria > Pseudomonadales > Pseudomonadaceae > Pseudomonas > Pseudomonas putida. Next base: position 1,241,943 of record NZ_CP016634.1, on the reverse strand, counting down.
CGATCAACGTCGCGCGCAGAGCGATCCAGTTGACTGCCTCGGGACTTTCAGGCGCCTTGGCCTGCGCACTGGCCGCATCCGCAGGTTCAGGGAACAACACATGGACCACGGCGCAGCCGACAACGGCCAGCAGCATGCCCTTGGCCAAGGCTTCGACCACTGACAAGGCCAATGTGAAGTCGCTGGTACCTGCCGCGGCGATCATGGTCAGGCCAACCACCAGCAAGTTCGCCAACAACCCATTGCCGCCGCGCAAGGCATAGCGGAACACCGCGAACAGGCCAACGCCCACCAGCAGGACCCCGCTCACCGGCGCATGGCGCAGCAGCGGAATCAGCAACAGGCCGCTGCCACAACTGAGCAGCACCAACAGCGCCAGCACCGGCGCCGCACGCAGCCCCAGGGCCTGGCTGCGCATGGCCAGCAACAGCACGGCGAACACCGGCGCCAGGATCGGCACCGGCATGCCCAGGCCGAAGCTCGCCGCCAGGCACAGCGCGGTGCCCCAGGCCAGGCGCAGCGCCCGCAGGCGACGCAGTTCAATAGGCATAGGACAACCAGCTCATCACCCACATGAATACCCGGCCCAGCAGGTTCAGCGGGTTGCCCTCCCCCGGCAGCGCCATGATCTCGGCCTGGCCGCCAACCCGCAGGTTGCTCACGCTCAGCCGATCATCGCGCTCCAGCTCGACGATCACCGGAAAACGTTGCGCTGAACGCAGCCACTCGCGGCTGTTCTGTATCTGGGGCAGCGAGCCTGGCGGCGGGCTCTGGCCAACGCTTACGCCATAGCCGATGCTGCGCACCCGCCCGCGCAACAACTCGCCGGGCAAGGCATCGAGCACCACCAGCACCGGCGTGCCTGGGCGCAGGTGGCCCAGGTTGTTTTCGGTCATGTCGGCGCTGATCCACAGGTCGTGGATGGGGATCAGGGTCATCACCGGGCTGCCGGCGCCGACATAGTGGCCGACATCGGTGCGCAGGTCGGTGATCAAGCCATTGGCATCGGCGCGCACTTCGGTGCGGGCCAGGTCCAACCGGGCCTTCTCGACGTTGGCCAGTGCGCTGCGCACCTGGGCGTTGTCCGCCTCCTGCCCGCCCTGCTGTTCGCGCGCGCGCTCGACTTCGGCGCGGGCTGCGGCCACTTGGCTGCTGGCCTGCTCCCGGCTGGCCTGAGCCCCTTCCAGGCGCCGCACGGACACCGTGCCAGGGTCCTCCTGGTACAGGCGCGTCAGGCGCTCGGCGTCCTGGCGCGCCTTGCGTTCATTGGCCTGGGCGGCGGCCAGCGAAGCCTGGGCGGCATCGATACCGGCGGTATGGGCACCGATCTGACGGCGCACCGTGTCGAGTTCGGCCTCGGCCCGGGCCAGGGCGATGCGGTATTGCGCCTGGTCCAGCTCGAACAGCACCTCGCCCTTGCGCACCTCCTGGTTGTTGCCCACCGCCACCCGCTTCACCTGCCCGGCCACCTCGGCACTGACCGGCACTACATAGGCCTGCAGCCGGGCCTGCTGGGTGTAAGGGGTGAAACGGTCGGCGAGCAGGTACCAGAGCAGACTCACGGCGATCAACAGCAGTATCCAACGCATGCCCCGGTCGGGCTTGGCGGGTGTGGGCGAAGGGGCTGGGGCATCGCTCATTTCGGCTCACCTGTGTCGTGGCTGGCTGGGACGGGGTTGTCGAGCAGATCCCCCCAGTCGGTGCGTTGTTGCATGTGTTGGCGGGTGTCAGCGTCGATGGGAGCGCGGCGCGGGTCCCAGCCACCGCCGAGGGCTTTGTACAGGGTCACCAGGCTGCCGACCGCATTGCCGCGGCTGACCAGATAGCTGTCCTGCTGTTGCAGCAACAGTTGCTGGGCATCGAGCACCCGCTGAAAATCGGCGAAGCCTTCGCGGTACTGCGAGGAGGCCAGGTCCAACGAGCGTTGCGCGGCCTGGGAGGCTTGCTGGCGAACCTCGGCACTTTGCAACGAGCGCACCAGCCCGCTGGCTGCGTCATCGGCCTCCCGGGCGGCCTCGCGTACATCCCGCTGGTACAACTCGATCAACTGCTGAAGGCGCGCATCCTCCACGCGCACGGCATTCTTGCGCCGGCCGTAGTCGAACGGGCTCCAGATCAGGCTGGGGCCGGCGGCGAGCTGGAAGCTGTCAGGCAGGTGGCTGGCCGAGACGAACGTCCAGCCGATGCTGCCCAACAGGCTCAACGACGGATACAGGTCGGCCTCGGCCACGCCCACCAGGGCCGACTGCGCCGCCACCGCCTGCTCGGCGGCGCGGATGTCCGGACGACGCTGCAACAGGCTCGCCGGCACCTCCTGCAGGATCGCCCGGTCGGGCACCGGCAACTGCCCGCGACCGCTCGCCAGTTCAGGCAATGGCCCGGGCGGCCGGCCCAGTAGTGCGCACAGCACGTTGCGCAGGGCGTTGAGCTGGTTCTCAAGTTCCGGGATGCTGGCCTGGGTGGCCAGGTACTGGGTGCGGGCCTGCTGCCAGTCGAGCTCGTCGTTCTCGCCATGACGGAACAGCCGTTCGGTGATCTGCAGGCTGCGCGCCTGGCGCAGGGCGTTCTCGTGGGCGATGTCCAGGCGGGCCTCGACGGTGCGCAGGCTGAAATAGCTGTCCGCCACCTGCGCGCGCAACAGCACCATGGCATCGGCGTAGTTGGCCTCGGAGGCGAAGTACAGCGCATCGGCCGATTCGATGGCGCGGCTGAAGCGCCCCCAGAAGTCGACCTCCCAGGCAATGTCGAAGCCCAGGCTGGATTGCCAGAACACCGAGTCCCGGGCGGTGGGAGTGCCGGACTGGTCCTGCTTCAGATAGAGGCTTTCCCCGCGCAACTGCTGCACCTGGGGGTAGCGCCCGGTCTGGGCGATGGCTAGTTGCGCACGCGCCTCGGCGATGCGCAGCCCAGCCACGCGCAGGTCGGTGTTGTGCGCATCGGCTTCGGCGATCAGTGCATCGAGCGTCGGGTCGGCGAACACCGCCCACCACTGGCGCAGGTCTGGCGTCGCCGCCGGCCGGGTTGCCTGCCCCAGCGAAGGGGTGCTCCAGGTATCCAGCCAGGGCGTGGGCACGGGTTTGAAGTCCGGGCCGACCTGGGTGCAACCGCCCAAGGCGACCAGGCTCAGCGCGCAACAAAAGACACGTTTGACCATGGCGCGCCCTGGTTCAGTACGTCTTGTCGGCACGCGTTTCGGGCACTTGCTGCGCCACCCACTGCCAGAACAGGTTGTAGGTCACCGCCAGGATCACCGGGCCGATGAACAGGCCGATGATGCCCTTGACCACCATGCCGCCCAAGGCTCCGATCAGCACCACCGGCATCGGCACATCCACGCCGCGCCCCAGCAGCAAGGGCTTGAGCACGTTGTCGGCCAGCCCGGCGACGAAGGTGTAGATGGCAAAAACGATGGTGCCGACCGTGAAGCCTTCGGTGCTGAAGATGTAGGCGATCACCGGCAGCGTGATCAGCGTCGCAGGTGCTTGAGCAATGCCCAGCATCAGGATGGCGATGGCCAGGATGCCCGCGCCCGGCACGCCCTTGATCACGAAGCCTACGCCGATCAGCAGCATCTGGATGAAAGCGATGCCGATCACGCCCTGAGCCACCGCGCGGATGGTGGCGGTGCACAGCCTGGCGATGGGCTTGCCCTGGGTTTCCCCGGAAACCCGCATAGCGATGCGCTGCGCGGCCCACTCACCGCGCTCGCCGAAGGCCATGATCACCCCCGAGATGATGATCGCCGCGATGAACAGCAAGAACGCGCCGCCGGCACTGGCGATGGCTCCGAGCATGATCCGACCGGCATCCTTGAGGTACGGCATCAGGTTGTTCAGCACACCGCTCAGGCTTTCGGAGGCCGACAGCCAAAGGGCATACACCCGTGGCCCTATCAGCGGCCAGGTGGCGACCGACTCCGGCGGTGCCGGGACGCTCCACGCACCGCTCTTGAGCAGCGCCACCAGGCTCTCGACCGACTGGCCGAGGGACATCACCACCAGGTAGATCGGCACCAGAAGCACCAGCAGGACCAACAGCACCACCAGCGTCGCGGCATGGCCGTCCTTCAGGCCGCTGGCACGCTTGACCCGTTGCTGCAACGGGTACAGGGTGACCGCGAGGATCACGGCCCAGAGCATCAGCTCGAGAAAGGGCTGGAAGACCTGGAAGGCGAAAATCACCAGCCCCGCCACCAGCCCTGCCTTGATGAGCACATCGAGCAAGCCCCGCGACAGGGCGCTGTCCAGCTTGAAACTCGGCTGCATGAGTCACCTCCGGGCCGCCTTGGGCGGGTCGAACAGTCGGCGCGCCGGTTGGCGCGATTCAAGTCGTCAAACCTGCGGTCGGTGGTCGCCAGCCGAGCCGTCTTCGTCCTCGCGCCCTTCGCCGGGCGTTTCCTGCCGGTACAGCGCCAGCAACCAATCCGCCTCCTGGCGTTGGTAACGCCGCACCCAGGCGGCGGCCTGGGCTTCGTCCTGGCCCAGGGCGATGAACGCGCGACGGGCCATTTCAAGGCTGGAATGGAAGGTTTCGCGAACCGGGCTGGCCCCAAGCTCGAGCAGGCGCAGGACATCTTTATGGTCGCGCACCGAGGCGATGACCGGGGTGTGCGGGTACTGCTGGGCCAGCAGGTCCACGGTCTTGAGATTGACCTGCGGATCGTCGGCGGCCACGATCACCAATTCAGCCTCACCGACCTTGGCGGCACGCAGAATCTGCGAGCGCGACGGGTCGCCATAGAACACTGGCGGCCCCTGCTTGTCGGCATAGCGCCCGAAGGTTTCGATAGAGGTATCCAATGCCACCAAGCGCACACCTTCGGCGTGCAGCATCCGGGCGATGGCGCGGCCCATGCGGCCCATGCCTGCCACCACGACCTGCGGTGCCTGATCCACCTCTACCGGCGGCAGCGACGTGGGGGCCACAGGTCGCGCTTCACGCAGTTGACGCGCCAGCACCATCATCACCAGCGGCACCACCGCCATCGACAAGGTGATGGCCAACACCAAGAGGTCGTGCACCTGCTGCGCCAGCAACTGGTGATCCAGCGCCAGCTTGAACACCACAAAGGCGAATTCGCCCCCCGACGCCAGCACCACCGCCAGGCACAGCGCCTGGGCACGGCTCAGCCCCCCGGTCCAGCGGCCCAGCCCAAACAGCACCGGCAGCTTGATGCCCACCAGCAACAGGGTCAGCGCCAACACTTGCAGAGGCATGCCCAGCAACAGCCGCAGGTCGGCGGTCATGCCCACGCCGACAAAGAACAGCCCCAGCAGCAGGCCCTTGAGCGGTTCGATCTGGGATTCGAGTTCATGGCGAAACGGCGATTCGGCCATCAGCACCCCGGCCAGGAAGGCCCCCAGCGCCATGGACACACCCACTTGCTCCATCACCCAGGCCGTCCCCAGCACCACCAGCAGCGCGGTGGCGGTGGAAAGCTCATGCAGCCCCGACTTGGCTACCCAGAGAAACACCGGCTGCAGTAGATAACGCCCGCCGATGATCACGATGCCGATACCGATCGCCACCGCCAGCAACGGTCGTGTGCCTTCGGCCGTGGGCGTGGCGCCACCGGCCAGCAACGGCACCACGGCAATCAGCGGAATGGCAGCGATGTCCTGGAACAGCAGAATGCCCACCGCCAGGCGCCCGTGGGGCTTGTTCAGGTCCTTGCGCTCGGCCAATACCTGCAGGCCAAACGCGGTGGACGACAGCGCCAGGCCCACGCCGAGCACTACCGCCGCAGCGGGCGACTGGCCGAACAGCACAAAGGCCATCACCCCCAGCACCAGCGCCGTCAGGCCCACCTGCAACGAGCCAACGCCGAACAGCGACTTGCGCATCGTCCACAATTTACGCGGCGACAGCTCGAGGCCGATGATGAACAAGAGCATCACGACCCCCATCTCCGAGAGCCGTGCGACGTTGTGAGGATTGTCGATCAGCCCCAGCACCGAGGGGCCGATCACGATGCCGGCGAGCAAATAACCCGGCACCGCGCCCAGCTTCAGGCGCTGGACCAGAGGAACCAGAAGCACCACTGCCAACAGAAAGACTACCGTCGCCTGCAACAGGCTGCCGTCATGAGGCATTTCCCTCCCCCTTGCTCGAATGCCAGGCAACTGCTCGCGCGAAGTCGATTGCCTGAGTCCCGCCGGCCATGCTGGAACTGAGTATGGGTGATTAATGGCCGTTTGCTTGCCGCTGGTTTTTATTTTCCGCGCAGGGTTTTACAGACGTGCATCGACCACGGCGACCGTCTGGTCGGGGCAGCCGGAAACCTACCGCCTCACCGCGTCCGGCCATTGACCTCAAGGGCTGACCTGGTAGCCCCGCCCTTGCAGGCAACTGCTGTAGGCGTTGGCATGGGCGGAGTCCTGGGCTTCATTCTGGCTGCGGCGGTCCTGGCGACGGTCCTGACGCTGGCGCATTCCACCCACGGCCGCGCCCGCTGCCGCCACTTCGCCGGCACGGTTCTGCCGGTATTGCTCCTTGGCATTGTCGCCGGCCCGGTCATAGAGTTCTTCGTGCTGCCGGCCACGCACTTCGGCACCCACCGCTCCTGCTGCCGCCCCGGCCGCCGCGCCGCGCACCCGGCCGCCGACATGGGCCTTGGACGAGGTGCCGGCACTGCTGGCCGCGTTACTGGCCACACCGTTGCAATAGTCCATGTCGGTTTGCATCTGTTGGCTGCTCTGACCGTTGAGCGGCACGACACTCTGGGCGCTGACGGGCCCTGCGAGCAGCAACACGCCCAGACAGCACCCTGTGAACGTACGCATGGCACACCTCCTCGCAAGAAAGTCCCAACCTCAAAGCATAGTTCGCCCAAGGCCCCGGCGCGGCGCTTTGCCCAGGTGGCGACAGGGAGACACATCAGCTCGCCACCACCCGATTGCGCCCCGTGTCCTTGGCCTTGTACAGGCGCTCATCGGCCTGTTTAAGGATGCTTCGCGAGTTAGGTGTTTCGCTCCCGCGGCACGCTACGCCGATGGAGATCGTCAACGCACCGACCGGATCAACCGGCGTTGAGCAAATGCTTACCCGTATGCGCTCGGCGATCTCTTGTGCAGTTTGCAAATCGGTATTGGGCAACAACATCCAGAACTCTTCACCCCCGGCTCGACAAGCCAGGTCCCCGGCACGGGAACCGCTAACGATCAATCGAGCAATGTGCCTGAGCGCTTCGTCACCGACATCGTGGCCAAAGGTGTCGTTGACCGACTTGAACCGGTCGATGTCCAGCGCCAACGCCGAGTAGGGACAGCCCGTCTCGTCCAGCGCGCTCAACGCGGTATTCATCGCACGGCGATTGGCCAGGCCCGTCAACGGATCGCTGTCCGCAGCCTGGCTCAGGCTACCCAACCGCTGCTGCAACTGCTGCACGCCCAGGATCAACGCCTGTCGGATGATGGCCGACTCGGCGTACCAGGTATTGATACGGTGCAAATGGAAGGTCGTGTCCGGTGCGGAAAGGTCCATTGCATGCCTGGCCAACTGATGCAATGGTCGAGCGATCAACATGCCGCCCAGGAGCATGAGCGCCAGCCCAATCATCGCGACCGGGAAGACCTCGACGAACATTTCCTGCGTGAGGTCGCCAAGCGGCGCCAACGCCTCTGCACGGGGTTGCTGCACGATCACGGCCCAATGGGCGTCAGCGACTGTGGCGAAACCGGTCAAAATCGGAATGCCTTGATCCTTGGCCTGTAGCTGACCTTACTCTCCACGCAAGGCAGCCTCCATGGGCGCGCTTGGGTCTTCGACCATGCCGATGCGCTGGGGATCGGGGTGGTACAGCAGACGACGGCTGTCGTCGACCACGAATGCCAGCCCACCACCGACCTGCTGAGCGCCGATCAACAAATACATCAAGCCCGACTGCGCCAGGTGAACCGAACCGCCCACCATGCCGAGAAATGCCCCCTCTGCATTGAAGATCGGCTGCGAAACAAACACCACGAGTTGCCCATCGGCATCGGTGTAGGCGTCGCTGATCAGTGGGCGGCGCTCGACCAAGGCTTGTTTCAACTCAGTAGAAGTGATCGTCGAGCCGACAAGGCCCGGCATGCGCGGAAACGCTTCGAGAATCGAGCCCTGGGCATCCATGATCAGCACGGCACTGAGCTCCGAGTCCTGGGCCTGCAGTCGGACCGCTTCGGTCTTGAGCAGCTGTGGGTTGGAAAAATCACTGCCGAGCAACCGGCTGCTATAGCTCAAGCGCTGATTCAACGAGAGCAAGAACTCATCGATGCTCGCCGCCACCTTGAGCGCGTAGGCGCGATTGGCCTCGAGCGACGAGTGAATCAGCTGATCGCGCTGCACGTCATAGGCGACGATCACGCCGTTGCAGCGCGTGGCCAGAACAGCGAGCAAAACGATGATCGGGATGAGCCCCTGCAGACCGATGAAAGACGACAGAGGTTTAACCATGGGCAACATCATTCGCCTACCCTCCACTGGACGCTGCATGCGCTATGCCCACTGAGCGTAGCTGCTTCAGCAGGATCACCGCGCCTGCTCCTGCCATGGGGCTTTGAGGTGATGGGGTGTTTAAACGTCAGTTCCCTAGAACTTTTCGCTATTTATTGGTCTATGTGAGGGAGCGTAGTTCGATAAACGCGGACCACCGCTTTTAAACCCCATGGCCCGCGATCCCATTGTCTTTCAGAGGTTGTCTTTGCTCATGAAAATCAACGTCCCACGAATGGTGCTCCTTGGCCTGTTCGCGTTCGCGTCGATGGGCTCGGCATCTGCTTCACCGATGAAGGCGCAAAGCCCAGCGCCTGCCGCCCCGATCACCGCCCCTCGGGCGGCGGAAAACCCTTGGCCGAGCCTGGCCAGCATGGCCGGCGAGCAACAAGCGCCAATGCTTGCCCATGATGACGACCGCTATTGGCGAGACGGCCGCTGGCACGACCGCCGGGACGACTGGCGCCGTGCCCAATGGCGCCGGGAGCAGGCCCGCCGGGAAGCGGAGCGTCGTCATGAATGGGAACGCCGTCACTATCGCGCCCGCTACGAACACGACCGTCGCTACTACGATCATGATCGGCGCTACTACGGGCATGATCAGCGCTATTACCGCCGTTAAGCGCTGCGTCACGCCCTGGTATCAGGGCGTGTCCTGGCTCCAGCGCCCGGCATAGTCCCGGGCGAACTGCGCGGCGATGCGTCCGGAACGCGAGCCGCGCTGGGTGGCCCAGCGAACCGCATGCACATGGGCCTGCTCGATGGCATGTGCCGGCACTCCGTAGACATCCAGCCACTGGTTCACCGCATTCAGGTATTCGTCCGGCGAGAAGCCGTAGAACGAAATCCACAGCCCGAAGCGCTCGGACAGCGACACTTTCTCCTCTATCTCTTCCCCAGGGTGCAGCGCACCGTTCTCGCCACGGGTCATGGACAGGTTGTCCGAGGCGCGTTCGGCAATCAGGTGCCGGCGGTTGGATGTGGCGTAGATCAGCACATTCGATGAATGCTCGGCCACCGAACCGTCCAAGGCGGTTTTCAGGCGCTTGTAACCGATATCTCCTTCCTCGAACGACAAGTCATCGCAGAACAGGATGAAATACCCAGGTTGATGGCTGACGATGTCGATGACTTCGGGCAGGTCGCCGATGTTTTCCTTGTCGATCTCCACCAGCTTGAGCCCGCGGGAATGGAACTCGTTGAGGCACGCCTTGACCAGGGAGGACTTGCCTGTCCCCCTGGAGCCCGTCAATAGCACATTGTTGGCAGGCTTGCCGTCGAGGAACTGCTGGGTGTTCTGGCGGATCAGCGCCTTTTGCCGGTCGATGTTCTGCAATTGATCGAAGCCGATGAGCATGGGCCGCCTCACCGGCACCAGGGTGGCGCGATGGCCACCTTGACCGGCTCGGTACTGCCATTGGTAGGCGATGGCATCGGGGTCGAGGACAGGTACGGGCGGGGGCGCGAATGCGCGTTCCAGAGCGTCGGCAATGCGCTTCAACTGCGCAACGACCTCCTGGGAGAAATAAGCCGGATCAGACGAAGGACTGTTCATACGGATAGCACATCAGGTCGAGGGGACGAGCCACTATGATGCTAAGCTGGCGCGCTCCCGTCTAACGACTGATGGACACTAATCGTCGAGTAATGGACAACAAGACCCCGATAGCGACCCCGTATTGTCGCCGGACCGGACATGTTGATGGTCAACCCCCATCAGGGGTGCCGGGTGATGCCGTCCAATTACGGGCTCAATCCAGCACGTTGGTCAGCACTTCATAGATAAGCCCCGTGGCAATCGTGACCAGCAGCAAGTCCGTGCCGGCCTGGCGCCATTCATAGCCGTCGTAGTGAGGCAGCCGGCCAATCAGACGCCCATCGAGCTTCTTGGCAATGCCCGGTGGAAGCGGTTTGCCGCGCGCGAGGTTTTTCCGCACGCCCGGGGGCAGCGCAGCCCCCGGGCTCCAGTAGCCCCGGTTGTCATCGAGAATGACCCGGACACCCCCAAGGTCGATCTGCGGGCCGCCGTGCCAGTCGTTGCCGCCACCCGGGTTCTGATGGCCTTGATTGCCATGCTGCATGTTCTTGCCATGGCCATTGCCCTTGCCGTTACCTGGGTCGGCCAGTGCCGGGCCTGCGCCCAGCAAGCAGAGACTCAGCGTGGCGGCGAGCAGTGTGTTGAGTTTGGACATTGCACCTGTCTCCTTGCATCGAATGCCGCTACTGAGCGTAGCGCGCACCGCCCGGGGTCTGACAGTAAAAAAGTGGCACCGGCGTTCCGGCATTTCGTCGGCAGGCCGCGAACTCCGTGACTTCGGCGATGTCGTATCAGCATCTCAGCCCCCGCCCCTGGAGGCGACTCGATCATGAAGAAAACCCTGGTAGTTGCAGCAGTGTGCGCGTTCGCGCTTGGTGCTACAGCATTACTGCCCGCCGACCTCTCCCCGATTGGTTCGGTTTATGCCAAGGGTGGCGGCGGCGGCCATGGTGGCGGTGGCGGCAACGGCGGTGGTCACGGTGGTGGCAAGGGCGGACTGGGTGGCAACCATGGCAGCAACAGCAATGGCGCCAACGATGGTGGTGTGCATGCCGGCAAAGCGACCCGTGACCACGGCGTGAGCGGTAAGCACTACGGCCAAGATCGAAACGACAGCGAAGGGCACGGCTCGGTAACCTCCGGTGTCGCGCAATCGCATGATACCCGGGGTCTGGCCAAGTCCCGGGCGATCTCCGACACGACACCGGGCACCCATAACACCAAGGGCTTGGACAACGCGCTTGACTCGTCCACCAAGAACGATCGCTGATCGGCCTCGCTCGTCAACGAGCGCCTGACCCGGCCAGGTACCTGGACATCGCCCGATCCAGGTACCCCGGTGACAGTCCCCCCCTGCATTTCATCGCGCTCAAGCGCCCTTCTCTGCCCCACGCCCAACCAACGCAGCGCCCCCACAGGCCGTGGCGATCGCCACGATGCCGATCCACTGCACAACGCCCAGGGCTTCCCAAGGATCAGCCAGTTAGGCTGAGACTTAGCGTCCTGAATTACCTACGCGAGGATTATCCTGGCCTCGGGTGGGATTGTGGCGGTCTACATCAAGTTCGGCGCACTTGCCCGGTGCCAGCTCACACAAAAGGGTGATGGTGGCCCCCGCGCAGCCATGGAAAAATAGCCCAGCACGGACGATGTAGAGAATGGACACTCCTGGGGTGGAGTGACATGCCATGAGAGGTGGAATCAAAGACCGTGAGACCACGTTGGACAATGGACTCGTTCAATGCACTCTTTTCGTGCCTTTTCATCATGGCGTTTATATCTCATTGAGAAAGAGCGCCGCCTTTGTCATTCGACATCGGATGATTGTTCGAAGGCAATACAAATGCCTTGAAAACATTAAACGGTTATAGCGACTTGATGAACTACAGGAGTTGGCCCGCAGTATGACGGCCCCTCTAGCCCGCTGAAGGATCGGCTTTAAATTGTTGCTATCGCCTGGCGCCACCCGAGCCCGCAGGCCGCCCCGCTCATGCCGTAAATCGCTTGTGAAGTTGCAAGTTTTCGACGTAGCAACCCTTGACGTGTCATGCCCTGGCCGTCGCCACTGAATGCGTTATTGCAACGCACGTCATCACGTGCCCGCGCCGAGGTGTTCTCGCAGATACGAACGTACCCCCGTCAAGATCGACTCAAATATTGCCAGTGCCTTGCATCTGAACTTTCAGGAGTCAGTAATGAATATAACAACAAATACGGCCGATACCCCCTCCCACCATTCAACGTCGCAAAGCGCCTCTTCGAGTCGCTTCCGCCAGTCCATGAGCCTGACCTCCCTGGTGCTGTTCGGTCTGGCCTACATGGTCCCGCTGGCGGTGTTCACCACCTACGGACTGGTCACCCAGATGACCCAGGGGCACCTGCCCACCGCCTACATACTGACGCTCGTCGCCATGCTGTTCACGGCCTACAGCTATGGTCGCATGGTCCAGGCCCACCCCTATTCCGGCTCGGTATACACCTACACCCGCAAGGCCTTCGGCACCTACTTCGGCTTCATGGCTGGATGGACCCTACTGCTTGACTATATTTTCCTGCCGCTGCTGAGCTACCTGTTGATCGGCATCTACATGTCCGAATACTTCCCAGCAGTCCATGCTTGGGTCTGGGCACTCGGTTCCATCGCGCTGGTGACCTTCCTCAACCTGATCGGCATCGAGTCCATCACCCGCGTCAACTGGGTGCTGGTCGTTGCCCAACTGGTGTTCATCGTTGTCTTCATCGCGCTTTCGATCAGTCACCTGGACCAGCAATCGGCGCCCGTTTCGCTGCTGGCCCCCTTCCACCACGAAGGTTTCAGCGTGCCCCTGATCATGACCGGCGCAGCCGTGCTTTGCCTGTCGTTCCTGGGCTTCGACGCGGTATCGACCATGGCCGAGGAAACCGCCAACCCACAACGTCGGATCCCACAGGCGATCATGGCCGTGACGATGATCGGTGGCTTGCTGTTTCTGGTGGTGTCCTGGTGCGCCCAGATGGTGTTTCCGGAATGGAGCACCTTCCATGACCCGGACTCGGCGTCGGTGGACGTCATGCGTCGCGTCGGCGGAGAACTGCTGGTGAGCGCCTTCACCGCCACCTATGTGGCAGGTTGCTTCGCCTCGGCGATGGTGTCCCAGGCGAGCGTGTCACGGGTGCTGTTCGCCATGGGCCGGGACGGCGTGCTGCCGCGCGCGTTCGGTCAACTGGTGTCAAAGAAACGGGTGCCGGCCACGGCCATCATGGTGGTCAGCCTCCTGTCGCTGATTGCGTTGTTCATCACCCTCGATACCGTCGCCAACATGATCAGCTTCGGTGCGCTGTTCGCCTTCTCGGCGGTGAACCTGGCGGTGGTCAAGCACTATCTGGTCGGGCAGAAACTGCGCGGCATGCGCAACTACCTGTTGTACGGCCTGCTGCCGGGGCTGGGGTTCCTGAGCACGATCTGGCTGTGGACCAGCCTGTCGAGCATGTCGTTCATGATTGGCCTGGGCTGGATGGGGCTTGGGTTCATCTGCCTGCTGGGAGTCACCCGCGCGTTCCGTGTAAAGCTGCCGGAACTGCATATCGCGGTTGATTGACCCCACCAGACATCGAGACAACGGGGCAATGAATGCCCCTTTGTCTTGCAGGGCCCGCCCCTTCGGCACGCGGCCTCTCGCCTCTTGAACAGGTCCAGACCCAAGCAAGCACTCATGCTGTTCAATCGCCTGTCCATCCAGTGGAAGATCACCCTGCTGGCTGGCCTATGTCTGCTCACTATCGTCACCCTTCTGGTGGGCGCCTCTGAGTACCAATCCCAGCGCAGTGCCACGCTGGTGAAGGATGACAGTAGCCAGATGCTCGACCAGGCAGCCCGCTCGCACCTGCATGCCCAGGCCGAGCAGCAGCGAGCAAATCGGCTCGGTGCTGGAGGTGATTCGCGCCATCGCCGAGCAGACCAACCTGCTCGCGCTCAACGCCGCCATCGAGGCGGCACGTGCCGGCGAGGCTGGGCGTGGTTTCGCCGTGGTGGCTGACGAGGTGCGCAACCTGGCCAGGTGGACCCGGGACTCGGTGGAGCAAGTCCGTCAGGTGATCGACGGCCTGCAGCACGGCACCCGTGACGTGGCGGCGATCCGCGATCTGACCGAGTCGTTATCCGGTCAGGCAGAGGAGTCTGCTCGGATCAGCCAGGCCCTGAATCACCTGGCCAGCCATCAGCACGGATTGATGGCGCAGTTCCGAACGTAGGACACGCCACCTGTACTCAGTGCGAAATTTGCTCGATCTCTGCGCTGGATTCACTCGCTGCCTGTGCGGCGAGTTTTTCCCGCTCGGCCTTGCTGATGTACTTGGGCTTGTTGCTGCGCGGCGCGAGTTTGGCACTGGCTTTCTTGGCGTGGGCCTTAAGCAGCTGCTTGATCTTTTTCTGACGGTTCATGGTTCACTCTGGCGGGGTCACGTTGCGCCCACCCTACCGTGGCGCAACATTGGGCATTAAACCTGAATGTCGATCGCGCACACCAGCGTCCTGGATGGCACGGGCTTCGCCCGTGTTCGCGGGTGAACCCGCTCCCACAGGTACAGCGGCGCTGTTGAGAGCACCGCTGCCCGCATCAGGTACCTGGGGCATTCCGACGCACGGCTACCGGCGGAAAAGGCCGCGAGGGTGGCGTCGCCAGCGTAAGCAAGTTGCCGTCAGGATCACGGACCTGAGCCAGTGTCGAATAGTCGCCTTTAATATCTTCCCCGAGCACAATCCCCAGGTCGTGCAGTCTGCGGCGCTCGGCCGCAACATCTTCAACGTAAAGAAAGAGCACGCCTGCGCCCGCGATTTCATCGTCAGTTGAAAGCGCCAATCCACAGTGGTCGAAAAGCTCCCACTGCACCAGCGTGTCCATGGGCCGGTTATCCGGTCCACGTCCTAGCACCTTCGTATACCAACATTCGGCTGCCGCGAGGTCGTTGGTGAGCAAGGACGTGTAGATCTTGTGCAGGTTCATTTGATCTCCTCCGGGCGAAGCCCGTGCCATCCACCGCCCTGCCTGCTTCGCGGTGCAATCTGACTGATTTCTCCAGCACAATCAGGGCAAGAACCCACCCGGCTTCGATTACGCCTTCAGCCTGAAGTATGGCAAACGGTGCACGGGTGCCGCCCCTCTGTTCGCGCCTGCTCGATGAGGGCACACGAGAAAACATCACCATGAACACGACAATCCGCACCGAACGTCCCCACGACATCGACGCCATCGCGCGCCTGACCGTCGCGGCGTTCAAGAATGAAGTGCATTCAAGCCACACCGAGCAATTCATCGTCGATGCATTGCGCCGCAGTGAGCAACTGACGGTTTCCCTGGTCGCGGTGGACGATGACGCCATCGTTGGTCACGTTGCCATTTCGCCCGTCACGCTTTCGTCGGGCGCAACACGTTGGTACGGGCTTGGGCCTGTGTCCGTGTGGCCGGATCGCCAGGGGCAAGGCATCGGCTCAGCCTTGATCAAGGCCGCGCTTGCCCGACTGCAAGACCTGGGCGCCGCCGGCTGCGTGGTACTCGGCGAACCTGGCTACTATGGCCGCTTCGGGTTTGCGGCCCACCCCGAACTTGAACTTCCGGGTGTTCCACCTGAGTACTTCCAGGCATTGGCCTTTGAGGGGGCACTGCCGACGGGGGTTGTGAAGTACCACGAAGCGTTTGAAGCCACCGAGTAGCTCACGCCAGCCGTGGCAACGCGCCCACGGCCTCGTGAAGCGCGTCGAACACTACCCTGACCCGCGCAGGCACGGGCCCGCGCTGGGGGCGGTAGACATACAGCCCCCAAGGTGTCGGCTCGGCCTCCGGCACGACCTGCACGAGCTTGCCGCTGGCGATGTGGGGGGCAACCATGTAGTCCGCCAACTGGGCAAACCCGACCCCGGCCAGTACCGCGCCCATCTCCATGTCGGCGTCATCGGCGACGAATGCCGCCGACGTGGGCGTCCACTGTCGTCCCGCCTTGACGTACCACGGCCATGGCCGACCGGTGTTGATGTCCAGTGATGCGCAGACCGGCAGACCGGCCAAGTCCTCCACACACTCAGGCGCTTTCACCCGCGCGACCAGGCTCGGCGCCGCGACGATGGGAAGGCGCATGCGACCAGCCTGGCGCACCACGAAGCGGCTGTCGTGCAGGAACCCCACCCGGATGCCGACATCGATCTGCTCATCGACCACGGCGCTCAGGCGATCCGACAGCCGCACGTCCAGCGTGATGCCCAAGTGCTGCGCAGTAACACGCTCCAGCGCCGGCAGCACCGCTCGGTTGCCCAGGCTGTGCGGCGCGCTGACCCGCACGGTGCCGCCCGTGCATACCGTTTCCCCCATGCCAGGCGGGCGCCACACTTCATCGAACTGCTCAAGCGCCGGTCGCACGCGCTCCAGGAGGTCTTCACCGAATGCGGTGATACGCACCTGGCGTGTATTGCGATGAAACAGCAGTTCGCCAAAGTGCCGCTCCAGACGTTGAACGGCGCGCGTGACCCCCTGGGGAGAAGTGCCAAGGCGCACGGCCGCCTCCCGGAAGCTGGCGTGCTCGGCGGCGGTACGGAAGATGCGCAGCAGTTCCAGTTCGTTGTTCATGAGGTCAGACCAGAGGTAGGGATGCGCGACTATAATTCCAATTAAAGGAATAATAAAATCCAGACAATTCCATATACAGGATTAGCGCTGCACACCACACTGGCCCCACACCAGATGTCCGGTATTCAAACCACCGCATGTCTCACGCCTGAAAATACATCGACGACCGCTACCGGATCGTTGCCAAGGCAACCCGTCGAGGAGCCCATCATGAAATCACGTGCAGCTGTCGCCTTCGAGCCAGGCAAACCCCTTGAAATCGTCGAGATTGACGTCGCCCCGCCGCGCAAGGGCGAGGTATTGGTGCGCATCTCCCACACCGGCGTCTGCCATACCGACGCCTTCACCCTCTCCGGCGACGACCCTGAGGGGGTATTCCCTGCCGTGCTCGGCCACGAAGGCGCCGGCGTGGTCATGGAGGTCGGCGAAGGCGTGACCAGCCTCAAGCCCGGCGACCATGTCATCCCGCTCTACACCGCCGAATGCGGTGAATGCCTGTTCTGCAAGTCTGGCAAGACCAACCTGTGCGTGGCCGTTCGCGCCACCCAGGGCAAAGGCCTGATGCCGGACGGGACGACGCGTTTTTCCTACAAGGGCCAACCGATCTTCCACTACATGGGCTGCTCGACCTTCAGCGAGTACACCGTTGTAGCCGAAGTCTCGCTGGCCAAGATCAACCCCAACGCCAACCACGAGCATGTCTGCCTGCTGGGCTGCGGCGTCACCACGGGCATCGGTGCCGTGCACAACACGGCCAAGGTGCAGCCGGGAGACTCGGTCGCCGTGTTCGGGCTGGGCGGCATTGGCCTTGCGGTGATCCAGGGGGCGCGCCAAGCCAAGGCCGGACGCATCATCGCCATCGACACCAACCCGGCCAAGTTCGAATTGGCCCGCGCCTTCGGCGCCACCGACTGCGTCAACCCGAACGACCACGACAAACCAATTCAGCAAGTGCTGGTGGAGATGAGCGGCTGGGGTATCGATCACACCTTCGAGTGCATCGGCAACGTCAATGTGATGCGCGCGGCCCTGGAATCGGCCCACCGTGGCTGGGGCCAGTCTATCGTCATCGGTGTGGCGGGTGCCGGTAAGGAGATTTCCACCCGGCCGTTCCAGCTGGTCACCGGCCGCAGCTGGAAAGGCTCTGCCTTCGGTGGCGTCAAGGGGCGCAGCCAACTGCCCGGCATGGTGGAGCAAGCCATGCGCGGCGAGATCGAACTCGCCCCCTTCGTCACCCACACGATGGGCCTTGAGGACATCAACAAGGCTTTCGACCTGATGCACCAAGGCAAGTCGATCCGCACGGTCATCCATTTCGATTGACATCCGGGGCGCGGCCTGTGGCCGCGCCCCATCACACCCGCGCCAGGAGGGACCAGTACCATGAACGCCCTACACCTACACCCATCGATCGACCAGGGAATCCGGCCAGAACAGGCCGGTTTCGCCGGTGGCACCCTGCAATGCCTGTGTCCGACCGACAAGGTGCAAGTCGCCATCAATGCACAAACGCTGCACAACCATGCCTGTGGCTGCACCAAGTGCTGGAAGCCTGCCGGCGCGATCTTCTCGGTGGTGGCCGTGGCGCCACGCGACAAGGTCAGCGTGCAGGCCCATGGCGAGAAACTGCAGGTGGTGGACCCGAACGCCGTGATCCAGCGCCATGCCTGCCGCGACTGTGGCGCGCATCTGTTCGGCCGCATCGAGAACACCGGCCACCCCTTCTACGGCCTGGATTTCGTGCATACCGAGCTCTCTCCGCAGAGCGGCTGGTCGGCGCCGGGCTTTGCCGCGTTCGTGTCTTCGGTGATCGAAAGCGGGACCCCGCCAGCGCAGATGGATGCGATCCGCGCACGCCTGCGCGAACTGGGCCTGGAGCCCTACGACTGCCTGTCCCCGGTGCTCATGGACGCCCTGGCCATCCATGCTGCCAAGCAAAAAGGCACCTACCGCGAAGCCTGACCTGCGCCCTGGCGTCGAGGCAGGCCGCCGGCCCGCCTTGGCGCCTGGCAAGGCACGCATCATCCGCTCGTTGACGCCCAGGGGTAGGCGTTGATGCCAGACATTGGCTACCGTAAGCCTTTTGCCAACCGCCGAGCCGCCCCTCCATGACACGCACCCCTGCCCCAACCGACCACGTCCACCTCAAGACCGAAGACGGCTACGTGGTGGTGCGTGGCGCACGCGAACATAACCTCAAGGACGTGGATGTCGCCATCCCGCGCGATGCGCTGGTGGTGTTTTCCGGGGTGTCCGGCTCGGGCAAATCATCGCTGGCCTTCGGCACCCTGTATGCCGAGGCGCAGCGCCGCTACTTCGAATCCGTGGCCCCTTACGCCCGGCGACTGATCGATCAGGTGGGTGTGCCGGATGTCGATGCAATCGACGGATTGCCCCCGGCGGTGGCGCTGCAACAGCAACGCGGCGCGAGCAATGCCCGCTCCTCGGTCGGCAGCGTCACCAACCTCTCCAGCCTGGTGCGCATGCTGTACTCGCGCGCCGGCACCTACCCGAGCGGCCAGCCCATGCTGTATGCCGAGGACTTCTCGGCCAACACGCCGCAAGGTGCCTGCCCGGCCTGCCATGGCCTGGGGCATGTCTATGAGGTCAGCGAGGCGAGCCTGGTTCCCGACCCGACCTTGAGCATCCGCGACCGGGCCATCGCCGCCTGGCCTCCGGCCTGGCATGGGCAGAACCTGCGCGACATCCTGGTCACCCTCGGCTACGACGTCGACAGGCCCTGGAAGGACCTGCCGCAAGAGGACCGCGACTGGATCCTGTTCACCGAGGAGGCGCCCACGGTACCGGTCTATGCCGGCCTTACGCCCGCCGAAACCCGCACCGCGCTCAAGCGCAAGCTCGAGCCCAGCTACATGGGCACGTTCACCGGGGCCCGGCGCTACGTGCTGCACACCTTCGCCAACACCCAGAGCGCGCTGATGCGCAAGCGTGTGTCGCGCTTCATGGAAGGCCGCCCCTGCCCGGCGTGTGATGGCAAGCGCCTCAAGCCCGAGGCGTTGTCGGTGACCTTCTGCGGGGTGGACATCGGTACCCTCGCCCAGATGCCGCTGGACCAGGTGGTGGCCTTGCTCGAACCGGTCAGCCGAGGTCAGGTCGATGACCAGGACACCCGCTCGACGGAAAAGCAACTGGCCGCGCAACGCCTGGCCGAAGGGGTGCTCACGCGCCTGCGCACCTTGCAACAGCTAGGCCTTGGCTACCTCACCCTGGAGCGCGCCACACCGACGCTGTCGACCGGCGAGCTTCAGCGACTGCGCCTGGCCACACAACTGAGCGCCCTGCTGTTCGGTGTGGTCTATGTGCTCGACGAGCCTTCGGCCGGGCTGCACCCTTCCGACAGCCAGGCGCTCTACGATGCCCTCGACCGACTGCGCGACGCTGGCAATTCGGTGTTCGTAGTCGAGCACGACCTGCAGCTCATGCGCCGCGCCCAATGGCTGGTGGACGTCGGCCCTGATGCTGGCGAGCGCGGCGGCCGCGTACTCTATAGCGGCGCCCCGGCGGGCCTGCGCCAGGTAGCCGAGTCGCACACCGCCCGCTACCTGTTCGACCAACTGCCCGCCCCAGGGAGCCGCGCCCGCACACCTGCCGGCTGGCTGGAGCTGAACGCCATCCGCCGCCATAACCTGCACGGCGTTGACGTGCGCGTGCCGCTGGGGGTGCTCACGGCGGTCACCGGGATTTCCGGCTCCGGCAAGTCGAGCCTGATCGCCCAGGCCCTGCCCGAGCTGATGCTGCTGCACCTGGGGCATGAACCCGAAGAGGAAGACAGCGAAACCAGCACCGAAGGCCCGACGATCATCGAACGCACAGGCGGCCACCTGGGCGGCGACGTGCAGGCCGTGCACCGGGTCGTGCAAGTGGATCAAAAGCCGATCGGCCGTACACCACGGTCCAACCTGGCGACCTATACCGGGCTGTTCGACCCGGTGCGCAAGCTGTTCGCCGCCACCACCGAAGCCCGCAAGCGCCGCTACGACGCCGGGCGTTTCTCGTTCAACGTGGCCAAGGGGCGCTGCGACACCTGCGAGGGCGAGGGCTTCGTCAGTGTCGAGCTGCTGTTCATGCCCAGCGTCTACGCCCCCTGCCCTGCCTGTCACGGCGCCCGCTACAACGAAGACACCCTCGCGGTGCATTGGAATGGCCGCAACATCGCCGATGTTCTTCGCATGACGGTGGAAGAAGCCTGCGACTTCTTCGCCGACGAGCAGGCCGTGTCACGCTCGCTGCAGGTGTTGCGCGAGATCGGCTTGGGTTACCTGCGCCTAGGCCAGCCGGCCACCGAGCTGTCTGGCGGCGAAGCGCAGCGCATCAAGCTGGCCACCGAGCTGCAGCGCAGCCAGCGTGGCCGAACCCTGTACGTGCTCGACGAGCCGACCACCGGCCTGCACGTGGCCGATGCCGACCGGTTGATGGCGCAGTTGCAGCGCCTGGTCGATGCCGGCAACAGCGTAGTGATGATCGAACACGACATGCGCATGGTGGCCCAGGCCGACTGGGTGATCGACATCGGACCGGGTGCAGGCCAGGCCGGTGGCCAAGTAGTGGCGACCGGCACCGCCGCCCAGGTCGCCCAAGCCCAGGGCAGCCGCACGGCGCCGTATCTTGCCCAGGAGCTGGCCCGCGGCACGGCCTGAGCAAGATTCGTTATTAAAAAAACAACATAACGCTACCTGGACTCATGGGCGGCGCGCGAGGGCCAACTTGACTTTCTAGTCAGATTTTGGCGTCATGCACGCCGCCTAAGACGATTCCCATGTCTCAATCGATCCTCGCAATGTCGTTGGGGGAATGTCATCAGGCCTACCGTTATATATAATTTTATACAGCCATGTTGACTGACAGGCCTGTTGGAATCACCAAAAGAAGAAATGCACATCGGAGCAAACGGAATGACCAGAAACACCCTGGCGCTCGCCATTGCAGCCAGCTCGCTCGGCCTTCTCACCTCATCGGCTCATGCTGGGGGCTTCATCGAAGACAGCAAAGCCAGCCTCACCTTGCGTAACTTCTACATCGACACCGACTACCGCAACGGCGCTGGGGTCAGCAAGCAGAACGAGTGGGGGCAGGGTTTCATGCTCAACTATGCCTCCGGCTTCACCGAGGGCAGCGTGGGCTTCGGCGTCGATGCACTGGGGCTGTTGGGGGTACGTCTGGACGGTGGCGGCAAGGCCGGCAAGCCCGGCATCGAGCGTCAACCGGGGACCATTTTCCCCCTGGAGAGCGACGGCAGCGCGGTCGATGAGTTCAGTAGCCTGGGCCTGACGGCTAAGGCCAAGGTGGCGAAGACCGAATTCCGATACGGCACCCTGCAGCCCAAGCTGCCGGTGGTGGTCAACAATGACGCTCGCCTGCTACCGATGACCTACGAAGGTGGCCAGTTCACCTCCACCGATATCGACGGCCTGACCCTCACCGGTGGCCAACTGACCCACACCAAAGGGCGTAACTCCACCGATTGGCGCAGCATGTCCATTGCCGGCGCCAACGGCAGTGGCCCGAAATCCCGTGACAGCAACAAGTTCTACTTTGCCGGCGGCGACTACAAGGCCACCAAAGACCTGATCCTCTCGTACTACTACGGCGAGCTGGACAACTTCTACCAGCAGCACTACCTCGGCCTGGTGCACAACTGGGGCATTGGCCCAGGCACCCTGAAATCGGATATCCGCGTGTTCATCAGCGACTCCGACGGCAAGAACGCCAGCGCCTCCGGCCGCGCCGACGGTTTCGTCAGCAGCGGCTACTACGGCGGTAACAGCGTCAAAGGCGAAGTGGACAACAACGTCTACAGCGGGATGTTCACCTACGCCTTGGGCGGCCACAGCATCGGCGCCGGTTATCAGGTCCTGACAGGCGACAGCGATTTCCCCTACCTCAACCGCGGTGACGGCGAAGGCACCAGTACCTACCTGATCTCCGATGCCCAGTTGTTGAAGTTCAACCGCGCCGGTGAACGCACCTGGATCGGCCGCTACGCCTACGACTTCGCCGCCGTCGGTGTTCCAGGCCTTACCTTCAGCGTGCTCTACCTCAACGCCGACAACATCGACACCCGCCAAGGCGACCAAGGCGAGTGGGAACGTGATGTGTCCCTGGGCTATGTCGTGCCGCAAGGCACCTTCAAGGGGCTGGGCCTTGCGTGGAAGAACGCCAGCATGCGCAGCGGTCTGCCCGCCGCCAGCACGCCAGGCTCTGCCAGCCAGCGGGACCAGGACGAGAACCGCCTGATCCTCAGCTACACCCTGCCGTTGCTTTAGCACGTAAAGCCCAGGAGGGTCGAGCCGCCCCCTCTGGGCAGTACCTGGTCGTCGAGAACCCCTTACCTCGCCTCATCGGACACGCTGGAGCCTCACCATGAACCCTCGCTTCGCTCGCCTCTCTGGTCGGCCAAGCCCGGCTACGTCGACGACCAGATGCGCCTCTGTGGGAGCAACGGTCTTGCTACGTGGTGTCTTCTTCGCGGGTAAACCCGCCCACCGGGGTTGCGCAGCTCTTGTGAGCGGTGCAATCCCGGTGGCCGCGGGCTCACATCGCTTTCATTTCGGCGATGTCACGCGCCACCTGATCGGCAGAGTGGTCGAACATGGCCTGCTCCTGCGCATCCAGGGGCAGTTCGACCACACTCGCCAGGCCATTTTCCGCCAGCACGCAGGGCACCCCCATGGCAATGTCTGTTCGCCCGTACTCGCCCTCAAGGATCGCGACCGCCGGCAAAATGCGGTTACGACCCTTGGCGATCGCATCGACCATCTGCGCGATAGCCACACCGGGGGCGTCGCAGGCGCTTCCCAGCTTCTTCAAGCCCAGAATCTCGCCGCCCCCCTGACGTGTGCGCTGCACAATCCGCTCGATCTGCTCGCTGGACAAAAAGTGCGACAGCGGCACCGAACCGACCGTGCAGTAGCGCATCAGCGGCACCATGCTGTCGCCATGGCCACCCAGCACCAGCGCTGAAATATCCCGGGCAGAAAAGCCCGTCTGCTCGGCAATGAAACACTTCATCCGCGCGGTATCCAGCACCCCCGCCTGCCCGAACACCTTGTCGCGGCCCAGCTCACTAAGGCTCCAGGCCCGGTAGGTCAGCACATCGACCGGGTTCGACACCACCAATACCGTCGCTGCCGGGGCATACCGATTGATGTCCCGCATGATGCCGTCGAGTATCGGCAGGTTGATGCTCAGTACATCCTGACGCGACTGACCGGGCTTGCGTGGCACGCCTGCGGTGATCACCACCAAATCGGAATCCTGTAGCAAGTGGGCGTCGCCCCCACCCTGAACCCGGGTATCGGAGCCTGACTCGACGGCTGCCTGCCAGACATCCAGTGCCTTGCCCTGCGCCAGGTCCCCCTGAACATCGATTAACGTCAATTCACGGCAGGACTCCTCCCGGGCGATGATCTGCGCCGCCGCCTCGCCCACCATACCGGCACCCACTATGGATAGTTTGTTCACCTCACACCTCCTCGCGGCTCGCGCCACCCGCCAGGCGCCCGCCGATACACAGAAGTATTAGCCCTAGCGAAGATCTCGCAGTGCTTTCACGACGCAAGGCCGCCCCCGCCCATCCTCAGAGAATGTCGATGACCTCGAGTACCTGGCGTTGAGTGCGGTTTTTGGGTTCCGCTGGGCGGGATGTGGTTTGGCTATTGGATTCGCCAGGAGGGCCTGCAACTGCCCCATCTGCTATTGATGGCCTGGGTGGCTGCTTCTGGCCTGGCTATGCCTGGCCATGCAAGACAGCCAACCGGTCCAACAGGCCCAGTACGTGGCCCTGTTCGATCATCTCCCCCCAGTGGCCATCACAGAAGCGCTCTCCCCGCACACAATAGGTCAACAGGCTCTTGAGCTGCGCCAGGTCAGCCTGGGCAATGCAGGACGGGTTCTTCAGCATGGCGTCGCCCTCGTGTCGGAGGTAGTGGACATCGGTCCAGCAGTCCTTTCCCGCCTGCTCGTAGAACTGCATGACCACGGCGTGATAGTCAGGCCAGTACGTACCTTCGCGAACCTCATAGGTCTTGATGGCGATGCCGCCCGGGTACAACAGCGCACGAAAACGCAGCAATTGCTCGACATCGGCACGCTCGGGCTCGGGGTAGTCACACACCTCATCGCGAAAACGTGACGAAGACGGATCGATCGTCTTTCTGGCGTCAGGGCTATGTGCTGCGACATACACATCGAACGCCCAGACCTGGGCAGTGGTCCGCGGACCGTCCTTGAACGCATGAACGTGCTGCACATAGGTCGCGAACTCGTCGGAGCACGGACCATGGGCGAACAATGCAGCGAGCGCCGCACTCTGCACCAGCCAGTAGATCTCTTCCGAGTACTCGTGGGCTTTGGAGCTGCCAAGGTCGATGGCTTTGGTGAGCAGATCCTGGGCCAATGCCTGCCCCGCTTCGCGCAATGCGTCGTTGGCCACGGGCGCATCCAGGTGCTCCACTTGCGCGATGTAGGCCGTATAGCGACTGCCCAGCTGCCCCGTCGAAGGTCCCAATAGCGGGCAGGCGGGCGGAGGAAGGTTCAGGGGTTTGGGGGCTTCGAAGACGGGTATCCACGCCAGGTTGCGCTGCACCTGGGACGGTGTTCGATGGTCGGTTTGCGATGTTGCCCGATCAGGTTCTGTCGCCACGTCCACAGAAGCCTTATTGCCCAAGCGCGCCTTCAAGCGTTGGATGAAATTGAACATCCCGATACTCCTGAGGCAGGCGAGGCTGCCGCCGATGCGCAAGCACCTCGCGAACAGCCTGCCTCACGCACTTACCAGCGCATACCTTTGAACGGGTTCCAACCCTGCTCGCCTTTACGCTCCTTGAGGTAGTAGGCGTAGTTGGTGGTCAGCGCATAGAGCAGGTTGAACGCCAAACCGAACGCAAAATCGACTTGCTTCGGCGATTCCATGCCGGCCAGGCCAAACAGCACGTCGATCAGGAGGGAGGCGACCACCATGATCCCGAGCAAGGCCAGGTTCTTTTTCCAAAGTCCAAGAACAAAGAGGTAGATGGGGCCGAAGAAGAAGGCAATGATGTTGGCGTTGACCAAGATCTTCTTCTTGAACGGCAGTTGCTTCAATGCAGGCTTGTAGGCCGGTGCGTTTGGCGCGCCGTGAGCATCGAAAAACGCAAATCGCTCCTGCCATTTCGCTCTGTAGTTCGCAAT
The DNA here is from genome assembly GCF_002741075.1 of Pseudomonas putida. Taxonomy (NCBI): domain Bacteria; kingdom Pseudomonadati; phylum Pseudomonadota; class Gammaproteobacteria; order Pseudomonadales; family Pseudomonadaceae; genus Pseudomonas; species Pseudomonas putida. The sequence continues at coordinate 1,216,149 of NZ_CP016634.1, read as the reverse complement.
ATCCTGAGTTCCTTCGGTGACGCTCATTCGTAACTCCTTGTAGTCCATGAACAGTCGGGACAGGGTGAGACCTGCCGTTGTCCCGAGAGCGAAAGACGGACCTGCGCCAATGTCCAGGCTCAGCATCCGTGCTTGTCCTCTCCGGCGTCAGTTTGGCAGCTCAGCGCAAACGTAACAATGCATTACTGCATCCATGGGCTGCCCTACTTGAACCTGAAAAGCCACCATGCTCTATTTTGATCAGCGCAGAACGCCGCTGCAGCCCATGCCTCCAGAGGAGCCCACCATGACCGACCCGATCTATCTTGAAGACCTGAGCGTAGGTGATACCTTCACCAGCGGCGAGCACTGCCTGGATGCCGAGCAGATCATCCGCTTCGCGCGTGAGTACGATCCGCAGCCGTTCCACCTTGACGACAGCCTCGCCAAGGACACGTTCTTCGAAGGGCTGGCCGCCAGCGGTTGGCAGACCAGTGCGTTGACCATGAAGCTGTTGGTGAGCAGCCTGCCCCTGGCCCGTGGGGTAATCGGGGCCACCGCCGAGGTTTCCTGGCCGCAGCCCACCCGGCCGGGCGACAGGCTGCGCGTGCAGAGCACGATCGTGAGCATCACCCCTTCGCGGACCCGGCGCGATCGCGGCATGGTGATCGTCGAATGCATCACATCCAACCAGCGGGGAGAGACCTTGCAGCGCATGACGAGCAAGGTGCTGTGCTTTGCGCGAGAGGCCTAGCATCGGAATCAGTAGCGGATAAGTTGCTCGGCGGTGACAGGGCCGCCAGCATCACGCCCGACCCTGTCCTTCGCCACACCCGAAGCCTTGACCGCTGCTGGCAGTGCCCCCGAACGCCGAGCGTTGCGGGCAGCCGTTATCAGCTGCAGATTGCGAGCGTGCAACGCATGGTTGGCGCCGACACGCAGGTTGGAGCGGGCCGCCAACGTCTCGGCTTGCTGGTATTGCCCCTGCTGGAGGCGCAACACCCCCAAGTAATGCAAGGTGGCGGGATTGTTCGGCTGTATGTGCAGCGCGCGTTCCAATGTCGCCGCGGCCTGGTCCAGATGACCTTCGGCATATTGCTGCGAGGCGGTTTCGATCAGCGCGGTAGAGGCATTGTTGCTTCGGGCTTGAGGGGTACGGCCGCCGGCCATCGCGTACTGCGATACGACCACCGTCAGACACAGGCATAAAGCCGACCATACAGGCGTGCTTGGCATCAGGAATGAACTCGACAGGACCGGGGGCTGCCGCGCGGTGGGCAGGTCTGCAGCCGTCCAAGCTGGCTGGGCCCTTGCGCGACAGGCAAGGGCTGCTATCGACCGGGCCCACTTCCTTAAGTTCCGCGTCGCCCTGCATGATCCGCCGCCCCGCCTCACCCCAAGGTGGCCACACTGCGCAGGATCAACCGCACCAGCATGGTCTGGCGCGTCACCCCGGTCTTGGAAAAGATCGAGCGCAGGTGGGCACGGGCCGTGTTGGTGCTGATGCCGAGTTCCTTGGAGGCCTCGTCCTTGGTCAGGCCGTTGGCCAGGAGCATGGCAAGGCTGGCCTCGGCCGGGGTGAGATTGAACAGTGTGCTGACGATTTCTTTCGGCGCACTGGATTGCTGCTCGGGGTCGCTGATGAAAATCACCAGGGCCGGGCACTGTTTGCCTTCGCTCCAGTCCAGCATCGGTACCGTGCGCACGATGATGCCCAAGTCCGCCCGCCCGGACGGGCGCTTCACCCGCAAGGCCTCGACCACCGAGGGCACGTTGCTTTTCTGGGAAAGCAAGGCGCGCTTGACCAAGCGGCGAAACGCCTGGGTTTCGCTGTTGCTGCCCACCATCAGGACGTCATTGACCAGCCTGAGGCCGTCTTTCTCCTGGATCAGGCGGTTGGCGACCTCGTTGGTCTGCAGCACATTGCCGGACTCATCGAGAATGATGGTCCCCACCTCCATCTGATCGACCGCATCGGCATACAGATTGCGCTCGGTGGCGATCCGGTTGAGCTGCGTATGGATCTCCACCGAACGCTCAAGGTGCGGAATGAACTGCGCCAGCAGGGCCTTTTCATCCGCGCTGAAAGCCGGCGCGTTCCGGCTGCGGCTGATGCGGATCCGGCATTTGACGCCATCGCAGGTGGTGATGTCCGCCCCCAGGATGTGGAACACATCCAAGGGCTCCAGAAAGCTCTTGTAGAACTCCGAATTCAGCCAGTTGTTGTCGGTGATGAACTCGCCGTTGGTGAACACCTGGCGGTTGGGCAAATCCACGAACGGGTCCAGGGCAAAGAAGTACTCGTTGTAGGAACGGGTGATCTCGGCGGTGGAGCCTGTGGTGTTGATCATCAGCCCAGGGTCCAGATGGCTGGGCGGACGCAGCATGAAGGTGACGTACTTGCTGTTGATCTGCACATTGAGGTGATTGAGGAAACTGGCCCAGGGAATATGCTCGCGCGGCCCCTGATAAAGCTTGCCGACGAGCTCACTGAACAACTCGAGACTGAGGTTGTGCATGGAATGACCGCTGTTTTCTTGTTGGCATTGGCACGGTGTGGGCGTGAACTGTCTGGCAGTGTACCTCCCCTGCATCTGACGTTCACGACTGCCCTTTCCGGGGCTGTTTCCTGTGCGGCCGACCGGAAAATAATTGTCAGCAGCAGGCGTTGGACGGACATCGGCCGTTAGGACTATGCCCACCCGGACAGGTCCAAACTGCCAATTTCGATGCAAAGCCTGCCGTCTGCCAAAAACCTGGCTGCATCCTGGGTTCCAAAGACGTTATGGTACAGACCCTAGCCCTCTCTCCACGTCTATTGCCATGGAGGCAATCATGACCACTCTCTTTCGCGCCAGCCTGCTGCTCTTGATCGTCGGCATGATCCTGGGCGACATCATGCTTGCAAGCGTTGGCCTGTGCGGTGTGTGTGGCATTGCTATCCATAACACCGTGCAACAGGATGCCCGGGCGGAGCCGCCCGCCGAATCGGACTTCATGGCCTGATACAGACCCTGGCTGGCGCGTTGCCATACCTGGGCGCCGATCATCTACACTGCTCGTTGTCGCCGGGCAGTGACCTGCCCTGCGCTTTCACCCGACGACAGCACCACGGTTGTTATGGATCGGTTCTGAATAGGCCTTAGCAGTGGCGATACCCAGGATGCTCGAAACCGTCGTGTGGCGTCTCGGCCTTGCCGTTTTGCTGGCACTTCTGCTGCTGGGCAGCCTGCAGGCCGATTGGGACTTCTCGCAGATCAGCCGACGTGCCCAGGCGCTCTATGGCCCTCTGGGCCCAGGCCAGGCGCGCATCGATGCCTGGCAGCATCTGCTTGCCACCCAGAAACAAGGCAGCGAGCTGGAGCGCCTGCGGCGGGTCAACCTCTTCTTCAACCAACAGTTGCGCTATGTCGAGGACATCGACCTGTGGCACGATGTCGATTACTGGGCCACCCCGATACAGTCACTGATCAAAGGCGCGGGCGATTGCGAGGACTACGCTATCGCCAAGTACTTCAGCCTGCGGCGCATGGGCATTCCCAGCGAAAAACTGCGCATCACCTACGTCAAGGCCCTGCGCCAGAACCGGGCGCACATGGTCCTGACCTATTATTCGACCCCGCAGGCTCAGCCGCTGGTACTCGACAGCCTGATGGACGCGATCAAGCCGGCGGGCGAGCGCACCGACCTGCTGCCGGTCTACGCCTTCAACGGCGAAGGCCTGTGGCTCACCGGCGCTTCGGGCAACAAGAAAGTCGGCGATACCAAGCGTCTGTCGCGCTGGCAGGACGTGCTGAAAAAGATGCAGGCCGAAGGCTTCCCGGCCGAACCGGTCTACTAAGGAGCGCAGATGTCACTGTTCAAACAATTGCTGTTCGCCATTTGCCTGTTCCTGGTGGTGGCCTTCACCGGCAGCTTCATGGTCAGCCTGGAAAGCTCGCGTAGCCAGTACGTCAACCAGTTGCGCTCCCATGCCCAGGACGGTGCCACCGCGCTGGCCCTGTCGCTGACGCCAAACATCGACGACCCGGCCATGGTCGAGCTGATGGTGAGTTCGCTGTTCGACAGCGGGTACTACGCCAGCATCAAGGTCATCGACGTGGCGTCCAACGCCGTGCTCGTGGAGCGCCACGCCGAACCCGACAGCAATGGCGTGCCCGCCTGGTTCATCCGCCTGGCTGGGTTGCAGGCCGCCGGCGGGGACGCCATCGTCAGCCGCGGCTGGCAGCAGGCGGCTCGGGTCGAGGTGGTCAGCCACCCGATGTTCGCCTTGGCCAAGCTATGGCAAGGCGCCTTGGGCAGCCTGGGCTGGCTGCTGCTGTGCGGGGCCTTGAGCGCCGTGTTGGGCGCCCTGCTGCTGCGCCGCCAATTGCGCCCGCTCGACTACATGGTCGCGCAATCCCATGCCATCGCTCGCCGAGAGTTTCTCAGCCTGCCTGATCTACCGCGCACGCCTGAGCTGCGCCGCGTGGTACAGGCCATGAACCAGATGGTCGAGAAACTCAAGGCGCTGTTTCACGAACAGGCCGAGCGCAGCGAGCAGTTGCGCGCCGAGTCCTATCAGGACAGCCTCACGGGGTTGGCCAACCGGCGTTACTTCGAGATGCAGCTCAACACCGAGGTCAGCAACATCGAGGAAGGCCGGGCCGGCTACCTGCTGCTACTGCGCATCCAGGACCTTGCCGGCCTCAACGCGCGCCTGGGTGGGCAACGCACCGACCAGTTGATCCAGGCCGTGGGCGAACAGCTGCGCCGCGCCTGTGACCGCCATCCCGAGACCCACGACTTGATCGCGCGCAGCCGTGGCGGTGAGTTCGCCGTGCTGGCGCCAGGCCTGGACTTCGAGGAAGCCAAGCATCTGGCGCACACCCTGGAGAGCGCCTTGCACAGCCTGCACCAGACCGAGGCCAGCGATGTCACCCCGGTGGCCTGCATAGGCCTTGCTCCCTATATACCAGGCGATGCGCCCGACACCCTGCTCACGCTGGCCGACGAAGCCCTGGCACGCGCCGAACACCAGGGCTCACCGGGTTGGGTGTGCCTGCAACGCGGCGCCGCGACACAAGCTCCCGATAGCCAGAACGCTTGGCACTCGCGGCTCGATCGGGCCCTGGACAAAGGGCGGTTCGAGCTATTCTTCCAGCCGGTGGTCGATTGCCAGGCGCCCGGCCGGATCCTGCATTACAAGGTCATTTCGCGCCTGCACGATGACCAGGACGAGCCGCTGGCGGCGGGCCGCTTCCTGCCGTGGCTCGAGCGTTTTGGCTGGATGCCGCGGCTGGACCTGTTGGTGCTGGAGAAGGTCCTCGGGCACCTGGAGCGCCATGATGGTTCCCTGGCACTGAACCTCTCGGCCGCCACCCTGGCCGATGACGGGGCGATGCGCCAAGTCTACGAACAGCTCGGCCACCACAGCGCACTGGCAGCGCGCCTGACCCTGGAAATCGGCGAGGAACAACTGCCCCGGCAGGCCTCCCTCGAGCACTTGACTCGACGCCTGCGCGCATTGGGCGTTGGCCTGGCGCTGCAGCGCTTCGGTGGCCGCTTCAGCATGATCGGCAACCTGGAGAACCTGGGGCTTGCCTACCTGAAGATCGACGGTAGCTACATTCGCCATATCGACCAGGAGCAGCACAAACGCCTGTTCATCGAGGCCATCCAGCAGGCGGCACACAGCATCGACCTGCCGCTGATTGCCGAGCGGGTCGAGTCCGAAGGGGAATTGAACGTATTGCGCGAGATGGGCGTGCAGGGCGTACAAGGGCGGCTGGTAGGCGAGCCCGCGCCCTGGCGCTGACATGCCGCACGGGGTCAGATCAGGCCACCGCCCTCGTCTTCCTCGATCAGGTTGTTCAGGCTGCCGAGCGCCTTGCGCGCCGAGGAACGGTTGAGCAGCTTGGACTGAGCGTCTGGCGGCAGGTCCGTGATACTGATCACGCCTTTGGTGGTCAGCACATCGATCAAGTCTTCGAGCACACGGATCATGTCCAGGTCGCTCTGTTTGAGCTGGCGAAGGCTGTTTTCCACGATATCGTCCGCGAACCAGGCCTGAATCTCGGCATGGTCACCGGGGAGTATTTCCGTGTAGTCGGCGTAAGGAGCGGCTTCGACCCGCAACAACTGGCCTGCGGCGTCGCGTTGCACGTAATACATGGTATCGATCCTCGTGACGTGTTGGCTTCCTTAGCTACGCAGCATAGGCAAAGTTCGCCCGGCAACAAGTAGGCGGGCCTGTTCAGGGTCACGAGATAGTCCATTTGGAGGATTCCGATGCAGCGGCGGCGATCGACCATGGCCGAGGTCATCCCACAACCACGCCGTGTGTCAAGGAGAGCTCCGTGCAGAAAGTCATCTACCTGCTTTGGCAACCCGAGCAAGACACGTTCGACTCATTCTCCCACCACTTGAGCGGCCCCCTCGCCGACCGCCTCCAGACGCTCGGCGCCCAGCACCTGCAACTGAACCTGGCCGATGCCGATGTGGCCGCTGCCAACGGCTTGCGCCAGGCGCAGGCCGGCCCCCTGCCCCAGGCCGTGCTGAGCTTCTGGCTGGACAGCGCCGTCGCCAAGTTCCGCCGCCCCTTCGATGAGGCCCTGCAATCGGCCTGCGCGCGCATCGCCGGGTACCTGGTCTGCGAGTCGGTGCCCATGCGCAACACACGATTCCCCGCACGCCCCGGCCAGCGCACCTACGGTTTTTCGCAACTGGCCTTCCTCCAACGGCCGCCCCGCCTGACCCACGAGGCCTGGCTCGAGGTCTGGCAGAACCACCATACACCGGTGGCGATCGATACCCAGGACAACTTCCAGTACGTGCAGAACCTGGTGGTGCAGGTGCTCACTCCCGGTGCCATCGCGCTGGCGGCCATCGTCGAGGAGTGCTTCCCGCCGGCCGCCATGGACGATCCGCAGGCGTTCTTCAATGCACCGGGCGATGAAGCGAAGTTCCAGCACAACCTGGCCGTGATGATGGACAGCTGCCAGCGCTTCATCGATTTCGACCAGTTGGGCGTGCTGCCCACCAGCCAATACCCTCTGTGAACGGAGAACAACGCATGAACCGCCTTACCGGCAAGACAGCTTTGGTCACTGGCGGCGGCCAGGGCGTAGGCCAAGGTATCGCCCTGGCACTGTGCACCGAAGGCGCCCGCGTGGCGGTGGCCGGGCGCTCCCTCGCGCCGCTGGAGGCCACCTGCGCGCAGATCCGCGCACGCGGTGGCGAGGCGCTGGCAGTGGTCTGCGACGTCACCCAGCGGCAGGACATCGAGCGCTGCGTGGCTCAGGTGGTGGAGGCCTTCGGCGGGCTCGACATCCTGATCAACAATGCCCAGATCGTGCCTCTGGGCCGGTTGCTGGAGGTCAGCGACGAAGCCTTCGCACAAGGCATGGACTCAGGCCCCCTGGCCACCCTGCGCCTGATGCGTGCCAGCTACCCGTACCTGCGCGGTGGTGGCGTGGTGGTCAACCTGGCCTCCTCCGCCGCGGTGCGCTGGGATGCCTGCGGCTATGGGGCCTACGCAGCAACCAAGGAAGCCATCCGCTGCCTGAGCCGCGCCGCCGCGTGCGAATGGGGGCCCGAGGGCATCCGCGTCAACGTGATCGCGCCCCACGCCTTGTCCCCAGGCCTCAAGGGCTGGATGCAGGCCAACCCGGAAGAAGCCCAGGCCTTCTTGCAGGGCATCCCGCTGCGCCGGGTCGGGGATTGCGAAAACGATATCGGTCGAACCGTGGCGTGGCTGGTCAGCGACGAGGCGGGGTATCTGACCGGCGCCACCCTGCCGCTCGACGGCGGGCAGGCGTTCTGGGGCTGAATACAGGCATGAAAAAGCCCGCATCATGCGGGCTTTTCTTGACATGCGGCTCAACAGCCAAGGTGATCGCTCACCCTCATTCACCAATGACCAGTTGACGGGCCAGCTGGTTGTGGCGCTCTAGTACCCGCGGCAGGTCGACGGTGGTGATACGGCCATCTTTGACCACCACCTTGCCATTGATCACGCTGGTGTCGACGTGGGTTGGGGTACAGAACACCAGCGCCGCCAGCGGATCGTGCAGGGCGCCGGCGTAGGCCACATGGCCGAGGTCGAAGGCGACGAAGTCGGCCGACATCCCGAGCGCCAGGGCGCCGATGTCGTCACGGTTGAGCACCTTGGCTCCGCCCAGGGTGGCGATTTCCAATGCCTCGCGAGCGGTCATCGCATCGGGGCCGAAACCGACACGCTGCAGCAGCAGCGCCTGACGGACCTCGCCAATCATGCTGGCGCCATCGTTGGATGCCGAACCGTCCACCCCCAACCCCACCGGTACACCGTGATCACGCATCTTGCGGATCGGCGCGATGCCCGAGGCCAGGCGCATGTTCGAACAAGGGCAATGGGCCACCCCCGTTCCGGTACGGGCGAACAGCTCTATGCCGTGCTGGTCGAGCTGGACGCAGTGGGCGTGCCACACATCGTGGCCGACCCAGCCCAGGTCTTCGGCGTACTCGGCGGGAGTCATGCCGAACTTTTCACGGCTGTAGGCGATGTCGTTGACGTTTTCGGCCAGATGCGTGTGCAACGAGACACCGTACTCCCGCGCAAGGACCGCAGCCTCGCGCATCAGGTCGCGGCTCACCGAGAAGGGCGAGCATGGCGCAACGACGACACGCAGCATCGAACCATGGCTGGCGTCATGGTAGTCCTCGATCAGGCGCTGGGACTCCTTGAGGATGTCGCTTTCCTTTTCCACCACCGAATCGGGCGGCAAGCCCCCCTGGCTGCGCCCCACGCTCATGCTGCCGCGCGCCGCATGGAAACGCATACCGATTTCCTTGGCAGCATGAATGCTGTCGTCGAGCTTGCAGCCGTTGGGATAGATATACAGGTGATCGCTGGAGGTGGTGCAGCCAGACAGTATCAACTCCGCCATCGCGGTCTGGGTGGACACCGAGATCATTTCAGGCGTCAGCCGCGCCCAGATCGGATACAGGTTGGTCAACCAGTTGAACAGCTCGCCATCCTGCGCCGCCGGGACCACGCGGGTGAGGCTTTGGTACATGTGGTGATGGGTGTTGACCAAACCCGGGATGACCACTTTTCCGGTCATGTCCAGAATCTCGTCGGCTGTCTGCGGCAGCGTTTCGCTGGGGCCGACCTGCTTGATCACATTGTCTTCGATGTAAAGGCCGCCGCGCCTGATCTCCCGGCGCTCACCATCCATCGTCACCAGAAGTTCGGCGTTCTTGACCAACAATGTCTTGGGCATACGTGTTCCTCTCCCGCTAGGAGTTGCATTCAACTTGGTTTTCATAGGCACCCGGCTTCAATGCCGGTGAAGTCCTGATAAGGGACGACATGCGCAGAACGGCTGTCTGGAGGGCTATCGGCGCGCGCGTCCAGCGGCGGTCCAGGCGGATGGCCTCGACCTGCCTGCGCAACGGCGCATGTTCAGGGGCATTGAAGTCGACACCGCCCCTGCCAGTACCAAGGGGTCGGGCATGTTCTGGAGGGTGTGCAGGGCGAATGGAGCAGAGACGAATGCGTCGCTCAGGTGGCCGCTGAAGCCACTGTCAGCATTGAAGGACATTCGTGGGTGACGCTCGAGGAGAGCGAGCCGTTGTGGGTGCTGCATGGTTTGAGACCGTCGCAATACGCACCGGCGATTACCGATGTCGTAGGCGTGGAGCAATGTAAACAGAACTTTTATTTCTTGTATACATAATTCACTTCTCCCCCGGTATGGCCGCGATCATCGGCATTGCGTCGATGAGCTGCGGCCTTACCAAACTTCCCGTCCCCACGCTGCCAGTTCGTCAACAGCACATACACCTCACCGCACGTCTCTGCAGGCGCCACTGACCTGCCCTGACGCATAGCGCATCGTTCCGCCTGCGGAGAACGGTTCTCTACAAGCGACATACTTCATCTCCTTGTTGGTGGCGAAGACAAGGTCCGTCGCCCCCGAACGCAAAATCACCCGTTTCCAAAGACGCCGTTGGCAATCATTCCCCGCGTTGGTGATATCGCAGTAGGTCACATCGATCGTGAAGGTGCAGGCATTACGAACCCTGCGACGTGTGGGCCCCGCAGGATTGTTTTCCACGACAAGACAGCTGTTCACGGACTCGGCATAGACAAAGGGATCTTGTTTCGCCTGGACGTGATCTTGCTCGCCACTTTGCGTCGAAGGTTCAAAGCTAGGAGGCTGAGAATTGGCCGTAGTGCTGTACAGCAATGCGGCTGCCGAACGCGCGATGCGCACCAGCGCCTTCGAACTCTATGAGCGCGCCGGCCGCCTGCATGCCCATCGGGATGATGCCCGCCTGGTTCACCACAGGCACAAAGCCTCAGGCAAGGCAGAGGCTCGGCACGCCAGCCGGCTGCGTCTTTCAGGCGCGGACAAAGAGATCTTGATCGTACCGGTGAGCGCCGATGCCCCCTTCAACCATCAGTTTCAAAAGCCGCTGGTACTGATCGCCTATCTGGACAACACCTTGCAGAGTCATCTGCTGGCGGAGCTTTTTCAATTGAGCCCTGCAGAGCGACGGCTTGCCGAGTTGCTCGCCCAGGGGCTTGCGCCTGAGCACTGCGCGAACGCTCTCAACATCTCGATCAATACCGTGCGCACCCAATTGCGGGCGCTGTTCCACAAGACCAATACCGAGCGCCAGGCAGAACTTGTCAGCCTTCTGGTACGCACCCAGCTCTGAGGGCCACCGAGGGCTCGCCCGTTCTCAACCGGGCGAGCCAACCCGCCCGGTCAGGTGCGGAACCTGCGCACCAGCCCATCCAGTTCATTGGACAGCCCCGCCAGGCTTTCGGAATCCTGACGCGCGGCCTGAGCCAGCTCGGCCACCAACTGGGCATCGCCGTGGATCTGGCTGATGTGGCGGTTGATGTCCTCGGCCACCTGATGCTGCTCTTCGGCTGCGGTGGCGATCTGGGTGTTCATGTCGCGAATGATGTCCACCGACTCGCGGATCTGGCCGAAACTGTCGCGCGCCATGCCGATGCGGCTGACCGACTGCTGCGAGACCTCCAGGCTGGCGTGCATCTGCTCGGCGACCTCAGCGGTGCGTGAGGCCAGGTTGCCGAGCAGGCCATCGATCTCGGCGGTGGAGTCGGCGGTACGTTTGGCCAAGGCGCGGACTTCGTCGGCGACCACGGCGAACCCACGGCCTTGCTCGCCCGCGCGGGCGGCCTCGATGGCGGCGTTCAGGGCCAGCAGGTTGGTCTGCTCAGCGATCGAGCGGATGGTGCCGAGGATCGACTGGATGGCATTGCTGTCGCGCTCCAGCTGCTGGATCGACTGGGCCGACTGCTCGATCTCCTGGCTCAGGCGGTCCACGCTCTGCACCGCCGCATCGATCTGCTGCTGGCCTTCGCGGGCCTGCTGCTGGCCGCTGTCGGCCGACTGCGCGGCCTGGCTGCAGGAGCGGGCCACTTCGTTGGCGGTGGCGACCATTTCGTGGAAGGCGGTGGAGACCATGTCGACGGCCTCGCGCTGGCGGCTGGCCGCTTCGCTCATGTCGCTGGAGACACGGGTCGAGCTGCTGGAGGTGTGCAGGATCTGCCCGGCGGCCGCACCGATGTGCTGGATCAAGCTGCGGATGGCACCGAGGAACTGGTTGAACCAGTTGGCCAGTTGCGCGGTTTCATCACGACCGCGGACTTCCAGGCTGCGGGTCAGGTCGCCCTCGCCTTGGGCGATGTCTTCCAGGCCGCTGGTGACACCGTTGATCGGCCGCACGATCAGTTTGGCAAACGCAGTGCCGACAGCCGCGAACACGGCCGCCAGAACCAAGGCAATGGTGCCGATCAGCCAGCTCAGGCGAGTGGCGCTTTGCATCACTTCGTCGTGGCGGATCAGGCCGATGAAGGTCCAGCCCAACTGCTCGTCAGGATAGACGTTGGCCATGTAGTGCTCGCCGCTCAGCTCCACTTCGACCAGACCCTTGCCAGCCTTGGCCAACTCGGCATAGCCATCCCCGAAGCTCGAAAGCTGCTTGAAGTTATGGCTGGCATCGCGTGGGTCGACCATCACGTTGCCGTTGCTTTCCACCAGCATCAGGTAGCCGCTTTCGCCCAGCTTGATCTTCTTGACGATCTCGGTGAGGCCATTGAGAGACACGTCAATGTTGACCACCCCGCCGGTGGTGCCCAGACGGTTGGGGACAGCGCGTACCGTACTGACCAGCACCGCATCGTCGGCCGCCCAATAGTAGGCGCCGGTGCGCACGGTCTTCCCAGGGTTGGCCATGGCCAGTTGGTACCAGGGGCGCTGGCGAGGGTCGTAGTTGGAGAACTTCTGCCCCGCTGGCCAACCGACATAGCCACCATCGCCTACGCCGTAGGAGACGTAGGCATAGGCCGGATGGGTCTCGGCCAGGCGCGTAAGAAAGGTAAGGACCTGCTTGTCTTGCTCGCCCAACACGTTGCTGGGATCGGCCTGAAGGTACTTGTTGAGGTTATCGCCGGTCTCTGCGATGACCGGCTGGGCGGCCAGGTAGTTCACGTTCTGGTCGATGCCCTGGAAGAAGATGTTCATGGCATTGCCGACCTGACGAATTTCCCGGCTGCTGTTGTCGAGGAAATCGTCACGGGCCTCACTGCGCAGGTTGAGTACGACCAAAGTGGCCACCAGAACGATGGGCAACCCGGCAATGATGGCGAAGGCCCAGGTCAGTTTCTGCTTGATGTTCATCTGCAATCCTTATCGCTGTTGTACCGACAGGATCGACCGAAGCCCGTATTTCTTTAGTCAAATACCCGCAGGTTGCGGGCGACAGGCTGTGTTTGGGGCGAGGCAGCAAAGTCGCCGCCAGGGAGGCAGGCCCATGGGACGCAGCTACCGCTATTCGATCCTCAGGCCATTTCCGACGCGGCTGGGGTGATCCAGCCGCCTCGTCCAGGCACGGTCAGAAAGTACCCGGGTAGGCACCGCCGTCGATCAGCAGGTTCTGCCCGGTGATGTACCCGCCGTGGGCACTGCACAGGAAGGCGCAGTACGCCCCGAACTCCTTGGCATCGCCGAACCGAGCCGCGGGAATCGCCTGGCGGCGTGCCTGGGTGGTCGCCTGCAGGTCGCCACTGGCCTGGCTCGCCGCCTGCAAGGTCTTTTGCAGGCGAGCGGTGTCGAAGGCGCCTGGCAGCAGGTTGTTCAGGGTCACGTTGCGCCCGGCCAGACGCTGCTGACGGGCGAGTCCAGCGATGAAACCGGTCAGCCCGCTGCGCGCACCATTGGACAGACCGAGGATATCTATTGGCGCTTTCACCGCGCCCGAGGTGATGTTCACCACCCGACCAAAACCGCGCTCGGCCATGCCATCGACCACCGCCTTGATCAGCTCGATGGGCGTGAGCATGTTGGCGTCCAGGGCCTTGAGCCAGTCTTCCCGGCCCCAGTTACGGAAATCACCCGGCGGCGGGCCGCCGGCGTTGTTGACCAGAATATCGACCTGCGGGCAGGCGCTGAGCAGGGCCTCGCGCACCGCAGGCTCGGCCACATCGCCGGCGACCGTGCGTACCTCGATGCCTGGGAAGTGGCTGCGCAGTTCGACGGCGGTTTGCTCCAGGGTGGTGGCGGTACGGGCGTTGATCACCAGATTGACGCCCTCGCCGCCCAAGGCCTCGGCGCAGCCCTTGCCCAGCCCTTGGCTGGCCGCGCAGACGATGGCCCAGCGGCCCTTGATGCCTAGATCCATGATCGATTCCTTGTTGATTGACGCGTTGGACATTACCACGCTGCAAGCCCACTGCCCCTATGAAAGCAGCGGCTCGACGCCCCACGGGGCCAATGTGGCCCTTTTCGTTACCGCACCAGAAACCCCTGCTTCTGCGGGTCGCGATCGTCGATGATCCAATTGCAAAAACCACAGATGTAAGCGTTGCCCGACACTTCGGGAACGACGGCCGGGATGTCACCGACGAGGGTTTCTCTGATGACCTTGGCGGTGAACACCGAACCGATCACCGACTCGTTGATCAACACGTCATCCTTGCCCAGCAGCCCGCGCAGGTAGAGCTGCGCGATGCGGCCACTGGTACCGGAGCCGGTCGGCGAGCGGTCCACTTCACGGTCGGCGAAGACGCAACAGTTGGCCTGGGTGGATTGCGCGAAACGCGGTGCGCCATCGATGATGGTGCCGTAGATGTGGTTGATTTCCGGGATGTCCGGATGCGCCACGGCAAATGCCGCGTTGGCCGCCTGCTTCACCTCGGCGCCGAACTGCTTCAACGCCTCCACCGAGGACTCGCGGATCTCCAGGCCATACGGCGCGCCGCTGGTGTAGAAGTAGAAAGCGCCCCCGTAGGCGATGTCGCCGGTGACATCGCCGTAGCTCGGGGTGGTGACGGTCACGTCGCGCTTGTAGATGAACGACGGCACGTTGATGAAGCGTACGCCGTTGGCGTGCTTGCCATCCCACTTCACGAACGCTTCGATGAAGCCGCAAGGCGCATCGATGCCGACACGGGTTTCCGGCTCGGTACGCTCGACCCAGCCCAGCTCCACCGCTGCCGTGGCCAGTGCGATGGTGCCGTGACCACAGTGATCGCTATATCCCTCGTTGTGCAGGAAGATGATGCCGAAGTCCGCCGTCGGCGAAACCGGCTCGGTGAGGTAGCCGCCATACATGTCGGCATGACCGCGAGGCTCGAACATCAAGGCCTGGCGGATGTCATCGGCGTGTTCCAGCAACCAGGCGCGGCGCTCGACGATGGTTTTGCCCGGCATGCGCGGCAAGCCGGAGGTCACGATACGGAACGGCTCGCCACCAGTGTGGACTTCAACGGTGCTGATGCTGCGGGTGACTTGCATGGATGAGTCTCCTTCGAAATGCGATCACGCGGGGTTGTTGGCCAGGGCTGCGAGGGCAACACGGGCGGCAGCCAAATCCCAGGCGGCGGTACCTACGCTCTTGAACACGGTAGGTCGAGACGTATCGACACCCTGCACGAGTGCACAGGCGAGCGATTTCACCTTGAAGCCGTCGACACCGGCACGGATCAGATCACCTGCCTCATGCCTGGCGCCTGCAGGCTCGTCGACGTAGATGACACTGCTATCCAGGGTGGCCTTGCCGATCTCCGCCATTTCTGGCTTGAAGGCGCCAACGCCGATGATCAAACGGCCGGCCCTGCCCTTCTCGTCATAGACCGGCTCGGTACTGCTGGTGACGGTGATGACAACGCCGACATCTGGAGCGCTATCGCCGACTGCTTCGAGATGGCCGTGCAGCGCGCGGTTGCAATCGCAGAACGCGACAGCGGATGGCAGGTCGCGCCCACGAACCCAGATCCTCGAGCGTGGATACAGTGCATGGATAGCCTGAACGTGGTAACGCGCTTGAGCGCCGGTTCCCACCAACAGGATGTCCTGCGGCGCATGTTCGAGAAAGGTACGCATGGCCAGCAGTGTCACGGCGGCGGTGCGACGTCCGGTGACTTCCGGGCCGTCCAGCAGGCAGATGATCTTGCCGGTGACAGCGTCGCAGACTGTAACGGTACCGTTGATGGTCGGCAGATTGCGCTTAGCGTTGCCCGGCTGCACATTGACCAGCTTATGGATAGCGATGTCCTGGGCAGTGGCTGGCATGCTGAGCAATGCACCGCCCTCGCCGAGTGGCACCACCATGCGCTCTGGACTCAGCAGCGTTCCCTCGTCCAGCTCCTTGGCCGCACGGGCGATGGCGTCGATCAGTTCAGTGAAATCCAGCAATGCGGCTGTTTGGGCTTGATCGCAAACCCTAACGGGTTGCAGATGGATGGAAGAATCGCTCACGAGTCTGACTCCCACGGGCATTGGCGTGACGCAGAGGATGGCTCTGCATTGAGATGTCATTGGACAAGGCAAATTTGGTTATGAAACTGACCACCTCGCCACGCTCCAACCAACTAAAGACTGGAGAAATTGGCGACACCTTGAAAAACTGGTCTTAAAATAGCCCAGTCAGGAGCGATCCTATGCCCACAGAAAGCACGGTTACAATGGGATTTTTCGGAAAAATGTAAGACCCGGTTAAAAAAAAGACCAATTTTCCATACCAGCACTGCGAGTGGTTACCTCAGATCCAGGCCAGACGTATACTGCCCGCCTGTTCTCTTCCAAAGGTCAGTGGTCATGTCGACAGACCAAAACCTCACACAAGCTGCATTTCGCCCAAAGCAGATCTACGAACAGGTAGCCGATCAGATCCGCCAAGGTATCGCCAACGGCACCTATGCGGCGGGCTCACGACTGCCTTCCGAACGGGACCTGGCCCATCGACTGAAGGTAAGCCGGCCCGCGGTACGCGAGGCCATCGGCGCCCTTCAGAATGAAGGTAGAGTCATGACCCGACAGGGCTCGGGGACCTACGTGATCGATCGGGGCGACGAGCAACCCCCGTTACCCCCGCCAGTATTGGAGGCCGACTACAGCCCCATTAGCGCCCTCGAGGTCAGGCTCTTGCTGGAGCCGGCGATTGCTCGCCTGGCGGCACGCAAAGCCACACGCGACCCTCTGGCAGAACGCCACCTGGCTCAAATGGCAGGCGTGAAGGACATCACCGATGCGCGCCAACAGGCGCTCTGGAGCGAGTGTGATCGCAAGTTCCACCACCGCCTTGCGCTGATGACTGGCGATGCGTTGATCGCCAAGATGGCCGACGAGATCGAACGGGCAATGGCACAACCACTCTGGAACCGCCTGCGCGATGACGGCATCTACGACGCCGAACGTATCCAGTTGTATGCCGCCGAGCATCGGCTGATCTATGAAGCGATCGTGACCGGCGATGAACACGCCGCCGCGTTCTACGTGGAGGGTCACTTGAAACGAGTAATGCGGGACATCAGCTCACTGGAGTGACGCCAGGTGAGCCTTGTGCCTCCTCGCTCAAAGGCGTGTTCCAGGCCTGGCCGATTCGAATTCCAACTGCCAGGGATGCCGATATTTAATTTCTAGCGCAGGGTGACATTTTCTAGTATTTGCCAGGCGCTCTGCCGCCTCCCCGTCCGCTCCTGCCATGAGTCTCGCCGTGTTCTCCTTCAAGCAGACCACCCTGTCGCCGCCCGGCGAAGGGGTACCTAGCACCCAACGGCTCATCGCCGTCATCGCGATCATGCTCAACATCGCCATGGCCAACCTGGAAACGGCGATCGCCAACACGGCCCTGCCGACCATCGCCGCCGACCTGGGCACCACCGACGCCCAATCGATCTGGGTGGTGAGCATCTATCACCTGGCGATGATCGCCGCCCTGCTGCCGTTGGCCTCGCTGGGCGACATCATCGGTTATCGGCGCATCTCCATGACGGGCCTGGTGCTGTTCATCCTGGCGTCGCTGCTGTGCGGCCTAGCCCCGTCGTTCGAGTGGCTGCTGCTCGGTCGCCTGGTGCAAGGCTTGAGCGCCGCCGGGATCCTCGGTGTGGGGGTGGCGATGACGCGCTTTGTCTTCCCCAGTCACATGCTGGGCCGTGGCATGGGCGTCAATGCACTGGTGGTGGGCGCGTCACTGGCCGCCGGACCGAGCGTGGCCTCGCTGATCCTGAGCCTTGCCAGCTGGCATTGGCTGTTCCTGATCAATGTCCCCGTTGGCCTGCTCGGGGTGTTCCTCGGCCTGCGTTCCCTGCCGCCCACGCCCACCAGCGCACGGGCGTTCGATGCGGTGGCCGCAGGGCTCTGCGCGGTGTTTCTTGCTGCCCTGGTGTATGCCGTGAACGGCCTGGCCCAAGGCGCGCCGTGGGGCGTCACGCTGGGCAGCGCGATACTCGCCGGGCTTGGCCTGCGCCTGCTGCTGTGTCGCCAAGCCGGTCACCCCGCGCCGATCCTTGCCCTGGACCTGTTGCGCCAGCCGCTCTACGCGCTGTCCGCCGCCAGCGCCGCAGCGTCCCTCACGGCGCAGAGCCTGGCGTTCGTCGCCCTGCCCTTCATGCTGCAGCACCAGCTGGGGCTCTCCCAAGTCGAGACCGGATTTCTGATCACGCCCTGGCCGGCCATGGCCGCACTCATGGCGCCCATCGCCGGGAGGCTCTCGGACCGATACGCGACCGGCACTCTCACCGCTGTGGGCATGGGCATCCT
The DNA here is from genome assembly GCF_002741075.1 of Pseudomonas putida. Taxonomy (NCBI): domain Bacteria; kingdom Pseudomonadati; phylum Pseudomonadota; class Gammaproteobacteria; order Pseudomonadales; family Pseudomonadaceae; genus Pseudomonas; species Pseudomonas putida. Next base: position 1,198,126 of record NZ_CP016634.1, on the reverse strand, counting down.
TGCGAGCGGCCTGGTCCTGCTCTGCACCCTGCCACCTTCGCCCGCCACCTGGGACATCGCCTTGCGCATGGCCGTGTGCGGCGCGGGGTTCGGGTTCTTCCAGTCGCCCAACATGCGCGACATGATTTCGTCGATTGCGCCGGAGCGCAGCGGGGGTGCAGGCGGGCTGTCGAGCACGATGCGGATGCTCGGGCAGGTGCTGGGGGCGGCGCTGGTGGCGGGGTTCTTCCAGGTGTATTCAGCCCAGGGCGCGTCCCTGGCACTGTGGGCTGGCGTGGCCTTTGCGGCGTTGGCGTGCGGGGCGAGTGTGTGGAAGTACCGCGTTTTCAAGTATCCGCTGCGGGCAACCACCATACAGCGCTGATGCCGAAGACAGTGGATGCAGGAGGCTCATCGGTGAACTGAAGCACCGTCCGCCGTCCATGGCGATTGAAAGCCTAGGGTTTGCGGCATCATCAATCAGTGACAGAAGACTGCAACTGGCCTTGCCTGGCCGAGGATGGACTGTTGACCATACAGTACAGCGCGCCCGCCAGCACCAGGCCCACCACCCAGCTGATGTCCGCGTCCAGCCAGTTCGCGACGAAGCCTGTGTAGAACGACAGCTTCATGAACGGAATGGTGCCGATGATCGAGACGGCATACACCGCCAGGGTCCGGCGATTGAAGCGTCCATAGCGGCCCTTGGCGTCGTACAGCTCACCGACCTCGTAGTGCCCGCGGCACACCCAGTAGTAGTCCGCCAGGTTGATCGCGCTCCAAGGGATCAGCAGGTAGAGCTGCCCGATCAGGATGTCGGCAAAGAAGGTATCGAAATGGTACTGGGTGGCGATGGCGATCAGTGTTGCGGCGAGGGTCAACACCGCCATCACCAATGCCTTGGCGGCGGGGGTGACATATCGCAGCCCCCCAAAGGCGCCGAAGATCGTCACCGATGACATGTAGGCGCTGTACAGGCAGAGCACGTTGTACTGGATGACGCCGAGGGCGATCACACCCAGCGCCACCGGTGCCCAGGGCCCGAACAACGTGGCAATCGCAGTGGCCGGGTTCAGGCCAAGGGCTGCCGGTATCGCGACAGCCAGCAACGCACCTAGGGCCATCATGGCGAAAGAGCCCAGCGCGCAGCCCGAGTAGGTTGTCCAGAACGTGGTGCGGGTGTTCACGTTGGCCGGCAGATAGCGCGAGTAGTCGGCCACGTAGGGGCCATACCCCAGCGTCCAGGACGCGGCCTGAGCCACCACCAGGTTGAAGGCCGTCCACGAAAACGCCCCCGTGGTCGAGGCATTCGCCGACGCCTGGCCTGGGTGCAGCAGGATCATTACCAGGGCGCCGCCGAACACCAGCGTGGACAGCAAACTCATCCAGGCGCCCAGGCGGTGGATCAGCTCATAGCCGACGAAGCCGATGACGAAGGTCAGTACACCGACCAGGACGATAGCCTGGTCGTCGCTGATCGGTAGCAGCGCTTTCAGGGCATCGCGCATCAGCACACCGCTGGCGGCCAGGAACAGCACGGCGGCCACCACCATCACCAGCAACGGAATCGCCGCGCCGTAGACACCGAACTGTGCCCGGCTCTGGATCATCTGTGGGACACCCAGGTGCGGCCCTTGGGCCGAATGCGCGGCCATGAAGATGGTGCCGATGAGATTACCGATCAGCAGGCCGAGCAGCGTCCAGGCAAAGCTCAAGCCCGAGGCGACACCCAACGTGCCGACCATCAGGGCGGTCACCTGGAAATTGGAGCTGAACCAGATGGTGAACAACCGCCTGGGTGTACCATAGCGTTCAGCGTGAGGGACAAACTCGATACTTCGCGTTTCCAGCTTCACGACCGTCTCCTGAATGAATTTCGGGATTATCAGGCGGTGCATGAGGCCTGCTCAGCCTGGCGACGAACATCTCATAGCTGCCAACGACGCCTGGGAACCCTTTGTCGGCATTGGCAAAGCGGCGGTCGCAGTTTGGATTGACACCGGTCGTCAGCTCCATCGACCTTTGCTTGTAAAGACATGATTTCTTTCAAATCCAACCCCGCCCCTAGCTGCAATTCCTCCTCCGATAAGCGCACCTGCAAGAGTGGAAATTTTCTGACCATCAGAACCTTCCCCAAACAGCTCCCCTCCGGCCAAGTGAGTCGAACTGCCGCGCGTTGAAGTCCAGCCGGTTGGCCGCCGCGTCGTAACGAAATACTTCGCTCCCAATCAGCGAGCTGGTATCGCGGCTGCGTAACTGGCCGTTGGCTTCGTATTCGTACTTGATCTCGCCACGTAGCTTGTCGAGGGTGCGGACCAGTTCACCCGCCGGGTCGTACTGATAACGCCGATGAATCGGGTTGTAAGCGTGGTCCACCAGCAGCGACGTGTTAACGCCGCTGTTGTGCACCTGCGAGAGTTTTTCCGCTGGCAGCGTCGAGGCGAACTGCCAGGCTTTGCGCCCCATCGCGTCGTAGCCGAAGCAACTGGTGAGTTTGCCCTGGCTCCGATCCTAGACTTTGAACTTTGACTTCATAGCGAGCGTCAAAAGCCTTCCCGCCCTTAGGCAATTCCCTGACCAAGGCAAGCCAAGCTGCGGCCACGCATATTGCTGAGGTCATAAGAAGCGACTGGTTTAGGCAGACTCTCATAGACCTCAAGCAGAAAAGTATTAATTAACCGACATACAAATCCTCACCTTCCTCTGTTTGAACAACCATTTTGTAAACGACACTCCATGCGTCCCCTTCCTTCGGAACAGATGGCGTTTTCCCTCCAAAAACAAAAACAGTATCGCCAGACTTAAACCGATCAGCCAATCGACCCTCAATATTTGAAACTTTAAATTGATTTAGAAAAACCATAGGCACATCATCCAAGTACGCCCATCTAGGCTCCCCTACCCAAACTGGCGGGCTGGCCATACAAATAAACTTATCTTTAATCTTCTCCGCTATCCACTTTTTCCTATTCTTGGGGGAGCCTTCTTGCTCATAGGCATAGTAAAGGCTTTCCAGAAACTTGCTTGCTTGCTCATCATCTACCGAGGCAGAGATTTTTTCTGCCACTGCGATGGCGTCAGCACAAAAATAATTAAACTCAGTAATTGCCATAAATTCCTCTTTAAAAATCACCATTGCGCAATGGTTTTTGTGACACTTTGAAGCTCCCACCCCAAGTTTCTATAGGCATCCATAGAGGCATGCCCCCAAGGCGTAGCCTTTGTTAAATTCCAGCTCTCATTAGCGATACCTGAACCCATCCGCTGAGGAATATATTGATGATGAAGCTCCATTGGTGCATTTATCTCAGCTACTTGCCCTGCACGCCCTCGCGCTCTATTCCAAGCTGTGTCCTTATACTTGACTTTCACTCGCATCACTGAAGCTTTACCCGCCAACATTCTATTAATGTTTCGTTGAGAATACTTTCCTGCCACAGAGCTCTTTGCTTCATTCTTCCAGTAATTTTTCCTGGCCGTATTCCAGCAAAGCAAACCCCATGGATCGCTCCAGCTTACTGGGTTTGCTGCAAAAGTGTAGAGATTGAAACCACCCAGCAGACCTACGGGGTCTTGCGTGATGAATCGTCCGATTTTGGGGTCGTAATACCGCAGGGTGTTGAAGTGAAGCCCTGTTTCACCATCGAAATACTGACCTTGAAAGCGCAGGTTCTGCTCAATCTTATTGACAGATAATTGCTCAATTGAACCCCATGAACGATACGTTGCCTGCCAAACGATCGCTCCCTCACTATCCGTCAGCTCCAACGGCGCACCGATCTGGTCAGTATGGAAGTAGTAGACCTTCTGCCCTTCCCCCTCCGCCTGATCAACGCGCGCGAGCGGCGCATAACTCCCCGGCTCGTACAGATACAGAATGCTCTGCCCGGGCGTCTCTTCCCGCAGCATCCGCAACCCCTGCCACAGGAACCGCTTTTGCTCCACCTCGCTCTTGATGGTTGACTGTTTCGCCACCCGGCGGCCCAGGCTGTCGTAGCGATACTCGCCCGTACTCTCCAGCGTGCCGTTAACCAGCGTTTCCGCCCTGACCAACCGGTTCTCGCAGTCGTAGCTAAAGCTCTGCAGCTTGCTATGCCCCGAGCGCTTCTCGATCAAATTACCCCATGGGTCATAGCTATACTCCTGATCCCGCCACTGCTTGATCCGGTTGTCCTTGACCTTGTCGAACTGCCGCGCGTTGAAGTCCAGCCGGTTGGCCGCCGCGTCGTAACGAAATACTTCGCTCCCAATCAGCGAGCTGGTATCGCGGCTGCGTAACTGGCCGTTGGCTTCGTATTCGTACTTGATCTCGCCACGTAGCTTGTCGAGGGTGCGCACCAGTTCACCCGCCGGGTCGTACTGATAACGGCGATGAATCGGGTTATAGGCATGGTCCACCAGCAGCGACGTGTTAACGCCGCTGTTGTGCACCTGCGAGAGTTTTTCCGCTGGCAGCGTCGAGGCGAACTGCCAGGCTTTACGCCCCATCGCGTCGTAGCCGAAGCAACTGGTGAGTTTGCCCTGGCTCCGGTAGACCTCGCGGTGCAGGTCATCGCGCTCCATGTCGCTGATGACCTGGCCATCGAGGTTGATCTGGTGCAGGTGGCCGCTGCCGTAGTACAGGTGGTTGACCTTGCGGCCGTCCGGCAGGGTCAGCGTGGTCAGGTAAACCGCCGCCGCGTCAGGTTGTCTACCCGCACTTCTTCGACCAGGCGATCCGAGGCATCTCACTATCAGAAAGAGGGGGCACGAATTTTTGACAGACTGCTAAATTGACCGCCTCCGTAATCCATCTAAACACTTATTGCAACATCCCAGCTGCGAAATTGCAGACTTCAAAAATATTATGACAACGAGGGCGAACACGCCAATCAAGGAAATGCAAATAATGGCGCACCACTGTCTAGTAAGAAACAGACGGCCAGACTTTAATCTAGCCGCCACGAAAAATATTAATATTTTAAAGAGCCTACCGGAGAAGGCCGCACTTATTTTTATAGAACTCACGCAACCTGCACAAAAAAGCAACCGTCGACTTCCTCACCTCCGAACTTTTTACTAATCAACAGATAGCCTACACCGTCACTCATATACAATACATCCTGGAAAGGAGAGGGAAAGTCAGACGAGTAGACTTGACAAAGAAAGTTATAGTTCGTCGCTAGATCCCTAGGGATCAACGCGCCTGCTGGCGCGGTCAGGGACATTAACGAGGAGACTATCAACTCCCCCTCATCAATGGATACCTCTTCGAAGTCAGCTGTTTGAAGAGGGATTGAGGGTCTTGGAGACTTAATTGAGTCCACCCCCTCAGAATGGACAACATATGTATATGAGGCAGCCCCCCTCTGTAGCTGCAGTTCGTCAACGGTTATCGAATCAAGAAAATAATCGTCTTGATCATATGTAGAAAAAACATGTATAACCCCATCCTCTGGGAGATCTGTTCGACCCAGCCGCTGCTTTGCAGCCTTACAGTTAATGGAAAAAAGAAGCAAGAGATCCTGGCCGTCTGGATTTTTTGGCCAGTTTGTAATGTGCGCACTATCACCACCAAAGTAAAATGGTAGTTCATCACCTGAAGCAGAAACAATTTTCTGGACTTTCATAGCCATACCCCTTAGCAACTTCCAAGGCTGCGATAGAATTTTTTTGCTTGTCTCTTCAGAACTTTTACCCTGCTTGCTGGAACCCCAGCTTTTCGCAATGCTCCGGACGTAATATCTAGTTCACGCTTAAGGCTTGGAGCAAAGTCATTTTTTCCAAGGCCTTGACTTGCTCTAATTTGAGTCTCATGCCAATGCGCGCCGCCAACCCCACGTGTATCTTTTGCTGGCCCTCGAGTATGATGATCTAAATCGAGTGCGATGGATGGGTTACCGGAAAGGCGCGTAGCCTTCTCTGCCACCTCTTGCTGCACTAAGTATTCATGCCGCAACAGCTCATGCGCCTGAAGACTATCACCAACGTGCAATTCACCATTTAGACTTCCGTAAGTCCCCAACTCAAACAAATTAGCTAGGCCCTTAGGGTCTACCCAGCCAAGTGGATTGGGTGCATATCTGTAGAGATTTACCCCACCCTCCAACCCTATTGGGTCTTGAGATATAAATCGTCCATATTCCGGCTCGTAATACCTGAACGTGTTGTAATGCAGAGTTGTTTCAGAGTCTAGATACTGCCCCTGAAATCGTAGATTCTGCTGTATTTCATTCACAGTTAGCTGTTCTATCTCGCCCCACGACCGATACGTCGCCTGCCAAACGATCTGCCCCTCGCTATCCGTCAGTTCCAGCGGCGACCCAATCTGGTCAGTATGGAAGTAGTAGACCTTCTGCCCTTCCCCCTCCGCCCGATCAACGCGCGCGAGCGGCGCATAACTCCCCGGCTCGTACAGATACAGAATGCTCTGCCCGGGCGTCTCTTCCCGCAGCATCCGCAACCCCTGCCACAGGAACCGCTTTTGCTCCACCTCGCTCTTGATGGTTGACTGTTTCGCCACCCGGCGGCCCAGGCTGTCGTAGCGATACTCGCCCGTACTCTCCAGCGTGCCGTTAACCAGCGTTTCCGCCCTGACCAACCGGTTCTCGCAGTCGTAGCTAAAGCTCTGCAGCTTGCTATGCCCCGAGCGCTTCTCGATCAAATTACCCCATGGGTCATAGCTATACTCCTGATCCCGCCACTGCTTGATCCGGTTGTCCTTGACCTTGTCGAACTGCCGCGCGTTGAAGTCCAGCCGGTTGGCCGCCGCGTCGTAACGAAATACTTCGCTCCCAATCAGCGAGCTGGTATCGCGGCTGCGTAACTGGCCGTTGGCTTCGTATTCATACTTGATCTCGCCACGTAGCTTGTCGAGGGTGCGGACCAGTTCACCCGCCGGGTCGTACTGATAACGGCGATGAATCGGGTTATAGGCATGGTCCACCAGCAGCGACGTGTTAACGCCGCTGTTGTGCACCTGCGAGAGTTTTTCCGCTGGCAGCGTCGAGGCGAACTGCCAGGCTTTGCGCCCCATCGCGTCGTAGCCGAAGCAACTGGTGAGTTTGCCCTGGCTCCGGTAGACCTCGCGGTGCAGGTCATCGCGCTCCATGTCGCTGATGACCTGGCCATCGAGGTTGATCTGGTGCAGGTGGCCGCTGCCGTAGTACAGGTGGTTGACCTTGCGGCCGTCCGGCAGGGTCAGCGTGGTCAGGTTGCTGAGCGGGTCGTACTCGTAGCCGAGTATGCCCTCAGGGGTGATTTCTTTTGTGAGGCGGCCCAACAGGTCGTAGGCGTACTCGAGCTTTTCTTCGGTTACCCCAAGTTGTTTGCCGATACCGGTTGGGCTGCGCTGAATGCTCAGCAGCCGGTCGCCGTCGTCGTACGCAAAGGTCTGGTTCGCATCGCGGTTGATCTTGGCGATCAAGCGGCCGATGGCGTCACGTTCAAACAGCGTCTCGCGTTCCGGGCGCTCGCCTCGCTCGCCATAACCGATCTCATGCAGCCGAGTGAGATGGCCGCCTTCGTTGTAGGTAAAGCGCCGCGTCAGGTTATCCACCCGCACTTCTTCGCTCAGGCGATCCGAGGCATCGTAGGCAAAGCTGTAGGTGGCATTGTTCTCGTTGACCAACGCCGTCAGGCGAATAGCCTGGTCGTACTCGTAGCGAATCCGCTGGCCTTTGGCGTCCTGGCGGCTGCTCGGCAAGCCCCGGGCCGTGCGCAGCAGGCGGGTGCTCTGGCCTTTGCCGTCGGTGTGGCTGAGCACTTGGCCGAGGGCGTTGTAGGTGAACGTTTCCGAGGTGCCGTCCGGGTGGTTGATGCGCAGCACTTCGCCATCCGGCTTGCGCTCCAGCGTGGTGGTCTGGTTCAGCGCATCGGTCACGGCAACGAGGTGCTGGCGTTCGTCGTAGCGGTAGTGGGTGCTCTTGCCCGAGCAGTCCTGGTAGCGCTCCACCTGCGCCAGGGTGTTCCACCACAGATATTTGGACTTGTAGGTCGCATCGATGATGGTGTGCGGCAGGCCGTCGTCGCTGTTGAGGTATTCGGTCAGTTGCCCCAGGGCGTCGGTTTCGGCGAGCAGGTTGCCCTTGTCGTCGTAGCGGGCTTGCCAGGTGCTGCCGTCCGGGTAGGTGACCTGGGTCACCAGCCTGGTCAGGTGGTGGTACTCGTAAGTGATCTTGCGCCCGAGCGGGTCGGTTTCTTCGAGCAGGCGGGCGAACTCGTCGTACTTGAAGGCGAGCTGGTTGCCGTCCGGCAGGCCCAGGCCAACCATGTTGCCGTGCTCGTCCAACTCAATGGCGTAGCGCTCGCCGCCGTAGTCGCGGCTGGCGATGACGCGGTGGTCTTCGTTGTAACGAATCTCCAGCTCACGGCCCAGCACATCGGTGGCCCAACTGGTGCGGGCCTCCAGGTCGTAACGGAAGTGGAAATGCTCGCCATCGCTGGTCCAGTGCTCGACCACGCGTGGCGTGCCGCCCAGGGTTTCCCAGCGGTAGTGGCAGCCCAGGCCCAGGGCGTTGCTGTGGCTGATCATCAGGCCTTCGGCATAGCTGAAGCGCCGCACCGAATCGCCGTTGCGGTTGATCACCTCGCTCAGCTGGCCATGGTCGTCATAGCGGTACTGGGTGAGCGTTTCGACCGCTTCGTTGTTCACCACGCGCTTGATGTCGGTCAGACGGCCCAGCGGGTGGTCGTAATGCAGGTGCACGCGGGTGCCACCGGTGGCGCTGATGTCGGTCAGCGTGCCCTCGGGCGTGCGGGTGAAGTGCAGGAAATGGCCGAGGGCGTTCTCGATGCGTTGCAGTGGGGTTTCGCTGCTGTCGTCGGGAACTTCGCCGAAGTAGAAGAACAGGTTGTCGAGGGTTTGCAGCAGGTAATGGCCGCCCTCGGTGCACACCAGGTAGACCTGCTCGTGGGGGTTGTAGATCCGCTCGCCGGGCTGCAGGGCCACGAACGGGACCTCGCGCCCTTGGTTGTCGGTGAGGTAGATGAAGCTACCCTGGCGGCGCAGGCTCTGCTCCCAGGGCAACACCCAGCCGCGGCCGAGCACGCTATCGACGTTCAGGTCACTGGCGTAGAAGCGCGACCACTCGATGGGCATCAGGCCCGGAAGGCTGAAATCGACCTCGTCCGGGATGACCTTGCGGCCGGTGGTCAGGTCAACCGGGTTACCGACCAGGCCGCCTACGGCGCGTTCGATGGCCGGCCCGACCACATAACGGCTGGACACCTCGCCGGCGACGAAGCCCGCGGTGAACTTCGCCACGCACGGCATGATGGCTTTCATGCCGGCCTGGGTACCGGCCTTGATCAGTTGGGCGATACCGCCCGCCGCGCCGGCAATGGCCATCAGCACATCGACCGTGGTGCGCAACCAGCCCGGGATTTCATCGTCCACGGGCAGGTAAGCGTAGGTGCCGCCGCCGATGATGACGTTGTCCGAGCCGCTGGTGATCTTGCCCCCGCAGGTCAGCTTGTCGCCTTTACGCGTCGCCGCCAAGCTGTTGATGAAGACGTTGGTCGAGCCTTCTGCGATCTGTACAGGCCCGGGGTGCTTGTCGCACTCGGCCACGCTCTTCTCCACCCGCGCCGCCTTGCGGCTGTTGATGAAGACATTGGGTGATGCGGTTCGTATCTTCCCTGAGGGGGAGGAAAACATGCTTCCTATGGCCTCCCCTGCCGCGGTCAGCAGACTCCCGCCAATGCCTGCCGCCAGGCCTGCCAACAACGCCACACCGAACCCGCAGGTGAACGTGGCAATCGCCACCGTGGCCACCAGCGCAATCCCCAGGGCGGCGCCAATCAGAAAGCCCCCCAATGCGCTGGTGTGCGATATCTCGTCCTCGAACCTGGCCGCTTCGAACATGAGCGGTTACTCCTGTTCGCTGGGCTCGGAAGATGCTGTACCGCTGGTGCGGGGCTGGAAACTCGCCAGCAGGCTTTCCCAGTCCTGATTCTGCTGGGGGCTGAAGTCGGCCTGGGCGGTCGTGGAGAAAATAAGCGCGCGCTCAGGTGTCATCAGGAACGCTGCCTGGCGCTGATAGAACGGGCGGCCTTCATTCATGTAGTAGGCATCGATCTGGATGCCTTCGATGGGCGCGGTGGCCGACAAGGTCGCCGCTTTTTTGCCCAACAGCGAGTAACCGCGCAATTTGGACGATAGCATCTTCACCTGCCGTTCCACATAGGCCTTCAACGCCTCGCCGGGCAACAGGTTGTCTCTGGAAACAGTGATGCTCAAGGGCGCCGGGATGCTGGCCCCCAATACGAACATGTTGACGGTGCGATCTTGAAAACCTTCTGGCAACGCAATGCCGCCTTCCTGCAACTGATAGTCCATGCGGTGAAAATTCCTGATTTCAAAAAGGGGTTGGCCATCAATGGCCGATGAGGCCCGCGAGCATGGTGTCGAACTCCGCCAGCCAAAGGCTCAGGCTCGGTTTGGCGGGGTCGATCACACATGAAATATCCAGCCACTGCACCTCGTCACAGCCCTCGACCGGTACCAGTGCGCCGATCAGTCGCCCGTGCCGCTGCTCGTGACCCACCGTAAAGTGAAAATCCAAAACCTTCGCAGCATTGCCGGCAAGGCTGCTATCGCGTTGGCGGATCACTCGCAACTGCGGGCTCGTCTCTCGCAAGGCGCGAATCGAAGCGTCGAACAGTTGCTCGAGCGACTGCTTTGCACGCACATCACGGCGACGGATTCTCAGGGAAACGGGCTCGCCTTCATGCTCGATGACGGTCTGGATATCGCGAAAACGAAAACCGTCCGGAAACACCAGGTCGAAACCACCAAACGTGAAGCGGCTGGTGGTCTCCCGCAAGGCGGCAGGCTCGGGTTCGGGCTGTGGTTCAGGCTCGCTGGCTGCCGCGGCCAGTTTTGCGAGGCGGGCGGCTTCCTCCTGCGCTTCACGCTTGGCGGAAATACGGTCGTAGATCGACGTCCTGGTCATCGAAAACACCTCAATCGTTGATCCGCACGGGTGCGCCTGTGATCTGCGTGGTGTCGGTACTGGTCGTGGTGATGACCTTGCCCTTGATCTCGATGCCCTCGGGGGTGAGCGTAATGCTGCTGTCGCCTACCTGCAGGATGATGTGCTGCTTGGCGCTGACCTGGATGAACTGGTTGTCGACCTGGATCGTCAACGAACCTTCCTGCACGTTCATGACGGTGTCTTTCTTGATCGTCTCGGTATGCGCGCCCCCCACCGTGATCGTCCGGTTGTTCCCCACATCGTGGGTCTCATCCAACTCGATCTCGGTATCCATGTTGCGCTCGGCGTGCATGATGACCTGCTCGGCACCGGCTTTGTCTTCGAAGCGGAAGAAATTCGCCGTGCCGCCATCGCCTTTCATCGAGCGCGTCAGGAACCCACTCTGGGTCTTGTTCGCCGGCAGCGACCATGGCGGGGTATTGGTGCTGTTGTACAGGCTGCCCATGATCAGCGGGCGGTCGGGGTTGCCGTCGAGGAACACCACCACCACTTCGTCGCCGACGCGTGGAATCTGGATGCTGCCGAAGCCGCCGCTGGCGCCGGATTGCGCGCTACGGACCCAGCACGAGCTCTGGTCATTGAACTCGCCGTTGCGGTCCCAATGGAACTGCAGCTTCACTCGCCCCAATTCATCGGTGTAGATCTCCTCGCCTGGCGGGCCGACGACAATTGCCGTCTGTGGCCCGCTGATGACCCCGCGCGGCGTGGTCAGGCTAGGCCGGAAGGGGATCTTGCGACGAATGCAGTTGAAGCTGTTTTGATAACCCGCCTCAGCACCGTTGGTGTAGTTGTTTCGGCCCCAGTGGCTGACCGACAGGAGCAGAAACTGCCGGTCTTCAGGCGTGTCGTTGTCGTGATCGTAGTGCTGGGACAGCTCGAAGTAATGCCCAGGCTCCATCGCGCGGCAGTTGCTCTGGCCACTGAACGTCTTGCCCTGAACCTCCATGGCTTCGAGACGATGACGCGCCTTGCGCATCCCTTCATCAGCGTCGGCATATCCATACAGCCCCTCGTACTCAAACACCTCGAGCTCGCCCACTTCACCTTGTTGGTTGACCGAGTTGAGCTGCACCAAGTGGGGGTTGCCGGGTTGCTTGTAGTCGAACGACTTCAGGCTCAACCGTGTGGGCTGGAAGCGCCGGCTGGACGACCAGGCAGTGATCGAGTCCGCGGTCTCGGTAACCGACGCACTGTGGTAACGGATCACCGGCTGGCGCTCGAGCTGCGGGAGCACGCTGCTGTCATCGCTGATGATCATGCGATGACCTTCCTGGCTGTGCTGGAAGGTGAAGAACAGCCCTTCCTGCTCCAGCAGGCGCAACACGAAGTTCAGGTCCGATTCCTGGTATTGCGTGCAATAGCTGATCGGCTTGAGCGGCTGGCTTAGGCGGAACTCATGGTCCGCCAGCGTGAGGTAGTAGGCAAAGACTTCCTTGACGATCTGCTCGGTGGTCTTGTCCTGGAAGATGCGCGAGTCGCGACGGCGGCTGAGGATCCAGATCCAAGGCACGAGTTCGGCGGTGTAGTTGGCGATGCCGCCATCGGCACCTGTGTGGATAAAGTCAGATACGTGCGCGCTGATGTACTTGGTGCTGCCATCGGCCAGCGCGATCCCCATCGTGACCTTCTTGCCGATGAGCTTCTTGAGCTCGATGCGTGCGTCCTGGGAGATGAGCTCTACCTGGAAACTGAACAGCTCAGATATTGCCTCTCGGCCAGCGAAGCTGAGCAATTGCAGCTCTTGTTCGGGGGGCAAGGGTGAGTCGAAGGTAATCAGCCGTTGATGCTGGATTAGTATCGACTCGAGGGCGTCCGTAATCATTCAATGCATCCTGCACCAAGCTGGAAATCTTTCAATGAAAACGTCCCAGCGTCGGGCTGTCAAATGATGGCAGTACGCCACACGCCTAATGGAGCGGTTATAGTCATTGCCGCAAAATAGTGTCGCGGTATTCTTCGGGCACGCATGCTCGGGAGAGTGATGGCAATAGGCCTTTTTGACTTTTCGACTTCCCAAAGGCACCTTACCGACTCGGAAGACATGCCGAACAAGGCAGACTACACAGGGAGTGGACGATGAGTTTGAATAGTTCTCAGCTTGCTCAGATCGATAAGCAAATCGATGAAAATCAAACTGAATTGGTCATCTTGAGCCTTGAGGACGCACGGCGTCTGACCGCCACCGGCGAGATGCAACAGAGCGCTTGCCAACCTCCCAAAATGTGCACCCGCTCACAAACTTCGATGCTCGATGGCATGTGGGGGAGTACAGTCCAGTCCGTGTACAACAGCACGGCACACCCCTTCGTCAATACCAGTTGGGGGGTACCTACGCTGTTGGGCGCGAACGATACCTACCAACTTACCATGCTGCTTCGGAACATTGGCGGTTTTGGCACGCGCATTCGATATAGCACCTACAGAGGCCGACAGTATGTCATTTTGACGGGATACCCTGGACTTCGAAGAATACTTAACGGTACTCGATATGGCATCCGTAATGCGCAGCTTGTTGAAGTAGGGATTGGTCAATACGGAATAAGAGGGTCATCCCTCGCCGGCCTTCGGTTGTCCTGCTATGTCGCGGTTGCCATCGAAGTACTCGAATGGTTTTTTACCGACGAAGCCACGGTTGCCGACCTCTTGGGTGGTGTCTTCGTTGAACTTGTGAAAGCGGGTATCGGAACGGCAATTGGTTATGCCGCCGCCATGCTCGTGGCGGGAGTCACGGCCAGCGCCGCAGCACCGTTGGTTGCGGGTGCTGCGGTCATTTTTGCGGTGGGCATTGCCTTGAACGTGATCGACAGCGACCTTGAATTAAAAACAACGGTCAAAGCGAGCTTGAATTATGCCGTCGATAACATTCAGCGGATGACGGATAAAATCCGATCCATCGATAAACGCGCCATCGAGCGTTACAAGAATGACGTCATCAACAGCCTCACCGACGCCATTATCGAGACAGCTTATGACGAAGCCAAATCATGGCTGTTGAAAAAAGTGCCCCCCCAGGTGCTTCCACGCGGCACGGACTTCAGCTGGCCTAAAGCCCCCAGCCTGCCTCGCCTCCCAAGCTTCAATCTCCCCAAGTTTTGAGCGCACTATGATGACTTCCACCCCCCCCGCCCTAACCGCTCTCTCGTTCCGACTGCGCGCTGGCTTGACGTTTCTTATTTGCGCTGGCGTGGGCATTTTCGCCGTTTACTGGTTGATCGCTCATGTGCTGCCCATTTATGGGCAGCTGTGGCGCCGGGCCTCGGCCATCGAAGTGCCTTACCTGGCATTTGGCCTGCTGATGGCGCCGCCCATCATGCTCAGTTGTTCGCTCGCCGCCGCCTATGCGTTCTGGACGGGGAAAAAATTCAACCCACCCAAGAAGTCCGGCCTCGCCAGGTTCGAGACGAGCATGATAAAAACCTCGGTTTATGTGCTGGTCCTGCTTGCCCCTTTGATCGCCGTCATTACCACTGTCGCACTCAATACCTTGAACTACACAAGTTGCCCTCAACTTAGAAAGTCGGGCTCGGCCTGGCAAACCTATTGGGTCATTCATCCAGGGTTCTGCTTCAAGCCAGACAGCTACACGGAAAACGACTGGCCCTGTAAGCAGGTTGATGGCAAAACACTTTGTATCAACATGGACGAGTGAAAGTTGCAATCTGCATGGGCACGATCTCCAGTTGCTCACTGGTTTCCTCGCCCATGACATGTTTTATGCCCATCGGTTTGATCTGGCAGACTTTCGGGGTGTAGGTTCCCAGCGCTTAGCCGTGAGGCAGTACATACCGAATATCAGGGAGCGTCGCCATGAGCGTGAGTGAGAACCAACTCAGCCAACTGGACCGGGAGATGGACCAGAATCACCGGGAAATGGTGATCATGTCGATGCAGATGTCACCGGGGCTTTCGACACCGACATACAGCGAATCGTATTCACGAAACATTGAATAAAAAAGACTGCCAACTGCCGCGCTCAAGCCAGCCATGGGCTGTGCGGAGGTGCCTCATCCAACACCTCAACACGTGGCCCCACAATTTTTAGAACACGACGGTCACTCGACCAGTGGCACGCAATAGCATAAGCAAAGCCAACGACAACAAATGGCACACAACTCAGCGCGAAAACGACAGGGGCTCCAGCTTTGAAAGCTTATAGCTGACAGCCAGACTCAAGACAAACGCCAACATGGGCGCCAAAAATATATTGATGAACAACTGAAACCTAGCGAGCGGTTACCGTATAACCGGCTCACCCTCATGCTCTATGGCGGCCAAAATGTCGAAAACGAAATCGACCGGAAATTGCTAGTCGAGAAATAGTGTTCGAATCGTCACCTGATCTGAAAATTTCGCGAAAAGCCGCATACACTATATGCGTTCCCATCCTCTCACACAAAAACTAAAAAATCATGCCTGATAATACTCGTTAGAGTCGGAGCTCTCCAAAAAAATTGACATCCAAGAGTCCATCACACTCCACAAATCGATTCCTTCTGTCGGACTTTCTGGCTTTTCATGCCACCAGATAAAAGCCTCGCCTTTGAATGAGCCATCACCCAAAGCCAAATAATCACCAGCCCCGCTGGAAAACATCCCTAGCATATCAGGAAGTGCTGGATAATCTTCATCGCACAAATCCTTGATTGGAACAAAATCTTCCAACCTCGACGGCCCCATAGTACAACCAATATAAAACCCAAACCCATTATGCAATATTGAATAAAACTGCCTGAGGTTCGCAGGAATGCTGGGATAACCGTCGAGGCCCGCCCCTTCAACACCTAGTGGAGCCCCTCCCATATAGAAATATAAATCGCCACCCTCGCCATATACATACATGAGATATGGCCTATCACTCACAGCCAAAACAGTTCCTAACACACACTTGTCGAGCCACGCGCTCACCCAAGGCAAAAGCTCAGAAAAATCAGCCCACTCCGCAGGAATATGTTTTTTTTCACTATCTAGAAAACCAAACCCACGCCACTGCTCGGGAAAGTCGACCTCAAGAGGGATATCGTCAGGTGAAAAATATACATCATAACCTTTTAGCTCGCTTACGATACGCAGCTTTAAAGACTCAGACCAATTCATTTTCATACCACCTCAATACCCCGAGAGCAAACCATTCATATACTGCTGTAATTCCGGGTCCAATTTAGAGGCCTTATCCATCATGACAGAACGAAACGCTGGATCAACAGGAATATTCCCCTTCCTGTACAGCTCCCATTCGGCGAAAGATTTTGCTCCTTTTGAGGTATTTGCCACCTCACTCAATCCTTGGAAGTTTGGCTCGTAGTTTAACACCTTTACTTGATCTTCGAAAGTTAACCGAGAAAAACCTTCCATTTCTGTAATTTTCTTCATGGGAACAACGTGATCCGCATGTAGAGACTTCGTAACCTCAAGCCCAGGGAGCGCGGGGTCTTTCATGGGAAGAGCAACATCTTGATTTACAGCTTTTCGAATTGCAGCACTGGGAGTCTTACTCCTTAGCTCACCATATAGTTCTGGGGAAACCTTATCAGACTTCTGGGGGAGAACCGGTTTTTTTACAAGTTTCACGTTACCAAGATTAGAGCCAAACCCCTGAGACTTAAACTCATATCGTGCATCGAAAGCTTTCCCACCTTTGGCACCAATACTGCCCCCAAGCAGAGCGCCACCGAATGTCATCAGTTTCTGTCCGTCCGAACCTTCACCAAATAGCTCGCCGCCTACCCAATGTCCAGCCATTCCGCCCGCAATACCACCAGCCAACCCCGCCACCACCAACACTGGACTTGCCAGTACAAAAGCACTAGCCAGCCCCAACGCCATGACAGCACGTTCAAGCCAAACAGGGACTTCCGGGTCAATTGCATCGGTCGTCGATGTTCCCCCACCTATATACACAAACTGATAACACCGGAGACGCCATGAGGCCCATACCCCCCACCTATGTGCAGAAGGCTATCGACCTCGCAGAACAGCGGAACAAGGCCGGCCCTCACAATCCGCCCTATGCCATGCTACTTAGCCAGCTCGACTATATAAAAGCTGTATGCGAAGGACACGAGCAGGACACATCGAAACTCCACCAACTCAACAGAGGTGCCATTGCATCGAAAGATGCTCGAGGAAAACGCCCCCTAGCTGGCCAGGGCCTTGAAGGGCGCTTATTACGTGGCCATCCAATTGGCCCGCGGCCTGAAAGTCCAGCTCCCGAATTAATTAACCAGGCAAGCCCCTGCTCCACCCAGTAGGAAAATCGTAACCTCCAACATCCCCGTCCTGACCTCCCTTTCGTTCCGACTGCACACCGGCTTGACGTTACCGACCAGCGCTGTCGCCGGCACATTTTCCGTCTATTACGTGGCAGGCCTTATCGGCTGGGCTTTATCGCGAAGAGCCTTCCGAGCAAAGACGCTGCGCGCTTTTCCCGTATCCCCTCAATATCCATGAACGTATAGCGACATCCTTCGCTTGCTTCCTGCCGCCTCAGCGCCCGCAGCGAGGCAATACTATGGCGACTGTAAAAAACCATATAGATCGATATCGAAATAGCAAAAATAATCACACCGACATACAGCGAATCGTACTCACGAAACATTGAATAAAAAAGACTGCCGCAAAAATTTACGGAGTACCACTTACGGCTGCACAACGAACCCGACCAGGTTCGCCAGTGCTTCTTCGCGATACCTCGCGGCATGGGCACGCTCAGCGATGCCATGCTGTATGAAAACGGGGCGCTGTCGGTGGAGGCCACCGATGAGCTGCATGCGTTGCTCGGGTGGCTCAGGGAGTGGGCACTCGAGGGTCGTTTGGCCGAGGCAAAGCCGCTGTAATCTACTCGCGCGCTCACGCTCGAGCGCGTCATGTTCCGTCGTATTGCCATCATTGAAACCCGCTCCGCAGAGCGGCGGCGGGATATCGGCTTCCCCCTTAAAATGCGACCTCGGTCACTTTTTCTAAAACTTTTTTGACGCCAATTTTCAGCTCAGCTTGCACACCGAAAACCCTTTCCCAGCGGGCTTAAGCCCTGATTTTCGTGCGCCATAGGGCCTCCCGATAGCAACCAGCCATCATTGCGCCGCACCCTCCATGTCAGGATAGTTGTCGCCCGTCTCATTCGATGGAGGGCGTAGGACTGTCTCATGAAACAACGCCGTTATACCGCTGAGGAGAAAGCCTGGGCGTTGCAGCAAATGTCGGCGCCTTTCAGCCGTCCGGTCACAGAGTTGGCTAAGCAAACAGGCATTACTACTGTCACACTTCGGGCTTGGCGTAATGAAGCCAAGACCCAGGGAGTGCAAATGGCAGGAACAGGTAAACGCAATGGGCGCTGGAGCAGCGCTGACAAGTTCAGAGCTGTGCTTCAGACGGCTGCAATGAGCGAAGCAGAGATTTCAGAATACTGCCGAAGTGCAGGAATTCTGCCGTCGGATCTGGTGCTGTGGCGTACAGCTTGTGAGCAGGCGAATACTCCAACCCAGCAAGAACCCGTCAAAGATATCGCGTCGGTCAAGCGTATCGAGCAACTGGAGCGTGAGTTACGGCGTAAAGAAGCGGCTTTGGCAGAAACGGCGGCGTTGTTGGTACTGCGAAAAAAGGCCGATGCGATCTGGGGCAAGGACGAGGACGAATGACCAGTGCTGCAGATCGCACAACTGCCCTTCAGTTGATTGACGCCGCTGTAAGAGCAGGCGCTCGTCAAAGTGCTGCCTGTGAAGAGTTGGGACTCACTGAGCGCACGGTGCAACGATGGCGCCATCAACCTGAAGATGGGCGGCCTGGCGCAGCCCGCCCTGAGCCAGCCAACAAGCTCAGCGAACGTGAGCGCTTGGCCCTTTTGGATGCAGCCAATCGCCCTGATTGCGCCGACCTCACACCGCATGAAATCGTGCCGAAGTTGGCAGATGAAGGCCTCTACCTAGCCTCGGAATCGACATTTTATCGAGTGCTCAAGTCAGCGGGCCAAGCACACAGGCGTGGGCGTAGTCGAAGACCAAAGGCCAGACCACTCACGACCCATAGGGCGAGTGGGCCCAATCAGGTTTGGTGTTGGGACATCACTTGGTTACCGAGTACTATCAAAGGACGTTTTTTCTATTGGTATATGGTCAAAGATATCTACAGCCGCAAGCTGGTCATGAATGAAGTACACGAGGCAGAAAGTGCTGAACATGCCAGTATCCTGCTGGAGCGCGCCTGCCTACGTGAAGGGATTCGCCCGGATACATTAGTGCTTCATTCAGACAATGGCAGTGCGATGAAGGGCGCGACAATGCTCGCTGCGCTACGTGACCTTGGTGTTCTGCCATCTTTCAGCCGCCCGCGGGTCAGCAACGACAACGCCTATGCCGAGGCTCTATTTCGAACAGCTAAGTACTGCTCACGGTGGCCCAGCGTGCCTTTTGGATCGCTCGATGAAGCTCGTATGTGGGTAATGCGGTTTGCTGCCTGGTACAACAATGAACATCGCCATAGCGCGCTCAAATATGTCACCCCCTCGCAGCGACATCATGGTCAAGATGGCGCTTCGCTGAGGCAGCGTGAACAGTTATACGAAGCAGCGCGGCGTCAGAATCCAGGACGATGGGCCCGAGATGTCCGTAACTGGAAATTGCCTAACCATGTGTACTTGAATCGCGAGCGAGATCCAGAGCAAAAGCGCACCGGTTAAACCAGGCACGACAACTACCTTGACGCGCACCGCGCATCACAAAACGAGGAAAAAATCCCGTCCCTCGCCGGAACTTCCTTTACAGCGAGGTGCCCTACTCGGCATTGCTGGCAACTCGATATTCATGTGCCAGCACGTATTTTCGCTGCAGCCGAGAGGCGCGATTTCAGGTCCTCGCCATTGGCGGTTCAGGACGAAAAGCAGGCACATGGACGATGCACCGATGACACAGACATTCGATGTCGAAGCACTGATCAAGCTGCGTAGCCAGACGCGAGCGATCTCCGATGCGCTGAGGGCGCAAGCGGCAGATTACCTCGCCACCGTGACGCCCTTGATCCGTCCACAGATCCTGTTCGGCGAGTACCTGCAGGGGGCGCAACGCAGCAGCGGGCGCGAAACCCAAGGCCACTTCCAGTCGCTCATCGAACTCTACGAGCGCATCGGCTCGGCCTCCCCATTCCAACTGGTCAGCGAGCTTGAAGTGCCGCTCAACCTGATCAGCACCACCCCCGAACTCTTCCCACTGGAATACGACAAGATCCTCGAGCAGAGCGGCCAGGTCATTCGAATCACCAGCCCTGTGCGCTGGATCGTTGGCTTCCAGGGGTTCGAACTGTCGCGTTTTCGCGCCGTCATCAAAGACCCCAACCGCAGCAGCGCCGAGCTGTACCGCTTCGTGGTGCACTACCTGGTGTTGTTCTACTGCCTGAGCAAATCGCCTGGCCTGGGGCGGTTGTTCGACGGCCTGCGCTACGGCCTGAGCTTCGAACGCCTCAAAGGCTTCGGCGATTTGCCCTTCTGCGTCATCAGCTCGCCGGTGCGCTCGGAACTTCCCGACGATTCGGTCATCCGTAGCAGCACGCAGATTGCCGGCAACACCAGCTTCGAAGAACTGGTGGGCCGCGACAACATCCTGGAAATGAACGACGAAATCCGTCAGCGCCTGCTGTTGACGATCGAAGGACTGTAACGCGCAGCGCCCGCTCGCGGGCCGCGCAATGATTCGCAGCGAATTGCTCGCATTGGAGAACACGATGGCGAAGAAGGAAAGCACCCAGCACAAACTCGACCGCGTTCGCGCGCCTCGGGTCCACATCACCTATGACGTGGACATCGGCGATGCGATCGAGAAAAAGGAACTGCCCTTTGTCGTCGGCGTGCTAGGCGACTTCTCCGGCAACCCGCTGGAACCGCTGCCAAAGCTCAAGGACCGCAAGTTCGTGTTCATCGACCGCGACAACTTCAACGGCGTGCTCAAAGGCATCAAGCCGCGCCTGACCTATCGCGTCGACAACACCCTGGCCAAGAACGGCACCCAACTGGGCGTGGAGCTGAACTTCAACAGCCTGGAAGACTTCGAGCCACAGAACGTGGTCAAGCAGGTCGAGCCGCTGCGCAAGCTGCTGGAGGTGCGCAACAAGCTGGCGGACCTGCGCAACAAGATGGGCGGCAACGACAAACTCGAAGAATTGCTGATGGACGTGCTGCAAAACACCGAGAAGCTGAAAACACTGGGCAAGGAATTCGGTCGCGAAGCCGCCGTCCCCGCCGCCGATGGCAATGAGTAAGCAGGAGCCAGACGATGACCGACAAGCAAGCACTGCCCCAACAGGATACCGACCTGGTCGAGGTGGAATCCTTCGCCCCTCAGGCCTCCCTGCTCGACAGCATCATTTCGCAAAGCCGCGTGGCCCGCTCCGACACCGAGCGCAACCGCACCCGTGACCTGATCGGCGAGCTGGTCAACCAGGTGCTCGAAGGCGAGATGACCCCGAGCAAGGACCTGATCGCCGTGCTCGATGCACGCATCGCCGAAATCGATTCGATGCTCTCCGAGCAGATGAACGAGATCATGCACGCCCGCGAATTCCAACAGTTGGAAGCCTCCTGGCGGGGCCTGAAATACCAGGTCGACCAGACCGAGACCAGCACCACCCTGAAGATCCACCTGCTCAACGCCTCTAAGAAGGACCTGGTGCGCGACCTCAAGGCCGCCAGCGAGTTCGACCAGAGCGCGCTGTTCAAGAAAGTCTACGAAGAAGAGTACGGCACCTTCGGTGGCGCCCCGTTCGGCATGCTGATCGGCGACTACGAGTTCAAGCGCAACCCCGAAGACATGTACCTGCTCGAAGAGATCTCGCACGTCGCCGCCGCGGCCCACGCGCCGTTCATTTCAGCGGCTTCGCCCGAACTGTTCGGCTGGGACTCGTTCACCGAGATGTCCGGCCCGCGCGACCTGGCGAAGATCTTCGACACCGTCGAGTACGCCAAGTGGAAGTCGTTCCGCGCTTCGGAAGACTCGCGCTACGTCGGCCTGACCCTGCCCCACGTGCTCGGTCGCCTGCCCTATGGTCCGGACACGACCCCGGTGGAAGAATTCAACTTCGTCGAAAGCGTCGACGGTCGCGACCACAACAAGTACCTGTGGATGAACGCCGCCTACGCGCTCGGCACCCGTGTCACCGACGCATTCGCCCGCTATGGCTGGTGCGTGGCCATTCGCGGCGTGGAAGGTGGCGGCCTGGTCGAAGGCCTGCCGACCCATACCTTCAAGACCGACGACGGTGAAATCGCCCTCAAGTGCCCCACCGAAATCGCCATCACCGACCGCCGTGAAAAAGAGCTGTCGGACCTGGGCTTCATCCCGCTGGTGCACTGCAAGGGCACCGACTACGCCGCGTTCTTCGGCACCCAGTCGGCCCAGAAGCAGAAGCAGTACAACACCGACATCGCCAACGCCAACGCGCGTCTGTCGGCGCAACTGCAATACATCTTCGCCACCTCGCGCATCGCCCACTACATGAAAGCGATCATGCGCGACAAGATCGGCAGCTTCGCCTCGCGCATGGACGTCGAACGCTTCCTCAATCAGTGGCTGGCCAGCTATGTGCTGCTCGACGACACCGCCAGCCAAGAGGCCAAGGCCAAGTACCCGCTACGCGAAGCCCGCGCCGAGGTGTTCGAAGTCCCTGGCAAGCCAGGCGTGTACAAAGCCGTGACCTACCTGCGTCCGCACTACCAACTGGATGAGCTGACTGCCTCGCTGCGGCTGGTCGCCGAGCTGCCGCAAGGCGCCCGCGGCTGACCAGCCCATGTGTACAGGGATGACACATGAGTAACCAGGCCCGCCTGCTGCCCTCGCTGCTCGACCGACTGCTGGACGACCGTCCTCACCAGTCGGCCGAGCCAGCCGTTCAGCGCACCTGTTCGCTGGCCGAGTACAAGGCGAGCATCGTCCGCGATCTTGAAGTACTGGTGAACACACGCCAATGCCTGGTCGCAGAGGAGCTTGAGGGCTTCAAGCAACTCGGTGGTTCCATCCTTGAATACGGCATGCCCGACTTCATCAGCCGCAGCGTGCTCGACCCCCATGATCGCCGGCTCATCCAGCAACAGCTGGAGCGGGCGATCACTACCGGCGACCGACGTTTTCGCCGGGTTCGTGTACAGCTGTTGGCCCAGCAGAACGGCCACCGCATGTTGACCTTCCGCGTGG
Organism: Pseudomonas putida; assembly: GCF_002741075.1. Taxonomy (NCBI): domain Bacteria; kingdom Pseudomonadati; phylum Pseudomonadota; class Gammaproteobacteria; order Pseudomonadales; family Pseudomonadaceae; genus Pseudomonas; species Pseudomonas putida. The sequence goes on along the minus strand of NZ_CP016634.1, from coordinate 1,175,001 downwards.
ACGCCGTGTTGCGTCTGCAGGACATCAGCCGGCAGGTGTCGTTCGACGCCGTACTGCAGGTCAACACCCAGGAATACAAAGTGCAGAACCTCAACTAATGCTCGACGAATTGCTGCCCTACTACGAAAAGGAACTGTCGCACCTGCGCTTCCTCGGCCAGGAGTTCGCCGCGCAGTACCCGAAGATCGCTTCGCGGCTGCTGATCGAAGGCGACAACTGCGAAGACCCGCACACCGAGCGTCTGATCGAGGCGTTCTCGTTCCTGTCCGCACGGGTGCACAAAAAACTCGATGACGAGTTTCCAGAAATCGTCGAGTCCTTCCTCGAGGTGCTGTACCCGCACTACCTGCGCCCTACCCCGTCGATGTCGATCGCCGAGATGAGCCTGGGCAAGCAGGAGAAAGTCACCGAAGCCTACCGCGTGGCACGCCACACCGAGATGCATGCCAATGCCGTGGAAGGCGTGGTGTGCAAGTTCCGCACCTGCTACCCGGTGGAGCTGTGGCCGATCGCCGTGCAACAGGCGTCGTTCGCCGAAATGGAACGCTCGGCATTCAACGGCCACAGTGCCGACTTGGTGGCACGCCTGCGCATCGGCCTGGAAGCCACCAGCGATGCCCTGTTCGGCCAGATGGAAATCGACCGCCTGCGGTTCTTCCTCGACGGTGAAGCGACCCTGATGCTGCAGCTCTACGAGCTGCTGTTCAACAACCTGGCCAAGGCCACCTTGCGTTTTCAGGACGAAGGCCGCAGCCGCGAAGTGACCCTGCCAGCCGATGCCTTGAAGGCCGTGGGCTATGCCCACGATGAAGGCCTGGTGGACTACTCCGAGCGCTCGTTCCTGGGCTACCGCCTACTGCACGAATACTTCACCTTTCCCGACAAGTTCATGTTCTTCGACCTCAGCGGTTTTGCGCGCATCCTGCAGGGCAAAGCCGTCGAGCAGGTCGAGATCAGTTTCTACTTTTCCGATTACGACCTGAGCGAGCGCCTGGCGCGGCTGACCCAGAACATCGGGCGCAACAACTTCAAGCTCAACTGCACACCGATCATCAACCTGTTCCGCCAGCAGGCCGAGCCGATCAAGCTCACCCACACCCAGCACGAATACCCGGTCACCCCGGACATCCGCCTGCACAACGCAGCCGAAGTGGTGTCGATCGATCGCGTACGACGCGTGCGCAAGCTCGGTGGCATCGACCAGGTCGGCACCTGCCAGCCATTTTTCGAGCCCCGTGGCGAACAGGACCCACACACCAGTTTCTGGATCGCCCGTCGGCGCAACCAGGGTGATGCCACGGCCATGAGCATACGTGTGGTCGACCGCGACCTGGAGCTGATCGACGGCAACAGCGACACCCTGAGCATCGGCCTCACCTGCAGCAACCGCGATGTACCGCTGATGCTGCCGTTCGGCGGCGAACGCGGGGACTTCAACATCCCGGCCAATTCGGTGATCAAGGACATCCGCTGCCTGCGCAAGCCGACCGCCACGGTGCGCGTGCCCCTGGGCAAGGGCCTGATCTGGCGTCTGATCGCACACTTGTCGCTCAACCACCTGTCGCTGGTGAGCCAAGGGCGTGAAGTGCTGCTCGAGCTGCTGTCGCTGTACAACTACCGCAACGTCTCGGCCATCCGCAAACAGATCAACGGCATCAAGGCCATCAGCAGCGAGCCAGTCGTCGCCCGTATCGGTCATCCGCGGCCGAACTTCGTGCGCGGCGTCGGCATCACCCTGACCTTCGATGAAAGCCAGTTCACCGGTAGCGGCGTATTCCTGTTCGGCATGGTGCTGGATCACTTCTTCGGCCAGTACTGCTCAATGAACAGCTTCACCCAACTGACCCTGCGTACCCAACAACGAGAAAAGAGAGTCGTCCAATGGCCAGCACGTACTGGCGATCAGCCCCTGGTCTGATCGATCAAGCCAGAGCCGAGCCGCACCGATTCGAATTCTTTCAATTGGTGCGCCTGCTCCGCCTGCATTACAGCCGTACCGGCCGCATGGACCTGGCGACCCGGCCGCACGAAGACCCGCTGCGCTTTCGTACCGAGCTGTCCCTGGCGTTCCCGGCCAGCGAGGTCAGCGACCTGCACTTCGAGCGCGACGGCAAGGTATCGCCGGCCGGGTTGCCGCTTTCGGAAATCCGAGTCACCTTCATGGGCCTGGTCGGCCCGTCGGGCGTGTTGCCGCGCCCCTACACCGAACTGTTGCTCGAGCGTCACGTGCAGTACCGGGACGATGCCGCCCATGCGTTTCTGGACATCTTCTCGCATCGCATGACCACGCTGTTCTACGAGGCCTGGCAAAAATACAAGTTCCATATCGAGCACGAGCGCAATGGTACATCGGGCTTCGATGGCTACCTGCTCAACCTGGTGGGCTTGGGCCCACGGGCGCAGCAACTGAAGTTCGAGCAGCAGCCGTCGGCGCTGAGCCGCGAGCTGTTCAGCTACTTCGCCGGGCTGCTCAGCCAGAAACCACGCAATGCCCTCAACCTTGAAGCGATGCTGAGCTTCTATTTCTCGTTGCCGATCAAGGTCAAGCAGTTCGCCGGGCGCTGGCTGAACCTTCAGCCCGAACAGTGCACCCAGCTTGGCCGCAAGAATGCGCAACTGGGCCATAGCGCCGTGGCCGGCAAGCGAGTGTGGGACTACCAATCGTGCATTCGCATCGAGCTGGGCCCATTGGCATTGGCCGACTACCAGCGCTTCCAGCCCGGCACCGAGGACTACCGCAAGCTGGTCGAGCTGGTGCGCTTCTATATAGGTGCCGAGCTCGACTTCGAAATCGCCCCGCGCCTCAAACGCGAGGCCGTGCCCCGAGCACAACTCGGGCGCAGCGGCAACGTCGCCCTGGGCTGGCTGGGCTGGCTCAAACGCCCTGGCCGTGACGCGGAACCCTCGCGTTGCGCCGTCTTCCACATTCCTTACGATGGGGTCGCCTTGTGAACCTGAAGTCTCTGTTCGCCAAGCTCAACGAAACCAGCCGCATGGCCACTGAAAGCGCGGCGGCCCTGTGCCTGTCGGAGCATCACTATGATGTCGAGGTGGAGCACCTGCTGCTGCAATTGCTCGACAACAGCGACAGCGACCTGGCGCCGATCCTGCGTCACTACGACGTGGTCGCCGAGCGCCTGCAGGCGCAACTGGTCACCGCCCTGGGCACGTTCAAGAAAGGCAACACGCGCACGCCAGCGCTGTCGCCGCATATCACCCGCATGATCGAACAGGCCTGGCTGCTCGCCTCGATCGAATACGGCGTCGGCCAGGTGCGCAGCGCTCATCTGCTGCAGGCGTTGCTCGATGACGCCGAGCTGCGCCGAGTGATCATCGCTTCGGCGCCGGAGCTGGAGAAGATCAACGCCGACGACCTGCGTCTGAACCTCTCTGCCCTGGTCGAAGGCAGTGCCGAGTCCAGGCAGGCCAGCCCACTGGCCAGCCCGGCAGTTCCGGTGGGCAGCGGCACCAAGGCCGCAGGCAAGACCCCGGCGCTGGACCAGTACACCGTCAACCTCACCCAGAGCGCCCGCGAAGGCCGCATCGACCCGGTGCTGGGCCGTGAGTTCGAAGTGCGGCAGATGGTCGACATCCTCACCCGTCGCCGCCAGAACAACCCGATCCTCACCGGAGAGGCTGGCGTCGGTAAAACAGCCGTGGTCGAAGGCCTGGCCCTGCGTATCGCGCAAGGTGACGTTCCCGCCGTGCTCAAGGACGTCGCCCTGCACACCCTCGACCTGGGCCTGCTGCAGGCCGGTGCCGGGGTCAAGGGCGAATTCGAGAACCGTCTCAAGGCGGTGATCGAGGAGGTCAAGCGCAGCTTGCATCCGATCATCCTGTTCATCGACGAAGCCCATACCCTGATCGGCTCCGGTGGCCAGGCCGGACAGAACGACGCCGCCAACCTGCTCAAGCCAGCATTGGCCCGTGGCGAACTGCGTACCATCGCCGCCACCACCTGGGCCGAATACAAGAAGTACTTCGAAAAAGACGCCGCCCTCGCCCGCCGCTTCCAGGTGGTCAAGGTCGAAGAGCCTGACGAAGACAAAGCCATTCACATGCTGCGTGGCCTGCTTGGCAAGATGCGCGACCACCACAAGGTGGCGGTGATGGACGAAGCGCTGGTGCAGGCCGTGCGCCTGTCCAATCGCTACATCACTGGTCGCCAGTTGCCCGACAAGGCGGTCAGCGTGTTGGACACCGCTTGCGCACGTATTGCCCTGGCGCAATCGTCGCAGCCCGGTGCGCTGGAGGACTGCCGCCGGCACATCGACAACCTGCAAGCCGAAATCGCCGTGCTCGACCACGAAGCCGGCAAGGGCCACGACCATATCCGCCGCCTGGGCGAGCTGCAGGCCGCACTCAAGACCGAGCAGCAACACGAACAACAACTGAACGAGCAGTGGCAGCAAGAGCTGGCCCTGGTCGAGCAGCTCAAGGCCCTGGATGCCGCCAACGACGCCGATGCCCAGCAGCTCAACGCCCTGCGCGCCGAGCTCGTCCGCGTGCAAGGCGACCAGCCCTTGGTCCATGCCTTGGTCGACAGCGGCGCCATCGCCCAGGTCATCAGCGGCTGGACCGGTATCCCATTGGGCAAGATGCTGCGTGACGAAATCGACACCGTGCAGCGTCTGCCCGCCCTGCTCGGTGAGCGCGTGTTGGGCCAGGATCACGCCCTGCAGGAGATCGGCAAGCGCATCAAAATCTCCCGGGCACGCATGGAAGACCCGAACAAGCCGATCGGCGTGTTCCTGCTGCTCGGCCCGAGCGGCGTCGGCAAGACCGAAACCGCCCTGGCCCTGGCCGATACCTTGTATGGGGGTGAGCGCAACCTGATCACCATCAATATGTCCGAGTACCAGGAAGCCCACACCGTCTCGAGCCTCAAGGGCTCACCACCGGGCTACGTCGGCTACGGCGAAGGCGGCGTGCTGACCGAGGCCGTACGCCGCAAGCCATACAGCGTGGTGTTGCTCGACGAGGTGGAAAAAGCCCACCCCGACGTGCTCGAGCTGTTCTTCCAGGTGTTCGACAAAGGCGTGCTGGACGACGGTGAAGGCCGCGAGATCAACTTCCGCAACACGGTGATCATCCTCACCTCCAACACCGGCACCGAACGGATCATGCAGACCTGCCTGAACGCCACGCAGTTGCCCACGCCCGAGGCCATCGTCGACAGCCTGCGTGACGAGCTCAACCGGGTGTTCAAGCCCGCGTTCCTCGGCCGCCTGAACATCGTGCCGTTCTATCCGGTGCAGGACCAGATCCTCGAACGCATCGTCGCCCTCAAGCTCGACCGCATCGCCAAACGCATTGCCCGCAACCATCAGGCCGAGCTCAGTTACGAGCCGGCATTGGTCAAGGCCATCGCCGCACGCTGCACCGAAGTCGACAGCGGTGCGCGCAACATCGACAACATCCTGTCCCAAACCCTGATGCCTGAGCTCGCCCAGCACGTGCTCGAGCGCATGGCCCAGGACACGCCGATCACACGTGTCGAGATCGAACTGGGCAGCGATGGCGATTTTGCCTATCGCCTGGCCTGACGAGTCCCCGGAGGTTTAGCCGTCATGCAACACAACCACACCGCCCTCAAGCGCCTGACCGTCGCGGCCCTGCTGCTGACGCTCGCTGGCTGCGGGGTCACCGACCGGATCGGCAAGCGCATGGAGGACAGCTGGGCAGCCGACATGCTGGCCGACAGCGAAAAGGTGATCCTGACCTCCGATGGCGGTAACGAACTCAACCCCGGTGCCGATGGCAAGCCATTGTCGGTGGTGATGCGCGTGTACCAGTTGACCGACCTCGAACGCTTCGCCTCGGCCGATGCCGACACCCTTTGGGATGCACCGGGAAAAGCCTTGGGCAACACCCTGGTGGAGGCCCGCGAGATCACCCTGCTGCCGGGCATGGGCCAGATCGACCAGTGGCCGCTGGCCAAGAGCGCCCGTTACGTGGGCGTGGCGGCGTTCTTCCGCGATGAACAAGACGCCCGCTGGAAGGTCGCCTTCGACGCCAACTCGTTGCGCAAGGACGGCATCTGGTTCTCCTCCGACGGCCTGCGGATCCTGGTGGACAACACCGCGATCACCGCCATGCGTGGCGTGGATGTGCTGAACAAACCGCCCACTGCCGAGCAACTGGCCGCCGCGCAGCGCAAGGACGCACCACCGACCTTTACCGACAAAGTGCAGGACGCGGTGATCGACAAGGCCAGCGATGCCGCAGGCCAGTCGGCGCGCAACGCCATGGATTCAACCTTCAACTCTTTAGTGGATAGCGTCAAATGAGCAAGCAGAGCCGGGTGATGTGGTCGGAAGGTATGTTCCTGCTGCCCCAGCACTTCCAGTACCAGGATGAGTTCCACCAGCACCAGTTGGCCGAGGCGACCCTGCGCGTCACCCCCTTCCACTGGGGCGTGCAAGCATTGCAGGTGGACGAGGACGCCCTGGCCAACGGCTCGCTGCAACTCAAGCGCCTGAAGCTGGTGTTCCCCGACGGCAGCCTGTACGACGCGCCGCAGCACGACCCGCTGCCGGCAGCCCGCGACCTCAAGGACCTGCTCAAGGCCAATGACCTGAAGGTCTACGCGGCGCTCAAGCTCCCCGAGCCGTTCGGCCTCAACTATGTCGAGGACGGCCAGGAGCACAAGGCCGCGCGGCGCTTTCGCAAGCAATTCGACACCCTGCCCGACCTCAACGAAGGCGAGCTGGAAAACGAAATCACCAGCCTGCGCCTGAATGTGGTGCTGCTGGTCGATGGCGACAGCCTCGATGGCTACAGCCATTGCCCACTGGCCAAGCTGACCCGCAACAGCATGGGCGGTTTCAATCTCGACCCGCACTTCGTCCACCCGACCCTGCACCTGGGCAATCATGAAACCCTGGCAGGCATCGGCAAACGCCTGCTCGGAGCTCTGCAGGCCAAGAGCAAGGCGCTGTCGGGGCGGCGCCGTGAACGTGCCGACCAGATCGCCGAGTTCGGCTCCAGCGACGTCACCCTGTTCTGGCTGCTCAACACGGTCAACCGCGCCCACCCGCAACTGGCCCACCTGCTGGCTCATCCACGCCTGCACCCCGAGCGCCTGTACCTGTTCCTCGCCGATCTGGCCGGCGGCCTGCTGACCTTTACCCTGGACACCCAACTCAGCGACCTCCCCGAGTACGACCACCACGACCCTGCGGCCTCGCTGGTCAAGCTCGACGAGATGATCCGGGTGATGCTCGACAACGTCGTGCCCAACCAATGCATCGTCATCAACCTCACCCAGACCAAGCCGTCCTACTGGCAGGGCCAACTGCACGACCCACGCCTGGCCGAGGCCGACTTCTACATTTCGGTGCATGCCGACATGCCCGGCGCCAGCCTGCTGGAGCTGGTGCCCAGAGCCTTCAAGGTCGGCTCGCCGGAAGACATCGAAGTGGTGGTCAACAGTGCCATGCCAGGTGTCACCCTCAATCATGCTGCGCGGCTGCCCAACGCGATTCCGGTTCGGCTGGACAACCAGTACTTCGCCATCGAGCCACACGGCCCTGTCTATGAGCGAATGATTAGCGCCCAGACCGTCTGCTTCTATGCGCCCAGCGCCTTTACCAACCTCAAGCTCGAACTGATGGCGGTGCTCAAATGACCGAAGCCGTACTGCAGCAGGGCGCCATCGCGGCCGCCCACGACACGTCGACCCTCAAGGACCTGGTCCGGGACTTTATCAGCATGGCGCTGATCGTGCGCCGTGGTCGCCAGGTCACGTCGGTGCAGGCGTTCGAGGACAGCGTCGAGCGCTTCTTCACCCTCCTCGAGCGTGAAGCGCGCGCCGCCAATTACAGTGTCGAACAGGTCAAGGACACCCAATACGCCCTGTGCGCATTCCTCGATGAAAGCGTGCTGCGCTCGGGCGACAACGAGCTGCGCCGGCACTTCGAACTGCAACCGCTGCAGTTCCGCTACTTCGGTGTGCACCTGGCCGGCGAAGGGTTCTTCGAGAAAATCGACGCGCTGCGTGCCGACGTCAAACAGAACCTCGACGTACTCGAGGTCTATCACCTGTGCCTGGCCCTGGGCTTCGAGGGCAAGTTCAGCGTCGGCCAGAAAGACCAACTGCGCTACCTGGCCAACACGCTGGGCCAGGACATTTCGCGTTACCGCAAGCCACCGAAAACCCTGTCGCCGGACTGGGCCCTGCCGGACCAGGTGTCGCAGATGCTGCGCCACGAGGTGCCGCTGTGGGTGTACCTGGCGTTGATCGCACTGGTCTGCGTCGGGGTGTACCTGACGCTCGACTGGTTGCTGGACAAGGACGTCGCCGCCCTTTCCGAACAAATCCGCCAGCTGTTCAGTGCCTGAGCACACATCAGGTAACCGAGTCAGGAAGACATGAAAACGATACTGCGTCTGTTGAAGAGTTTCTGGATTCTCCTGCCACTGCTGTGGCTGACGAGCCTGTTGATCTGCTGGCTGTTCGCGCCATGGGTGCCATGGCTGCGCAATCACGTTCCGGAGGCGCTGGCTATCATCAGCGCTTGTTTCCTGCTGGTGATCGTCCTGCGCCAATACCAGCGTATCCGCGCCGAGCACAATCTTGAAAACCTGCTGCAGATCGAAGTCGACCGCTCGTGGAACGCCACCGGCGAATTTCGTGACCAACAGGTGTTGCGCGAGCGCCTCAAGCACGCCATCGCCATGTTGCGTACCGACCGCTCCGCCGGCGGTGGTGGCAAGGCGGCGCTATCCGACCTGCCGTGGTACCTGGTCGTCGGTATGTCGGCGGCCGGCAAGACCTCGCTGCTGACCCACTCGGGCCTGTCGGCCAGCATCGCCACGGCCAGCGACAGCGAAAGCGGCACCCAGCACTGTGATTGGTACTTCAGCCCCGACGCTGTGATGATCGACACCGCCGGCCGCTACCTGCACGACGACCAGTCGGCGAGCGAATTCTCGGCTTTCCTGCGCATGCTGCGCAAACAGCGCGGCAAGGCTGCGATCAACGGGCTGGTGCTGGTGGTCAGCCTACCCGAACTGCTCGCCGCCAACGCTGACGAGCGCGATGCCCTGGCCGCCCAACTGGTGGCGCGGGTAGAGGAATACGCCGAATGCCTGGATGCCAACCCGCCGGTCTACCTGATGCTGAGCAAGACCGACCAACTGCCGGGCTTCAACCAGGCGTTCGAAGGCCTCGACCTGCATGAGCGCCAACAACCGCTGGGCATGACCTTCGGCCTGGCCGAGATCCGCAACAATGGCCTGCACAAGGTGCTCGAAACCCGTCTGAAGAACCTGCAGAGCCATGTTCGCCAGCACGTCGATGCGCAGATGATCGCCCTTGGTGCCGAGGCCGACAGCACGCTGCTGAACTTCCCGCAGTACTTCGCCGAACTCAGCGGGGTGCTCGAGCAGTTCCTGGAGCACTTCATCCGCGGCCATCGCGGCAATGCCCCATTGCTGCTGCGCGGCCTGTACTTCACCAGCGCACTGCAGACCGAGCAGCAACTGGGCCACGTCTACGAAGACGCCATCGCCGAGGACTTCGCCCTGCAGGCCGCCTACGACGAAGGCGCCCAGGCCACGAGCAAGCCACAAGGCAACCGCAGCTACTTCATCACCGATACCTTCCGCCGGGTGATCTTCCCCGACCGCGATCTGACCCTGTACCAGTCGCGCCTGGGCCGCCAGGCCGCGTTCAGCCCGCTGCTGCTGGGCCTGGCCGCAACCGCAGGCGTGCTGTTCGTCGCCTGGCAGACACTGTCGTTCACCCAAAACCGCCAATGGCTGGACAGCCTGCGCGCACAACTGGCGAGCATCGAGCAAGCGGGCGACCGCGAACAACTGTTGGCTGCGGGCAAGGGCCTGGAGGTACTGCGCCAGCAGATGGCGACCGTGGAGACCCATCGCCTGCAGGGCGTGCCTCTGAAATTGGGCGCAGGCCTGTACCAGGGCGAGGCGATCCATCAGGTCACCCGTACCGCCTACCTGGCCCAACTGCGCAGCCAGGCTCTGGAGCCGATCGCCCGCAACCTGCAAGTGCAGATGCGTGGTTTCAATACCTTTGCCAGCAGTGTCAACCAGGCGCTGGCGTTCACCCCGGCACCGGCGCCAAAGCGCCGTAACGGCAAGGCCCTTGCGCCGGCGCTGGCCGCCAAGGCTCAGGCCGCGCTGAACAAGACCCGCGCCGGTACCTATGCGGCCAAGGTCGACCTGGCCACCGCCAGCGATGCGGCTGAACTGTCCGCGACCACCGGGGGGCTGTCGCTGTCCGAAGAAATGCTCGGACGCCTGGACGAACAGCAGGTGGCGTCGATCATCGAGGCCTATAACACCCTCAAGCTGTACCTGCTGCTGACCGAGCCCCAGGTCCACCCGGACCCGGCCTTCATCGCCGCCAGCCTGCCCCAGGCCTGGGCCAACGCCGCCCGTGAAGGCAGCTCGGCAGGTGAAGAGGTGATCGCAGAAAACGCCCCGCTGTACGTGCAACTGCTCGAACAGGGTCAGGCGCCATCGTTGCCACGCAATGAAGAACTGATCAGCGAAACCCGGCAGAACCTCAAGTCGTTCATGATCTCCAGCTCGCTGGTTGACCGCGAATACCTGCGCCTGCAACTCGACGCCAGCCGCCAGTTCCCGGTACTGAGCCTCAACGATTTGGTTCCGCAGCCGGGCCGCGCCTTGCTGTACGGTTCCGCTGGCGTCCCCGCGATCTACACCCGTCAAGGCTGGGAAACCTTCGTCAAACCTGAGTTGATCAAGCTGGTGTCGGGCAACCTGCGTAACGAATCGGACTGGGTATTGGACGGCGAAGGCGGCGACGCCATCGTGCAGAAAGCCAATTTCGTGCGTGAGTTCATGACCCGCTACAAGCGCGACTACACCCAGGCCTGGTACAAGATGGTCAGCAGCGTCGGCGTGCGCCACTTCGCCGACCTGCCCTCGGCCACCCAGCAGTTGGGCCTGCTCAGCGACGTGCAGAACTCGCCCGTGAAGAATCTGCTGTCGGCGGTCAACGACAACACCCAGTGGGACCTGCCGGTCAAGCAGCAGATCCCGACCCCAGGCATAGCCCGCCAAGACGGCTTCTGGAGCAAGGTCAGCGGCCTGTTCGACGACAAGGACGCCCTACCGGCCACTGCCGCCCCCGTCCTGCCGGCGATCGATGACGGCAGCCTGGCCAAGCGCTTCGAGCCGGTCTCGCGGGTATTCGCCGAAAACAACGCCGAAGGCGCCGACAGCACCATCATGGACCGCTACCTGGCAGCCTTGCGCAAGCTCAAGGTGCGCATGAACAACATCCAGCGCTCCCAGGATGTCGGCAAAAGCAGCAAGCAGTTGATCAGCGAAACCCTGGAAGGCCAACCGAGCGAAGTGACCACCGTACGCAACTACGTGGAAACCAGCGTCGACACCAGCCAGGACGGGCTGTCGCGCTCGCTGCAGGGGCTGTTCAGCCTGCCCATCCAGTACGCCTGGGAAACCTTGCGCGACCCGGCTGGCCAGCAGATTGCCAAGGCCTGGGCACAGCAGATCGCCAAGCCCTGGGAACAGGTCATGGCGCACCGCTACCCCATCGCCACCGGCAGTCGCAACGAGGCCTCGGTCAAAGACCTGCAGCGCTTCGTCGACCCCGATAGCGGCCTGCTGCCAACGTTCAAGCGAAACGAAATCGGCAACCTCTCCGGCGGTGAAGGCCTGGGCCTGGGCGACGGCAAGGCGCCGGCCCTGGTCAATCCTGGCATGCTCAGAAGCATCGACAAGGCAAGCTCCGTGGGCCAGGTGATCGCCAGCCTGTCGGACCGCGACAACGGCTTCGAGATCATGCTTGAGCCCTCAGCCAACTTCACCGATATCGTGTTCACCCTCGATGGCCAGGAGCAGCATTACCGCAACGGCCGCAGCAGCTGGAACCGCTTCGCCTGGCCGGGCACCAGCAATGCGCCGGGCGCGCGGCTGGACGTGATCACCCTGAGTGGTGCGCGTGTGACCGTGTTCGACTTTCCTGGTCGCTGGGGCCTGCTACGCATGAACGAAAGCGCCCGGGTCGAGGACCTCGACGGTATCCAGCAGCGGTTCAGTTGGAACACCGCCAATGGCCGGGTCAGCCTGGTGGTACGCAACTTCGGCGGGGTCAAGCTGACCGACCTGGGTGACGTCAAGGCACTGAGCGCCCTCAATGAAACCGGCAGGGGCGCACCATGATCGGCTGCTTCGGCAAGCTACCGTCGAGCGCGGATTTCGTCAGCCTGCATGGCGCGGCGGAGGAAGTCTGCGAGTTCGACGCCTGGCTGCAGTCTTCGCTGGCGGCCATGCGCCACCGTGCAGACTGGCAGGCGTTGTTCGACGCGCTGCCGATGTGCTTCTTCAGTTACCGTGCGCGCACGGGCAACTGGCTGCTGGGCGGTCTGCTCAGCTCGCGCGATGCCAGCGAACGGCGCTACCCGTTCTTGATCTTCCAGTTGCTCAAGGGCCAGGACGGTGAAGCGCTGCTCAACCCGTTCACCCTGGGCGAACTGTTCAGCGCGCAGATCAAACCCTTGCTGCACCAGGCGGTGCAAGGCGCCGACCGCGCAAGCGTGTTCGAACGCATCAAGGCACTGCGCCCATTGCAAGCCCAGGACCTGGACCTGTTCCGTCGAGTGCATGCCAAGTTCCTGCATGATTTCAGCTTCGCCGATGTGGCGCGTGCGCTGCACGGCTCGTGGCCGATGTTCGACAGCGCCACCGCGCTGGCACGGCTGCAAGCGGCCTGGGCATCGCTGCACGGCGACTTCGAAGGCGGCATCGAACTGCCCCTGCCTGCCGAACGAGGCCTGAAGAACCCCACCGCCGACCTGTGGCTGACGTGGCTGACACGCATGAGCACCCGCCACGACGTGCCGGCAGTGAGCCTGCTGGCCGATGACTTCATGCACCCACGGCTGTACTGCTTCCCGTCACGTCACGCCGGCAGTGCCTACCGACTGCTCAGCGCCAGCGCCGACAGCCGCGAGCATCTGGATCTGCTCAGCCCTTTGGCGGCTGCAACCCGCTCACACGATTACGACCGACCTCTTGAACACATCATCGACCAGTTCGTCGATGCGCTGGATGCGACGCCTGTATGAACAAGATCAAATACTACTGCCTGCGCTACCAACCCTACCTGCTGGGCGTCGCCTTCTTCCTGGTGATCTTCCTGCTCTGGGCCATTGGCCGTGCCCTGGGCTTCGCTTCATTGCACAGCTTGCTGGCGGGCATTGGCGTGTTTCTGCTGCTGTCGGCGGGCTATGTATTGCTGCTGTACCGTGGTGTCGGCCAGCACCACAACCTCGAAGGGCTATTGCGTGACGACGCCGACCAGGCCGTGCTCAACGCCCCACCGGCGGACCGTGAGGAGGTCAGCCTGCTGCGCGAGCGTCTGTTGCAGAGTATCGAGCGCCTGCACGGCAATACGCCACGAGGCACTTGCGCCAAGGATGCCCTGTATGCCCTGCCCTGGTATCTGGTGATCGGCCAGCCTGCCGCGGGCAAGAGCACCATGATCCTGCAATCGGGCCTGAACTTTCCCTATGCCGAACGTGAAGGCGCTCGGGTCGCCGGCCTGGGCGGCACGCGCAACTGCGACTGGTTCTTCAGTTCCGAAGCCGTGCTGCTGGATACCGCAGGGCGCTATATGAACAGCCCGGAAGAAGCCGGCAAGTGGCGCGGCTTCCTGCAACTGCTGCGTCAGCACCGCCAGCGCAGGCCGCTCAATGGCCTGATCGTCAGCGTCAGCATCGCCGACATCCTCAACACATCGATCGAAGACAGCGAGCGGGTGGCCAAACGCCTGCGCGAACGCATCCAGGAAAGCTGCGCGCTGCTCGACGTGCGCCTGCCTATCTACCTGGTGTTCACCAAGTGCGACCTGATTCCAGGCTTCACGCCGTTCTATCGTCAGTTGGACGATGCCGCCCGCGGCGAGGTGATGGGCAAGACCTTCTCCCATAAAGGCTATGAGCAGGCCGACTGGGGCCAGCGCTTCGGCAAGGCCATGGATGAGCTGACCGATTACTGGCAGCAGGTGGCGAACCAGCAATTGGTGCAACAGGACATCCTGGTCACCCGGCAGAACAACGCCGCCTATCGCTTCCCGCTGGAGCTGGCCGCGCTCAAGCCGCGCCTGCAGCAATTCGTCGATAGCCTGCTGCGCGCCAATCCCTACCAGAACGCCGAACTGCTGCGCGGGTTCTACTTCACCGCCGCGCTGGAAGCCGACGAGGCCCAGTGGGGCAGCCACGGCCAGCATGTCGCGGAGCGCTTCGCGCTCGAGCAGGGCCAAGGCACAACCGGCACCGCCAGCCATACCGCCCCGCTGTTCATCAATAGTTTGTTCCGCAAGGTGATCATTCCCGATCAGCACCTGGTGGCGCTGTACACCAGCAACCGACGTGAACGCCGGCGCAAGGCCGCCTGGGTGGGCGCCGCCAGCCTGGCGGGCCTGGTACTGTGCAGCCTGTGGGGCTGGTCATACCTCAACAACCGCAGCACCCTCGACACCCTCGCCAGCGAACTGGCCCAGGCCAAGGCCGAGGACAGGAGCGCAAGCGGCCAGTACGCCGCCTGGCGCAGCCTCGACCGCCTGCGTTTCTGGACCGACCATTACTACCAGCAGCACCACCAACAGGGCGTGCCGCTGGGACTGCGCCTGGGGCTGTACCAAGGCCATGCCGTGGAGCCACTGCTGCGCACCCGCTACTTCGCCACCCTGCAGCAGGTGATGCTCAAGCCCACGGCGGACAACCTCACCCGTACCCTCTACCTGCTGACCACACTCAAGGTCTACCAGCGCAACACCACGACGTTGCAGCCGGTGAGCGGTGTCGACAGCGTCGAGGCCGAGGCGTTGCCCCATGACAACCGACCGCAGTCGATCGCCAACTTCGGCAAGGCAGCTCTGGACACCTATGTGATGCTCTCACCTGCCCAACGCGAGAAGGCCGATCCAGGGTTTCTCAAGGCACGCCTGCCGGACTACTGGTACCCGGCCATCGCCCGCCATACGGGCAAGAGCATGGCCGCGACCGCGGGTGATGCCGGCGGCAACCAGGACTACCTGTACGCCAGTCGCCAGATCACCTTCTACAGCGACCAGATCCGTGAACCGGATGTGCCGCGCATCCTCGACAACGCCTTCCTGACGTCCAGTTCACGCAACTACATCGACAGCCTCCAGGCCCAGTCGCTGCGCTCGATCGAGACCATCACGCTGGAATCCGACACCCTGTTCGCGTTCGGCCGCGCCGACTTCCAGAGCCTGCGCAACGAAGGCCAGAGCCAGCTGAGCGCCATCGCCAGCAAACTGCTGAACACCCCCAATATCGGCAAGATCATCATCTCGGGCCACGCCGACCAGCTCGGTGACGCCCAAGGCAATCTGCAAGTTTCGAAACAGCGGGCGCAGACCATCCGCACCTACCTGGTCGGCAAGGGCGTACCGGCCGAACTGGTGGTAGCCCAGGGCGAAGGCAGTCGCAAGCCGCTGGTCAACTGCGACCTGCAGCAACCGCGGGCACAGCTGATCAAGTGCCTGGAACCCAACCGCCGGGTGGAAATCGAGGTGCGCGGTCTCAACTGAGGCCGCGCCGCAAGAACCGGTCACCCGGGCCTCACAGGAGGAGGCTCGGGGGCGGCAAGCTACCTCTGCTGACGCGCTCAGGGAGGTCAAAACGAAGGGATGCATGAGCGCCCCTTTAAATGGTGTAAATGGAGAGTTTCACAATGGCATTTGACGCGTATATCCAAATCGACGGCATTCCAGGCGAAGTGCTGGATGCAAAACACAAGGACTGGATCGAAGTGCTGGGCTACGAGTACGGCGCCACCCAGGCCACCTCGGCGACCGCCAGCTCCTCGGGCGGTGCATCCTCCGAGCGCGTGGCACTGAGCGACTTCAAGATCCGCAAGGCTGTCGACAAGGCCTCGGCCAAGCTGTTCGAACACTGCTGCACCGGCAAGCACATTGCCAAGCTGAAGCTGAACGTCAACCGCGCCGGGGGTGACAAGGTCACCTACCTGACCATCGACATGGAAGAAGTCGTGGTGTCGTCGGTCCGCTTCGTCGCCGGTGGCAATCAAGGCGGTGAAGACAAAGCGGTCAGCGACCTGCCGATCGAAGAAATCAGCTTCAACTTCGCCCGCATCAAGACCACCTACACCCAGCAGAACCGTACCGACGGCCAGGCTGGCGGCAACATCGTCGGTGGCTGGGATCGCACCGCGAACAAAGTGTTCGCCTAAGCGTTCGCTTGTCATGGGCCGTGCGAACGGCCCATGTCCCGTCGCGTGCCGGCCTGGCCGGCACGCCCCCTTCCCTGATCAGAGTGCTTTATGCCTGAAATCCTCAACGACCTTTCGCTGGCCGAGCTGGCCGCGCCGATCGACGGTGGCAGCGGCGAAGACTTGAGCTTCTCCGCCTTGTTCGACCAGATCAAGGAGGCGCGCCGGGCAGACCCTGACTACCTGACCCAAGGCGACTGGCAAACCGACCTCAAGACCGCTGACTGGGAAAAAGCCATCAGCCTCTCGGCCCAAGGGCTTGCACACCAGAGCAAGGACCTGATGCTGGTAGCCTGGCTCAGCGAAGGCCTGGCCCAACGCGAGCATTTCCTGGGCATCACCTTCGGGCTCGAACTCGCCGAGCGGATCCTGGAAACGTTCTGGGACACAGCCTACCCCTCGCTCGAAGACGGCCTGGACGAGCGCGCGGCGCGACTGTCCTGGCTCAAGACCACCCTCACCGACATTGCCGGTGGATTGCCCATTACCCAAGGGCAGCATTTTGGCGTGCTGCGCTATGACGAATCACGCCATGTAGAGAACCTCGCCTTGCAAAACGCCAAGGCGATGCAGACCGCGCTGGACGAAGGCAAGATCAACGCCGAGATCTTCCAGCGTTCGGTGGCGCTCACCGACACCGATCACCTGCGCACAAAGGCCTTGCAGATTGCTGACAGCCTTCAGGCCTGCAATCGTCTTCAAGCCACTGCCGACCGCCTGTTCGGCAGCGAGGCGCCGAGCTTTTCCAGCCTCAGCGACATGCTGTCGCGAGCCAGCCAACTGGCGGAAAAACTGCTCAAGGACCGTGGTGTCGAACTGCACCCTGTCGCCGTGGCGATACCTGAGCCCAGTGCCATGATCCCCCCTGCTACCGAACCTGGTGCCCCCATGACGACGCCTGCTCAACCCGCCGTGCCCGCGCCAATGCGCACCACGCCCCTGACCCGTGACGAAGCGTTCACCATGCTGGCGGGCGTAGCACAGTTCTTCAAGCAGAGCGAACCACAGAGCCCTGTCCCCTACCTGATCGAGCGCGCCATCAAGTGGGGCAACATGCCGCTGGAAGGCTGGCTGAACGATGTGATCAAGGACAGCAATGTCGTGGACAACATTCGCGACGTATTGGGGACCCGCGAGCCGCGTTGAGATACACGCACTATCGGCCCACCCGATAGGTACCTGCGATCAATCGATTGGAACGAAAATCACAAGCCGCCGAGCATGGGCGCACCGTTCAACAACAAAAACAAGGAACCGCCCATGCCCGCTCTCTTTCACAACCCCGTCGCCACCGTGTTCGGCAGTGGCAGCCTGGAACGCCTGCCCGCCCTGTGCCCTGGCAAGGTCGCGCTGGTGACCTTTCCCGAAGCCGCGCAACTGGGCTTGGTCGAACGCGTGCGCGGCCTGCTCGGCGAGCGGCTGCTGTGTGTGATCGACGACGTCCAGCCCAACCCGGATGTCGCCTGGCTGCGCACGGTCCATGAGCGCTTCTGGCACGACAACGCCGAGTGCGACACCGTGCTTGCGTTGGGTGGCGGCAGCGCGATCGACACGGCCAAGGCCTTGATCGTGGGTACCACCTCGGGTCGCTTCGACGAACTGCTGGAGCTACTGGCCAGTGGCAAACCGTTCACCCCGGCACGCAGCAAGACTCTGGTGGCCGCGCCCACCACCGCCGGCACCGGTAGCGAAGTGACCCCTTGGGCGACCTTATGGGATGCGGGCGCGCAGAAGAAATACTCGCTGCACCTGGCGTGCACCTGGCCCAAAGTGGCGCTGATCGACCCTGACCTGATGCTCAGCGTGCCCGCCTCGGTGACAGTCTCCACCGGCCTGGATGCGCTGTCCCACGCGCTGGAGTCGATCTGGAACCACAACGCCAACCCGATTTCCGACACCTTCGCCATTTCGGCCATCGAAGACATCCTCGAGTGCCTACCGCGCCTTCAGCAGGACCTTGGCAACCGCGAACTGCGCGCGCGCATGGCCTTGGCCGCGCTCAAGGCCGGCATGGCCTTCTCCAACACCAAGACTGCCCTGGCCCATTCCATCTCCTATGAAATGACCCTGCGCCATGGCCTGCCCCATGGCATTGCCTGCTCCTTCACCTTGCCCTTGGTGCTGGGTCTTGCCTGGGGGCGTGACGCCGGACGTGACCAAGCCCTCAAGCAAGTGTTCGGCAACGACCTGGCTGATGCGCAGCAACGGTTGCGTACGTTTCTGCATCGCCTCGGGGTCAAGACCGAGTTCGAGGATTACGGCGTGACGGGTGCCGAGGCCGAAGCGATGATCGAGTTCGCCATGCAGGGCGCACGCGGCCGTAACTTCATCGGCTCGCACGCCGCCTGATACGCGTCCAGACCGCGGTGGCCAGATCCACCGCCCTTCCCTGTTGCACCGAACAAGAGTGCCGACCCGCCGTGCCTCACGGCGGCGCCTACGAACAAGAAGGAAAACCGTCATGAACCGTACACAAACCCTGTCTGGCCCGCTGACCGCTACCACGCCTTTTCGCGTCGCCCAATGGCGCATGCTGTTGGCCGCGATGTTCTGCTACCTGTTCTTCTACACCGGCCGCCAGACCTTCGGCTTCGCCATTCCCGGCATCCAGGCCGAGTTCGGACTGAGCAAGGAAACCCTCGGCTGGGCCTCCAGCGCGATGCTGTGGATGTACGCCATCGGCCAAGCCATCAATGGCAATCTCGCCGACAAGTTCGGCGGGCGCCGCATCATGAGCCTGGGTGCCGTGCTGTCTTGCGGTGCGAACTGGGTCACCAGCTTTGCAGGCGGCTTTTTTAGCCTCGTCCTGCCCTGGGGCGTCAATGGCTACTTCCAGGCCCTGGGCTGGGCGCCGGGAAGCCGTCTGCTGTCGAACTGGTGGGGCGCCGGAGAGCGCGGCAAGGTCTACGGCTTCTATGTATTCGCCGCGGGATGCGCCTCGGTGTTGTCGTATGTGACCTCGGTGGTGGTCATCGATGTGCTGCATCTGGAGTGGCGCTGGATCTTCCGCCTGCCGGTGCTGCTGATGCTGGCCGGTGGCATCGTGTTCTACCTGGTGGCACGGGAACGGCCACAGGACATGGGCTTCGAGCCCTTGGAGGACACCGGCGTGGCCAACGCGGCGGACCGTGGGAACGAGGCTGACCACGCCGACCAGGAAACCTCCCGGCAACGCTACCTGGCGGTATTGAAGAACCCTCGCCTGCTGGTGGCCGCGGTGTCCCTGGGTTTCCAGAATGCTGCGCGCTATGGGTTGATCGTCTGGGTGCCGGTGCATTTTCTGGGCGCCAACTGGCAGAAAGGCGACAGTTTCATCGACCCGAAGTGGATCACCGTCGCCTTGCCGGTGGGCATGGCGGTGGGGGCATTGAGCAACGGTTGGGTCTCGGACCGGCTGTTCGGCAGCAAGCGCTACCTGGCGATCATGCTCTACATGGTCCTGGGCGCCCTGACCAGCCTGTGGATGTGGAGCCTGCCGGCGCATAGCGCGATGGGCCTGCTGGCCCTGTTCCTGTGCGGGTTCTTCGTCTATGGCCCAGCGTCGAGTTTCTGGGCCCTGTGCCCGGACCTGGTCGGTGCACGCCGTGCTGGCACCGCCACGGGCATCATGAATTTCTCGTCCTATCTGTTCGCGGGCCTGGCCGAACCGTTGATTGGACGTATGCTGGACACTACCGGCAATACGTCGCTGATCTTCATCGTCGTCACAACGGCCTGCGCCTGCAGTGCCCTGGTGGCCCTGTTCATCCGGCGCTGAGGGTGTGACCATGCCAGTCATTGCCCGCGCGCCCCTGACCGAGAGGCTCCATGTACCAGTACCACAAATGGTTGCGGTCCTTTCATGCCGTTGCCAGGACCGGAAGCTTCACCCAGGCCGCCACGCTGCTCAACATCGGCCAACCGACCATCAGCGAGCAGGTCAGCGGGCTGGAAAAACGCTTCTCGGTGGAGCTGTTCCATCGTCGCGGCCGCTTCATCGAGCTCAGCCCTGCCGGCCAGCAGTTGTACGAGATCACGCAGGGACTGTTCGGCCAGGAGGACGAAGCTCTGCAATTGCTGCAGAGCTTTGCCCAACGCAAGCAGGGCATGCTGCGCATCGGCGCCGTCTCCCCGCCGATTGCCATGAGCCTGACCTATTCGCTGATGCAGCGGTACCCGGACATCGAGCTGGAAACCTCGTTCACCAGCGAAGCCGGTACGCTGGAGCGCCTGTACAACTTCGACATCGACGTGGCGATCCTGGCCCTATCGGAGTTCGACCATCGCCTGAGTACGCAGCTGTATCGCACCTGCCCGATCCTTGCGGTGGTGCGCGACGACCATCCTTGGGCCAACCGCGAGCAGGTCAGCGTCAAGGAGATCGCCGACCAACGTGTGGTGCTGCGCGAGCCGGCCTCTCGCACGCGCCAGCTGGTCGAGGAAGGTTGCCACGCACATGGTGTGACGCTCGACTGTGCGATGCAGCTCAACAGCCGCGAGGCGATCGTGCATGCGGTGGTCCATGGCATCGGGATTGGCTTCGTCTCTGCGGTGGAGTACGCCGACCGCCCCGGCACGCGCTCGATCGCCTTCGTCGAAGACCCGTTCCACATCAGCTACTACCTGTGCTGCCTGAGCATTCGCCGCAATCGACCGATCATCTGCGAACTGTTCGACGTCTGCGCCGCCCTCGACTCGCACTGATGTTTCGTCCTGCTTGCCGCCCGCCGCGTGCGGGCTGGCCTCGCTCGTCCTGAATTTCACTCACTGGAGAACACCATGAACTATCACATCCCCAGCAAACTGCAGGCTGTCGTGCTCGACTGGGCCGGCACCGTGGTCGATTTCGGCTCCTTCGCGCCGACCCAGATCTTCGTCGAGGCGTTCGCCGAGTTTGGCGTCGAGGTCAGCCTGGAAGAAGCGCGTGGCCCGATGGGCATGGGCAAGTGGGACCACATCCGCACCCTGTGCGACCTGCCGCAAATCGCCGCGCGCTATCACGCGACCTTCGGCCGCTACCCAACTGACCAGGACGTGACGGCGATCTACAACCGCTTCATGCCGTTGCAGATCGAGAAGATCGCCGAGCATTCGGCGCTGATTCCCGGCGCGCTGGAGACCATCCTGAAGCTGCGCGCGCAAGGCCTGAAGATCGGCTCGTGCTCTGGCTATCCGGCGGTGGTGATGGAAAAGGTCGTGGCCCTGGCCAAGACCAACGGCTACGAAGCCGACCATGTGGTGGCCACCGATGAAGTCCCCAATGGCCGCCCACACCCGGCCCAGGCGCTGGCCAACGTGATTGCCCTGGGCATCGAGGACGTCGCGGCGTGCGTCAAGGTCGACGACACCTGGCCGGGCATTCTCGAAGGTCGCCGTGCCGGCATGTGGACGGTCGCCCTCACCTGCTCGGGCAATGCGCTGGGGCTGACCTACGAGCAATACAAAGCCCTGCCGGCGGACCGGTTGGCACAGGAACGCCTGCGCATCGGTCAGTCGTTCGAAGGCTCGCGCCCGCATTACCTGATCGACACCATCGCCGAACTGCCTGAAGTCATCGCCGACATCAATGCACGCCTGGCGAAGGGGGAGGTGCCACAAGGCAGCTAAGGCTTGCACAAGCCCGCCTCGTGCGGGCTTGTGCGTGTTTGCAGGCCGCCCTCTGTTCGCTCCTGCCTCCGACACAGTACACTCCCGCTACCTCTTCATAGGAGCCTTCGCATGCACGACGCAGGATGCGAGCAACGCCGCTTGACCCAAGGCCATACTGGCGCAGTCATCTGGCTGACGGGCCTTTCTGGCGCTGGCAAATCCTCGCTGGCCAAGGCACTCGAACAACGACTGCGCGAACTCGGTTATGGCTGTTACGTACTCGATGGCGATGTCCTGCGCACGGGGCTGAACGCGGATCTGGCATTCTCGCCCGAGGACCGTCGTGAGAATGTCCGGCGCACCAGCCATGTTGCAGCGTTGTTCGCCGATGCCGGCATGATCTGCATCGTTGCGTTCATTTCCCCTTATCGCGCCGACCGTGCCGCCGCACGACAGGTCTGCGCAGCCGGGTTCCATGAGGTTCACGTCAACGCCGACCTGGCGACCTGCGAGGCGCGTGACCCCAAGGGGTTGTATCGTCGGGCACGAAACGGAGCGATCAAGGCATTTACCGGGATCGATGCCCCCTACGAGGCACCGACACACCCGGATTTTCTGATCGACACCACGCAAATGCCCCTGGCTGCCTCGGCGGCGATGCTGTTGGCCTATGTGCAAGAACACGTGCCGCTGACGCATGACGCAGGCACACTACGCCCCGCCACGCCCTCAGCGGCTCGATAGCACCGGGGCTTCGCTTTCAAAGGCGCGGGCGCCACAGCGCAAAGGCCTGCCGAAGCAGGCCCGTCACACATCAGGAGCCTGGGGTGATATCGCCCCGCTGCCAGCGCGCCTCGTTGTTGCCCAATGCCTGGGCGATATCGGACAACTGCGCAGAGGGCAAGCTGCTCGGCAGCGGATCCAGTCCTGCACTGGCGAACACTTGCCCATAGCTGTTGCGCAACTCGGCGTAGGCCAAGTCACGACGCAGGTCGGCTTGCAATGCATTCAACTCGCCCTGGATCAGTTCCAACTCACCGATACCCTGAGCCTGGTGGCGGTTGCGCAGTTGCTCGATGATCTGCTGGTCCAGAGACACCAGTTGCTGGCTGGTAGCGAACTGGCGCCGGGCTTCGTTGAAATTGGCGTTGGCGACGTACAACTGAGCGAGGATGGCCATGGACATGGCTTGGCGACGCGCTTCCACGACTTGCTCGCCCGCTTTGGCCATGTCGATCGATGCAGGGGCCGAAAGGACGTTGAACAGATTCCAAGTGACCTTCACGCCATAATCAGCCCAGTGCTGGTTGGTCAGGAAGCTGTTGCTGTCGTAATGCCCACCAGCGGAAAATTCAAGGCCCGGCAACATCCGCAACATGGATTTGCGCACTTCGGCTGCGCTGATGCGCGCCTGGTAGTCCTGTTCACGTAGCTCAGGGCGCGAGGCCAATGCCTGGTGCTCGAGTGTACCCATATCTACCTTGAGTTCCGGCACGCTGTAGTCATTGTTCTCTGCCAGCGTGAGCTCTGTCCCGGGCGGCAGGTTGATCAGCGCGGCCAGCTCTGTCTTGGCCAAGGACAACGCCCGGCGTTGCTCCTCCAACTGACGGGTGGCTTCGATCAGCGCCCGCTGATAGTTCAGGGTTTCGATCGGGTCACCTAGACGTTGCTCGCCCAAGCGCTGGCTGTTCTGTTTGGCCTGGTCGACACGCGCCATCAGACCATCGATCTGCGACAGCAGGCGCTCTGCGGCCACTGCGCGCCAGTAGGCCGAGCGCACGTCCTGGATGATGGTCTGAACGACCTTGCGACGACGCTCCTGGACGATCAGACGCTGATCACCCTGCTGCTTGGCGCTGATATAGCTGACACCGAAGTCCAGCACGTTCCAGACCATGGTCAGGTCCGCCACATCCCGGTCGCGGTCCTGGGAGGTCGAGGGCTCCAGGGACTGGGTGTTGGTCAGGACGCTCTGGCTGCTGGACGCGCTGACATTGCTGCGCCCGGCATATCCGGCTGACAACGCCATGCGTGGCAGCATGTCAAAGGTGGCCAGGTCGACCTGGCGCTGGGCCAAGGCCTCCTCCATTACCTTCAGACGCGCCTCGAGGTTGTACTTGACCGCCCGGGCCATAGCATCGTGCAAGGTCAGGGGACCGTGCAGTGCCTCTTGCCCTTTGAACATGCTCGACAGATCCGCCTGCGCACGCTGCTCGCTGACAGCCCGGTCGATTGGCTGAGTCTTGACCGCACATCCTGTGACCGCCAATGCCAGAACACTTACCGCAAAAAACCTAGATGCTTTGCTCATCCCTGGCCGCCCCCTTGGTACGGCACAACTGTTTGTTCTCGTTTTGTTCTCGCTCACACCTGAGGTACTCGCGTCATGATCTGCCCAAGCGCTGCTGCAAGATCCCTAGCCTCACGCTGTTTACTGTCTTCGATGCTCTGAAGCTGTCGACCAAGGGTCGGCGCCCCTGACAGCCCCTTGCCCTCCCCCTCCAAGCGCCAAGGTTTGCCGTCATTGAGTTCGTACTGGCCACCATCGTCCGGTATCGATTTGGCGAAGATGCTGGCCAGGCTGCTGCTACCGAACATGCTCCCCTCGGCACCACCGAAGCCATGACCGAGGGCATCTGGGTCTCTGGCGAAGACCTGTGCGATGTAGCTCGGTGCAAGCGCACCGTTATGGATGAAGATCGTGCCGAGGGTCGCAATACCATTGCCCACGGTGGGCACATCGAACAAGGGCGGGGGCACAAGCGGCGACTGGTAAGGTGCTGGGTCCGACCAAAGTGACCGCGTCTGCACAGTGCTCTGCGGCGGCGGCTCGGACACGGGTGTACTGACGCGAAACTGTGGATCGCCATCGTTCGACCCCAGGGCCTGAACCGGGCCAGTGGAGCTGCCGACAAAGGCATTGCCCGCAACATCGCTAACACCCGAGCCGTTGAACGCAAGCGCCAGACCACCTGACCCCGATACGCCTGTAACGTTGACTTCCCAAGTACGCGCGTCGATTTGTATCAGCGACTGCAGACTGCCTTTGGCGCTACCTGTGCTCACCAGGTCGAAGTCGGACAAGTCCAGGCCATTGACGCGCTCGTCAAAGGTCACGATAAAGCCAAGACTGCCCGGCGTGCTCGATGGCTTGGGCACGATGCTTTCGATCGTCGGGGCATGCGTATCGACGATCACCTCACGGGTGTCACCAACCGACGACAATGTCGTGTTCAAGGCATTGCCGGCAGCATCCTGGACGCTTGCACCGGTTGCCGTCAGGCCCACTACTTCGATGCCGTTGGCATCGTTGTCCCCAGCCTGCACGGTGTACTGGAACACCAACGTCGAACTGCCCGAGCCTGTTGTGTAGTTGGCAAACACTGTACGCCCGCCGATGTCCAGAACCAGGCGCGGAACACCTTGAACCATCACAGCTTCCTGGGTGCTGACCACGAACGACAGCACCTCACCTACCTTGTAGGGGCCACCGGCAGGTACCTCGACACGCTCGACAGTGGGTAGGCGGGTATCGAGACTGTAGTTGTTCGAGATCGTCGCACCGGCTACCCGATTCCCGGCGCTGTCGGTAATGCCATGACCGTTCAGTTCTATGACGTTCGAGGTGTCGGAGATGTTGTCCTTGGGTGTCAGCGTCGCGGTCCAGGTGATGCCGCCATCACTGCTGCTCAAGTGGCTCAGTGTTCCGTTCTCGACGATCAGGTCGGCGACCGTGAGGCCACTTACCGGCTCACTGAAGGTGATGGTCACCTGCGAGGTCTGGCCCGCACGCAGACTGGCGTCGCTCACCACGATAGCTGCCGTGGGCGCCTGGGTGTCGACGGTGTATGTGTTCGAGTTGGTCGTACTGCTTCCCGTATTGCCGGCAGCATCGATTACACCACCGTTGTTCAGCGTGATGACGTTGCCTGTGCTCTGGAGATTGCTCGTGGGGGTGAAAGTGGCGGTCCAGGTGATGCCGCCATCACTGCTGGTGACCTGGCTCAGGGTGCCGCCCTGCACACTCAGGTCGCTGTTGTCGAAACCGCTCACCGCCTCACTGAAGGTGATGGTCACCGTCGAGGTCTCGCCCACACTCAAGCTGCTGTCGGCCACCACGATGGTCGCCGTCGGCGCCCGGGTATCGACGCCATAGTTGTTCGACACCGTAGCGCCCGTCACCACGTTACCCGCTTGGTCGGTCACGCCGCTGTTGTTCAGGGTGATGACGCTGCTGCTGTCCTGGATATTGGCCAAGGGCGTGAGGGTGGCCGTCCAGGTGATGCCACCGTCAGCGCTGCTGAGGTTGCTCAGCATACCGTTCTCCACCGTCAGATCGGCGGTGGTGAAGCCTGTCACGGCCTCGCTGAAGGTGATGGTCACCGTCGAGGTTTGGCCCACCTTCAGGCTGCTGTCGCTCACCACGATGCTCGCCGTCGGTGCTTGGGTGTCGATGGCATAGCTGTTCGATGTCGGGGTGCCTACGCCCGCGTTTCCGGCGATGTCAGTCACACCGCTGGCATTGAGCGTGATGACGTTGCTGGTGCTGTGTAGATTGCTGGTAGGTGTGAAAGTGGCGGTCCAGGTGATGCCGCCGTCACTGCTGGAGACATTGCTCAGGGTACCGCCCTGCACGGTGAGGTCGCTGTTATCGAAACCGGTCACCGCCTCGCTGAACGTGATGGTCACCGTGGAGGTCTCACCCACGCGCAAGGCGCTATCGGCCACGACGACGCTCGCCGTCGGTGCCTGCGTATCGATAGCAATGGTGTTCGACACCGCAGCGCCCGCCCCTGTGTTACCGGCAGCGTCAGTCACACCGCTGTTGTTCAGGGTAATGAAGGTGGTCCCCTGGAAATTGCTAGTCGGCGTGAAAATGGCAGTCCAGGTGATGCCGCCGTCACCGCTGGAGACATTGCTCAGGGTACCGCCCTGCACGATGAGGTCGCTGTTACTGAAACCGCTCACCGCCTCGTTGAAGGTGATGGTCACCGTCGAGGTTTCGCCCACACTCAGGCTGCTGTCGGTCACCACGATGGTCGCCGTCGGTGCCCGGGTATCGATGGCATAGCTGTTCGACGTTGTCGTACCCGCTCCCGCATTGCCGGAGACCGTGCCTGTAACGCCACTGTTGTCCAACGTGATGAGGTTACTCGTGTTCTCGATAGCAGCGGTTGGCGTGAAGATCGCCGTCCAAGTGATGCCCCCATCACTGCTGGTGACATTGCTCAGGGTGCCGCCTTGTACACTCAGGTCGCTGTTGTCGAAACCGCTCACCGCCTCGCTGAAGGTGATGGTCACCGTCGAGGTTTCGCCCACACTCAGGCTGCTGTCGGCCACTACGATGGTCGACGTCGGCGCCCGGGTATCGATGGCATAGTTGGCCGACTGCGTGACGCCTGTGCCCGCATTGCCTGCGGCATCGGCGATGCCACTGTTGTTCAAGCTGATGAAGTTGCTGTTGCTCTGGGTATTGGCCGCTGGCGTGAAGATCGCCGTCCAGGTGATGCCGCCATCGCTGCTGCTCAGTGCGCTCAGGGTGCCATTGCTTACCGTGAGGTCACTGTAGTCGAAACCGGTCACTGCCTCGCTGAAGGTGATGGTCACCTGCGCGCTTTCCCCGGCACGCAAACTGATATCGTCCAGCACGATGGTCGCGACAGGGCGCTGGGTGTCAACGGTATAGGCGTTCGATTCGGTGGTGCTGCTGCCTGCATTGCCAGCAGCGTCCATCACGCCGCTGTTGTTCAGGGTGATGACGTTGCTGGTGCTTTGGAGATTGATCGTGGGGGTGAAGGTGGCGGTCCAAGTGACGCCACCGTCACTGCTGGTGACCTGGCTCAGGCTGCCGCCCTGCACCACCAGGTCGCTGTTGTCGAAACCGCTCACCGCCTCACTGAAGGTGATGGTCACCGTGGTGGATTGGCCGATACCCAGGAGGGTGTCGCTCATGACGATGGTGGCCGTCGGCGCCTGTGTATCGATGGCAATGCTGTTCGACACTGTGGTGCCGACTCCGCTGTTGCCGGCAGCGTCCGTTACGCCGCTGTTGGTCAGCGTGATGACGTTGCCTGTGCTCTGGAGATTGCTCGTGGGGGTGAAAGTGGCGGTCCAGGTGATGCCGCCATCACTGCTGGTGACCTGGCTCAGGGTGCCGCCCTGCACACTCAGGTCGCTGTTGTCGAAACCGCTCACCGCCTCACTGAAGGTGATGGTCACCGTCGAGGTCTCGCCCACACTCAAGCTGCTGTCGGCCACCACGATGGTCGCCGTCGGCGCCCGGGTATCGACGCCATAGTTGTTCGACACCGTAGCGCCCGTCACCACGTTACCCGCTTGGTCGGTCACGCCGCTGTTGTTCAGGGTGATGACGCTGCTGCTGTCCTGGATATTGGCCAAGGGCGTGAGGGTAGCCGTCCAGGTGATGCCACCGTCAGCGCTGCTGAGGTTGCTCACCATACCGTTCTCCACCGTCAGGTCGGCGGTGGTGAAGCCTGTCACGGCCTCGCTGAAGGTGATGGTCACCGTCGAGGTTTGGCCCACCTTCAGGCTGCTGTCGCTCACCACGATGCTCGCCGTCGGTGCTTGGGTGTCGATGGCATAGTTGTTCGATGTCGGGGTGCCTACGCCCGCGTTTCCGGCGATGTCAGTCACACCGCTGGCATTGAGCGTGATGACGTTGCTGGTGCTGTGTAGATTGCTGGCAGGTGTGAAGGTGGCGGTCCAGGTGATGCCGCCGTCACTGCTGGAGACATTGCTCAGGGTACCGCCCTGCACGGTGAGGTCGCTGTTATCGAAACCGGTCACCGCCTCGCTGAACGTGATGGTCACCGTGGAGGTCTCACCCACGCGCAAGGCGCTATCGGCCACGACGATGGTCGAGGTCGGTGCGATGGTCTCCACCACGGCAATGTTTGCGATCACAGCATTGGAAGTGCCGCCATCGCCATCGTTGACGGTGATGCTGATCGTGCGGGTCGCTTGGCCGATTCCATTCGTGACATTGCTGTTGGCGTAGGCGAGATTGCGTATCACGGCCTCGGCGGCCGCGGCAGTGGCGCTGGCATTGAACGTCACCACCAGGGCGGCCCCGTGACTCCCCCCGGTGAAAGTACCGATGACCGTACCGCCGAACGTGACATTGTTGCCGTTGATACCGACCTGCCCAGCGCCGGTACCCTGGTCACGGATCGACAGGATGTCTTCGCCCGTCACACCATTGCCCGTGATCGATACGGTCAGGTTGCCGCCGTTGAAATTGGCCGAATCACTGTCGGTGACGCTCGCACTTCCCGTAGGATCGAGCAGAACCGCCCCGCCCCCTTGAGTGAAGGTATTGCCGCCCACGCCCGTGACGACGGGCGCCGCATTGGGGTTGTAGTCGAGGATGGTCTGGCCACCGCCGGTATCGTAGTAGTCCTGCTTGGCAAGCCCCGCACTGCCGTTGAGGCCGATGGTTTCCCCCTTGCCACCTGTGCCGCTGGCCCCCGCGTTCCCGATTGAAAGGGTGCTGGCGGTGCTGCTGTCCAGGCGCACGGTGCCACCCGCGTTCCAGATCGCGCCGATACCCGCCCCGCCATCGCCACCTCGCTGCGACGCAGGAGCATACGCCGTGCTGCCACCACCACCGCCTCCCCCTGCGCCTAGGTTGTTGGTGATACTGCTATTCAGGGCCGTAAGGGTACCGGTGTTGTAGATGCCGCCTGCCGCGGCGCCGCCCTTGCCACCGGACACGGCGATGCCCACACCACCGCCACCACCGCCGATACTGGTCGTGCCGTTGCTGGCCGTGCCGCCCATACCGCCGGCGCTATAGCCGTAGGTATTGGCACCATTACCGCTGTAGCTGCCTCCGGCTCCGCCAACGGCATCGCCGCCGCGCCCGCCAGTCAAGGAACTCCCCCCCGCGCCATTGCCTCCGATGATGCCGTTTGGCGAGGTCGCCCCGATCAAGCTCCCTTGGCTGGCCCCGCCCTGACCACCGCTGTGGCCACCAAAACCGCCACCGCCACCGCCGCCACCGCCGTAGAAGCCACCGCCACCGCCGCCGCCACCACCGCCGGACGCCTTGTTACCGGTGACGGTGCTGTTGAGCAAGGTCAAGACACCGCTATTGCGAATGCCAGCGCCCAGGCTGTCTTGCGCACTGGCACCCTCGTTGGCCCCATTGCCAACGATCAGACCATTGCTGATGGTGAGGCTGTCGATGACCACTGCGGAACCCGCGCCAGTCGTAGCCACATCCAGCACACGTGCCTGGTTGTTGCCATTGAGGGTATGGTTGCCGCCAACGATGGTCATGGTATGGCCATCGGTGACGTTGATGCTGACGGTGTCGCCACCGCCCGTGAAGGTGATATCACCCAGCAACGTGATCAGGTCATCCTCGCCATCGCTGTTCCCCAGGTTGATAGCGGCCTTGAGCCCTGCCAGGTCGCTAACCGCTGTGGTCACCAGCCGGTGATCGTAATTGGCCAGTTGCGAGAGGTTCAGGGCCGAACTGGATGAAATCGCCCCAGTGGTGATTTCCAGCACCCAATCGCCCCCTTTGCCGGTGACATCGTCCGATGCCGCGACATCAGCGCCGGTCAGGGTCGCGAGTTGATCGATGAACTGTTTGCCGACATTGCCTTGCCCGACTTCACAACCATAAAGCTGTATATCACCCTCGGCCGTCAGTGCCTGACCAATAGCTTGCAGTTGATCGCTGTACTGGGCGAGGTTGCCCTGGTAGACCGGGCTATCGCCCAGCAGTAGGACGCCCGCGTCCCCATGGGAAATGATATGGATCGCATCGACGTTCGTTCGGCCGGTCAAGGCTTGGGCAATCTGCTGCACACCGTCGCGGTCAGTGGCGAGCAACACCACTTCTGCACTGGGGTCGATGCTGGCGAGCAGTGACTGATAGTCCGGCACACGGGTATCGACGAAGACGATCTCCTTGCGCTGCGCTTGCGCCTCGGCGACCGGTCCTGCCAACGCCAATTGCTGAGCGGCCACCGCATCCTTACTGACAGGCTTGGCAGTGTCGGACGTCCCGGCCGGAGCCTGGGGTGCATCGCTGCCCGGCGTGGGCGCCGCGGCCTGCCCGTGCTCGGCAGTCGGGCCTGGCTGGTCCTTGGAAACAGCACTCGGTTCACTGACGGCAACATCACTGGCGACGGTCGCCGCCACGGCGCCGTCGAACATCATGCGAGGTTCCAGCGCACTGATCAGTGCCTGCGGCCGCGATGGCAAGCCTTGGCTTGCATCTATTTCCTTGGATTTACCCCAGCGCATGGCTTTCTTCCTCGTTGAATGCTGCTCTTGGCGCGACCCGAAAGGGTCAGGCACGGTCACTGTCGATGTTCCGGGCAGGCCGGGTGAGCCTGATGACATTGGCCTCGCTGTGCTGCGAGTCCTTCCAGAAGTCCAGGTGCGCGTACTGCTCAAACAAATCCGGCGGCAGCACGGTGCGGCGCACGCTGGCCTCGACTTTCGGGCGCACCTTGTGCAGCCCTTTGAGGCCAAGCCCTTGATCGAACTCTGGGGCGTCGTACTCGACATGGGCGAAGTCGTGCTCAAACCACGGCTCGCCCAGGAACTGATAGACCAGGCGCAACACGTGTTCGGGGGCCGAAACCAACAGGTCGTAGTCGATCACCAGCAAGGCGCGGGCATGCTCACCGTAGTACGCATCCTTGAGCGCCCCCCAGGCGTAACCCACCAGGCGATTGCGCTGGGCAAGGGTATCGACCCTGCTGTACACGGTAATGCGCTCGCTCTCGTCGTTGAACAGCTTGGTTGTTTCGTAGGGATTGCCTCGGTACAGCCGCTCGATGCTGTCCATGACCCAGGCGACATTGCGCACACAGGCGATCACCTTGGCGTTCGGGAACAGGTCCAAGATAGCCGGCAGCTTGGCGCACCATTGCCGGTTGGTGTCGAAGATCACCTCTTTGTCGAACTGATCGGCGTAATAGCTATGGAACAAGCCCAAGAGCAAACGCTTGCGCTGCTCATGCGTCAGCACCGGACCAAACTCGCTGCCTGCGCCAAACTGGTTGAGCATGCCCATGAACAGGCCACCTACCGGGCTGGTCATGCCACCATGGAAGCGCGGGTTCTGCCGCAACAGCGCCGCCAGCAGGGTGGAACCTGAGCGCGGCAGGCCGGAAATGAAGTGAAACCGGGGAGCAGACATTGATCCTGTACCGTTTGCTGCGGAGTCGAAAGCCGCCTTGCTCCAGAGCGCAGGGCGGCCGCGAACCGGCTATCAGTTACGTGATGGCCAGACACCCGTCATGGAGATCACGAAGTTGATACCCAGGAAAGGGTTGCGAATAGCGACGGGCTGGCTGCTACCGGCGACGGACAACGCAAGGTTCGGGGTGATCGCGTTGCCCAGTTGTACCGGGTCCTTGAGCTCCGACGACCAGATCGCCGCCGCCTGCGCAGAGCCGCTCAGAGAGCCGCCCAGGACGCTGCTCCCACTGGTGGGCGCCAAGGCAGGCGACACGGGTGTGCCGCCCACGTTCATGTTGCAGGTACCGCTCACGGCATGGGTGTGCGCAGGCATCTGGGCGGAGGTCAGGGTCATGCTCTCCTGGCCGCCGACATCACCGATGTTCACGGCAGTGAAGGGGCTGCCGGCACCGATCCCTACAGGCGAGCGCCCGCGCAGGTCCGGCAGTTTGAATGTGGTCGTGCCATTGCCGCCATAGGTCACACCCAGCAAGGAAAACAACGCCTGGTTCTGCTGAATGCTGATCTCCTGGCCCTGGCAAAACGCCCAGCCGTAAGGCGCGTAGTTGAATCCGACCATGCGGATCTCACCAATGAAGGGATCGCTCATTTGACTGCTCCTCGAAGATGCCGCTTTCGTGCGGCAGGTTACGCATCGCTGCGCGGGACAAACTCACGGGTTCGGGGTGGCGCGGCGCACATGGAACACCGCCTGGAGCAATTGCCGCTCGCCGTCCTCTGCAGGCCCGATGGGCGTCATCAGCAAGCCAGGCAAATGCCAGCCGTCCGGGGCATGCAGGTCGTAGGTGTGCTGGGGGAGTTGGCACCCGCTGGGCAACGCGAACACCAGGTCGAAACACTCATGACGCGCGTTCATCGCGATCCCCTCATTGACGTCCACCAGCTCAACGGCAAGGCTTCCTTCGGCCCACGCCAATTGCCAGGGTTTTTGCAGGTACCCCACAAAGGCCTCGCGACCTGGAAACGCCGTCATACTCGAGCCTCCGCCGCGGTGCACGCTCCGGCATCGCGGTACATTTGCAGATAAAGTTGTCGACGCCCGCTTTGCTGGAAGCCAAAACGCTCATACAACCGCCGCGCAGGGTTTTCCGGCTCGACGAACAAGCGAATCGACTTGCCTTGCGCATCCGCTTCACGGGTGATCTCACGCAGGTAGGCGCTGCCAATACCAAGCCCACGCCATGGCGGCAGCAAGGAAATATCGATCAGGTTGAAGGTGCTGGGGCCACGGAACAGATAAAGGCGCCCAATGGGCTGCTCTGCCTGGCAGATCAGCGCAAAGTCGGCGTCCTGATAATGCGCTTGGTAGTAACTGTGCTGGGCCTGGAACTGCTGGAGGAGAAACGCGACCTTAGCCGCCTCGTCCCAGGGGACAGCTGCCAACTCATCGATACGCGTAGTGGCATACAGTTGTTGCAGGAAGGCCTGGTCGGTGTCCGTGATCGGGCGAAGGTGCAATTGGACAGTTTGCATGCGTAGTGCTTCCCTGCAACGGCTCCGACAAAGGAGCTGCGAACTCCCTGCGAATGAGGGATTCGGCAGAGCGTAACGCAAGCTGAAGGCCAATAGCCACTACCCAGAACGCTAAAGCCCAAGTATTTATTCAAACAAGCGTTTCAAGCCCGTAGCGGCCGATTCCTCACCGCCCAGACGTAGACGCTCCAACGCGGCATAAGGCGCCCAAGCCCAGCGCTGCACAGCCTCATGCATCGCCTCGGTGGCAGCCTCTCGCTTGCGCTGGGTATCCTGCGCGAACGGCATGTTCGGGTGTTTGGCATCTTGCAGTGCAATGGCCTGCAACTGGCACCTATCCGACTCCTCGATCCCTAGCACAGGCCCTAAACGTCCCCACATCGCCTGGGGCAACTCGCTGTAGTTCACCGCAATCGCGCCCAGATCCCGACACAATGCCAGCCCTGCGCGCAGGATCTCCCCGACCATCCGGCAGCAATACTCCAGCACCGGCATTGCTTGGGCGTTCGGTATCAACGCATCCAGCACCGACGGCCCGAGCAACCCCGCAAGCCGCTGCATCCCCCCCTGCTGCAACTGCGAAACCACGATCTCTATCGGGTCGCGATACAAAAACAAGCGTGGCGTATCGGGATACAGCGAGGCCAGCATAGGCGCCTCAAACACGTTCCAGGCGTCGAGCTTGACCACCAACTGTCGCTCATCGCCCCGCCGCCGCTGGCCATAGGCCGATAGCAGCGCTACCACGGCGTCGACCTGCCAACGAGATGCACCAGGGTCGCAGAGGTGGGCTCGCAGCAAGCTGTCTAGAGGTGGGGGCTCGGACAACACGATGTTGCGCTCAAGACCCGCCAACAGTTGCGCGATCAGCGTCGAACCGCAACGCGATGCGTGGAACACCAGCACATTGGGCGACAATCCTGGGCTGTCGCTGTGCCACTGCAACAACGTCTGCAAGCGGGTCTGGTGACGAAAAGCCTGGTTGAACGGCAGGCGCAAAGCTGCATCGACATCGTTTCGTAAGAAGGGCCGGGTCAGGCGCTGGGTACCGAACCAGCACCAATCCAGCCACCAGTCGCCTTCGTGCAGCCAGGCGCGGATAGGCAACCAGCCGTTCAAGTCGATCTTGTCCATCATGTTCGCCATTGATCGTTCCACGCTTGCCTGCCCCGCCGCATGGCGGCTGAAACCTGCGCCTCGGTAAATTC
This sequence comes from Pseudomonas putida, assembly GCF_002741075.1. Classification (NCBI taxonomy): domain Bacteria; kingdom Pseudomonadati; phylum Pseudomonadota; class Gammaproteobacteria; order Pseudomonadales; family Pseudomonadaceae; genus Pseudomonas; species Pseudomonas putida. Next base: position 1,140,226 of record NZ_CP016634.1, on the reverse strand, counting down.
GAACCCCAGCTGCGCCCCCAGGCGTCGTGACTCACGCTGGAAAGCTCGCGAATCGTTCAGACCTTGGAGATGGGCCGCGAGCATCGGATCGCCCAACACATGCTCGCGAAACGCCGCGAAGGCGCGCTCGGCCTTGCCTTGTTGCAACACAGGCGTCTGCACCAGCCCTTGCTGGATGAGCGCCAACAACCAAGGGGCAGGGTCGCAGTCGAGCACGAGGTGGATACGTTCCTGCGCGGTGGGATTGTCCACCCGATGGGCACGTGAGAGGTCGACGAACCAGCATTCGCCCGGCTGCATCGGCACCTGCAACCCCTCGACCAGAAACTCGACACCCGGCGGGCTCAACAATGGCACATGCAAGCGCAGGCAACCGTCCGGCTGGCCCAGGTCGGGGTCGCAATGTTCGTGAATCTGTGCTCCTGGTCCTAAGCGCAGCAATCTGGCAGCGCGCACGCCAGCCTGAAAACTGTCCAGCAAGCCCTCCCAGGCGGCCTCTCCCCGCCACCAGCCACAACGCACGGGCGCCCCCAGCCCGGGCGCGAGGGGTAGCGGCGCGTCTTCAGCCACCACGAGCGCCACCCCACTCCAGTCGCCTTCGTAGTAACCACGGTTGAAATGAGGCTGCCATGCATCACCGTCGATCCGCACCAGGGCCTGGAGCAACCCAGGCAGGTCGACAGGATGAGGCAGCCGCGCACACAGCGGCAATGCGCGACCATTCATCGAGATTCCTCGTTCAGAAACCACTCTCACGCACGCCGAGGGCTGCCAACCGACGCCACATGGCGCCGAGCAACGACTCCCCGGTACCCTCCAGCACCACCACCCCTCGCAGCGGTTGAGTGACAGCGCCAACCTCGCCCAGTGGACTCAAGCGCACGCCATACTGAGCCTGCACGGGCTCAGCGCGGGACTGAGCATCACGGCGTATGGCGATCGGGCCATGATGATCGGAACTCAGGGCTTCCAGCTCCAGAAAGGCGACCCCCGTGGCGTCCACCTGATCGAGGCGTACCGGGATCGCCTCACGCACCGGGTCGTCGGCGATGAACCGCCCCTCGCTGCCCGCCTGCACTCGCCAGAGCGACGCTTCGGCCAGGTAGCCCCGCAAACGCCCCCCAGGCTCCACTACACGCCCCAAGGTCTGGCTCGGGTTGACCCATTGCCCCGGCGCCAGGTAGATGGGCAAATCCCGTAGTTCGCCACTTTGCGGCGCTCGCACCTGCAGACGCTCTCGTTGGGCCGTCAAACCACGGAACTGCGCCACCGCTTCGGCCAGTTGCTGCTCGAGCACCCCTGCATCGCTTGCGGTCTCGCTGCGCCCTGCCTGCCGACGCAGCAGCAATTGCAGGATGTCGATCTCGCGACGGACGATTAGCAGCCGCGAATCGAGGTCAGGAGACTCCAGCTCCAGTAACACCTCGCCCTGACGCACCGCTTGACCATCGCGTCCGTACACCGCCCGCACTCGAGCCGACAGCGGTGCATGCAACGCTGTCGTCCGAGATGCTTCGAGCATTGCAGGCACCTGCACCGCCCCCTGCCAAGGCAGCACCAGCACGGCCAGCAGCAGCGCCAGGCCTGCGGCCACGAACATCATTTTGCGCGAGTCGGCCTGCGCACGTCGGCGCCACCACTCGCGCGCCTCCTTCCAGACCGGCATACCGATGAACCACACCAGTTCGACTCCCATCAGGAAAATGCCCAACACCTTGAAGAACAGGTGATACACCGCCAAGGCGATACCGAAGAACAACAGCGCCCGCCAGAGCCACGAGCCATACCCCCACACCAGCAAACGCCATTGCATCGGCGCAGGCCATGGCTCCGGCGCCGGCTCCCCATAGCCGAACAGCGCCTCGCGCAAACGCCATCGACACAGGGCAAAGGCACGGCTCTGCAAGTTTTCCACCCCCCAGAGATCACTGACCAGGAAGTAACCGTCAAAGCGCATGAAAGGATTGAGATTGATCAGCAAGGTAGTGATCCACGTGGCACTGGCCAGCATGAAGGCCGCCGTGCGCGCCGGCCCATCAGGCAGCAGCGACCAGGCCAGCAATGCCAGCACTGCCAGTACCAGCTCGGCCATCACACCGCCGGCATCGATCAGCAACCGAGAACGACGATCGCTGACCCGCCAGGCGTCACTGACGTCGGTGTAGAACATCGGCAGCAACACCATGAAGGCCAGGCCCATGCTGTGCACCCGGCACCCGGCGCGTTTGGCCATGAACGCATGGCCAAATTCATGGCAGAGCTTGGCGAAGGTCAATGCCACGCCAAAGGCCAACATCCCCCCCAAACTGAACAGGTGCGGAAACGTCGAGACGAAACGAGGCCAGTCACGCATGACCAGAAACAGGCCAAGGACGAATACCAGCGGCAACCCCACACGCAACCACCTGCCCCCATGGCGCGCCAGCACTGGCCATGTGCGATTGAGGAAGGCATCCGGGCGCCATAAGGGAATGCGGAAGAACAGGTATTGATGAAGCACTCGCTGCCACAGGCTCTGGTCTCTGGCCGCAGCCTTGAGGGTGTAGCTATCGCGTTGTTCACGATCGCTCGCGGCAATCAGGTCATGACCGCGCAAGAATGCCAGCAATGCGTCCAGCGACGAACGCTCCAGCGCTACACCCGGTTCACGATTGGCCGCCGCCAACACCTGCTGCGGTTCGCCCAATGACCAGTGCCGCAAGAGCCGCACCGCACCGGCGCCAAGTTTGAAATAGCGACCACGCAACGGGTCGGCCAAGGTCCATTGGGGGGCGCCATCGAATGCCGGTGCCGCCGGTGATAACTGCAGGTCCGGGCGCAACGCCGGCAACATCAAAAACCCAGCCCCTGACGCACCGCAGCCAATGGCCGGCGCAGTAGGTAATAGACCAGTGGCACCCGATCGCCGTAGAGCTTTGCAGTACCACGCAAGCCGATGCGCGGCGGCGCATCGACGAAGCCGGCGTCCAGGCGATAGGCCAATTGCCCTGCCGCCGTCGCTTCAGCCTCGTAGGCGAAACGCTCAAGATGCGCGACATGCCGGTGTAACGGATCACTGTCCAGAAACAGTGCGACTTCAGCACCAGGCTTCAGGGCAATGGCGTCTCCGACCTGTAACTCGACGCGCAACTCCGCCCGAGCCGGGTCGGCCAATTGCATCAGACGCTCCCCGGTCTGCACGGGCTTGCCAGTCCAGCGTTCGGCATCGGCGAACACCGCGATGCCAGCCCGCTCGGCACGAACCTCGCTACGAGCCAGCAGTTGGCGGGCATAGTCCAGTTCAGCACGCTTCTGTTCAACTCGCGCCGCCAGCAAGTCCAAACGGGCATTGGACTCGGCATCGGAAAATGCACGCTGGGTGCTGGACTTGAGCTCAGCCTCTGCCACACCCAAGGCACGCTCAGCCACGTCGGCCTGCGCCTTGAGGCTGGTGTTGTCGAAGCGCACCAGTACGTCACCCTCCCCGACCACCTGGTTGGGTTTGACCAGTACCACACCAATCACACCATCCAACGGTGCGGCGACCACCCGTCCTCCCAGGGGGACCACTTCGGCTGGCGCCAACACTGACTGGCGCACCGGTATCAACAACATCAGCAGCGCGGCCGCTGACACTGCCAGCACTCGACGCCGAGGCCAGCTCAGGCGCCATGGCTTGCGCGGGCTCAAGGCCAACCAAGCATGCGCATAGGCATCGCCGAGCTGCCCCAACAGCACCTGTTCAGGCTCGCTGAATACCTGATCGCGCGCCACCCAGAGGCCACCGAACACCTCGCCCTGACGATCCTTCAACGGCAACCAGAATGCGTGGGCTGCAGACAAGGCCTGCCAATCGGCGATGCTGTGTTCATCCAACTGCGCCGGCTCCACATTGGCCGGCAACGACAGAGCGCCTTTGGCCTGCAAGGCTCCCACGGCACGTTCGATGAACGCCACGAACGGGGCGTGGGCCTCGATCACGCTGATGCCGGTCAGGGCCCTGACCTTACCTGCGATCACCAGTGCTGCATGCCGGAAGCCGAACAGCCCCTGGCCATCATTGACCATGGTAAATGCCAGTTGCGATGTCGTGCCGGCTTCGCGCGCCTGTTTCTGCAGCCCCAGGAACACCGCGAAAACGTGTTCGGCCGTGTGGTTCACCGCCGCAGTCATTGCTGCCCCGTAAAGCGGGCCGAGCCACTCATGCCGGCCAGTAGCCCCTGGTTGTCCTTGGGCAGATCACCGATCAGCAACAACGTCTGGCTGCTTTCGTCGATCCGCGCCCCCACACGCTTGACCGTCGCCTGCAAAGGCTTGCCGGTCTCATCGGGGGTAAACACGAACGGCTGCCCAGGCTTGAGCTGCCCCAGCCAACGGGACGGAACCAGCAAGTGGATTTCCAGCGTGCGGTTGTCCACCACTTCCAACAGCGGCGCACCGCTGGCGACACTCTCATGCGGCTGGGCGCGGCGCTGCACGACCCGGCCATCGAATGGCGCGGAGACGACACAGCGCTTGACCTGGACCTGATAGACCTGAGCCTCGGCCTGGGCCTGGGCCTGCTTGGCGTCAGCCAAAGAGACGGCAAACTGCCCGACCGACTTAAGTGCGGCCAGTTGCTTGTTGTGATTGAGCTCTTCCCGCGCGGCTCGCACGGCGGCCTGGGCTGCATTGAGCTGGGCTTGATAGGCGCTGCAGTCGAAACGCGCCAGGACGCTACCCTTTTTGAAATCCTCACCATCGGCGTAAGGCATTTCGACAATACGTCCAGCCAGTTCGCTCGACAGTACCGCTTGCTCACGCGCCCGCAAGACGCCACGGGCGCTTTGCCCTGCCTCCTGGCTGGAAGCCAACGGTGCATCCAAAAGCGGGTCGCCGACGCTCTCACTCGCCTGCGCGGGCTGCGCGAACAGCAACCCCAGTATCACGGCCAACGGCACACCACGAAGCATGTTGCACACTCCCTTGCGAGTCAGTGCGCGGAGTGTACGTAAAATGTGATGGCACGGAAATATCACGCGCTGGAGTTCATTGCCACGCGCAAACCATCGACGCCGACCTGCCGGCCTTCACGCGCAGTTGATCAACAGAGCCTGGTTGACAGCCTGGTTCAGGTACCTTGAAGCAGCGAACTCAGTTGAACACCCACAGCACGCGGGTCGGCTTGTCCGTCAGGTTGGCATAACGGAAACGGGCATGGGGTTGGAGCTGGAAACTGTCATTGGGATAAAGCGTCACCGGATCGCCCTCATCCAGCCAGACGGTCAGTTCGCCTTCGAGCACGAAACAGCCCTGCTCCGAACTGTCATCCAGATACTCTTCCCCGCTCGAGGCGCCGGGTTCGAGGTGGCTGTCGAGCATGGAGAAACCGCCGGCGATGGTGGGCGACACGAGCACATCGGTAATCCCCCCGCCCAGATGCAGCGTGCGGCGTTCATCCGGACGCGTGACCCAGTCCAGCGCACGGGGCTTTTCCAGGCTATAGAAGTAGGCCGTCGAAACACCAAGTGTCTCGCTGATCGCGGTCAGATCCGCCACGGTTGGGCGGGAAACACCTCGCTCGACCTGGGACAGAAAACCTACCGAACGACCGATGCGTTGCGCGAGCTCGCCCAGGGTCAGGCCCTTGAACTTGCGCAGATCGCGAATGAGTATGGCGAGCCCTTCAATTTCTTCGTGCACTTTCATCGTTTGGTCATGGTGGTAGGGAGCGATGGTGTCGACGGAGGGTATTGGAGTGGGCCGTGCAAGGCAAGATCAAGGATCGAGGGGATGGATTGGGGTGGCGGGAGGCAGAAAGCACCCCTCGGCAGAGAGCCTGCCGAGGGGCCACGGGCTTACTGGACAGCCTGGTAGGTCAGGTCCAGGCACTTACGGGCTTTTTCCACCAGCTCGTCGATCTCTTCGATGCTGATCACCAGCGGTGGAGCGATGATCATGGTGTCGCCCACGGCACGCATGATCAGGCCGTTGTCGAAGCAGTGCTGGCGGCAGATCATGCCGATGCCCTTGCCTTCGTAGCGGGCCCGCGTGGCCTTGTCCTTGACCAGCTCGATCGCGCCCAACATACCCAGGCCACGCACCTGGCCCACCAAGGGGTGGTCGGCCAGCTCACGCAGACGCTGCTGCAGGTACGGGGCGGTGACGTCGCGCACCTGCTCGATGATCTTCTCATCGCGCAGAATACGCAGATTTTCCAGCCCCACCGCTGCCGCCACTGGGTGGCCGGAGTAGGTAAAGCCATGGTTGAAGTCGCCGCCTTCGCTGATCACCTTGGCCACTTCGTCCCGCACGATCACACCGCCCATGGGGATGTAGCCGGACGTCAGGCCCTTGGCGATGGTCATCAGGTCGGGCTTGAGGTCGTAGTAGTCGGTACCGAACCACTGGCCGGTACGACCGAAGCCGCAGATCACTTCATCGGCCACGAACAAAATGTCGTACTTGGCCAGGATCTGCTTGATCTTCGGCCAGTAGGTCTGCGGCGGGATGATCACACCGCCCGCGCCCTGGATCGGCTCGGCGATGAACGCCGCGACGTTGTCCTCGCCCACGTCCAGGATCTTCTTCTCCAGTTGTTCTGCCGCCCACACACCGAACTCGGCCTCGGTCATGTCGCCGCCTTCACCGAACCAGTACGGCTGCGGGATATGCACGATATCCGGAAGCTGGCCGCCCTGCTGGTGCATACCGCTCATGCCGCCCAGGCCGGCACCCGCCACGGTGGAACCGTGGTAGCCGTTGATGCGGCCGATGATGACCTTCTTGTCCTTCTTGCCCTTGATCGCCCAGTAGTGGCGAACCATGCGCAAGACGGTATCGTTGCCTTCGGAGCCGGAGCCGGTGAAGAACACATGGTTCATGCCCTCGGGCGCCACATCGGCGATCGCCTTGGCCAGTTCCAGCGCTGGCGGGTGCGCGGTCTGGAAGAACAGGTTGTAGTACGGCAGCTCCTTCATCTGCCGGGCGGCCACATCGGCCAGCTCGTCACGACCGTAGCCGACGGCCACACACCACAGGCCCGCCATGCCATCGAGGATCTTGTGGCCTTCGCTGTCCCACAGATAGACACCCTTGGCCGAGGTAATGATGCGCGGACCTTTTTCGGCCAGTTGCTTGACGTCGCTGAACGGTGCCAGATGATGGTCACGGCTCATGGCTTGCCAGGCAAGCGTCTGCGAATTCTTTTCACTCATTTTTAATGCTCTCCTTTAATAGGCGCAGCCGGGCTGCGGGGAAACTTTCAACGTTTCAATAACGGCCACGGCTCAGGCTGTTTTCAGCATCAACTGACGCAATACCGAGCGTTGCCGGCAGGCTTTTCCAAACGATTGGAAGATCGTCAGGTAATGGGGGTTTTCAAGTACCCGAAACTCCGGATGCCATTGAACGGCCAAGGCGAAACTCTTGCTGCCTACAACCGAGATCGCTTCCACCAGCCCGTCCGGTGCAAGCGCCTCCACCCTCAGCCCTGGCGCCAGCACATCGATGCCTTGGCCATGGATGGAGTTGACGTCGATGATCGCGGGCAGGCCCATGCGGTCCATCAGGCCGCCTGGCTGGATATGCATCGCATGGCGCGGGCCATATTGCTGGTCAACGGGCTCGTCCTTGCCTTCGCGGTGGTCCATGAACACGCCGGTCTCATGGACCTTCTGGTGCAGTGTGCCGCCCAGCGCCACGTTCATTTCCTGGAACCCACGGCAGATGCCAAGCACCGGCACGCCCGCGGCAATCGCCGCACGCATCAGCGGCAAGGTCGTGGCATCACGCAGCGGGTCGTGATGGGTGCCCGGCTCGCTCGCCGGGCCGTTGTAATGGAAGGGTTCGATGTTGGACGGCGAGCCGGTGAAGATCAGCCCATCCACTGTGTCAACGATGTCGGCGGTATCCATCAGCTCACCGAGACTGGGAATCACGATGGGCAAACCACACGCCGCCTTGGCCGCAGCGCGCGCATACTTCTCACTGATCGTCTGGGTCGCATGTTGTTCAATCATGCGAGTGCATGCAGTGATGCCGATAACTGGCACGCGTGGCATATCATCCTCCGGCAAATCTATTGCGAGTTATATTCAAACTTTTGAAAGAAAGTGCAGCGCAATCGGGTGAGACTGGAACTTACAAGAACCAGCGATATTCACGCGCATTGATCGCATTCATGAAATCCAATTGTTCCTGGCGTTTGTTTTCGCAATAGACCATCACGAACTCACTGCCCAACCCTTCGTTGACCACCGGGTGATTGCGCATGGCCGCCAGCGCGCTCAGGGCATCCTTGGGGAAGTCGATACCGCTCGTGCGGTCGTCGTTGAGCGGTGCGATGGGTTCGACGCCGCGATCAAGACCATGCTCCATCCCGGTCAGGATGGCCGCCAGCACCAGGTAGGGGTTGGCATCGGCGCCGGCCAGACGGTGTTCGATACGCAGGTTGCGTGGGTCGGACTCGGGAATGCGAATGCACGCATCTCGGTCCTCGAAGCCCCAACTCGCCACGCTCGCGGCGTTGACCATGGCGCCGTAGCGACGATAGGCATTGTGGTTGGGGGCGAAGAGGGGCATGCAATGGGGCAGCAGCTCCAGGCAACCGGCCACGGCATGGCGCAGGTTGCGCTGCCCGTAACCGGCCAAAAGGTTGTTGCCGTCCGCATCATAGAGGCTCACATGCACATGCATGCCGCTGCCCGGAGCGTCCAGGTAGGGTTTGCTCATGAAGCTGGCGCGATAGCCATGTTTCATGGCAACACCGCGGGTACTGCGACAGAACAAGGCCGACCAGTCCGCCGCGCTCAGCGCATCGTCGCTGTGGGAGAAGTTGATTTCGAATTGACCAGGGCCAAGTTCCGCCGTGATGACGTTGGCCGGTACGCCCTGCTCGTTCGCCACATCGACCATCTCGTGCAACACGGACGAGAACCGCGACAGCCGTTCGATATGCATGTTCGGCTGATCGTCTTCGTCATCGGTCGCAGTATCGCGTGGGTACTGTGGCAAGCCGTCCTTGAGCGTGCGATCGAACAGGTAGAACTCCAGCTCGAAAGCCACTACCGGGCGGATGCCACGGCTGGCCAGGCGCTGCAGCACACGGGCCAGCACTTCGCGAGGCTCGAACTCGATCGGCTTGGCGGTGCCATCGGAGGTGATCATCATCTGGGCGATCACTTCCTTTTCCCAGCGCACGGGCTTCAGGGTGCCAGGCACCAAACGTCGCGGTGCGTCCGGGTCACCATCGGCAAAGCAATAGTCACCAATCTTGTAGAGGCCGCCTTGGGTACCCAGCAACACACAGTTCTGTGGCAGCTTCAAAGGGGCGCCTGCGGCGACTTTCTCGAGCATGTCCATGGGGTAGCGCTTGCCATAGAAATGCCCGGGAATATCCAGCGCAATCAGATCGACGTAACGCACGTCTGGGTGTTGGGCTCGGAAAGAGCGCACTTCAGTCAGCAGATCCGGAAAGATGACACTCATCTTCTTATCCTTGTGAGGTGAAACGAATTCAGTTGAAGACCCAGAGCACGCGGGTGAGCCTGTCCGTCAGGTTGGCGTAACGGAACTTCGTGTGAGGTTGCAGCTGGAAGCTGTCGTTGGCGTGAAGCGTCACGGCCTCGCCGTCCTCCAGCCAGACCGTCAGTTCGCCCTCGAGCACGAAGCAGCCCTGCTCCGAACGATCGCTCAGGTGCTGTTCGCCACTGCTCGCGCCAGGCTCGAGGCGGCTGTCGAGCATCGAGAACGCGCCCGAGATCGTGGGCGAGGCCAGCACATCGGTGATGCCCGAGCCGAAGTACAGCGTGCGCCGCTCATGGGGGCGGGTCACCCAGCTGACGGCACGGGGTTTGCTCAGGTTGTAGAAGTACGCGGTCGATACGCCGAGTGTTTCGCTGATGGCGGTAAGGTCCGCCACCGTTGGGCGCGAGACGCCGCGTTCCACCTGGGAAAGAAAACCAACCGAACGGTCGATGCGCTCGGCCAGTTCGCCCAGCGTCAGATTCTTGAACTTGCGCAGGTCATGAATGAGGATCGCCAGGGCTTCAACTTCTTCGTCCATCTTCATCGCTCAGGGGCAGCCGTGAAATTATTGGATTTATTTTTCATGAAAAAATACATGAAAAATTTCACGCGTCAAGCCGAGCGCGGCAAACGGCTGCTACCTCCAGCACAAGTGCAGACATGTTCAGATGAGGTCGGGACGCCAGGTGCAAGGCCATCCTGAGGGAATTGAGGCCGTGGAAAGATCAGCGATGCCTTGCGAATCGACGCGGCATTGTGGGAGCGGCGGTTCGACGCGGGCGTTGTGGAAGCTGGCGAAGCCCGATCGAGTGCGAAGCACTCGCTTGCTGTTTTCGCTACAAGACGTCGGATTCGCGTTCGATGATCCGCGTGATGATGGGGACGGGTGTCATCAGGTGCTCCAACATCATCTTGCTGGCTTTGGCGGCGTCGCGCCCGAGGATGGTATTGACCAGCTCGGCATGCTCTTCACGCTTGAGCCGCAACGCCTCTTCGGACAGCACTGTGCGCTTGAGCCAGATCTGTCGGTAGCGCTCGGCCTGGTCCTGGAGGAAGGCACGCGCCTGCAGGAGGCTCTTGGAGCCACAGCCACTGGCGATGGCATTGTGGAAGGCCTTGTGCCGGGCATCCCAGATATCGACCATTTCCTGTGGGGTGTGCAGCTCGACCACCTTCGAGAGCGTGTGCGAGCACGCCACGATGGACGCCTCCCACGCTTCATCACCCTTCTCCACCGCCAGCCCGACGATCAAGGCCTCCAGATGGGCCCTGGCGGTGTAGACGTCGAGCATCTCGTCCAGCGACATCGGCGCCACCCGATAGCCCTTCTGATTGATGGCGCTGACCAGCCGCTCTCCCACCAGCCGCGCCAGCACCTCCCGCATCGGCCCCACGCCGACGGCATATCGGTCTTTCAAGCCGCTCATCAAGAGTTTTTCACCAGGGCGGAAGACGCCTCGGAGAATGTCGGATTTCAAGCGCGAATAGGCGGCATCTGATGCGGTTTCAGCGAGGTCTGTGTGGTCCATCCAGAGGGCTCTCTTGCTAGGCGCGCCTATCATACCGAACTCCGTCACGTCACGCAGATCGCATACAAAAACAGAAAATTACGACGAAAGTTAAAAATGTAGACATTTTGATATTTCGGCGATATTTTTACGCCACGACCTGATCCGTCCTCCACCATTCGCCCGGTCAATAAGGAGTCGCCATGAACGCCCTCGCCCATATCGATATGCCTGCCCTCGAGCAACCCGCCCTGCTGCAAGGCTTCACCTTGCAATCGACCTCCCAGTCCGAACGCCTGCTGGAACTGCGCTTTGCCAAGGAAACGGTCGATGCCTTCGTCGCCGCCGTTGCCCAATGGCCGGTGCAGGCCCTGGAGTACAAGTCGTTCCTGCGCTTCCAGTTCGGCAAGATCCTCGACGACCTGTGCCAAGGCACCTTGCGCCCCGTCATCGTCAATACCTTGCTCGATCGCAGCACCGGCGGCCTGTTGGTCATCCCCGAAGGCCTGGACAACGTCACCCAGGCCGAAGACATGGTGAAACTCTCCACCGCAGTGGCCCACCTGCTCGGGCGCTCGAACTTCGATGCCATGAGCGGCCAGTTCTACGCGCGCTTCGTGGTCGAGAACGTCGACAATTCCGACAGCTACCTGCGCCAGCCACACCGGGTGATGGAGCTGCACAACGACGGCACGTTCGTGAACCAGATCACCGACTACGTGCTGATGATGAAAATCGATGAGCAGAACATGGAAGGCGGCAACTCCCTGTTGCAGCACTTGGACGACTGGGCCGACCTGGACACCTTCTACAAACACCCCCTGGCCCGTCGCGTGATGCGCTGGACCGCGCCGCCCAGCAAGAACACCCGCGAAGATGTGTTCCATGCCGTGTTCGACACCGACTCGATGGGCCGCCCGACCATGCGCTACATCGACCAGTTCGTACAGCCTGAGAACTACGAGGAAGGCACCTGGCTGTTCCAGCTGGGCGAATCGCTCGAAGGCAGCGCCACCAAGGTGTCGATTCCGGTTCCGGTCGGCTCGTTCCTGCTGATCAACAACCTGTTCTGGCTGCATGGCCGTGACCGCTTCGTCGCTCACCCGGGCCTGCGTCGGGAGCTGATGCGCCAGCGCGGCTACTTCAGCTTCCCGAAAATGGAACACCACCGGGGCCAGACCTCCAACTGATGCTCAGCGCGGCCTCGGCGCCTAGGGCCCGAGGCCACCTGCAAGGAACAGACTCATGTACGATTTCGTGATCATCGGCGGCGGCATCGTCGGCATGTCGACGGCCATGCAACTGGCCGACCAGTACCCTGGGGCGCGCCTGCTGCTGCTCGAGAAAGAGAGCAGCCCAGCACAGCACCAGACCGGCCATAACAGTGGTGTGATCCATGCGGGCGTCTACTACACCCCCGGCAGCCTGAAGGCAAAGTTCTGCCTTGAAGGCAACAAGGCCACCAAACGCTTCTGCGATGAGCACGCCATTCCCTATGACAACTGCGGAAAACTGCTCGTCGCCACCAACGAGCTGGAGATGCAGCGCATGCGCGCCTTGTGGGAGCGCACCGCCGCCAATGGCCTGGAGCGCCACTGGCTCTCGGCTGGCGAGCTGCGTGAGCGCGAGCCGAACATCGTTGGCCTGGGCGGTATCTTCGTGCCCTCCAGCGCCATCGTGAACTACGCCGCCGTGACCACCCAGATGGCCAAGCAGTTCGAGAAAAAAGGCGGCACCCTGCAGTTCGATACCGAAGTCACCGGACTGGTCGAACAGGCGGACTCGATCGTCGTCAAGACTGACCGAGACACCTACACGACCCGCTACCTGGTGTCGTGCTCCGGCCTGATGGCCGACCGGGTCGTGCGCATGCTCGGCGTGGAGCCGGGCTTTACCATCTGCCCGTTCCGTGGCGAGTATTACCTGCTGCCGCCTGAGCACAACCGGATCGTCAACCACCTGATCTACCCGATCCCGGACCCTTCCATGCCCTTCCTGGGTGTTCACCTGACCCGCATGATCGATGGCACCGTCACGGTCGGGCCGAATGCGGTGCTGGCCATGAAACGCGAGGGCTATCGCAAGTCCGATGTCTCCCTGAGCGACCTGGGCAGCATGCTGGGGCACCGGGGCATCCGCAAAGTGCTCAAGGACAACCTGCGCCCAGGGCTGATCGAGATGAAAAACTCGCTGCTCAAGGGTGCCTACCTCAAGACCGTGCAAAAGTACTGCCCGAGCCTGGAGAAGAAACACCTCAAGCCCTACCCGGCCGGTGTGCGTGCCCAGGCGGTGTCCAATGACGGCAAGCTCATCGATGACTTCCTGTTCGTCAACACGGCCCGTAGCGTCAACGTCTGCAATGCGCCCTCCCCGGCGGCCACCTCAGCCATTCCGATCGGGGCCTACATCGTTTCCAAGGTCCAGGAAATCGTCGGCGATGAATTCAAGAAAACGTCCGTGCCGGCACTTCAGGCCCAAGCCGTTTGAACACAGGTTGTTGCTTCCGGAAGGTCGTTCGACCTTCCACTTGATGGCGAAACGGACCCAAGGCCACCGGCTGGAGCTCCTCGCTTTGGCCAGCCTGCTGATCGCCTTCTTCGTACTTTGATCCCCGCCCGACCGCCCTGCTGGAAGCATGACCCCAGCAGCGCGGTCGTCTGCTGTGTTGGGTGTTGATGCGCTGAACAAGCCTCACTCACGACGCCCATGCATCGTGAACAACAGCCTGTGGCAGCGCGTCCAGCGGCCCAACCCAACCTCAGGCATGGGCCTGATGCCGTTCGCAGACACCTGACAGATCTGTAATGCCGAGCTCAGGTTTCTGACAGCGCCGTCTGCCTAACGTAAAGCCTATAACGCGTGTGTGAGTGCTATCTGGACCAAGAACGGGATCCAAGAGCCTGCCCATCCGCGAACAATATGACTGACTGGACGCAACGGCATGCAAAGCAAAACCACGAGACGATCCTTCGTCAAAGGCCTGGCCGCGACCGGACTGCTGGGTGGCTTGGGCATGTGGCGCATGCCGGTCTGGGCCGTGACCAGCCCCGGCCAACCCAACGTGCTGACGGGCACCGAGTTCGATCTGTATATCGCCGATCTGCCGGTCAACATCACAGGGGCCTCACGTACGGCAATGGCCATCAACGGCTCACTGCCCGGCCCCACGCTTCGTTGGCGCGAGGGCGACACCGTCACGCTGCGTGTACGCAACCGCTTGAAGCAGGACACCTCTATCCACTGGCACGGCATCATCCTGCCAGCGAACATGGACGGGGTACCGGGGTTGAGCTTCCACGGCATCGCCCCGGACGGCATGTACGAGTACCGGTTCAAGGTCCAGCAGAATGGCACTTACTGGTACCACAGTCATTCTGGGTTGCAGGAGCAGGTCGGGGTGTACGGTGCGCTTGTCATCGATGCCAAGGAACCCGAGCCGTTCACCTATGATCGCGATTACGTGGTCATGCTCAGCGATTGGACCGATGAGGAGCCAGCCCAGGTTCTGTCCACGCTCAAGAAACAGTCTGGCTACTACAACTTCCACAAGCGCACCGTTGGCGACTTCGTCGACGACGTGAGAGAAATGGGATGGTCGGCGACCATGGCCGATCGCACGATGTGGGCTGAAATGAAGATGAGCCCCACCGACCTCGCCGATGTGAGCGGCTACACCTACACCTACCTCATGAACGGCCAGTCACCTGACCGTAACTGGACCGGTCTCTTCAAGCCCGGCGAAAAAATTCGCCTACGGTTCATCAACGGCTCCGCCATGACCTACTTCGACGTGCGGATCCCCGGCTTGAAGATGACGGTGGTCGCGGCGGATGGTCAGTACGTCGATCCCGTCTCGGTCGACGAGTTCCGCATCGCCGTGGCTGAGACCTACGATGTCATCGTCGAGCCCGAGGATGCGCAGGCGTACACCCTCTTCGCCCAGTCCATGGACCGTACCGGGTATGCCAGAGGCACCTTGGCGGTGCGCGACGGGATGCAGGCGCCCGTCCCCGCGGTCGATCCCCGCCCGCTCATTTCGATGAGCGACATGGGCATGGACCACGGCAGCATGAGCGGCATGGGTCACAGCCAGATGGCCGGGATGGACCACAGCAGCATGGCTGGCATGGACCACGGCTCGATGGCCGGAATGGCCGGCGCCATGCAGGCTCACCCCGCGTCGGAAACCAACAACCCCCTGGTCGACATGCAGACCATGGCGCCGACACCAAAGCTCGATGACCCGGGTATTGGCCTGCGCAACAACGGCCGCCGCGTGTTGACCTACGCGGACCTGCGCAGCACCTTCGTCGATCCGGATGGTCGAGCGCCGGGGCGAACCGTCGAGCTTCACCTCACCGGCCACATGGAAAAGTTCGCCTGGTCCTTCGACGGCATCAAGTTCTCCGATGCCGAGCCGCTGCGCCTCACGTATGGCGAGCGGCTTCGTATCACACTGGTCAACGACACCATGATGACTCACCCCATCCACCTGCATGGCATGTGGAGCGACCTGGAGGATGAGCACGGCAACTTCATGGTCCGAAAACATACGATCGATATCCCTCCCGGCGCCAAACGAAGCTACCGCGTGACGGCGGACGCGTTGGGCCGTTGGGCCTATCACTGTCACCTGCTGTTCCACATGGAAAGGGGCATGTTCCGAGAAGTGCGTGTGGACGAATGAACTGGAGATCTGAAATGAGCAAACCCATGAAACGAAATGCCTTTGTGCTCTCTGCCGCGCTCGCAGGCCTGCTGACTGCCTACACCCCGTCCTCATGGTCCAGCGATGCCCCTGAGCAGCAGGTCCAGAAGTCCGCCGAGGCTGCGGGCAAGCACGATGCCATGAAGGATATGGACCACGGCGCGATGAAGGGTATGGATCATGACTCAATGAAAGGCATGAACCATGACTCAATGAAAGGCATGGACCACCGCAAGATGATGGAATCGCAGGGCAGCGACAAAGCCAAGGCAGGGCAAGATGGCCAATAGGCGGGTACGGCCCTCGCTCATGGCATTGGCCGTCTCCTTCAGCGCACTGAGCGGGGTGCCGAGCTTTGCGGCTGAAGAAATGGAACATTCGGCGATGGATCACGGCGCCATGGATCATTCAACGATGACCCCTGGCACCGATGATGCTCCCCGGACGACCAGTCGAATCCCCATTCCGGTCCTCACCGACGCCGACCGCAAGGCTGCGTTTCCACCGCTGGACGGGCACAAGATGCACGACAGCGCGATCAACAGCTTCTTCCTGCTGGATCAGCTCGAATACCAGGACGCGGACGAAGGCAGCGCGCTGGCCTGGAATGCCTCGGGGTGGATGGGAGGTGATATCAACCGGCTGTGGATCCGCTCCGAAGGCGAACGCACCAACGGGGTGACCGAGGATGCCGAGCTGCAACTGCTCTACGGTCGCGCCATCAGCCCCTGGTGGGACGTGGTTGCCGGGGTTCGCCAGGATTTCAAGCCCGAATCACCGCAGACCTGGGCAGCGTTCGGTGTGCAGGGCATGGCGCTCTACGACTTCGAAGCCGAAGCCACTGCGTTCATTGGCGAGAACGGTCAAACGGCCGCGCGTCTTGAGGGCGAGTACGACATTCTGCTGACCAATCGCCTGATCCTGCAGCCCATCGCCGAGGCCAACTTCTATGGCAAGAACGACCCTGCCCGCGGCGTCGGCTCGGGTCTTGCCAATACCGAGGTCGGTCTGCGTCTGCGCTATGAAATCGTTCGCCAATTCGCACCCTACATCGGCGTCACCTGGAGCCGTGCCTATGGCAAGACCGCAGACCTGGTTCGTGACGAAGACGGGGATGTGGACGAGGCACGCTTCGTTGCCGGGATTCGGATGTGGTTCTGACTGTAAATGAGCATTCCGCTGATAGCGGGATCGGCTTCTTCGCAGGTACCCGCGAAGAAGCCGATATTGCCTCACCGCTTCAGGCAGGTATCAATATTCCATCCATACAACCACTGCACGGCATCATAGAACTGTTCCTGCGAACGTCCTTCCCACAGCTGGTGTCGATGCGCTGATAACCAAGGTGCGCCTAGAGGGACGTTCCCACATGCACAGGATGATTTCTTCATCCTTCGCCCCTTATGGCCAAGAGGTCGCTCAGGTCATAGCCGACCAGCTGACGTAGTTTGCCATAGCAGGTTTCGATGGTGCCTTCGTGGCCATGCAGGCAGATCCGCAGCGTTCTCTTGAAGCGCAACTGCCGCAGCTCGCGCAAGCCATGGTTTTATTAGGCGAGATCTACGCCGCTCAATTTCGTGGAGATGCCTAAGCTCCTCGTGTGGTGTTTCGCAAGTAACACTCGGGAGACTGAAGCGCCGTCATAGAAGTACGGCGTTTCTTGCCTTCCTCAAGGCGCGTAACCAAGCAGGCGCTCGCTGTCCTCGGTCGTGACGATGTAGCGTCCATTGGTGCTTCGCGATTTTACCCGCCTGCGGGCAGCCTCGATATCATGCGGGTAATTTCATTTAGCTCGGTATCCGAGCCTGGTTTCAGTTTCCGCATCATCACTCGGTAAGGAATCACCAGTCACCGTAGTGCCGCAGAGACTCCGCGCATAGTCTTTGTCCACTATCAACGGCCACATCACTTACGAAGCCTGCCTCAGTCGGTAGGCTCGTGGCCATTGAACGGACATCTGGATCGGTAAGAGAAATTTGCTGACTCGGACTTTCGTGCGGCTGCACTTCGATGTCCTAGAGCTTCTGCATCTATTTTGCAAACGAAAAAGGGCGACCCTTTCGGATCGCCCTTTTCGTGCCCGGTAACCCGGGGCTTTGTTTGGTAGGCACAATTGGACTCGAACCAACGACCCCCACCATGTCAAGGTGGTGCTCTAACCAACTGAGCTATGTGCCTGTCGTGTGGCGCGCATATTAAGGGGGCGCCCCCAACCTGTAAAGCGTTTTTTTCAAAAAAATCAAAACCTTTGCGAACGATGCCAGGCAACGCGCAAACACCGCGCTCACAAGCGCCCCAGGTAGTCAGTGCAGCGCTCCCGCCAACATCGGCGAATGTTGTCGCTTTCCATCAAGAGCAGCCCTGTGCCCTCCCCTAGATTAACTCCCGAGCAAGCCCCTTACCGAACCCAAGGGGCAGTGTCTGGAGGAGACCAGCCATGCAATCCGTCGAACAGTTCAAGCACAGCACTTGCGTTGCAGATTGGGCCGATCAGCGCGCGGAACAGGCGTTCACCCTGCCCTCGCGGTACTTCTTCGATGAGCAGATTTTCGCCGCCGAGCGCGACCGCATCTTCATGAGCGCCTGGCACCTGGCGGGCCATCGCAACGAATTCGCAGAGCCCGGGCAATTCGTGGTTTGCGACATCTTTGACCAGAGCGTGGTGGTGGCCTGCGGCAACGATGGCAAGATCAATGCCTTCCACAACGTCTGCCAACACCGCGGCAATCGCCTGCTGGACGTGCGCCGTGGCAGCGACACGCGGGTGCTGCGCTGCGCCTACCACTCCTGGTGTTACGAGATGGACGGCAGCCTGCGCAGCGCTCCACGTAGCGAACGGCTGATCGCCTTCGACAAGCAACAGTTCAATATTCCCAAGGTCCGCGTCGAAGAACTCGGTGGCTTCGTCTTCTTCAACTTCGATGCCGAAGCACCCTCGCTGGCCGAATTGTTCCCCGGCGCCGACGAAGCGATACGCGCAGTCTTCCCCGACCTCGGCAAGATGCGCCTGATCGAGGAGCAGGACGTGATCGTGCCGGCCAACTGGAAGGTGATCATGGACAACTCCATCGAGGGGTATCACTTCAAGCTGTCCGGTCCTTGCCACATCGACCTGGCCAAGCTGATCGACTTCAAGGGCTACCGCCTGACCAAGCGCGACAACTGGTGGACCTACATCGCCCCGGCCAACCTGCAGGCCGAAGAAGCCTACGGCGTGAAGCTCAGCGGGCCGCGCAACCCGGACGAGCGTTTCTTCAACATTGGCCTGTGGCCGAACAACACCTTCTATACCTTCCCGTTCTCCGAGTTCCTCGGCACCTTCATCATGATTCCGCTGGACGCCGAACGCTCGCTGCTGCGCTTTGGCTACTACAGCCCGCACGAACAGGTCCCGGCGGTTTCCCATGCCTGCATGAAGTGGATGAACGAGGACCTGGGCCCGGAAGACATCGAGCTCAACATCAGTGTGCAGAAAGGCCTGCGCTCGCTGGGTTACGACCAGGGCCGCTACATGATCGATGCCGAGCGCAGCAACGAAAGCGAGCACCTGGTGCATCACTTCCACAAGCTGGTGTTCGACGGGATCGGCGCAGGCCGCTGACCGCTGTCATGGGAGAGCCTTATGCTCGGGCATGAATACGATTATGTGATCATCGGCGCCGGCTCGGCCGGTTGCGTGTTGGCCAAGCGCCTGGGCGAGAACCCTGCGCTGCGCATCCTGGTGCTGGAGTCCGGCCCACCGGACGCCAGCTGGACCATCGACATGCCCTCGGCCGTGGGTATCGTGGTAGGCGGCACGCGTTTCAACTGGCGCTACAACAGCGAACCGGAGCCGGGCCTGGACGGTCGGCGCATCGGCACGCCGCGCGGGCGCACCCTGGGCGGCTCTTCGTCGATCAACGGCATGGTCTACATCCGTGGCCATGCCCGCGACTATGACGGCTGGGCCGAACACGGCTGCCAGGGCTGGAGCTATCGCGAGGTGCTGCCGTACTTCATCCGTGCGCAAAACCATCGGGACGGCGCCGACCTCTACCGTGGCGGCGCCGGACTGCTCCACGTGACCCCCGGCGACACCTCGCCACCGCTGTGCCAGGCCTTCATCGAAGCAGGCCTGCAAGCCGGCTACGGCGCGAGCCCCGACCTCAACGGCTACCGCCAGGAAGGCTTCGGTCCGGTCGACCGCACCACCCGCGACGGCAAGCGCTGGAGCACCGCACGCGGCTACCTGGCCGAAGCCCTCCAAGGCGGCAACGTCACCGTCGCCACCTCGGCGCTGAGCCGGCGGATTCTCTTCGACGGCGACCAGGCCTACGGGGTGGAGTTCGAAATGGACGGCGCCGTACACCAGGTGCGCGTGCGCCAGGAGGTGCTGCTCAGCGCAGGCGCCATCAACTCACCCCAACTGCTGATGCTCTCTGGCGTCGGCCCCGCCGAGGATCTGCAGCGCCTGGGCATCCCCGTGGTGCACGACCTGCCCGGGGTTGGCCAGCGGCTCAATGACCATCCCGACACCGTGGTGCAGTACCGCTGCAAGCAGCCGGTGTCGATCTACCCCTGGACGCGGGCGCCGGGCAAATGGCTGATCGGCGCACGCTGGTTCGCCAGCCACGATGGCCTGGCGGCAAGCAATCATTTCGAAGCCGGCGCCTTCATACGCTCGCGGGCGGGGGTGGAGTTTCCCGACCTGCAGCTGACGTTCATGCCCCTGGCCGTACAGCCAGGCAGCGTCGACCTGGTGCCGGAGCACGCCTTCCAGGTGCACATCGACCTGATGCGTCCCACCAGCCTGGGCAGCGTCAGCCTGCTCAGCGCCGACCCGCACCAGCCGCCACGCATCCTGTTCAACTACCTCACCACGGAACGCGACCGCGCCGACATGCGCGCCGGTGCCCGCCTGGTGCGCGAGATCCTCGCGCAACCAGCGATGCGTGCCTATGCGGGCGACGAGTTGGTCCCCGGTGCCGACCAGGTAAGCGATGCGCAGCTCGATGCCTGGGCGCGGCGCGTCACCGAGACCGGCTATCACGCCAGCGGCACGTGCAAGATGGGCCCGGCCGACGACCCGCAGGCGGTGGTCGACCCGCAATTGCGCGTGCATGGCCTGCGTGGGCTGCGGGTGGTCGACGCCTCGATCATGCCGCAGATCGTCAGCGGCAACACCAATGCGCCCACGGTGATGATCGCCGAGAAGGCCAGTGACCTGATCCGCGGCCATGACGCGTTGCCCGCCAGCGATGCGCCGGTATGGATCCACCCGCACTGGCGCGAGCGTCAGCGCTGAAGCGCGCTTGCCAAAGCCGGCCCGCTGCGCTTGGATAGGCGCAGCGGGCCTTTTCCGTGAACGAGGCGCCGGCCCATGCAGCCGACGCCCATTGTCGAGCCTGGTGCAACCATGAAGCGATCCGAAACCCTTGGCCTTCAGTGGCAGGGCCCTGCCAGCCCTCCCCTGCGCATCGGCATCCTGTTGTTGCCGTCATTCTCCAACTTCGGCCTGGCCTCGCTGATCGAGCCGCTCTCGATCGCCAACTGGCTGGCCCAACGTAGTCTGTTCCAATGGACCCTGCTCTCGGTGGATGGCCAGCCCGTGCCCGCCAGCAACGGCCTGCTGGCCAGCGCCCAGGCCGGCATTGGCGAGCACACCGAGTTCGACGCCTGCGCGGTGATTGCCAGCTTCGACGTGCACCGCCACGCACGCAACCCGGCGCTGAAGGCCTGGATCAAGCGCCAGGCCGCGTTCGGCGCGATCATGATCGGCATCGAGACCGGCACCGAACTGCTCGCCGCAGCCGGTGTGCTCGATGGCCACCCAGCTGCGGTGCATTGGGACAACCTGCAAGGTTTCCAGGAAAGCTACCCCAAGGTCCAGGCCTGCGCGCAACTCTACTCGCTGGGGCGTAAACGCCTGACCTGCGCGGGCGCCACCGCCGTGCTGGACATGGTTCTCAACTGGCTGGACAACCTGGCCGGCGGCAACCTGGCGCGCGAGGTGGCCATGCACATGCTCATCGAGCAGGTACGCGAACCGCAGGTCCAACAAGCCGAGGGCTATCGCCGCAGCCTGCATGCCCAGGCGGGCAAGATGGGCCGGGCTATCGAGCTGATGGAGCAGCACCTGGAAGAGCCTCTGAGCTGTGAAGCCATCGCCGAGCGGGTGGCGCTGTCGCGTCGGCAGTTGGAGCGCCAATTCATGCAGCACACTGGCCTTACGCCGTTGAAGTACTACCTCAGCCTGCGCCTGGCGCGGGCGCACAACCTGTTGCAGCAGACCCGCATGAGCGTCGCCCAGGTCGCGGCCAGCGCAGGGTTCGGCTCGCTGGAGCACTTCTCCCGCGCCTACCGCGCCAAGTTTGGCTGTGCGCCGAGCAACGACCGTTCGCAAAGCTTGAACGCACCGGTCATGCGCCAACCGCTGGGGCATGATCGGCAGCCGTTGGCGATCTAGTCTCGTGGCGTGCAGCGGATCTTTGGGGCTGCTGCACCTTCTTCGCGGGTAAATCCGCTCCCACAGGTACAGCGCCGTTCTCCGGCTTGGCGCTGTACCTGTGGGGGCCCAGCAGCTTGGCGCTAGAGCCCCAGGTAACTGCGTACCGCCGATGCTCCCGGCTGGCCATCGAAGGTCGTCACCCCTGCCAACCAGCTGTCCAACACCTGCGGATTGCGCTTGAGCCACTCACGCGATGCCAACGCGGGCTTTTGCTTGTCGTTGAGGATCGCGCCCATGATCTGGCTCTCCATTCCCAGCTGGAACTCCATCCGCGACAACAGCGCCCCAACGTTCGGGCACTCCTGGCCAAAACCTTTTCGGGTGTGGGTATCGACCACCGCGGCGCCATAGTTGGGCCCGAAGTCGGCATCGCCGCCGCTCAGGTAGCGCATCGACAATTGCGTATTCATCGGGTGCGGCTCCCAGCCCAGGAACACGATCGGCTTTTTCGAGCGCACGGCCCGGCGCACCTCCACCAACATGCCGGCCTCGCTCGATTCGACCAGGCGAAAATCCTTGAGCCCGTAGCGGTCCTTGTCGATCAGGCCCTGGATGATCTGGTTGCCATCGTTGCCCGCCTCGATGCCGTAGATACGCCCCTGCAGTGAATCCTTGAGCCGGGCGATGTCCTTGAAGTCCTTGAGCCCGGCCTCGTAGGCATAATCGGGCACCGCCAGGGTGTATTTGGCACCGGTCAGGTTGGTGCGCACCCGCTCGACGCTGCCTTTTTCCAAAAACGGCGTGGAAATCGCTGCCATCGAGGGCATCCACGCGCCGAGATAGACATCGATCGTTTTCATTTCCATGGCCTGGTACGCCATCGGAATCGACAGCATCTGCGTCTTGGTCTTGTAGCCAAGGCCCTGCAGCACGGTGGTGGCCAGGCCTGTGGTGGCGGCAATATCGGCCCAGCCGACCTCGGCAAAGTGCACGGTCTGGCAGGCGGCGGGCTCACCGGCCTGGGCGGTGGCGATGGATGCGGCGAGCAGCGATCCAGCGAGCACGGATACGGCTGTTTTCTTCGGCATGCGAGCGACTCCAGAACGGTTGAGGGTGGGCATGGCAATGGGCGATGACGCCCCCTTCAGGTGCGGTAGTCCGGTTCCTGTTCATCGAGGATGTCCTGCAGCGCGGCAAAATGGCGGACGGCGAAGTCCGGGTAGTCCAGCCATTGCTGGGCGGTCTTGCGCGCCACGGCGTCGCTGGCGATGCGCAGCGGGCGCCCAGTGGCAAGGGCGGTGAGGTAAAGCTCGCAGGCGCGCTCGAAGTAGTAGAGATCGTCGAAGGCCTGGGCCACGCTGGGCGCCGCCACCAGCACGCCGTGATTGCCCATGAGCAGGATCGGCTTGTCGCCCAGCTGACGGCTCACCCGCTGCGCTTCATCCCCCAGGCCCATGCCGTCGAAGCCCTCGTCGATGGCCACGCGCTCGAAGAACCGCATGGCGTTTTGCTCGATCGGCGGCAGGCGTGAATCGGCCAGACAGGCCAAGGCCGTGGCGTACTTGGAATGCACATGCAGGATGCAGCGCGCGTGCGGGTGCTGCCGGTGCAGGGCGCTGTGCAACGCCCAGGCGGTAATGTCCGGCGCCCCGGGGCGCTGCAGGGCCGATGGGTCATCGGCATCGAGCAGCAGCAGGTCACTGGCGCGGATCCTGGAAAAATGCCGCCCATAGGGATTGATCAGAAAGCGCCGGCCGTCCTCGGACACGGCCAGGCTGAAATGGTTGGCAATGGCCTCGTGCATCCCCAGACGGGCGGTCCAGCGAAACGCGCAGGCGAGTTCGACGCGGCCCTGGGCATGGGCGTCTAACAGGGCGATGGATGGGTTGTGCATGGCAGCTCCTCAGGCGTAGAGCGCGCCCCTCGGGCACGCATTCACATTCCCGAGTCTAGGGAGCGCGCCAACGAGGACTTGATGCGATGCGACCTGGCTTGTCGCGAATGAACGGCGCGACGACGTCTGTCGCATTCGGTCAAGTTAGCGCCCAGGCGCCTGGCTATGGTGCGGCCATTGCCAACGCAAACGAGGAAACGCAGCATGTCGCACCATCAGCTTTTCATTGCAGGGCAATGGCGTGAACCGCGCAGCAAGCGCTATCGGGAAATCATCAACCCCGCCGACGAAAGCCTGCTCGCCCTGGCGCCGGAAGCCAACACCGAGGATGTCGAGGCCGCGATCGATGCCGCCCGCCACGCCTTCGACCACGGCCCCTGGCCACAGCTGCCGCCGAGTGAGCGCAGCGCAGTGCTGCTGCACATCGCGGCAGCCATCGAAACCGAGGCCGCCCACCTGGCCCGCCTGGAAACCCTCAACACGGGCAAGACCCTCGGCGAAAGCGAGGCCGACCTGGCCTGCGTGGTGGCGACCTTCCGCTACTACGCAGGGCTGCTCGAAGCGCGCACCGATATCGCCCACCCCCACGCGCCCGCCCATGTCATCAGCGTCACACGCCACGAGCCGGTAGGCGTCTGCGCGCTGATCGTGCCGTGGAACTACCCGCTGCTGCAGACGGCCTGGAAACTCGCACCCGCCCTGGCCGCGGGCAACACGGTGATTCTCAAGCCCAGCGAACTGACGCCGCTCAGTGCCCTGCACCTGGCAGGCCTTTTGGACACGCTGGCGCTGCCGCGCGGAGTGTTCAACCTCGTCTGCGGCGACGGCGCCGTGGGGCATCGCCTGGCGCTCAGTGCGCGGGTGGACATGCTGTCCTTCACCGGCGGCGCCATGGCCGGCGCCAAGGTCATGCAGGCCGCCAGCGGCAACTTCAAGCGCCTGGCGCTGGAGCTCGGCGGCAAGAACCCAAACATCGTGTTTGCCGACGCCGACCTGGACGTGGCCCTGGACCAAGCGCTCAACGCCGTGTTCTTCAACGCCGGACAAGTGTGCTCGGCCGGCTCGCGCCTGTTGCTGGAGGCGAGCATCCATGACCGCTTCGTCGAGCGCTTGGCCGAACGCATCGAGGCCATCGTCCTGGGCGATGGCTTCGACAGCCGCACGCGCATGGGGCCGCTGATATCGGCGGCCCACCGGGATCGCGTGCTGTCACTGGTTCACTCGGCGCAGGGTGAAGGCGCCCGCCTGTGCGCAGGAGGGCACATCCCCGCAGAAGCGCACCTGGGCAAGGGGTTCTGGCTGCGCCCTACCCTGCTCAGCGAAGTTCAGGCCGACATGCGCATCGCCCACGAAGAAATCTTCGGCCCAGTGATCACCGTCGAGCGCTTCACCCACGAGGACCACGCCGTGCAGCTTGCCAACGATACGCCGTATGGCCTGGCGGCCGGCGTCTGGACCTGCGATCTTGGCCGTGCCAATCGTCTGGCTCGGCGGCTACGGGTCGGGACACTGTGGGTGAACGACTACAACCTGGCCTTTCCCCAGGCGCCCTGGGGCGGCGTCAAGGCCAGCGGCATTGGCCGCGAGCTGTCGGCGGCGGGCCTTGAGGAGTTCAGCGAACTCAAACATGTGCTACTCAACTGCGAGCCGCGGGCGCTGAACTGGTTCACGTGAAGGCGCCGTCAAGGCTTGCCCGCAGCGCCCTGCTGAGGCTGCTGGTCCTGCCAGCGCTTGAGGTTCTGTTCCAGCAGTTGCCTGGGCACGGAACGGTCGAGCAATTCGGTCAGTTTCTGTGCCAGTTGTGCCCGAAGCTCAGGCTGGTTGCAGGGCGATTGATGCGAGACCGTCAGGTACAGCCCCTCACTGGAAACCGGAGGGGCCAGGGCCTGGACCTGCTGGGTGATGCCCAGGGTCCGGGCCAGCGCCAGACCGGGGTAAAGCTCGTAGATGACGTAGTCGTTGCGTTTGAACAACAGCTTGCGGAACGCTTGGGCCGCGCTGGGGACCGCTTCGAGGTTCAGGTGGGCACTGGCGTAGTCGTCAAATTGCTGGCCGTAGCTGTTGTTGACCAAGGTCCCGCCGCTGCGCCCTTGCAGGTCGGCCCAGCCGGTGTAGGAAAACGGGTCGTCGTGACGCACCCAGACCACGCTGGGCGTGTTCAGGAACGGCGGCGGGATGAAATCCATGGAGACTTCGCGCAATGCGGTCCGAAAGGCACCGGCGATCAAGTCGATCCGCCCGCTCTTGACCTCCTCCTGCGCACGCGACCAGGGCCCGCCATAGACCACCTCAATCTCAAGCCCCAGTTCGGTACCAAGGCGTTTGAGCAGATCGGCGTTGGCGCCGATCAGCCGTTGCGGGTTCTGCGGGTCGCGCCACAAGTAGGGCGGGTACTCAGGGTTGCCCGTTGCCCGCAGTCGCTTGCACGGCTGCGCCGCCCAGGCAGCCGTCGGGGCTAGCAGGGAAAACGCCAGTGCCAAGGTCATCGGTCGACAAAGCTTGCGCATGGGGTGCCCTCGGTTCAGTCGTGCCAGCCTATCTCGACGATGCAAGTGTAGCGTCTATCGCAGGTCGCGAGCCCGAGGCCCCAGGTACATCCTGGGGCCCAGGGTGATCAGACCGCCCGCACCACGTGCTTCAACTCCTGGAACGAGGCCAGTCCCCAGGGGCCGAGTTCGCGCCCGATACTGCTTTGCTTGTACCCGCCCCACGCCGTCTGCGGGAAGATCACCTGCGGCGCGTTGATCCACACCATGCCAGCCTGCAGGGCGTCGGCCACGCGGTTGGCGGCATCATGGTCCTTGCTGACCACCGTCGCCACCAGACCAAAGTCGCTTTGATTGGCGAGCGCGATGGCTTCTTGCTCTGAGCTGAATCGACGGATGCAGATCACCGGGCCGAAGATTTCCTCGTTCCACACGCTGCTGTCCAGGGCGACCTCGGTGAAAACCGTCGGCGCAATGTAGAACCCACGGTCCATCCCCTCGGGCCGCCGACCGCCGCATTCGAGCCGAGCCCCAGCGGCCAGCCCACGGGCGATGTGGGTCAGTACCCGCTCATATTGCGCCCGGTTGACCAACGGGCCCATCTGCACGCCTTCGACGAAGGGGTCGCCCACGCAGATCGCCCGGGCACGGGCCTTGACCTTGTCCACGAAGGCCTCGGCCAAGTGCTCGGCCACCAGCACCCGGCTGGTCGCCGAGCACATCTGGCCTGCGTTGTAGAACCCGCCGGCGCAGGTCAGCTCCACGGCAAGCTCAAGATCGGCATCCTCGAGCACGATGAGCGAGGACTTGCCGCCAAGCTCCAGGCTCACACCCTTCACGGTCTCCGCCGCCCGCTGCATCACCTGGACCCCCACCGCATTGCTGCCAGTGAAGGAAATCTTGGCCACCTGCCGGTGGCTCGACAACGGCGCGCCCACGGCCAAGCCCGTGCCGCATACCACGTTCAGCACTCCGGTGGGCAACCCGGCGTCCAGCATGATCCGCGCCAGCGCAAGCTCCGGCAGCGGCGTGACCTCGGAGGGCTTGAGCACCACCGTGCAGCCAGCCGCCAGGGCCGGCGCCAGCTTCCAGGCGGTGGTCACCATGGGGAAGTTCCAGGGCACGATGAGCGCCACGACGCCACAGGGCTCTCGCCGCAAGCGGGCGGCGAAATCGCTGCTGGGCAGCGCAACGCCACGGTCCTGCGCCGCATCGAGATCCTGGGCCAGGTCGGCGTAGTATTCGAAGGTGGCGATCACGTCATCCACGTCGAGCCCGGCCTCGGCCAGGGGCTTGCCGCTGTTGCGCGATTGCAGCGTCATCAGCTGCTGTCTGTTCTGCCGAACGCCTTCGGCGATCCTTCTGAGCAGCGCGCCACGGAATGCGCCTGTGCTGGCCGACCACGCCGGGAAGGCCTGCGCGGCGCTTTGCACGGCAAGGTCCACGGTTTGACTGTCACCGGTGCTGACCGTGGCCAGGCGATCCTCGGTGCTGGGGTTGAAGACCTCGAGCAGCGGCCCGCCCGCCAGCCATTGGTTGCCGACCAGCACACCCGCGACGAGCTCGGATGAACATTCAGAATGGAACATCGTATTGACTCCACAAGCGTCAACGGCCCTGCAATGCCTGCAGCGCGCAGTGACGTAGCGACATGAGAAACGTTGAAGACCCAGCCTCTTGCGAGCGCTGGGTCTTCAAGCACCGCGAACGAAGGCGAGGCTCAGCGGCTGGCCTGCAGCGTCTCGATGAACTGCCGAATCCGCTGGCAAGCGTCCAGCAGGTCCTTGTCGGCGACGGTGAACGACACCCGCACAAAGCCTGCGCAGCTGGCGCCAAAGGCCTGTGCATCGAGCACCGAAACACCGGTCTCGCGGAACAGCGCCCAGGCAAAATCGACGCCCGACAAGCCCGTTTCACGAATGTCCAGCAGCATGAACATGCCCGCCTCCGGCACTTTGCCCTTGATCAACGGAACCCCGTCCAACTCGCGGGCGATCAGGTTGCGTCGACGGGTATAGACCTCACGGGCCGAGGCGACGATTTCGTCGTCCAGCTCGATGGCCTTGAGCGCCGCCTCCTGCACGAACCCCGGCAGGCCGTACAGCATGCACAGCAGCAGGTTGTCCAGATGCTGGATCAGATCCTGCGGGGCGACGATCCAACCCACCCGCCAGCCGGTCATGGCGTGGGATTTCGACAGGCTGTTGAGCACCACCGTGCGCTCGGCCATGCCGTCCATGCTGGCGATGCTGATGTGCGGTGCGCCATAGGTCAGCTGGCAGTAGACCTCGTCGGAGATCACCCACAGGTCGTGCCGACGCGCCACCTCGGCAACAGCCTCCAGCTCCTCGCGGGTATAGACGTTGCCCGTGGGGTTGTTCGGCGTGGCCAGGGCAATGCCCCGGGTATTGGGGGTCAGCGCGGCCTCGAGCGCTTCGGCGGTCAGGCGAAAGTCCTTGTCGGCAGACTGCTCGATGCACACCAGGCGCGCACCGCTGGCTTGCACACTGGCGGCGTAGGTGAGGTACATCGGCTCGGGCACCAGGACGTCGTCACCGCTTTCGAACAGGCACATGGCCACGGCATACAGGCCGTTCTGCGCACCGGCCACCAGGGCGATGTTCTCGGCGGCCACCGGCATCCCCAGCAGCTTGCGTTGCTTGGCGGCGATGGCTTCGCGCAGCTTGGCCCGACCCACCACGGGCGTGTAGTGGGTATCGCCGTCCTTGAGGGCCTGGATCGCCGCTTCGCAGATCGCATCGTCCGTCGCGAAGTCCGGATCGCCAATGCTCAGGATGATCGCGTTCTCGCCCCGCTCCTGCGCTTGGCAGGCGGCGTAGTGGATGTCCCAGGCGGCCACGCTCTCGCCGCTGATGCGTTGAACCAAAGATGAATACTTCATTGAACATTCCTTTTCTGGCGTACGAACCCACGCCATTACGTTAGTCAGTGGACTCGACGCTGCGAGGCGGTGTTGCCCATCAGTTTGAAGCTCTTTTCGATGACCAGGGCCAGGACAATGTAGGTGATTGCCACCAACAGCAGCGGCTCATAGACCCGCAGGGTCTGCGAACGCACGATGTTGGCAGCGCCCAACAGGTCAGTCACCGCAACGGTGGAGGCCAGTGCCGTGGACTTCAGCAGCATGACGCTCTCCCCCGCCAGGGTCGGACGGACCATCTGCAAGGCACGCGGCAACCAGACCCGGCGCAGGATCTGCCCACGGCGCATGCCATAGGCCCGTGCCGCTTCCAGCTCGCCCTTGGGCACCGCACGCAGGCCGCTGCGCAGCACTTCGCCCACATAGGCGCCGACGCTCAGGGTCAGGGCCAGGGCGACATACCAGAACCCTTCACGCAGGTAGGGCCACAACACGCCACCCCTGATCAGCGGGAACCCGGCCAGGACACTGCCCACCCCGTAATAGAGGATGTAGATCTGCACCAGCAGCGGCGTGCCGCGGATCACGCTGCTGAAGAACCTGGCCGCGTTGGACAGCACGAGGTTGTTCGACAAGCGCCCCAGCGCCACCGCGATGGCCAACAGGAAACCAAAGCCTGCCGAGAAGAGCAGCAACTGCACGGTCAGGCCGGCGCCCCGCACCAGTTCACTCGAAAAATTATTCAGCCATGACAAATCCATGATCGTCACCTTATACGTTCCTGGGCATCCAGCGCTCGAAGCTGGACTCGAACTTGCGGAACACCATGCTGGAGACCAAGGTGATGACGTAATAGAACACCGCGACCGCCAGGTAGAACAGCAGGTAGTGTTTGGTCGTGGCGGCAGCCTGTCGCCCGGCGGTCAACAGCTCGCTGTAGCCCACCACGCTGATGAGTGCGCTGTCCTTGACCAGCACCAGCCACAGGTTGGACAGGCCGGCGATGGCGAAAGGCAACATGCACGGCAGGATGACGCGACTCAGCAGTTTCAGCCGGGACATACCGTAGGCCCTGCCGGCCTCCACGAGCCCCGGCGGAATCGCCTCGATCGCTCCGCGAATCACCTCGCCCGAATAGGCGCCCTGGACGATCCCCAGCACCACGACCGCCGCCATGAAGCCGTTGACCTCGACACTGGGCCGGCCCATGGCAGCCATCGCCAGGTTCAGCAGGTCGGTGCCGGCGTAGTACAACAGCAGGATCAACAGCAGCTCCGGCACGGCGCGGTACAGCGTGGTGTAGCAATTGGCGCAGGCGACCAGCCAGCGCGGCCCCCTGAGCTTGGCCAGCGCGACCAGCAGGCCGATACACAGCCCCAGCGCAAAGGCCCCCAGGGAAATACCCAGGGTTTTGACCGCGCCTTGGGCCAGGGTCTGCACCCAGCCCTCGGCGAACAGCAGATTGGAGATATCAGAAATGGTCATACAAGCACCCGATCACCCGCGTCCATTGCAACTGGTCTCATTGGGAGGCTGAAGCAGTGGCCTTGAAATAGCGCGCGCCGATGGCGTCGTAGGTGCCATCTTCACGCACGGATTTCAGCGCCTTGTTCAGCTTCTCGCGCAGGGCGTCGTCGCCCTTGCGCACCGCCGCACCGATGCCCTTGCCGAACAGCGGGTCGGCCGGGGCGACGCCCTTGCTTTCGAGCATCGCGTTGTCGGGCAGCGCCAGCATCGGCTCCACCGAGATCTTGTCGGCGAGCATGATGTCGATCCGGCCACTGCGCAGGTCAGCCAGCAGATCGTCCTGGTCGTTGTAGTAACGGATGGTCGAGGTCTTGCCGAAGTACTGCTTCACGTAGGCCGAGTGGCTGGTCGAACCCTGGACGCCGATGGTCTTGCCTTCGAGCCCTTCAGGCGTTGGCGTCAGCGCCAGGGCCGCATCACCGACCCACAATGCCGGGGTCTCGATGTAGGGCTCGGTGAAGTCGACGACCTGCTCGCGCTCAGGGGTGATGGACAACGAGTTCATGATGACGTCGACCTGCTTGGAGCGCAGCGCCGGGATCAAGCCGTCCCAGGCCAGCTCCTTGAGCGTGCAGTCGGCCTGCATGCGCTTGCACACCTCAGTGATCAGCTCAGGCTCGAAACCACTCCAGACGCCGCTGCTGTCCTTATAGGAAAACGGCGGATAGGGTTCCTGGGCAATCGCGAACACCACTTTGTCGTCGGCATGGGCGACATTGATCGCGCCGGCCAGGATGAATGTCTGCACGAAAGCAACGAGGGTCTTTTTCATTGAACAGTCCTTTTGCAACTATTGTTTGGTTTTGGCAGCGGACATACCGAGGGCTGCGCGCCCCCGGCGGATGAAATGCGTGTGTTTTCAGCGGTTATGTTGCGCCATGACGAACTGTCGGCAACGCTCGCTGTTCGGGTTCAGCATCACCTGCTGGGGCGGGCCCTGTTCTTCGATCTGGCCTTGGTGCAGATACACGACCTGGCTGGAGACATCCCGGGCGAACGCCATCTCATGGGTCACGAGAATCATCGTGCGCCCTTCCTCGGCGATGCCACGGATCACCTTAAGGACCTCCCCGACCAGTTCCGGGTCCAGCGCCGAGGTGGGCTCGTCGAACAGCATCACCTTCGGACGCACCGCCAGTGCACGGGCGATGGCGACCCGCTGCTGCTGGCCGCCGGACAGGAACGAGGGGTAGTCATGGCGCTTGTGCGCAAGCCCGACCTTCTCCAGCAGTTGCTCGGCATGCTCGATCGCATCCTGGCGCTTTTCACCCAGCACATGGACCGGCGCTTCGATCACGTTTTCCAGGACCGTGCGATGGGGCCACAGATTGAAATTCTGGAAGACCATGCTCAGGGTGGCGCGAAGCCGCTCGACCTGGCGCAGGTCGGCAATCTCCTGCACGCCACTGCGCCCTTGCTTGAACTTGACCTCTTCGCCATTCACGCGAAGCGTGCCGGCGTTGGGGATCTCCAGCAGGTTGATGCAGCGCAGCAGTGTACTTTTGCCTGAACCACTGGAGCCGATCAGGGACACCACGTCCCCCTCATGGGCGCGCAGGGAGATCCCTTTCAGGACATGATGATCGCCATAGCTCTTGTGCAGGTCATCGATGGCGACGACGGGGGTGGACTGCAGGCTTGGCAGCCCTTTTTCGTGGATCATTCTTGGATGTCCCATTGTTGTTGATCAACCCAACCGAGTAGCGGCCGCCGCGTCACGCGGCGGGGTCACGCAGTGTGCTCAGGTGGGCAGGAAGTCCGAGGCGTTCAGTTCGATGAAGTGCGGCGCGCGGGTGTCCAGGCCTTGCAGCAGGTCACGTAGGCCAGCCAGGCTGGTGGCGGTGTGATGCTGGACATGGCAAGAGCGCGCGAAGGCGGCGAAGTCCGGCGTCAGGATGTCCACGCCCAAGGGCGGGATCTCACGCGCGGTCATGTAGTCGCGAATCTCGCCATAACACTGGTTGTTCCACAGCACCAGGATGACCCCGATGCCATGCTCCCGGGCCGCGATGAGTTCAGCGCTCGAGAACTGCATGCCACCATCGCCCACCAGGGCCACGACCGCGCGCTCCGGCAACGCGACCTTGGCCCCGATGGCCGCCGGCAAGCCGTATCCCAGCGTGCCGTAACCGGTTCCGGCGTTGAACCAGGTGCAAGGCGCAGGGGCGCGATAGCCCAGGGCGCCTTGGTACACCGGTTGCGTCGAGTCGCCGACCAGGATCGGCGCAGGCAGGCTGTCACGCAGCGTATCCAGCACTGCTTGCATCGCCTGCTGTTTGCCGGTCCAACCGGCCCGCTCGGCGGCATTGACCTGCGCCACGCTCACCGACGCCCAGTCGCTGTCAGGGGTTGTGCCTGGCAGGGCCGCGTTCAGGGCTTGCAGCCCAAGCTGTGCGTCGCCGAGCAGGCCGATGGCCGCGCGTTGCACGCCCAAGATCTGCATCGGGTCAATGTCCAGGCGAATGACCGGCACATCCAGGGCCAAGGGCCCCAGGCCGAAGAAGTCGTAGTCCGTCTCACCCAGCTCGGTCCCCACCGCCAGCACCACGTCTGCCTGGGCAAAGAGCGCACGGCCATGGGCGCTGGACTGGACGCCGTCCAGCAGCAAGGGATGGGTCGGCGGCAGCAGCCCACGTGCATTGGTGGTCAGGGCAACCGGGGCCTGAAGGCGCTCGGCCAGGGTGCGCAGAGCGTCACTGGCACCTCGCGCGCCGCCGCCGGCAAGGATCAGCGGACGCCGGGCCTTGCCCAGCAGGGCCGCCGCTTGCTCGATGGCCGAAGCGGCAGGCGCACTGGCCGAAGGCAGGGCACGTGGGCGCAGGTCCAGGCCGTCGGCCGGCATCTCGAGCACATCCAGCGGGATTTCGATATGAACCGGACGCGGGCGAGCGCAACCGAACAGGGCGAAGGCCCGGGCAATCACTTCGGGCAACTCCTGGGGGCGCTGCAGGGTATGGCTGAAGGCACACACCCCGGCAATCATCGCCCGCTGGTCGGGCAATTCGTGCAGGTAACCGTGACCCAGGCGCTGGTGCTCGCGCCGGCTGGTGGTGGAGATCACCAGCATCGGCACCGAATCGGCATAGGCCTGGCCCATGGCGGTGAGAATGTTGGTCATGCCGGGCCCTGTGATGATAAAGCACACACCCGGTTTGCCGCTGGCTCGGGCATATCCATCCGCCATGAAGCCTGCACCCTGCTCGTGGCGGGGGCTGACGTGGCGAAGGTGGCTACCGTCCAATCCGCGATACAACTCAACAGTGTGCACGCCCGGAATACCGAACACGGTGTCCACACCATAACCTTCAAGCAGTTTGACGAGCGCCTGAGCACAACTGGTCATTGGGTCTTCTCCTGTTATTTTTACTCGACCGCCGAGGCATTTTTCAGGAGATGCAGGGCAACCACAATCGAATTAAATTTGGCCCATTGTTGATATCTGCTCACCATTCGCCGGTATACCAAAAGCGCCTGAAAAGGCGATTCCCCCGAGCGGCCGAGGTCGCCAGAAACCAATCAAGTCGTGAAATGACCTAACAGGCCGAAACCGCTCAAGCCAGAGCGGTCGCCAAGGGTCAGAAAGGTAGGATTCACCAGGCCTGTGTGTTCGCTGCGCAGAGGCCTTGGCGGGGAAGAAGATGGCGCAGGTGCCGTGAAAGCACGGCAACTACGCCAAGAAGGGGAACGCGAAGGACGGGGTCGGGATTGCCCCTGAGGTGAATGAAGCGCGTCATGTGCCCTGACGCGCTATTGGCGATTCTGCCTAGACCCTACAGGCCTGGAAGCTCACCTCGAGCGCCTGACGGGCCAGGGTGCCCCGCTTGCCGATGCACACCAGTTGAGTGTGCGGCGTGTCATCGCCCCAGGCGCGGTCGGGCAGGATCTCGCAGCGGCTGCCGACCAGGTGCATGATGAAACGCGTGCCCGGCACCTCGGCGATGTGCACAGTGCCCTTGGCCCGGTAGATCGACGTCGGCAACTGGGCCAAGGTCGAGCGCAGGGTATCGAGCGCCATCGGCCGGTCGCTGGCAAAACTCCAGGACTCGAACACGCGGGCGTGATCCGCCTCCTCTCGGTCCAGGCTCAGCGGTGATGCCGGTTTCACCTGGGTAAAGGGCGCAAGCGGGTTGCCCCGCCCTATCCCCAGGATCAGTTCCAGCGCAACGTCGCCATACTGGCATTCGAGAATCCGCGCCCGGGGGTACAGCCAACGGCGCTTGAGCGCCTCGATCTGGTCGGGCTCGACCCGGTCCACCTTGTTCAGCACGATGATGTCCGCTACATCCAGCTGGTCCATGGCCAGTTGCGCCATTTCGCCTTCGAGCTGCTCGAATTGCTCGGTGTCCACTACGGTGATGATGCTGTCGATCGCCAGCGCCTCGCGAAACTGCGGGTACTTCAGCGTGCGGGCGATCTTGCCTGGGCTCGACACTCCGCTCGCCTCGATCAGGATGTACTCCGGCCGATTCTGCCGGTCGCTCAGCAAGCGACTCAGTTGCTCGATCAAGTCGCTTTCGACCGTGCAGCAGATGCAGCCATTGGCCAGGCTGACCGTGGTCTGGGTCTGGCTGACGATCAAGTCGCTATCGATGTTGATCGCACCGAAGTCATTGACCATCACCGCCATGCGCAAGCCGTGATCGCTGCTGAGGATCTTGTTGAGCAAGGTGGTTTTCCCGGAGCCGAGAAACCCCGACACCAGCGTGACCGGAATGGGAGACTGCGTGTTCATGAAAAACGGCCCGCCTTTAGAAGTTGGGGAGTTCGCGGCGCCAGGTGGCCGCATGGGCACTGGCGTCAAACTCGCCGTTGCGGTCCCAGGTGACTTCACCTTCGAGCACGGTGATCTGCACTTGGGTGTTGTGGATGTTGCCCTTGGGCTCGACTTCGAACAGGTTGCGATCGAGCACGATCATGTCGGCGGACTTGCCTGTCTCGATGGACCCGGCCTTGTCTTCGATGCCCATGCACCAGGCGCCATTGATGGTCATCACGCGGATCGCCTGTTCCAGCGTGATGGGCGCGCCGTAGAAGCTGCCCTGCTCCTCGCCGAACGGGTTCTGCCGGGTGACCATCGCTTCGAAACCGATCCAGGGGTTGATGCTCGAGACCGGCCAGTCGGTGCCCATTACCGCAACGCCGCCGTGGTCGAACACACCTTTGAAGTTGTAGGCCCGCTGCATGCGGTCCTCGCCGAACACCGCACGGGCATTGGCGAACGACGACGGGAACCAACCCACCGGCGAGAACTCGGCCGTGACGTTGAGCGCGGCGAAGCGCGGCAGGTTGCCGTCGAGCAACGTGGTGCTGTGGGCGCACTGGTGGCGCACGCCATCCGGGCCGTTCTTGCGACGCGCCGTGGCCACGGCATCGAGGAACAGGTCGGACGCGCCGTCGCCGGTGCAGTGGGCG
This sequence comes from Pseudomonas putida, assembly GCF_002741075.1. Taxonomy (NCBI): domain Bacteria; kingdom Pseudomonadati; phylum Pseudomonadota; class Gammaproteobacteria; order Pseudomonadales; family Pseudomonadaceae; genus Pseudomonas; species Pseudomonas putida. The sequence goes on along the minus strand of NZ_CP016634.1, from coordinate 1,103,897 downwards.
ATGACGCGGATCCCGCGGCGGTCCATGTCCACCACCATGTCGGTGATGTGCTCGGGGGTCAGGTTCAGGTGGCCGCGCCAACGCTCCTCGCCCGGCCATGCGGTGGACAGGTAGGAGGAGCGCGATTCATGGGTGCCGTCGAAGTGGAACTTGACCGCGTTGGCGTTGAGCCGCGCGCTGCGATAGAAGTGACGCTCCCCGGCCAGCAGTTCCCAACGGCGCTTGACCGGGAAGATATCGTCCTGCCAGCTGATCGCGGCCTCCACACGCACCGACAGCTCGCCGGCCTGGTCGATCGCCTTGAGAGCATTCAAGCGGTGCTCGCACACATGCACATACTTGGTGCCGACCACACCATGACCGCTCTGGAACCACACGCCCTCACGGTAGGCCCGCTTCAACGCGTGCTGTGGCGTAGGGGGCATGGCGGCGTGCATCAGGGCATAGGCGCCGTCAACCAGGATGCCGGTCGGCTCGCCGGTGACGCTGTCGCGCTCGATGTAGCCGTGCCGAGGGTCGACAGTGTCGGCGTCGATGCCGGCGATTTCCAGGGCCCGGGAGTTGACCATCATGCAGCCCCAGGAGCGATCGAGGATGGCCACCGGGCGATCCGGCAGCACGCTGTCCAGCCATTGACGCGACGGCACCAGCCCGGCCTGCTTGAAGGTGTAACGCACGAAGTACTGCCCATACACCCAGCCATCGCCTGGGTGCTCGGCGGCGTAGTCGAGGATGGCCTGGCGCACCTGTTCCGGGGTCGGGTCGCTGACGCCGACCTCCAGGTAACCGGAGTAGCCGGGCGCAAGCTTCAGGTCTGGGTGGGTGTGCATGTCATAGATGCCGGGCATAGCGAAACGGCCATCGAGATCGACCACCTGCGTGCGAGGCCCGATGAACTCGGCAACGTCGTCGTTTGCGCCCACCGCGACGAAACTACCATTTCGAATGGCCACGGCCTCAGCCCAGGGCTCGGCTTCATTGACGGTGTAGATACGGCCATTGAGGAACACCAGGTCGGCGGCGCCACGGGGGCCAGGCACATGGCTGGAGCGGTAGTCGGTCATCGCACTCATTGCAGGTAATACCTTTCTATGGCAGCTGGGATCAGCGCCAGTCCAAGAAAAAACCACGTTGTTCAAAAGGCGCCACAGACGCCTTCGCCGATCGGCTATTCGTCGTCCCGAGCGGGAATCCACCACTCTTCACCACGTGCGGTGCGGATGTATTCGGGCCAACGGAAGTCATGGGGGACCTTGAAGTCCTTGGGCAGCAGCGGGGCTTGCCAGCGTGTACCGCCAATGCCGCCGCCAGTACGCTCGATGAATTCTTCGCGGGCGGCGGCCAGCAGACCGGGGCACGTGAACAGCTCGACCAGGGTGGCGCCTATGGTCTTGGCCGCCACCTGGATCATCGGGTCGATGGTCTGGCGGATACCGCCCAGGGCATTGGGCACCCAGTCCGGGTACGTATAGCCAGGCGGCGCCGAGAGCATCGGACGGGCCACCAGCAGGCGCACCGTCGGGCAATGCCAGGTGTATTCGGGGTAGTCGTCGGAGGTCAGGTGCTTCTGCCAGGCCGGCATCTGCTCGCGCAGCAGGCGCTCGCAGGCCTGCGGGTCGATCAAGGTTTCGGTATCGGGCAAGAACGGACGGGCCATGGGCTCGAGCCCTAGGTTGTCCTGGATTTGCCGGGCAATGGCAATGGCCTCATCGTCCCAGGTCGGGGCACCGATGGCCTGCAGATTGTCGTAGGTGGCTTGCGCCAGCACATGGTTGGGCAGCCCGCCACGGGACTTGCACACCCAGGTCTTCTTCCATTGGCAGCCGGTGGCCAGCGCTGCGGCGGCGGCATTGTTGTCCATCACCTGAGAAATGGTTTCTGCCTGTTCGATCGAGTCGCAACGGGACAGGTACTGGATCTGGGCAATATGCGGCGGCAGGTTGTCGGCCGTGGCCTGGCCTGCGGTCAGGATCGCCTCGTTGAAACTCCACAGGCCGGTGAACGGCAGCGTGGAGCGACGCATGCTTTCGTTGAGCGTGTAGAAGTGCACCAGGGCGTCGTTGGCGCCGGGTGCCCGCGCCGCCAGGTGGTTCTGCGGGATGGGGCTGTACTTGTCCGAGGCGATCCAGTCCTGCGGCGCCTGGCAGGTGAAGGTGTAGATATAGGCGTAGGCGATGCCGCAGTGGGTGTCCCAGGTGGTGGTGTTGTTCAACGGCAACATATACGTGGGATGAAAGCTGATGGCCGCGTCCAGGTCGTCGTAGTATCCCTTGGCGGCATGCACAGGCTTGGAGGCGCGCAGCTTTTCCGCAGGCTCCCCGAAGAACTTCAGCGTGCCCTGGATACCGTATTCGAGCATGGCGGCCTTGGCCGCCAACAGCCCGCCCAGGGCGCTGATGCCGAGCGCCGAATGGGGGTCGGTATGGCCCGGCGCGAAACGCGAAAGGCCTTCGCGCGGCTGGCGCCGCGTGGTCGCCGCCTGGTTGTTGCCCGGCACCGCGTCGTACTCGGCGTAGGTCGCCAGCACCGGGCCGTCACCATTGCGAAAGGTCGCGCAGAACGCCGTGGGCATCCCCCCGCTGCCTTGCTCCACCTCGAACCCTTCCTTGCGCAGCAACTCGACGTACCAGGCGCAGGATTTGTATTCACGAAAGGCCGGCTCGGCGTAATGCCAGATCACCTGGTGCCAGTCGGACAGGGTCTTGTGCTGTTGCTCCACCCAGTTCTGGGCAAAAGCCTTGGGCTCGATCATGGAGGGCATTCCTTATTGGTTTATGACCCCGCAGAGCGGCTCAGGCCAGCAGGGCCTGCCTAGTATTGTTGACTCCACAAATACGACAATCGATTTATTTCGCCATTAATGTTTATATTTGTTCAACATTCAGTGTTTGGAGCCCCCTATGCGTCTGCCCTCGATGCCTGCGTTACGCGCTCTGGAAGCGGTTGCCCGACTGGGCAGCGTGACCGCTGCGGCTCTTGAGCTGAACCTCACCCGCAGCGCGATCAGCCACCAGATCACCGGTATGGAAGAGACCCTCGGGTTCGCCCTGACCGAGCGCCAGGGCCGGGGCATTTCGCTGACGTTTCGCGGTGAACGCTACGCGCGGGAAATCCAACGGTTTCTGGCCAACCTGGAAGATGCCGGGCGACGAGTGGATGACCAGGAGGTCTACGGCAAGCTGTGCGTCAGTTGCAGCTCAGGCTTTTCGACCTACTGGCTGTGCCATCACATCGGCGGCTTCGTGAAGGAGTATCCCCAGGTACAACTGCACATGGTCACGCCGACGTCGGCGGACGATGTCAGCAATCACACTGCCGACCTGTTCATTTCCTACGGCATCGGCGACTGGCCAGAGATGAAGGTCGAGCAGATCGCGGCACTGAACTACTTCCCGGTCTGCAGCCCCCGGCTGATCAACGCCCTGGGCGGGCTCAAGACGCCGCAGGATCTGGCGGCGTTCCCACTGTTGCACATGAGCGACTACAGCGACTGGCGCGTGTGGCAGGCGGCAGCGAACACCCCGGAGCTCAACGTGGCGACCGGCATCGTGTTTTCCGATGCACACTGCGCACAGGCGGCCTGCATCGCGGCCCAAGGTGTGGCCATGGGGGACAACCTGTTGTGCGGCGACTCCATGACCAAGGGCCTGCTGGTACGCCCCTTCGATATCGTCATCAATTCCCACCGGGGCTATTACCTGGTCACCGATCCGCAGAAATGCGAGCGACCTGCGGTCCTTGCCTTCACCAACTGGATCAAGACCCAGCTGCAGGCCTCGCGCCAGGCCTGGGTGGAGCTTTAGCCGCGGCTGATCACCAGATTCAGTGGCGCTTGCCTTTGCCCCGCGCGGCCTTTTGCGCCGTGGAGTCGTGCGCGGTGCCGGTCGAGCCATCGGGGCGATGGGCATCGTTGTCGCGCTCGGCCTCACCTTTGGGCTGGCGCTTGGCGGGTTCACGGACAGGTTCGGTCATCGTCATCTCCTATCCCTTGCTGTGTTCAGGCGAGGTCGGGCCCGTGCCACGCTTGATGCCGCGCGGCCCGGCAACGCCCCAGATGGCCAGCCCGATCACCGGGAACAGCACCAGCAGCAACGACCACAGCACTTTGGTGGCGTCGGACTTGTCGCTGCGGAAAACGCTGACGATGGCCCAGAGATCGACCAGCAGAATGATCGCCACCAGGGCGATCCAGAAATACGTGACAGGATCACTCATATCCGCCTCCGTTTTTCGGGCTTGGAGAAACCCAAGGGTGTGAACAGAGGAAGGCGCGCGGCAGCGCAAAGTTCAGACGGCTTTGTTCGGCACGGATGAGTGGATCGCCGCCGTCACACCGTGGCCGACAAGACCGGCAGATTCTTGGCCAGCAGGGCTGCAGTGGCGCTGCTCAGTTCCATGCGAGCCAGCGCGCTGCGTCGGACCCATTTACAGGCCACGATTTCGTTGCTGGGAATGGCCCGCTCCTGCTCGCCGAGGTTAGCCGTGAACAGGTGATGAAGCACATTGCCAACCGGCAACATGCATAGCGCATGCAAGCCCTGCCAACGCAAGGAGGCTTCCTCGCACAACTCTCTGATGGCGGCCTCTTCCGGCGTCTCGCCCGGCTCGATGACGCCGCCGGGCAGGTTCCACCTCCCGCCTTTCTTGCGCACGAGCAGGACCTTTCCGCTGCGTAGACAGATGATCGTGGCGCGGGCTTTGGCTGTGCGGGTGTTCTTTGCAGGCATACGGCGTTTCTGACGGCAAGGTTCGGGTATCGGCAGCGCATGGGATGGCGCTTCTTCCCTGAAGACCTGCACACATGACGCCCCGTTCAAGCGAAGGGACACATACCGGCTCATCCGTCCGACGATGGCCATTGATCCTTGCCCTCGGGCTCACGAGCCGTTGAACTTCTTCACATCGATGGGCGGGGCGACGAACTCGGGCCCCTGCCCCGCTGGACGCCAACGCACGTTGGCCAGGCCGTAGCGCTCGGCCATGGGCCGGCTGACCTTCTTGATCGTGTGCTGGCCGAACCGCGGGATGATCCCAACGCCAGCGTCGCAACAGGCCCAGTGCCAGGCCTCGGCATTGTCCATGCGCTCCAGGCGAATAATGAACGTGCGGTATTGGCCATGAAGCTCGTACTCGATCACAAACAATTGCTGCCCTGCCATCACCCGCCTCCTCAGTGGTTCCAAGCCTATGGAGCAGGCGCAGGGGAAAAAAATTCATTCGAGATTCACTGACTGTGGCCAGCCCTCGAAAACGACCGCTGGCCCCCCTTCCGTGAACTGGCGCGACCTGCGCCGCCTCGCCGACCGGGCGGGTCGCCGGTGCGGACTACTATCCGGTCTCATAGCTGATCAGAAACAGATGACTGGCCATGAATGGCGCTCCTGTCGAGAAAATGAGACGCGACCGGCTACCCGGTCGCGCAGGGGGCGTCAGGCGGCTTTCTGGTCGGCCTTTAACATCTTCTTGTGGGCCTGCATGGCGACGCCCATCTCCTCGAGCGCCTGCTTGCCCAGCAGCTTCTTGGCGGTCGGAAAGAGCTCGCCTTCCTCTTCCTCGATATGGTGCTCCAGCAGCTCTTTCATCACCTTGACCCGGCCTGCGAATTCCACAGTGCCGGTGTCGGTCTGCAGCAAGTCGGGCAAGACCAGCGAATCGACCGTGCGGTGTTCTTCCTTGGCCTCGTAGTACATCTTCTCCTCTTCCTTGCCCCCGGCCTGCTTGATGGCCGGGTAGAGGATCTGCTCTTCGAGGGCCGTATGGACCTGCAGCTCGTGCTCGATGCGCGCGAGCAGTTCCCCGCGCTTTTTCACGGCGCGCTCGGTGGTGGCGGACAGCTCTTCGAGCAGCTTCTTGACGGTTTCATGATCCTGGATCAGCAGTTCGATGGCATTCATTGTCGGGCCTCATCAGTCGATGGGAATACAAAGACTTGCCCTGTGTGGAGTCAGCGCCCGTGATGTCGGTTCGCAGTGGCCGATAAATGGCAGCGCACCGGCCGCGAAGTGTGGCGTCGGTCACTTGGCGCAGGCGGGTGTCGCAACACCTTCGCTGGCGATCCACCTGGCGCGCCCCACCCCCCAGGCCAGCGCCCGGGTCATGGTCTCGCCTGGGCGAGCATCGAAGGCCTCTTCGTGCAAGGACTTGCCGCCGCGCGCATACACCCCGACGAACAATTGCGTCGCCCCAGTGCGGGACAACCTCACCTGCACATCGACACTGGTGCCATCGTCGAGCGCTTCCTGGTGCGTGCGGTGATGAAGGGTCGCATCCGCCCAGTTCCAAAACACATTACCCCTTATACGCATGTCGGCCTCCTGCGACGCTCCTGTCCAAGAGGGTCACCCTATCGAAATCGCCTGGGTAAGCAACCGCAGCGGGTAGGAATGAGAACTGAATCAGACAACCGGTGGGCTACCCTGCAATCAGACTCATGATCATGCGGCATCGGCTTAATACTGCCGACTGGAATCCAGCGGCCTGTGCGCCATGGGGCGTGAACCTTGAGCGCCTTCGATGGCCGTAGGGCTATGCTGCGCTGCGTCTGTGCTAGCGTTTCCTGATTGGGTGCCCTGCCCTCCTGCCTCTAAGAATCGACACATCAACCGACTGATTACGGGTGAGCCATGGAGCTGAAAATCAACCAAAAGACCTATCAGGTCGATGCCGAAGCCGACACGCCGCTGCTGTGGGTGATCCGCGACGATTTGGGGCTGACCGGCACCAAGTACGGCTGCGGCCTGGCCCAGTGCGGCGCCTGTTCGGTGCTGGTAGACGGCAACGTGGTGCGCGCCTGCGTCACGCCGGTGGCCGGTGTGGTCGGGCGGGAGGTGACCACCATCGAGGCGATCGAGGCCGATGAGGTGGGCAAGCGCGTGGTGGCGGCGTGGGTCGAGCATCAGGTGGCCCAGTGCGGCTATTGCCAGTCCGGCCAGGTGATGGCGGCCACCGCGCTGCTCAAGCACACGCCCAAGCCCAGCGAAGAGCAGATCAACGCGGCGATGGTCAACCTGTGCCGCTGCGGCACCTACAACGCCATCCACGCCGCCATGCACGACCTGGCCCAAGGGGGTAAAGCCTGATGAAGACGCCCCTCGACACCCCCGAAGAGCTGTTCAACCTGGCGGCCGGCGAAACCGTCAACCTGTCGCGTCGGCGCTTTCTCGCCGGCACCGCCGTCGGTGCGCTGGTGCTGGGGTTCGGCCTGCCCCTGGGTTCGCCCCGGGTCCAGGCGGCCGCCGCCAGCAGCCCTGAGCGCGGCACCCAGGTGCCGGCCTTCCTGGAGATTCGCCCGGACAACACCGTGCGCCTGCTCAGCCCGTTCATGGAAGGTGGCCAAGGCACCTACACCGCCATGGCGCAGATCGTCGGCGAGGAACTGGATGCCGACCCGGCCACATTCGTGGTCGACAGCGCCCCACCCGGCGAGGCCTACGTGGTGATGGAGAACGGCATGCGCATCACCGGTGGCAGCATGTCGGTGCGCATGAGCTACCCGACCATGCGCCGCCTCGGAGCCCTGGCCCGCGCCATGCTGTTGCAGGCCGGCGCCGAGCACTTCGGCGTTCCGGTGGGCGAGCTGTCCACCGAGCCTGGCAAGGTCATCCATGGCGCCTCTGGCCGCAGCATCACCTATGGCGAGCTGGCCGGGCGCGCCATGGACCTGCCCGTGCCGGACCCGACCAGCGTCACGCTGCGCGACCCCAGCCAGTTCCGCTGGATCGGCAAGCCCGTCAAGCGCGTCGACGCCTACGACAAGTCCACCGGCAAGGCCCAGTACAGCATCGACACCCACGTCGACGGCATGCTTCAGGCAGCCGTGCAGCATGCACCACGCCTGGGGATGACCGTCGGCACCCTACGCAACGAAGACCAGGTCAAGGCCATGAAAGGCGTGCATTCGGTGCACACGTTGCCCGGCGCGGTCGCGGTGGTCGCCGAGCGCTGGTGGCACGCCAAGCGCGCGGCGGAGGCACTTCAGGTCGACTGGCAGGAGCCAGGCCCGGAGTCGACCGTAAGGCCCATGCCCAAGGATTTTTCCAGCGATGCCTGGCGTGAGCACCTGGCGGCCCAACCGGGCCCAGGCCGTGATGACGAAAAGCACGGCGATGTGGCCGCAGCCCTGGCCAGCGCCAAGACCACGGTCGAGGCCACCTACCACAATCAGTACCTCAACCATGCCCAACTGGAACCGCCATCGGCGACGGCGCGCTTCAACCCCGACGGTTCTCTGGAGGTGTGGCTGCCGAATCAGGCGCCGGACATGTTCCGTGACGACATCGCCAAGCGCAGCGGGCTCGACCCTGTAAGGATCACCCTGCATTCGCCCTTGCTCGGCGGCTTCTTCGGCCGGCATTTCCTCTATGACTCAGCCAACCCCTACCCCCAGGCCATCGCGCTGGCCAAGGCGGTCGGACGCCCAGTCAAGGTGATCTGGACGCGCGAGGAAGAATTCCTACGCGATGTGCTGCGCCCCGTCGCCGTGGTCAAGTTCCGCGCAGGGCTCGATGACAAAGGCCTGCCGGTGGCGCTTGAAGCGGTGAGCGCCACCGAAGGCCCCACCGAAGCCATCGCCGGCAAGCAGGGCGAGCAACTGGACCCCACCGCACTCGAAGGGCTGTCGGGCAAGGCCTACGCCATCGCCAACACGCGCATCGCCCAGGTCTACGTCAAAGGACCGGCCATGCTCGGCTACTGGCGCTCGGTGGGCAATTCGCTCAACGACTTCTTCTACGAGGCCTTCCTCGACGAACTGGCCGACAAGGGCGGCCAGGACCCGTACGCGTTGCGCCTGCACCTGCTGCAGGGCAACGCGCGCCTGACTACGCTGCTGCAGGCGGTTGGCGAGCTGTCCGGCGGTTGGACGCGCGGCCCCTTCACCGCCGAGGATGGCAGTAAGCGCGCCCGTGGCGTGGCCATGGCCTCGCCGTTCGGTTCCGAGGCGGCGGTGATCGCTGAGGTGTCGATCGAGAACGGCCAGGTCAAGGTGCACGACATCTGGCAGGCGATCGACCCGGGCAGCATCGTCAACCCGGCGATCATCGAAGCCCAGGTCAACGGCGCGGTGGCCCTTGGGTTGTCCCAGGTGCTGCTGGAAGAAGCCGTCTGGCACAACGGCATGCCGCGAGCGCGCAACTACGACCTGTATCCGGTGCTGCCGCCTTCGCGCATGGCGCGGGTGCATGTGCGCGTCGTCGAGAGCGGCGCGAAAATGGGCGGGATCGGCGAGCCACCGCTACCGGCGGTGGCGCCTGCCGTGGCCAACGCGGTGGCGCGGCTGACCGGCCAGCGCATTCGCAGCATGCCGCTTAGTCGCTATACCTTCAGCTGACTCGCAGGGGCCACCCATGCACAATCGCCGACTCGCAACCGCCGCCCGCTGGCTGGCCCTGCCGTGTCTGGTCACGGCAGGCCTGTTGGCCTGGTACGTCACCCGTGAGCCCGGCTCGCCCCTGGCCGGCGAGGCGCCGCCCGACGCAGCGCTGGTCAGTCGTGGCGAGTACGTCGCGCGCCTGAGCGACTGCGTCGCGTGCCACAGCCTGCCGACGGGCAAGCCGTTCGCCGGCGGCCTGGAAATGGCCACGCCGCTGGGCTCGATCCACGCCACCAACATCACCCCGGACCGACAGACCGGCATCGGTTCCTACAGCCTGGCCGACTTCGACCGCGCCGTGCGCCAGGGCGTCGCCCCGGGAGGCCGACGGTTGTACCCGGCCATGCCCTACCCTTCCTACGCCAAGCTCAGCGACGACGACGTCAAGGCGCTGTATGCCTTCTTCATGCACGGCGTACAGCCGGTCAACCAGGCCAACATCCAGAGCGATATTCCCTGGCCGCTGAACCTGCGCTGGCCCATCGCCCTGTGGAACGGCCTGTTCTCGCCCACCACCCCCTATGCGGCCAAACCCGCGCAGGATGCACTGTGGAACCGTGGCGCCTATATCGTCCAAGGCCCAGGCCATTGCGGCAGTTGCCATACCCCTCGGGGCCTGGCCTTCAACGAGAAGGCTCTGGATGAGCGCGGCGCGCCGTTCCTGGCCGGTGCCCTGCTCGATGGCTGGTATGCCCCGAGCCTGCGCGGTGACCACAACACCGGCCTTGGGCGCTGGAGCGAGGCGGACATCGTGCGGTTCCTCAAGACCGGGCGAAACCCGCATGCCGTGGTGTTCGGCTCGATGACCGAAGCCTTCAACAACTCCACCCAATTCATGAGCGATGAGGACCTGACGGCGATCGCGCGCTATCTGAAGTCTTTGCCGGGCGACCGTCAACGCGACGGCGCGCCCTGGCAATACCAGGCCTTGCCCGCGGCGCACCTGGATTCCCCAGGCGCCCAGACCTACCTCACCCGCTGCGCCTCCTGCCATGGCCTCGATGGCAAGGGCCAGGCCGAATGGATGCCGCCCCTGGCCGGGGCCACCTCGGCGCTGGCCAAGGAAGACGCCTCGGCCATCAACATCACCCTCAACGGCTCGCAACGGGTCGTCGCCCAAGGCCAACCGGACGCCTACCGGATGCCGGCGTTCCGCGAGCAATTGTCGGACCAGCAGATCGCCGATGTCCTGACGTTCATGCGTAGCGCCTGGGGCAACCACGGTGGCGCGGTGCAGGCTCAGGCGGTCGGCAAGCTACGCGGGCACACCGACCCGGCCAGCAGCAGCCCGATCATCCTGCACATGCGCTGAGTGGCCCTCCATCAGCGGGGGCTTGAGATATATTCGATAAAGCGTATATTCAAAAAATCATATATCCACCGAGACTTGTGCTCATCAGCCCATGAGAGCCGCCATGATTGACCCCTTGTCGCCCACCCAGGTTTTCAAGTGCCTCGCCGACGAGAACCGTGTGCGCATGATGCTGCTGATCGCGCGCGAGGAAGAACTCTGCGTGTGCGAATTGATCTGTGCCTTGGAAGAAAGCCAACCCAAGGTGTCACGCCACCTGGCGCAACTTCGCACCTGTGGCCTGCTGGAAGACCGCCGTCAGGGCCAGTGGGTCTACTACCGGTTGCATCCCGCATTGCCTACCTGGGTCCGTGAAGTGCTGGCAACCACGCTGGAGGCCAACCGCGAATGGCTGAGCACCAGCACCCGACGCCTGGATGCCATGGGCGAGCGCCCCCAGCGCGCTGCCTCCTGCTGCTGATGGACTGCTGCTGCGCGACCGCGCCGATTACCTGGTCGAGCGCTATTCCGAGCGCAAGGCGTCGGCAGAGGAACTGTCCAGGCGCGTCAATCAACGTTCTATCTGAGCCCCTCATGACCTCCCCCACTTCCCTTGGAGGTGGGCTTACCGCACTACGAGCACAAGCACATGACAATCAAAGTAGGCATCAATGGTTTTGGACGTATCGGTCGCCTGGCGCTGCGCGCGTCCTGGGCGTGGCCAGAATTCGAGTTCGTCCAGATCAATGACCCGGCCGGTGATGCCGCAACCCACGCACATCTGATCAACTTCGACTCGGTCCACGGGCGCTGGCACCACGAAGCCAGTGCCGAAGGCGACGCGGTGGTGATCGAGGGCAAGCGCATCAAGGTCACCGCCAACAAGGCGATTGCCGACACCGATTGGTCGGGCTGCGACCTGGTCATCGAAGCCAGCGGCAAGATGAAGTCGGTGGCCGTGCTTCAGGCCTACCTGGACCAGGGCGTCAAACGCGTGGTGGTCTGTGCCCCGGTCAAGGAAAAAGGCGCACTGAACGTGGTGATGGGCGTCAACCAGCACCTGTTCGACCCGGCCTTGCACCGCATCGTCACCGCCGCCTCCTGCACCACCAACTGCCTGGCACCAGTGGTCAAGGTGATTCACCAGCACCTGGGCATCCGCCATGGCTCGATCACCACCATCCATGACCTGACCAACACCCAGAGCATTCTCGACACGCCGCACAAGGACCTGCGCCGCGCCCGTGCCTCGGGCATGAGCCTGATCCCGACCACCACCGGTTCGGCCACAGCGATCGCCGAGATCTTCCCCGAACTGCGCGGTAAGCTGAACGGTCACGCCGTGCGCGTACCGCTGGCCAATGCCTCGCTGACCGACTGCGTGTTCGAGGTGGAACGTGCGACCACGGCCCAAGAGGTCAACGCACTGCTCAAAGCCGCTGCCGAGGGCCCATTGAAGGACATCCTGGGCTACGAAGAGCGTCCGCTGGTGTCCATCGACTACCGCACCGATCCGCGCTCCTCGATCATCGATGCGCTGTCCACCCTGGTGGTCAACGGTACCCAGGTGAAACTCTACGCCTGGTACGACAACGAGTGGGGCTACGCCAACCGCGCAGCGGAACTGGCACGGCTGGTCGGCGCGGCGGAGTAAGCAACGATCATGAAGGCGCTGTCAGCCCTGTCTCTGGAAGTGCGTCAGTACCTGCTGGTGACCGGCAACTACTGGGCCTTCACCCTCACCGACGGCGCCCTGCGCATGTTGGTGGTCTTGCATTTCCATACCCTGGGCTACACGCCGCTGCAGATCGCGGCGCTGTTCCTGTTCTACGAAGTGTTCGGCGTGATCACCAACCTGGTGGGTGGCTACCTCGGCGCCCGCCTGGGGCTCAATCGCACCATGAACATCGGCCTGGGCCTACAGGTGCTGGCCTTGCTGATGCTCACGGTGCCGGCTGCCTGGCTGACGGTGCCATGGGTGATGACCGCCCAGGCGCTGTCCGGCATCGCCAAGGACCTGAACAAGATGAGTGCCAAAAGCACCCTCAAGCTTCTGGTGCCGGACAGCCAGCAAGGCACGCTCTACAAGTGGGTGGCCGTCCTCACAGGCTCGAAGAATGCGCTCAAGGGCGTGGGTTTCTTCCTGGGCGGCGCACTGCTCGCACTGCTCGGTTTCACCCTGGCGGTGCTGGCCATGGCGGCGGTCCTCGCCTTGATCTGGATCGCCAGCCTGGTCCTGCTGAAGAAGGACCTTGGCAAAGCCAAGGCCAAGCCGAAGTTCCGCGACATGCTGTCCAAAAGCCGGGCGATCAACATCCTCTCGGCGGCACGCTTGTTTCTCTTCAGCGCCCGCGATGTGTGGTTCGTCGTGGCGTTACCGGTGTACCTGAGCACCGCCTTTGGCTGGGATTTCTGGAAGGTCGGCGGTTTCCTGGCCGTCTGGATCATCGGCTACGGCATCGTCCAGTCGTTTGCCCCCTACATTACCGGCAAGAAGCATGGCCATGTGCCGGACGGCCGAGCGGCTTTCACGTGGGCCATTGCCTTGGCCGGGCTGCCCGCACTGATTGCCTTGGGCCTGACTGCCGGAGTGCCGGCCCAGGCCGTGCTACTCGGCGGTTTGATGCTGTTCGGTGTGCTGTTCGCGGTGAATTCATCGCTGCACAGCTACCTGATCGTCAGCTATGCCAAGGAGGACGGCGTATCGTTGGATGTGGGCTTCTACTACATGTCCAACGCCCTGGGGCGGCTGGTCGGCACCCTGCTTTCGGGGTGGGTGTTCCAGGCGTATGGCCTTGTGGCTTGCCTGTGGATCTCCTCGGCTTGCGTGCTGCTGGCGGCCTTGATTTCAATCGCGTTGCCACGGCACGCCCAAGGGGTCACTGCCCTGCACTAGCAGGTAGTGCGGGGCAGTGACGGGCTCGATTTCAGGCTGGCGTCTCGGGATCAAGGCCATTCCGTGGGCGCGGGCTCGCTCAGCTCGCAACGCGCCAGCGCCGTTTCACGCAGGCACGCCGCAACCACCAAGCCCAACGCCACACCGGCACGCTCCGAGAACCCGATGAAATGGGCCTCAGCGTTCTGTTCCGTGAACACCGGGGCGCTGGCAGCTGCAATCTACCGGTTTGACGAACTGCCCAAGACTTAACCTTTGTCAAAACAGCCTGGACTTCGCCGACTAAGGTAAGGCGTGACGTCCCTTTGCTTCGGAGTACGCCCGATGAACTCTCCCGCCCCTTCAAGAACACGCCTGTACGATGCAGACGACCTCGAGGGCGTGCTGCGGGCGATGGCACGCCAGGCCACGGCATGCCTGCCGCCGTCCCAAGCTGCCCTGATCGGCATACAGCGCCGTGGTGAACCGCTGGCTCGTCGTCTACAAGAGCATATCCAGCAACTGACCGGGCAGCCTCCCTTGCCGCTTTACCCTATCAAGGTCAAGCGCTACGCGGACGACCTCACCCTTCTGCATGCCCATACGCAGCTCATCGAAAACCCCTCGCTCGACACCTTGAACCTGGCCGAGACCACCTTGCTGGTGGTCGACGACGTGCTCTATGAAGGGCATTCGTTGCTGCGCACCTGTGCCTACCTGGCTCAGTTGGGTGCGCGCCGCGTACTGAGCGCCGTACTCGTCGACCGGCACGTCTGCCGCCAACCAGTCCATGCAGACATTGTCGGCGTCCATTTGCAGGTGGCCGCGCAAGACATCATCGAGTGCCACGTTCCGCCCTATGAAGCCGACTTTTGTATTGAAGTGGTGCGCCATGGCCAAGCGCACAGCACCGCCACGGTCAGCCGGCAGGTTTCGGCCTGATCGCCAGAATGCTGCAGGGGGCATTGCCAAGGAGTCTGTCGGTGGTGTCCCCAATCAGCTTGGCCCAGCGTTTGGGCTGCACCACCCCCACCACGACCACATCGATCATCAGCGAGCTGATGTGTGCCTTGATGGTGCGCAGCGGTGCCCCCTCGACGAAGTACCGATGCGAATAGGCAATGCCGTGCGCATCGGCCAGGGCATCGAACGGAACCCGCAGTGACTCGCGCACCTCCTGCGCCCATGGTTCGGCAAGCGCCGCATTGGCCAGCATGGCCATGGGCAGGTCATAGGCCGACAACAAGTGAGCCTGTCCCTTGCACAGACGCGCCAGCTGCTGACCGGCCTCAACCAACTGGTGGTTGAGCGCCTGCTGAGCGGGCTGCGGACTGGCTACATCCACCGCGATCAACACCTGAGCCGGCATGGCAGGGGCATTGGCCGGCACGAACTGGAACGCCCCTTGGCCAGCATGCAATAGCGCGTAGTCGAGGGAGGTCTGTGCGATCTGGTCGACCATCGAGCTGACAGGACAATCCTTGATCACCAGATCAGGTGCGAACTTCGCGATATAGGCGGGGATGAAATCACGCGCGTCGAGGGTCTGAACGGCCTCGAACGATGGGCGAGTCTGGTGGGCGCCCTGCTCGTCCAGCAATGCTTTGAGCTCGGCGCTGAAATGTGCGAACGCTGCGGTCGAGACAGCGGGTTCCTGCAGCGCATGGTGCAATTGCAGCTCAGCGGGTTCATGGACAGCGAGAACATGCAACGCAGCACCCGACGCGTCCGCCAGCGCCAGGGCCCGGCGCAAGGCGGCCGGACGCGGCTCGGTTTTGGTCATGATCACGAGAATCCGACGGTACGGGCTCATCAGTCACCTCCCGAGGCGAGGGTAGACACTCGCAGCCCCGTCATTATCGGAACTGTGGGCTTGGCCAATCTTGATAAAAATCAAGGCTTGAAAGGCCCGATAGGTCACCCTTGGCCTGTACCGATGCGCCTTGCTCAAGGCAGCCATCGCCGAGGAGGCCATCATGACTACCTATTCACGACTCCTGTTGATCTGCCATCCCGGTCTGCACCCCTCGCCCGCCATGGCCCGCGCGCAAGCCCTGGCCAGTGGCATGGGGGCTACCCTGCACCTTGTGGTGTTGAGCCAACTGCCAAACCGCTTGACGACGCTAGACCAGGTGCTGCGCAGCAGTGCCCGAAAGCAAGACGCCGAACATCGCAAGGCCTGGCTGGCCGAACAAGTCACGGCGTTGGCTGCACTTGGCATCACCGCCTACGCCGAAGCAGTGGACGAGGATGATCCGCTCAAGGACTTGATCCGCCTGGCCCAACTGCATCGGGTGGAGATGGTGATCAAGGACATCAAGCATGAAACCGCCTTGAGCCGCGCCTTGCTCACGCCACTGGACTGGCAATTGCTGCGCCGTTGCCCGATCCCTCTGCACCTGGTAGCCCATGCCGAGCCCACACTGCCGCAACGCATCATTGCCGCTGTGGAACTGGCCGAGAACGACCCGACGATTCAGAAGCTCAACGATCGCATCCTGCAAGCGGCCCATGCCCTGGCCCAGCGCTGTAAAGCGCAACTGCACATGCTTCAGGCATACGAGCCCAGCCCCAGTTTCGTTGCCTATGCAGCCGCCCCGGTGGCCTGGACCGAGGCGCTGGTCGAGGAAATGACCGGCCGCGCACGCGAGCGCATGGCAAAGCTGGGGGCCGACTACGGCATCCGACAAGATCACTTGCATCTGTTGCGTGGACCCGCCAGCAAGGTGGTCAGTGAATACGCCAATCAGCACGGCTTCGATGTGATGGTGATGGGGACGCTCTACCATGAAGGGCTCACCAAGGTTGTCGGCAGCACCACCGAGCAGGCCCTGTACAAAGTACAGTCCAGCATTCTGGCCATCCACAGTTGAACGATGAATCGCCAGACTGGACGGGCGTGGGCCCGAATCAGCCTGGCGACCAGCGGCACCGCTCAGTCGCGGTGCCAGTCGACGCTCAGGTAGACCTCACTGTCACTGTACTGGTAGCTGCAGTGGCCATCGTAGGCCGCTTCCAGTTCATGGCCGATGCGGTTTGCCAAGTGGGTGCCGGTGGTCATTGCCACCAGCTCGTTCTGTTGACGGTCGATGGCGATCAAGCGCTCGAGCACGTGCGTCTGCTTTTCTTGCTGCTCGGTGTGCTGCATGAGCTGGCGAATCTCATCTTCATGACTGTCCAGGAACCGGCCCGAAACCCGGACTTGGCCGGCTGCGGCACGGTCTTCGATGCGACGGCATGCTGGACATACTGTCGACTCCACATGCCCTGGCCCGGTAGGGCTGTGCCAATGCCACTCGCCATCGTGATAGGCAGCGCCGCATTGTGGGCAGCGGGCTTTGCCGCCAGGACGAAGCGGCATGGCATAGGGATCGAGCGGATGCGATTTGAACAATTTGTCCTTGCGGCTTTTCTGATACTTGTCCATTGGCGTACTCGCTGTGCAGGGTGTGAGGATCGCAGGCGTGCGCATGCGTTGGCCTATCCAGTGTCTGCGGGCTGCCTATGCTGGACTTGACAATGGTCAAATCGAGGGGCGGCTCGCCCCTTATGTTGAGTTGAAAACCCGGCTCGGAGCGCAGGTCATGAACGCTACCTGTCCACTGTTGTTCGCCCTGCAAGGCAGCCAAGCCTATGGCCATGCGGTGGCGCGACGTTTAGGCGTGACGGTGTCAATGCACGAAGAGCGCGACTACGAAGACGGTGAGCACAAATGCTGGCCAACCGTATCGGCCAACGGTCGCCAGGTGGTCGTCTTCCACTCGCTGTACGGTGACGAACACCGCAGCACGCATGACAAGCTGTGCCGCCTGCTGTTTTTCTGCGCAGCCCTCAAAGACGCAGGTGCATGCCAGGTCACAGTGGTGGCGCCCTACCTGTGTTATGGCCGCAAGGACCGCAAGGTCGAGTTCCAGGATTCGACGATTACCCGGCATGTCGCGCGCCTGATGGAGTGCTGTGGCGTGGATCGGATCGTGACCCTGGATGTACACAACCCCAGTGCGTTCGACAATGCCTATCGCATCCCAGCCTGGAACCTGCAATGCACGCAGGTGTTCGCCCATCGCTTCGCCACGCTCCTGGGTGAGCAGCCGGTTGCAGTGGTTTCGCCCGACCTGGGCGGCGCCAAACGTGCCGAACATTTCCGCGAGGCGTTGGCTGGCCTGCTGGCCCAACCGGTATCGGGCGCCTTGATGGAGAAACACCGTGACCCGACAGGGCTGCGGGGCAAGCATCTGGTAGGTGACGTAGCCGGCAGAACCGTCATCGTTTTCGACGACCTGATCAGTACCGGTCAGACACTGCTGCGTGCCGGGCAGGCCTGCCTGCAGGCAGGCGCAAGCCGGGTATTGGCCGCTGCCACCCACGGTCTGTTCACCACCGGTGGTCAGCTGTTCGAGGCCGGCGTGTTCGAACGTGTCCTGGTCGCCGACAGTGTCCCGCCCTTGCGCCTGCCCGCGCATTGCCAGCGGCAACTGGAGATCCTCGACACGACCGCTCTGGTCGCCGAGTTGCTGCTTGAAAACGGCAGGGATCCGGCGCGCTGGATTGGCGCAGGACAGGGCGCATGATCAACAGCAGGCGTTGATAATGGCTCATGATGGGCGGTGAGCGGGGGTGGGCACACCTCCTCCTGCGACCAGCATCGCCCCGCGCGGGCGCGGGTGCTCGATTTTCATCAATCGTCCGCCCCCCTCGCTCAGTGCCGATCCAGATACCGGTACAGCGCTTCCTCCTGGTCGAAATGCAGCTTCGCCAGGGTGTCCAGGCGAATGAGCTGATGCTGTATCTCATCAGCGCTGGGAGGCCGTGTGGCCTGGCTGAAATCGTCGCTCATGCGAGACAGCAGATGGATGAGCCGAAAGATTTCTCGGTGGGTATGGCTCATGGTCGACAGCGGATCTTCACCGGGCATGAAGCGGCTCAGCAGCGGATAGAGCCGGCGTTCATCATCGCGCTCGTGGCGCTCCAACAGGTTGTGCAATGCGGCGACCAGGTTGCGCAAATCGCCCTGTGCCTTGTCGAGGGGGCGGCTGGAAAAATCCCGGGCCATCTGGCTCAGGTCCGTCAGCACCCCATCCAACTGCCGGTGCTCATCCTCGAGCCGGTCGATCGCTGCGACGTCGATCCCGGCGCGTCGTCTACCAGGCCAGGGCCCTAGCGCGCGCAATGCATTGCCGATGATCAGCAGATCGATCCCTTCCTGCAGGATGGCGCCGAGCAAGGCCGGCAGGTAGCCTGCCGCGGCGATGACCATGGCCAGCAAAGACAGGCTCATCCCGGCCCACACCCCCTGGCGAGCGATGTGCACGGCATGTCGGGCAATGTCCAAGGCCTCGACCAGCCGGTCGAATCGGTCCACCAGCAGGACCACACCGGCCGCCTGCGCCGAGGCCGTGATACCAGACGCGCCCATGGCCACGCCGACATCGGCGGCGGCCAGGGCGGGCGCATCATTGATGCCATCGCCGACCATCAACGTCGGCGCACGACGGCAGCCTTCCTGTACCAGGCGCACCTTGTCCTCGGGCGTCAGGCCAGCATGCAGTTCGTCGATGCCCGCCGTCAGCGCGATCGCCTGCGCGGTTTCCAGACGATCGCCCGTGAGCATGGCGACCTTCTCGATACCACGGGCGCGGAGCAAGCGCAGGGTCTGGGGCGCCTCCAGACGCAGGTTGTCGGCCAGCCTGATCACCCCCTTCAACTGGCCGTCGATCGTGGCGAAGCTGCCACTGCAGGCCAGGTAATCCAGTTCCTGCAAACGCGCCTGAGCCCAGGCATCGGTCTGTGCTTCATCTTGGACATAGCCCACGGTGCCCAGGCGCACGGCATGACCTTGTACGGTGCCGGCAAGCCCCTGCCCGGGAGCCTCCTCTACAGCCTGCGGCGGTATCAGCGACACACCCCGCACACGAGCGGCCTGGACAATGGCCTGAGCGATCGGATGCGAAGAAGCCTGCGCCAACGAAGCGGCCCATTGCAGGACTTGCAGCGGCGCACCCTCGCCCTGGACCTCGATCGATTGCACGTGGGCGTGGCCGCCGGTCAAGGTGCCGGTCTTGTCCAGAAACACTTGCCGAATCCCGGCGAGCGCTTCCAGAACCTGGCCATCACGCATGAGGATATTGCGTCGCGCGGCCCTGGAAATACCAGAAATGATGGCGATGGGCACCGCCAATATGAGCGGACAGGGTGTAGCGACCACCAACACGGCCAGCACACGCTGCATATCACCACTGAGCCACCAGGCGGCCCCTGCGACCAACAATGTCAGCGCAATGAAGCCCAAGGCGTAACGATCGGCCAATCGAACGAAAGGCGCGCGTGATCGGCGCGCCGCCTCGGCCAGATGCACGATGCCTGCGTAAGTACTCTGCGCCGCCGTGCGCATGGCCAACACCTGCACCGGCGCGCCGGTGTTGGTTACACCACTGGGCAGCAGTTCGCCCGCGTAGCGCGTGACAGGCAGCGATTCACCGGTGAGCGCAGCTTCATCCAGGATCACCTGAGCGCTGACCAGGCGACCGTCGACCGGCACCACCTCGCCCAGGCGCACCAATACGGTTTGACCGGGCTGAACCGCGTCCACGGGCACTTCATGCAGCCCGTCGTTCTCCTGGATCCAGGCACGCTGGGGTGCCCGCTCGATCAAGGCCCGCAGCTCGCGCTCGGCGTGCTGCAGGCTGAGTGCTTCCAGTGCGCGCCCGGTGGCCAGCATCAGCGCGATCACCGCGCCGACCAGCATCTGCTCAAGCCACAGCGCCGCCAGGATCGACACCAGTGCGATGAGATCGATGCCCGCTTCGCGCCTGACCAGGCGTCTGGCGATTTCCACCGCCAGCACCAAGGCCATCACACTGCTGCCCCCCGCCCAGATCAGCGCTGCCCAGGCAGGCTGCTGCGCGGCATAGGCACCTGCGCCGAACAGCAAGGCCAAGCCACTGACGAGCAACAGGCCCAGGTCCAGCCACCGACGAGACATGGCGGTTACTTCTGTTTGGCCTGCTGCAACCGTCGGACCTCTTCCTGGGTCTGGGTCGCGATACGCAGCGCCTGGTTGGCAGTCTGCTCGACCAGATCGATCCGGTAGCAGACCTGATCGGCGCGCAGCCGCGCAGTGGCAGCATTGTTCTCGGCCGATTCCAGGCGCGCGTCGAGTTCCTCGGTACGCCAAGGACTGCAGCCAGAAACCAATACCAGCACGCTCGACAAGCCGATAAACAGATAACGTCGCATGTCCATGCCCTCGCAGGTGCCGAAGATAGCCTGAGTATCCGCAGCGCAGCAGGCAGCGGCCTGACATTTATCAAGCTCCTGTAGCGTGGGGGCTGCACGCCGATCTTGACCTTTATCAATCGCGCCAGGCCACTGGCGGGTAAAAACAGCTCAAGGCAATGTCGCCTGCGCACCTATCGACAGCGCCTAAGTCGCCTCAGCAATGGAAGGCCCGAGCCCCTTGTCTCGAGGAATTGCGGCCATGAAAAAAGATCAGCCATCGAAACTGTATTACCTGGCGATCGCGCTGGCGCTGCTCACCGCCCTGCTGTTCAGCCTGTTCGACCGCTCGGCTGTCGTAACCCTGCCTTACAGCCAGTTCCTGCAATTGCTCGAACAGCAGAAAGTCAGTGACCTGCAAATCAGGCGCAATCGTATCCAGGGCAGGCTGCAGGAGCCCATCGACGGACGCGAGCGGTTTACCACCGTGCGCGTCGACCCGGCACTGTCGGCGCAGCTCAGCCAGTCCGGCGTGGCCTTTACCGGCCTGGCGGAAGACAACACGATCGCCGACATGGCGGGCTGGTTGCTGCCGCTGCTGGTGATGCTCGGTGCCTGGTTCTTCATCTTCCGAGGGTTTGGCGAAAAGCAGGGGCTAGGCGGCTTGATGAGCGTCGGCAAGTCTCGTGCGCGGGTCTATGCCCAGCGGGACATCCAGGTCACCTTCGCCGACGTTGCCGGGATCGATGACGTCAAGGATGAACTGATCGAAATCGTCTCGTTCCTGAAAAACCAGGCTTGGTATGCACGCCTGGGCGCCCACGTCCCCAAAGGCACACTGCTGGTCGGCCCCCCTGGCACCGGCAAGACCCTGGTGGCCAAGGCCATCGCCGGGGAAGCGGGCGTCCCCTTCTTCTCGATCTCCGGGTCAGAGTTCGTGGAAATGTTCGTGGGGGTAGGCGCCGCCCGGGTACGCGACCTGTTCGACCAGGCTCGGCAGGCAGCACCCTGCATCATTTTCATCGATGAACTGGACGCCCTGGGCAAGATGCGCGGTATCGGCAACCTGGGCGGCAATGACGAAAAGGAGCAGACACTTAACCAGTTGCTGGCCGAACTGGACGGCTTCGATCCTCGCGAAGGCGTCGTGCTGCTGGCGGCGACCAACCGCCCCGAGGTCCTGGACCCGGCGTTGCTGCGCGCTGGGCGGTTCGACCGGCAGATCCTGATCGACCGGCCTGATCGCAAAGGCCGCCTGGCCATCCTGAAAGTGCACCTGCACAAGATCGTCTACAAGAACGACCTGGATTGCGAGCGCATCGCCGACATCACCCCAGGCCTGACCGGCGCCGACCTGGCCAATCTGGTCAACGAGGCGGCCATCGTCGCCACCCGGCGCGCCAGCCAGTGGGTCGAGCTGGAGGACTTCACCGCAGCGGTCGAGCGTCTGGTCGCCGGCGTGGAGCGCAAGAGCACCGTGCTGCGTGAAGACGAACGCCAGATCGTGGCGTATCACGAAATGGGCCATGCCCTGGCTGCCAGCAGCCTGCCGGCGATGGACCCGGTCCACAAGGTGTCGATCATCCCCCGTGCCGCAGGCTCGCTGGGCTATACCCTGCAACGGCCGACGGACGACCGCTTCCTCATCAGCGCGCAGATGCTCAGGGACCGTATCGTCGTGCTGATGGCCGGACGCGCGGCCGAAAACCTGGCATTCGGCCAGGTGTCCACCGGGGCCGCCGATGACCTGGGACGCGCCACCGATATCGCCCGACAACTGATCACCCGGTTCGGCATGAGCCCGGAGTTGGGTCAGGCGGTGCTGGAGCGCCAGCAGGCCAGTTATCTCGGGGAGGCCCTGCTGCGTCAGGAACACAAGGACTATTCCGAGCAGACCGCGCGGGAAATCGATCTCGGTATCCGTGAGCTGCTCGAACAGGCCTACCAGCGAGCCCAGACCTTGCTCGAACAACGCCGCGCAGACCTGGACGCTGGCGCGCACTTGCTGCTGGCCAAAGAAACCATCACACCCGAAGAGTTTCCCGCACTCCAGCCGCAGCTCAAGGAGCCGGTGACCTACCCGTGGGTCGGCACTGCGAAATGATGACCCGACTCCAGACAGGGTGCCTGCCATGCTCACCGTCACGCTGATCAACACACTGGTCGTGATCCTGGTGGTGATCATTCACTACGAGTGCCTTCTGCGCCTGAACGACTGGCTGCCACGGCTCAAGCTATGGAGCCGCTTTCGGATCGTGGTCGGCGTGTTCGGGGCGCTGCTGGCCCATGCACTGGAGGTGTGGTGCTTCGCCCTGGCCTACTACCTGATGGACAATGCCCAGGGCTGGGGCTCGCTCACTGGTCAATTCGACGGCTCGTTCATGGACTGCGTGTACTTCTCCTTCACCACCTACACCACCATCGGCTTCGGCGATATCGCCCCCACCGGCAACCTCAAGTACCTCACAGGCCTGCAAGCGCTGACAGGCCTGGTGTTGATCACCTGGACCGCGTCGTTCCTGTTCCTGGAAATGCAGAAGTACTGGAAAGCCAAGTAACGAGGCGTCAGGCGCTTGGTGGCGGTGTCCAGTGCCATTGGGCGACTTCAGGCAGATCCTCGCCATGTTCGATCAGATAAAGCTTGTGCTTTTCCATGGTCGACCAGTAACGGGACCGCGCCTGCTCGACGTGTCCCTGCAAGCGGGGAACGCGCTCGAACACATCCAGTACCAGCTGATAGCGATCCAGGTGGTTGAGCACCGCCATGTCGAACGGTGTGGTGGTTGCCCCTTCTTCGCAAAAGCCACGCACGTGGAACCGCTCTGGATTCACGCGCTTGTAGATCAGCCGGTGAATCAGGGCCGGATACCCATGGAACGCAAAGATGACTGGCCGCTCGTGAGTGAACAGCGCATTGAAGTCACTGTCGGGTAGCCCATGGGGATGCTGATGCGATGTCTGCAGCGCCAGCAGGTCGACAACATTCACCACCCTGACCCGCAAATCGGCGACGCACTCGCGAAGCAGCGTGACCGCCGCCAGCACTTCCAAGGTCGGTATATCGCCGGCACAGGCCATGACCACATCGGGATCATCGTCATCATGGCTGGCCCAAGCCCATCGACCGATACCGGCCTGGCAGTGCTGGTTGGCCGCTTCACCGTCCAGCCATTGCCACTCCAGTTGCTTGCCCGCGACGATGACGTTGATGTAGTCGCGGCTGCGCAGGCAATGGTCGACCACCGACAACAGGCAGTTGGCATCGGCAGGGAGGTAGATGCGCGCCACATCGGCCTTCTTGTTGGCAAGCATGTCGAGAAAGCCCGGATCCTGATGTGAGAAGCCGTTGTGATCCTGGCGCCAGACATGGGACGTGAGCAGGATGTTCAGCGAGGCGATCGGCTTGCGCCATGGCACCTCGGCAGCGGTCTTGAGCC
The DNA here is from genome assembly GCF_002741075.1 of Pseudomonas putida. Classification (NCBI taxonomy): domain Bacteria; kingdom Pseudomonadati; phylum Pseudomonadota; class Gammaproteobacteria; order Pseudomonadales; family Pseudomonadaceae; genus Pseudomonas; species Pseudomonas putida. The sequence continues at coordinate 1,079,709 of NZ_CP016634.1, read as the reverse complement.
ACTTGGCATGCTGGTTGACCATCGAATCGACGATGTGGATGAAGGCTTCATAGCAAGAGAACAAACCGTGGCGGCCAGTCAGCAGGTAGCCCTCCAGCCAGCCTTCACAGACCTGCTCGCTGAGAATCTCCATGACCCGGCCATCCGCTGCGAGGTGGCTGTCATCGACACTGCAAGGGTCCAGCCAGACCTTGCCGGTCGTCTCGAAAACCGCGTCCAGACGATTGGAGGCGGTTTCATCTGGTCCGAAGAGCCGGAAGTCGCGAGACACCAAGCTGTTTTTCATTACATCGCGCACATACCGACCAAGCACCTGCGTCGCCTGCGCACGTACCCGTCCGGGCCCGGCCATCTGCACTTCGTAGTCGACGAAGCGCGGCAGGTCCAGCGCACGCAGCAGCAGGCCCCCGTTGGCGTGAGGGTTGGCACTCATGCGCCGTCGCCCGCGCGGTGCCAGCGCGGCCAGTTCAGGCAGCAGAGCCCCTTGGGCGTCGAACAGTTCATGGGGGCGGTAGCTCTCCAGCCATTGTTGAAGCTGCTGCAAGTGCAGTGGCTTATCCAGGTCAGCCAGGGGCAATTGATGGGAGCGCCAGGTGCCCTCCACCCGCAGCCCGTCGACGAACTTCGGCCCCGTCCAGCCTTTGGGGGTGCGAAGCACCAGCACAGGCCAGAGTGGCCGCTCGATAGGCTCGTCAGCCTCCACATGCCGGGCCAGACGCTGGATCTGGTGGATCTTTTCAAGGATCACGTCGAGCGTCCTGACCAGTGCGCGATGAACCTCCATGGGTTCATCGCCTTCGACGTAGTACGGGTCATAGCCGTAGCCATACATCAGGCTGGTCAGTTCATCCTCGCTGATCCTGGACAACACCGTGGGGTTGGCGATCTTGTAGCCGTTGAGGTGCAAGATTGGCAGTACCGCGCCGTCACGTGCGGGATTGAGGAACTTGTTGCAATGCCAACTGGCCGCCAGCGCCCCCGTTTCCGCCTCACCGTCGCCGATGACACAGGCAACGATGAGCTGCGGGTTGTCCAGCGCGGCGCCATACGCATGTGCCAACGCATAACCCAACTCGCCACCTTCATGGATGGACCCGGGGACATGGGCCCCGACATGGCTGCCAATGCCATAAGGCCAGGAAAACTGCCTGAACAGCTGGGCCAGGCCCTGCGCATTGCGCTCGACCGCTGGGTACAGTTCGGTGTAAGTACCCTCCAGGTAGGTCTGGGCGACGATGGCCGGCCCTCCATGGCCGGGGCCGGCGACGAACAGCATGTTCAGGTCATGCTCACGGATGAGGCGGTTCAGGTGCGTATAGAGCAGGTTCAGGCCTGGGGACGTTCCCCAATGGCCCAACAGGCGCGGCTTGATGTGGGCCAACGTCAGTGGGCTGTCGAGCAGCGGGTTGGCCTGCAGGTAGATCTGCCCCACGGTCAGGTAGTTGGCAGCGCGCCAATACGCATCCAGCCCTTCCAGCGTTTCGGTACTTGGAAAGTCGCTCATGATCGTCCCCAGCTTCGCGGTGCGCGGCAGTCGGTACCACATGCACGGCCGCTGCCAATGGGTTCAGAGATCCTCGACGCGGATATCTTCCTCTCGCCGGCTCTGCTGACGAATCAGCAATGACAACTCATGCAGGTTGTCGATCAACAACCCTGCCAGGTCATCGGCCGTGGCAATCCCGACCAACAGACCGAAATCGTCCACCACCGGGATCCGTCGTATGTTGGCGCGGCGCATGTTCTGAATGACATCGAACAGGTCTTCGTTCTGATTCGCGGTGATCAGCGGTCGGGGCACCACATCGATCGCCTGCAGATCCTCCTGATCGGGAGGATTGCGGGCAATGATCCTGAGCGCAAGGTCGCGGTCGGTGATGAGGCCGACAGGCCGATAACGGTCGCGGTCGACCGGTTCGGCCAGTACCAGGTCACCGACATGATATTGGCTCATCTTGCGGGCGGCAGCGTAGATCGACAGGGTGGGCGGCGCAGTGACGACCTCCCGGTTGCAGTATTTACCAATGGACATGATGTTCTACCTGTAAATAGCGAGGGCGGAGCGTCCTTGCTCCTGATGCTGGCTCGACTCATTTGCCACTTTTGATCGGGATCAGCTTTTCTGGGTGAATCGCCTCGGCGCGTTTGGGCAGGCGCACCAGCAACACACCCTTGGCGAACTGGGCATTGATCTTTTCAGCGTCGACCTCGCGGGGCAGTTGGAAGACGCGCTCGAAACTGCCGTAGTGCCGCTCGGACAAGTGGTATTCCTTGCGTTTTTCGTCAGTTTCCTCGTGCTTCTCGCCACGGATCACCAGGTTGCCGTTGGCCAGTTTGATCTCGATATCCTTCTCGTCCACACCAGGCAGCTCGGCGCTGATCCGGTACTCGTCGGCCAGCTCGCTGATGTCCATTGCCGGCATGCCATGGGTGAACAGCTCACGACGCCAGAATGGCTCGATGTCGAACGGCGTATGGGTAAACGGCATGCGCAGTGGCCGCCGTCCGAAATCCTCGAACAGGCTATCGACCTGGCGTCGCAGCTGTTGGAAGGGGCGCCACAGATCGGACGACTCTGTGCTGGGCGGCGCAGCTTTGGCCGGCTGGGCGGCAACGGGAGTGACGGGGACTTTCTTGGCGACTTCAGACATGGCGACCTCCTCGAATGAATGATGCCTCCCTTGGAGACACTCTGATCTTCCGCCGCACGGCGGCGCTGCACTTGATCTTTATCAACCGGCAGAAGCAAGCCATCGGGTGCCGGTTTGACCCTGATCAAAGTGCACCTCTGGCAGGGGCCTAGCCTGAAGAAAGCATGCAAACGCACGCACGAGGCGCTTATGAGGCGGGAAGACAGGGGACGTGTCCGATTGCTGGAGACATTACCGGGCCCAGGCACCCAGCAGTGCTTGCGTCTGGAGTTGTGCGGCTCGCCGCTCACGGAAGCGATGCCGGGCCAGTTCTGCCTGCTGGGCAACCGCGGACTGGACCTGCCCTGCAGCTACATCAGCCTGCCTGGCCTGGCCAGGCGTTTCATCGTGACCACGCATCGCGCCCAAGCCTTGGGGCAGGCAGGCGATGTTCTCGACTACTCAGGGCCGCTGGGCAGCGCCTGGCCGATTCCTTTGCACAGCGCTCGACTGCTGGCCATCACCCGGGGCGAAGGGATCCTGGCCCTCCTGTGCGCGCTGGATGAGATCCTCTGTTGGCTACCTTGGGTGCACGTGCAACTGTCGCATGAGGGTTTCCCCTCCGATCGCCTTCCTGCGGAGTGCCTTCACCGGCTCTCAGCGTCATCTGCCCTCCCCCGCAACAGCAGCGGATGGGCACAACTTACGGATCAACTGGAGCGTTTCAGACCGGACACCGTCTACTGCTGCGCGCCGGAGCAAATCGCCCGCCAGGCCGCGCGCCTGTGCTGGCAACAAGGCGTACCTGCACAGCGTATCTGGCTGCGTACGGATCAAGCCGCGCCCCCTGGCGGGGCCTGGCGATCAGCATTGGGGGGGCCGGTGCAACGCTATGACCGGGTGCTCTGGATACTCAACCGGCATCCTCCATCCGGCTGAGGTTGACCAGGCCTGGTTGGTCGACAAGCCTGACTTCACGGCCGACGCACTCAATGAGCCCCGCCTGGGTGAATCGGCTGAACAACCGGCTGACGGTTTCGAGGGTGAGGTCCAGGTAATTGGCGATGTCACTCCGGGACATGGGCAACCTGATCAGGTCGGTGCGCAGGCCCCGTTGGTGATAGCGAGCCGACATGCCCAGCAGGAAAATCGCCAGGCGCTGATCGGCACGCCCATGACAGCACCGCAGGTGTTCATCCTTGCCTTGAATGCCCAGGCTGAGCATGTGCAACAACTGGTAGCGCAAGCCGGGAATCTGTCCCGACAGGTCAACCAGTTGATCGAGCTTGATCGAGCACACCAACGACACGTCCATCGCCAGGGCGTAGCTGCGGTAATGACTGGCACCGATGGCATCCAGGCCCAACATTTCTCCCGGCAGGATGAATCCGCTGACCCGCTCGTTGCCCTCGGCGTCGAGCAGGAAATTCTTGATGGCCCCTGAGCGCAGGGCAAATACGTGATCCATGGGCTCATCGGCCTTGAACAGGTACTCGCCCTTCTTCAGTGGGCGATTCCGGCGCACGATGCGCTCGAGCTTGTCCACCTCGTCAGCGCTGAGGCTGGCGGGCAGGCAAAGCCGACTCAATGAGCACGCAAGGCACTTCACCTGGGGCCTTGCTCCCAAATCTTCTGAGCCTGACATGAGGGTGCCTCCGCTTTTTCATGCAGGGCATTAATAAACATTAGCCACTTCCCCTGGGGTTGGCGCCATGGCCGACCAAGGGGGGTCCGCCTCGCGCCAGGACTTGAGGAAAGTCAAGGCAAGCCCTTGAATCCTCGTCATCCTCATGCACCTGGCAATCGTTCCCACGGGAACAACGGCGGACCTGCTCGTGAAGGACCGTGAGGTGGATGTCGAACAGCTGCGATGACCGGCAACCGAGCACTTGATAACGATCAAGTCGGCCAAAGCCTGAACGTTGAAACTGAATCTCCATCGTCCCGCTTTGCAACCGAGGAAATTGCCATGGCTACCGCCGATATGACCCCTAAGCACACCGCCCCCTCGTTCCCCGTGCCCTCCGGCGAGCACTGGATCGAAGCACTCGATAATGGCACCCATGTGCTGATCAGGCCCTTGCAATCCAAGGATCGCCAGCGCGAAAAAGCCTTTATCGAACGGCTATCGCCAGAATCGCGTCACTTTCGCTTCCTGTGCCAGCTCAAGGAGCCTGGCGAGGCAATGCTTAACCAACTGATGGATGTTGACCAGGACCGGCACGCCGCCTATGTCGCGCTTGCCCACGTCGACGGTGAATTGCAGGAAGTGGGTATTTCCCGTTATGCCGCTTGCGCGAAGGACGACGAATGCGAATGCGCGGTAACGGTCCTCGACAGCTGGCAACACCACGGTTTGGGCCGTCTGCTGCTCAAACACCTGATCGACCACGCCCGCGCTAAAGGCCTGCGGGCGATGTATTCGATCGACGCCGCCTCTAACGTAGCGATGCGTGACCTGGCCAAGGCCACGGGCTTCACCACGACCCGGGACCCGGAGGACGCAAGTCAGGTCATCCATCGCCTGTCGCTGGCTTGAGCGTGTGTCGCGGCGGCCCGCCGTGGCCGCCGTCGGCTATTCATTTGGAGGGATGACGTTGATGAACGCACCTTCGAACACCTTGCTGGAAAAACTCTACGGCCGGCAGTTTCACGTTGAACGAGCCGATATCGCCCCTGTTCTGCGCCAGTACGCCGAACCTTTGCCGGACCTGGACGCCCCCGCCTTCGCTGAAATGTTCGATCGCTTTGCCGATGCGCGCGTGGTGATGATCGGCGAGGCGAGCCATGGCACCCGCGAGTTCTACCGCGCGCGTGCCGCGATTACCCGACGATTGATCGAGCAGCATGGATTCAGAATTGTCGCCGTCGAGGCAGACTGGCCGGATGCCGGTCATGTCGATCAATACGTGCGGGGATTGGCGCATTCGGCCTGGAAACGCCATATCTTCAGCCGATTTCCGACCTGGATGTGGCGTAACAGCGAGGTGAAAACGTTCACTCACTGGCTACACGGGCACAATCACCTGTTGAGCGCCGAACGTCGCGTCGAATTCCGTGGCCTGGATGTCTACAGCCTGCGCAACTCCATTCATGAAGTGCTCGCCTACCTGGACCGGGTAGACCCGCGCCTGGCCCTTGAAGCCCGGCGACGCTATGGCTGCCTTACCCCCTGGCAGGATGACCCTGCGCTGTATGGGCATTTCGTGGAGCGCGGTGGCGTCATGCCTTGCGAAAAGCCAGTGGTCGAGCAGCTCAATGCCATGCTGGCAGAGCAACTGTCTGGGCTTATCTGCCAGGATGAAGCGTTCTTCAATGCCGCCCAGAACGCTCGAGTGATCATCGCAGCCGAGCAGTATTACCGCGCGATCTATCGAGGAGCGACAGCGTCCTGGAACCTGCGTGACAGGCACATGTTCGATACCTTGCGCGCACTGCTCGAACACCGGGGACCGCACGCCAAGGCCGTGGTCTGGGCGCACAACTCCCATATCGGCAATGCCGGCGCCACCGAAATGGGCTGGAAAGGCCAGTTCAACATCGGCCAACTGTGTCGAGGTGCCTTCGGTCGTGATGCGGTGCTGATCGGCATGGCGACCGACCGAGGCCAGGTGGCCGCCGCCGATGACTGGGACGGCGAAATGCACATCAAGGACATTCGCCCAGCCCGGTCGGACAGCTGGGAGCATCAGTTCCGCTTGGCCGGCGTTGCCGCATCCCTGACCGACTGGCGAGATCCGCAGCGAAAAGAGCTGCGCAGAGTCCTGTCCACACCCTTGCTGGAACGGGCGATCGGCGTGATCTATCGCCCGCAAAGCGAACGGCTCAGTCATTACTTCGAGGCGGTACTGGCCGAACAGTTCGATGCCATGCTCTGGATCGAGCAGACCCAGCCGGTCACTGCACTGCCTCTACCGAAAAAACAACACCTGGAGCCAGAGGACGACACCTATCCGTTCGGTGTCTGAGATTGACTGCAGGCCTTTAATGGGCGACCCAGCCCACGCCCCGCGAGGACATCAGCCATCTACGGGGCCCGTGGGCTTGTGCGACCGCTGCCGTGCGCGAAAACAACCAACGCCTGGGCATGGGGTGGCGAACGCACATCGGCCAGCAGTTCGACACTCGGCAATGGCAGCGAACGGGATAAAAGCTCAGTCGTCTCCACGTTCCCGGGGACTGTCCGAGGCAGCCTCATTTAGGCTTGCCTTGTGCATGAGCGCCATGACTTCTTCGTCGGTGGTCTGTGGAAAATCCAGGTACCAATAGCCGACTGAAACCATCCGCTCTGGCACCAGCGGGCAAATGACCTGTTCCACCTCTGCGTACAAGGCGTCGAGCGTATCCGGCGGCGAGACCGGCACCGCGACCACGATGCGCGAAGGCGCCTGTGCCCGCACCGCGTGAACGGCGGCCATCATCGAAGCGCCTGTGGCCAGGCCGTCGTCGACGAGGATCACCACTTGGTCCTTGAGCTGCAGGGGTGGGCGATTACCCCGGTACTGCTTTTCCCGTCGCAGCAGTTCCCGGGTTTCCTGGGCCTGCACGGCCTCGAAACGGGCGCGGTCGATGGGGTATGCCTGCAGCGCATCGTCATTGACAATCCTGATGCCCCCGCTGGCAATGGCGCCCATGGCGTACTCCGGATGCGAAGGTACGCCGAGCTTGCGCACTACCAGCAGGTCCAGGCGAAGCCCGAGGGCCGTAGCAACTTCATACGCCACCGGCACGCCACCACGGGGTAATGCGAGCACGATCACATCAGGCCTGTTGGCGTATTCGCTCAACGGCTCCACCAGGGCTCGACCTGCTTCGCAGCGGTTCGCGAAGGTGGTCTGCCGTGCAAGATTCTGGATCATGAGGAACCTCCTGCGTCACCCAGGACACCGGTTGTTGATTCGATCGGCCGTCGCGCGTTCAGGGGCGCGTCGAGGCCGCGTCTTCCGGCAGCAAGTCGAACTGCGCCAGACAATGCCGTTCGTCCGCAGGCGTCAAGGCCTGGAAGGTAACCACTGGCTGCAGCGGCGTCTGGAACATCGCCAGTCGAATCACGCCATTGCGGTCCAGAAAGGTCTGCGCCAGGCATGTGCACACGGGCCTGCCCACCAGCGTGGCGAGCGGTTCGGCCTCGGGAACCTGCGCCTGGGCCAGCAGGTTGGCCTGGCACCGATCCACGATGCGCTCCACGGAGCGACCTGCCAGCCAAAGCGTGCTGGCGCCGAGCACGGCCAAGAGCACCAGCATGCCCAGCAGCACGTTCGACTCCCGGGCGACCGTGCGGATGAGGGCGAGCCTGGCCTGCCAGCCGGTGGTCTGCCCCTGGAAAATGGCTTTGCCCACCGTGCGTCTCACGCCGCGTTGCACGGCCCACCCCACCGCGATGCTCAAAGCCAGCAAGGTCAGCAGGACAGCGGGATCACGCAGGGGAAGGCGCCAGGGCGGGCTGAGGGCCTGGTAGGCGGAGGCGGCTATCACCCAGGTGAGGATGGCCATGATCCACCCCAGGCTGCCCCTGGGCCGTTGCATCCATGCCTTCAGTTTTGCCCTTGCTTGTATATCCACGACCGCCTCCCGCGCCAGACTAGCGCACAGGGTCTATGGCAACGGTTTCCTGATGCTCGGGCACGCAGACCTGCCATCCGAGTTCGATGCTGATACGCCGGCGCAAGGTGTCGGCCGCGTGCGGCTCACCATGGATGACATAGGTCTGGCGCGGCGGTCGGGTGAAGCCGCGCAACCACTCCATGATTTCATCGGCATCGGCGTGCGCCGACAGATTCTCCATCGCATACACCTGCGCCCGGATGGGGACATCCTCGCCATGCACACGCACACTGCGCGCGCCGGCGACGATATCGGCGCCGCGCGTACCTCCGGCCTGAAAGCCCGAAAACAGGATGCTGTTGCGTGGGTTGGGCGCCAGCGCCTTGAGGTGATGCAGAACCCGCCCACCTGTGGCCATGCCGCTGGCGGCAATGATCACCGCCGGTTCGCGTAACTGGTCCAGGTGCCTGGATTCATCGACGGTGCGGATGATGTGCGTACCCCTGCATATCGCCGCGCACTCCGCCGCTGACAGACGATGCTCGCTCCTGAACTGCTGGTACAGGGTGGTGGCATCGGTGGCCATCGGGCTGTTGAGGTAGACCGGTATGTCCGGTATCAGCCCATCGCGTTTGAGCTTGTACAGGTAGTACATCAACAGCTGGGCACGGCCTACGGCGAAGGATGGCACCAGGGTGATGCCATGGCGCAGGAGCGTCTGGTTGATGACCTGGGCCAGGTACTGTTCGGTGGATTCGTCAGGATGCTTGCGATCCCCATAGGTGGACTCCACCAGCAGTATGTCTGCCGTCCTGACCAGTTCGGGCGCCTGCATGATTGGATCCTGCGGGCGCCCAAGGTCGCCAGAGAACAGCAGCCGCTGGCCATCGGCGGTGATCTGCACGGTCGCGGCACCCAGTATGTGCCCCGCCGTACGCAGCAGAAGCTCCATGCCCTCGGCAACCACGGTACTGTGGTGCAACTCTACCGGGCGAAACAGCGCCAGCGCCCGCTTGGCATCCTCCTCGGTGTAGAGCGGACGCGCGGGTGAATGCTTGGAATAGCCATGCCGGTTGGCATGTTCGGCCTGTTCTTCCTGCAGTCGGGCGCTGTCGAGCAACAGGATTTCAGCCAAGGCGCAGGTGGCCGGGGTTGCATAGATCGGCCCGGCATAACCCTCACGTGCCAGCACCGGCAGGTAGCCACTGTGGTCAAGGTGGGCGTGGGTCAGCACCACCGCATCGAGCGCACGCAGTGGTGCGGGCAGCGGTTCCCAGTTGCGCAGGCGCAATTGCTTGTAGCCCTGGAACAGCCCGCAGTCGATCAGTACGCGGGTGCTGTCGCGGGTCAACAGGAATTTACTGCCAGTCACCGTGCCGGTACCGCCAAGGAAGGTCAGTTGCATGGCTGCGGCTCCCAGGTCTCGATCACATGGGGGTGAACCGCCAGCACGCTGCACGGCGGTCGGCTGACGATGCGCTCGGTGGTGTCGCCCAGCAGCTTGTCCAAACCCTTGGGCTGCACGACGCCCATGACCACCACGTCAGTGTCCAGCACGGCCACCTGCTCGCGAATGACCTGCACCGGCCCACCCTCCTTGAAAAGCCTGCAATCGAGGGGCACGCCTTCAGCGTCGGCCAGGCTATCGAACGGCTCGCGCAGGGCCGTGAGCATCTCATCGATCCACGCCTGGGTGACGTTCATGTCCGAGGCAAACACCCCTGCCAGGTTGTACGCCGACAACAGATGCAACTGCGCATCGCATTGCAGTGCCAACGCCTGCGCAGCCTGGATTAGCCTGTGATTGAAGCGCGCCTGGGCGTCAGGGGCATCACTGAAGGCAGTGTCCACGGCGACCATGATGCGTTTGGGCAACGACACCGCCGCCGCAGGCACGTAATGCACCATTCCGTTGAACCCGCGCATCAGCGCGCAATCCAGCGGCGTGCCGAACAGTCGTGCCAGTGCCGGCGCCGACTCGCTGTCCTTGATGACCATGTCGGGCTGCATTTCTCTGAGGTAGTCGATGGCCTGGCTGCGAATATCTTCTGCATGAAGGCTGTCGACCGTGAGCGCGACACCGCTGGCTCGGTGCCGGTCGACCAACTGCACGAGCCGCTCGCGGTAGTGGTTGAACTGGCGCTTGATATCCGCCTCGTTGAGCCGCTCCTCCCGTAGCAAGTGCTCTTCGCTGGGCTCGAACAGCCCCAGCACATGCACGCTGGCCCCGCTGACATGGGCCAGGGCAAGGGCCCTGCGCAAGGCAGAGGAATGCGGATCGATGTCGGTAAGCAGCACCAGCAGTTGTCGATACTGACCCATGGCGAACCTCCGGGCTTGCGCGGCGGGAGTGGGGATGCAATCGATCTTCGGTGAACAGCCTGCTCGGCGCTTGATGCAGATCAGAAAATCTCTCGCCCCGCACGAACTTGACGATTGTCAGAACCGAACCAGGCCGCCGCGGTACAACGAATCGCAGAGTATCGATCGGACAATCGGAGGCCACATGAACAAGCAACCTGCCAAGCAGCCAGACGTGGAGGAGCACTGGGTAGAGCATCTTGCCGATGACTCTGTGGTGCTGATCCGTCCGCTGCGCGATGAAGACCTGGAACGGGACAGGCGCTTTCTCAGCACGATCACCTATGAATCACGACGCTTTCGCTTCATCGCCGGGCTCAGCAGCGGCCTGCCCAACCTGGACTCGCGGCTGATGCCGGTGGACTACCACCAGCGTATGGCATACGTCGCGCTTGCACATGTCGATGGCGAGCTGCGCCAGGTCGGGGTGAGCCGCTATGCCGGAATCGCCGGCAGTCACAATTGCGAATGCGCGGTCGCGGTCAGCGAACAATGGCAACGCAAGGGCCTGGGCAGGCTGCTGCTCAAGCACCTTGTCGATGCGGCCCGGCGCAATGGCTATCGCTGCATGGTTTCCAGGGACCTGGCAAACAACTACGCCATGCACCGACTGACCAAGGCGCTGGGCTTCACGTCACGTTACCTGGGGGGCGATGTCAGCGAGATCCTCCACGAGCTGGACCTCAGCGCTTGAAGCAAGGCCCTTGCGGGCCTTGGTTTCAACCTTGGGAGCGTTCTGGCGAGATCACCAGCACACTGCTGTCCAGACGGTGCAGCACCCGCTCGGCGGTGCTACCGATGAACCAGCCGATACCATGATGGTGATAGCTGCCCATCACCAGTACGTCGATGTCGTTGTTTTCCATGAACAACGCCAAGCCTTTGGCCGGGTCTCCGACGCGCATATGACGGTGCTCGACCGCGATACCATTGCGCTCGGCCAGGGCTTGAAACGCCTCGCTCTGGGCTTCGTGAAGGGTCTTGAGCTGATTCGAGTCGAACAGGAACGAATGCTCGCGCCCCCCTCCGGCATCGACATACATCGAGCCCAGGTCATAAACGTACAACAGGTCGATCTGGGCATTGCATTGCAAGGCCAGCTTGAGGGCTTCACTGATGATCTGGTCGTTGAGCCCCTGAATCTGATCTTCTGGCCGGGACAGGTCCACCGCAGCGAGTATCTTGCGTGGCAGGGCATGGCTGGCCTTGTTCACCAGGTGCAGCGCAATGCTGGTTTCGCGCAGCAACTGGATGTCCAGTGAGGTGAACATCGCGCGCACCCACCACGGCTCGTGTTCGAACGCCTTGATGAGCATGGCGAATGGCTGCTCGCGCAGATGCACCAGGATCTCATCCAGCGGATTCTGGACCCACACCACCTCGGTGGTGACCGTCACGCCATTACGCCGCATCGACAGCGCCTGGGTTTCCAGCCACTCACGGTGTTGCTGCACATACCCATCGCGCATGACCGCCAGCGCCTGGTCGTTGACCAACCCGGCCGTGGCTAGCCCTTCGAGGTAGTCGAAGGCCACGATGTGCAGGGGCATGCCCTTGGCCTTGGCCAGCGCGGCTGCCCGGTCATAGACCGGCGAGCGGCGCATCAAGGGCGACACGATGAGCAGGATTCTTTGCGGATTGTCCATGACACACCTCTGCGGTTGGGAAAACGTGCCTTGATCATCTGCCAGCGGCGCCTGCCCGACTTGATGTTTATCAACTGAAACAGCCCGCGGACAAACGGCTGCGGTGACGAACCGCAAACTTGATACGGATCAAAGCTCCGTTCTATTACCGGCGCACGCTACCCCCACATAGACAACAACCAGGCGTGCCATGGTGCTCATGAAAGCGGCAATCACGCCCTGACCTTCAGGGCCGTCGGCAGGACGCCAGCGCACGACGAATCGATACGCAAGTCCTTGCTCACGCACGCTCTGGAGGTTCCGATGAACGTCTATATCGAGGAAAACGCCGACCAGCACCGCTGGTGTGTACACATGGATCAATGGCAGGTCGGTTTCAGGACGCCCGATGAGGCCGAGCAGTTCGTCGAACGGCTCATCGCTCGGCTCAATGCCCCGCATTCGCTGGACATGATCGCCAGCTGCTCGCTCTGGGGCCATGTGACTGACATCAACGCACAACGTGCCGACAACTCGATGCCTTCGCTCGGGCGATGCGCGAAGGAGGCCTGAGATGACCAGCCAGATCAGTGTCCGCATGCTCGAGCAGCCCGAACCCACCGGCAAAGCGACCCCCATCCATCTCAAGCCACTGGCGTCCCCGTGCCAGGAGTGCCGGGTCAGTGGCTTGTGTTTGCCAACGGGTCTGCCGGTCGCCGACGACAATGGCCTTGGCAGCCTGGTGGGGCCGCGCATACGCATCAAGAAAGGCGCCGCCTTGTTCAATGCCAGTGCCCCACTCGATACCCTGTATGCCGTGCGTTGCGGCAGTTTCAAGACAAGCCTGAACAATGCCGAAGGCCTGGGCGTGGTGATCAATTTCTGGATGCCCGGCGACGTGCTGGGGCTCGACGCGATCGCCACCGAGTTCCATGTCTGTGACGCCATCGCCCTGGAAGACAGCGAAGTCTGCCCCATCCCCTATCGGCGGTTGCAATCGCTGGCACGGGACTTTCCGGTCCTGCAGCAAAGCCTGAATCGTTTGATGAGCCGGGAAATCGTGCGCGAGCACGAACGCGTACTGATGCTGTGCAACCTCACCGCCGAGGAGCGGCTTGCCAGCTTCCTCCTGGGGTTGTCCAAACGCTTCGTCAGCCGGGGCTATTCAGCCCACGGTTTCATGCTGCGCATGTCGCGGGAGGACATGGCCTCGTACCTGGGACTGCGCCTGGAAACCATCTGCCGCTCGGTCGCCCGCTTGCGCGCCCAGGGTGTCGTCGACTTGCACGGCCGACTCGTCGAGATTCTGGACATGCCGGCACTGATGGCCCTGGAACAGGGCTGTGGCGATGCCCAGCGTCGCATCGTCACCTAGGCATCATGCTCGACTCCGCGACCCTGGCCCATGGCGCGGTGGCGCTGGGTATCGGCATGCTCGTGGGCCTTGAGCGAGAGCGCAAGAAAACCCGTAGCGAGGATCAGACTGCGGCTGGACTGAGAACCTTCGCCATCACGTCGTTGCTGGGGTACCTCAGCATGGTGCTGGCAGGTCCCCTACTGGCGGCGGTCGCCTTCGTTTGTCTGGCGCTACTGGTGTGCATGTACTACCGCAAGCATGCAGAGAAAGAGCCTGGGATCACCAGCGAAGTGGCCTTGCTGCTGGTGCTCGTGCTGGGCGCGCTGAGCCTGGAACAGCCCGGGCTGGCCACAGCCGTGGGGGTCGTCCTGACCGTACTGTTGACACTGCGCCGCGAACTCCATCATTTCGTGCTGCAGCAATTGAGCGAAGCGGAGGTTCGGGACGGGTTGACCTTGCTGACCATCAGCTTGGTCGTGCTGCCGTTGACCCCAGATCGGTTCATGGGCCCCTATGGCGCACTGAATCCGCACGTCATCTGTACGTTGGTAGCGCTGTTGATGGCTGTCGGAGCGATCGGACACATCGCCATGCGTGTGATGGGGCCTCGTTATGGCCTGCCGATAAGCGCCATCGCTTCAGGGTTCGCCTCTGGCGCTGCCACCATCGCAGTGCTTGCCCGACAGGCCCGAACCGACAGCCGAAATGCCAGGTCGCTCGCGGCAGCGGCTGTGCTATCCAACTTTGCCACGATCACCCAGTTCGCATTGGTCCTTGGCATCGTCGACCCGCGCCTGATAACCCCGTTCTGGCCATCGATCGGCCTGGGGGTGGTCGCGACCTTCTGCGCTGGCGTCATCCTGTTGGCGCCTTGGCATGCGGCGTCATCGCCTTCAGCCGCCAACCTGGCGGATGGTGCCTTCAGTTTATGGGTCGCACTGGCCATAACCCTGGCCATTACCGGCATTGCGTTGTTTTCCACCTTCCTGCTGAGGCACCTGGGCCAACAGGGCGTCAACCTGGCGGCTTTCATCAGCGGTGTGGGGGATGCGCACGCTGCGACCGCCTCCATTGCATCATTGGTGGCAGCCGGCCAAATGACCATAGCGAGCCTGGTGGTGCCCGCCATGATGGTGCTGACCGGCAATACGCTGTCCAAAGGCGTCCTGGCGTTGGTCCGCGGTGGGCTGCCCTTCACCCGGTACTTCGCTCCAGGCCAATTGACGGTGCTCGGCGCGATGTGGCTGGGCCTTCTGGTCAAGGTGTAGGTGCATTCCGGTCATCAGTTACCACGACGCGCCTCGATCCATTGGAACAGCGCCATGCCGCCGAGCATCGCAACCACGAACAACCAAGCCTGCCAATACCCGGCAGGCAGCAACACCAGCGCAGGCCCCGGGCAGACACCCGCCAGCCCCCAGCCGATGCCGAACAGCAGGCTGCCGCCGACCAGCCGGCGATCCACATCACGCCGGTCAGGCAGTTGCATCTTGCCGCCCAATACTGCCACGCCATGCTTGCGCGCCCAGGCCATGGGCAGCAGCGCCACACCGATAGCGCCGACCATCACCAACGCCAGTGAGGGATCCCACTGCCCGGCAAGGTCGAGAAACCCAAGCACCTTGGCAGGATTCGCCATACCCGCCAGCAACAACCCCATGCCGAACAGAACCCCTGCGATAAAGCCACTGAGATGGGACATGTCAGCTTCCTTGAAGAAGGTGTCGAACGACAAAGACCGTGAGAAACCCCGTTGCCATGAAGCACAGCGTGGCCACCAGTGAACGGGGCGACAGACGGGAAATACCGCAGACCCCATGGCCACTGGTGCATCCACTGCCATAACGCGTGCCCAGACCGACCAGTAGACCCGCAATCACGAGCACCCAAGGGGCGGTGGCGAAATGCGCAGGCGGCAGCGTGGCAAACATCATCCACAACAGCGGCGCTGCCAGCAGGCCCAGGAGAAACGCGAGTTTCTCGCCACGCCCCTCACCACGGCGCTGAAACATCGAACCGAGCAAACCGCTGATGCCCGCGATGCGTCCGTTTGCCACTACGAACAGCCCGGCCCCCAGCCCGATCAGTGCGCCACCGGCCAAGGCAGACCAGGGCGTAAAAGCCATCCAATCAATGGTCATCGCATCCTCCGCGAATGAGTTGAACTCACTTTCAATTTTAATCCTACAGTTGATGGGCGGTGCCGAACTTCACCTACACAGGAGATGCGAGCATGGGATACGTCACCACCAAAGATGGGGTTGAGATCTTCTACAAGGATTGGGGCCCCCGCGATGCGCAGGTCATTCATTTCCACCATGGCTGGCCGCTCAGTGCCGATGACTGGGATGCCCAGATGCTCTTCTTCCTGGCCCAGGGGTTTCGTGTGGTGGCGCACGACCGCCGCGGGCATGGGCGCTCGAGCCAGGTGTGGGATGGCCATGACATGGACCATTATGCCGATGATGTGGCTGCGGTGGTCGATCACCTTGGCACCCAAGGCGCTGTTCATGTCGGCCACTCCACAGGCGGCGGCGAGGTCGTGCACTACATTGCCCGCCATGGGCAGGATCGCGTGTCCAAGGCTGTCATCATCAGCGCGGTGCCGCCCTTGATGGTCAAGACTGATGCCAATCCCGGCGGTCTGCCCAAGTCGGTCTTCGACGACCTGCAGGCCCAGCTCGCCGCCAATCGCGCGCAGTTCTACCACGACATCCCCTCGGGCCCGTTCTATGGCTACAACCGCCCGGGCGCGAAGCCCTCGCAAGGCACCATCCTCAATTGGTGGCGCCAAGGCATGATGGGCAGCGCCAAGGCTCACTACGATGGCATCGTTGCTTTCTCGCAAACCGATTTCACCGAGGACCTCAAGCGCATTACCCTCCCCGTCCTGGTCATGCACGGCGACGACGACCAGATCGTGCCCCATGAGAATGCCGGGGTGCTCTCGGCGAAGTTGCTGCAGAACAGCACGCTGAAGCTCTACGCCGGGTTCCCCCACGGCATGCCAACCACCCATGCCGAAACCATCAATGCTGACCTGCTGGCCTTTGTCCGCGGCTAGCCCTCGCTTATCCCGCTCTGCGCGCTTGGCGCGGGGCTGAGGCGACTTCTTCGCGGTGGATGGCACCGGCTTTGCCGGTGTTCGCGGGTGAACCCGCTCCCACAGGAATTGCGTAGGTCTTAAGAGCGACGCAATCCCTGTGGGAGCCGGCGAAGCCTGCGATAGGCTGCCCAGCAGCCCCAGGCCCTCGAATGCGGTGTCCGTTTCAAGGAGAGCGATATGACCATTCGCAGTCTGGCCAAGAATCTTCCAGCCGACCCTGACAATGCGGGCTGTGTGCTGGGTTGGGGTGTACTGAGAGACCGGCATCCGTGGCATTTTGTGGATGTGTATGCCGACCAGCAAACCGCCAAGGCCGAGGCCGAGCGTCGCGGGGAGGGCTATGTCGTGGAATATGGCTCGCACCGCCTGGGCACGGATGACTTCGTTTGCGGAATAAGCCTGCCTGAAGGTTGATGTCATCCACGACGGTATGTCGTGAAGTGCCTCATACGAACGTACGAACCCATAATACGAATTGTTATGTGCGTCTAATTGTCGCCCCGTGGGTGAGCGGAAACACTAAGGCCCTCTACCAACCACCAGGGGCCAACAATGAAACTGACACCTACCCCGCCTTTGAAACCCAGCCACTGGATGACGGCGACCGCCTTGCTGCAACAGGCCACGCAGCCGCTGCGAGGCGACCACGATGCCGACGTGGTGATCATCGGTGGCGGCTTCGTCGGCCTGTGGACTGCCCTGACGCTCAAGGAACAAGAACCGGACGCCCGGGTGAAGGTACTCGAACAGCACGTCTGCGGAGGTGGCGCATCCGGTCGCAACGGTGGCTTCGTCATGTCCTGGTGGCCGAAGATCGGTACCCTGCGCAGCTTCTGTAGCGAAGAGCAGGCACGCATGCTCGGCGAGAGCGCGGAACACGCCATCACGGAGCTCGGTACCTTCTGCGAACGCCATGGCATCGATGCGCACTTTCGCCAGAGCGGCTGGTTGTGGACGGCCACCACGCCGCAGCATGTCGATACCTGGAACGCGACGCTGGCCGCTTGCGAGCGGCTGGGCGTTCAGCCATTCGAGCGCCTGGAGGCACGCGAAGTCGCCAGGCGCACGGGTTCATCAGTCCACCTGGCGGGCGTGTTCGAGCGCAGCAATGCCACCGTGCAACCGGCCCTGCTGGTTGAAGGCATGCGTCGCGTAGCGCTGGCCAGCGGTATCGAGATCCATGAAAGCACGGCGGTACAGCAAATCCAACCCGGCCAGCCAGCCAGCGTGAAGACGGCCCAAGGCTGCGTGCGCGCCCGCTCAGTGGTGCTGGCGGTCAATGCCTGGGCCGCTGCCCTGCCCTCGCTCTCGAAGCTGATCGTCCCGGTCAACAGTTCGATCGTGGCGACCCGGGCCATGCCTGAGCGCCTGCACGAAATCGGCTGGACCGGCGGCGAATCCATCACCGATTCGCAACTGATGGTCGATTACTACCGCACGACCCATGACGGACGCATCGCCTTTGGCAAGGGCACCGGGGCCATCAGTTTTGGCTCGCGCATCGGCCAGGTGTTCAGCGAAGACGATGCGAGCCTTGCACTGACCGAAGCCGACCTGCGCCGGACCTATCCGATGCTGCAGGGCATTCCCGTCGAAGCCCGCTGGTCTGGCCCGATCGATCGCACCTACGACAGCCTGCCGGTGTTCGGTCGCCTCGACGGCCACGCCAACATCCACTACGGCATCGGCTGGAGCGGCAACGGCGTAGGCCCAAGCCGCCTGGGCGGGCGCATCCTGGCAAGCCTCGCGCTGGGTCGTCAGGACCGGTGGAGCCAGTGCCCACTGGTGGAGCGCAACTGCCGCACCTTCCCGCCCGAGCCTGTGCGCTATCTGGGCGGCTCGCTGGTACGCAATGCCGTATTGCGCAAAGAGCGCTCGGAACTGGCTGGACAACCGCCTGCCATCCTGGACCGTTACCTGGCCCGGTTCGCCCCGGCCGGCCTCGAAGACAAAGCCTGAGGAGTTATCCCATGTCCCTGATCCGCATCCGTCTGGATGACCAACCCGACTTCAGCGAATTCACTGCACTCGGCCACGATGGCGCCCAGGCGCGAACCGCTGGGCATCGCGCCCTGCCCGATGGCAAAGGCACCACTGGCATCTGGGAGTGCACCCCTGGCACCTTCCGTCGCCAGGTCGCCCAGGCCGAATACAGCTATATCGTGGCCGGCGAAGGCAGCTTCACCCCCGAGCACGGCGAGGCCATCGAGTTCCAGGCAGGCGACGCGCTCTATTTCGAGGCCAACACCCAAGGCACCTGGGTGATCCGCCAGACCGTACGCAAGACCTACCTGATTCTCGACTGACCGCACTTAACGCACGCTTTCCCACAGACAATACGAGGTACAAGAAGTGGGTGTACAACAACAGATCCCCCAGGAATCAGGCCTAAAGGCCCATGCACTGGGGCGCTTCGAAACGCTTGGCATCATCATTGGCACCAACATCGGCGCAGGCGTGCTCAGCATGGCCTTCGCCGCCCGCAAGGTCGGCTACATCCCGTTGCTGGTCTGCCTGCTGGTGACCTGCCTGTTCTGCGTCATCACCATGCTCTACGTCGCCGAAAGCTGCCTGCGGACCCGCCAGAACCTGCAGTTGAGTGGCCTGTCCCGCAAGTACCTGGGGGCATTCGGCGGCTGGCTGATCTTCTTCGCCGTCGCCGCCAACAGCTATGGCGCACTCATCGCCTACATCAGCGGCAGCGGCAATATCCTCGCTGACTTCTTCGGCCAATACGGCCTGAGCCGGCAACAGGGCAGCTTGTTGTTCTTCATCCCCGCTGCATTGGTGCTGTACCTGGGGCTCAAGGCGCTCGGTGTGGCTGAGAAGCTGATCAGCACGGGGATGGTACTGATTGTCTGCCTGCTGATCGGCGCCACCGTACTGCACGAAGACTCGACCCTGGTCCACCTGTGGCAGAGCCAGTGGCAGTACGTGGTACCGATCTTCAACCTGGCGGTGTTCGTGTTCGGTGCGCAGTTCCTGGTGCCTGAGATCGTGCGGGGCAACTTGGAAACGCCCAAGCGCATCCCCGGGCTGATCATCGGCGGCATGCTGCTGACCCTGGTGCTGGTGGCGGCCATCCCGGCATCGGTCATCGCCCTGGTCGGAACCGAGCATTTGAGCGAAGTGGCGACCTTGAGCTGGGGCAAGTCGCTCGGGCAGTGGGCCTATTACGTGGCCAATACCTTTGCCTTGCTGGCCATGCTGACGTCCTATTGGGGGCTGGGCGGATGCCTGTTCACCAACATTTTCGACCAGATGCGCCTGGGCGATGAAAGCAACAAGCGCAAGCGGTTAGTCGTGCTGGCCGTGGTGACGCTGCCACCGATCCTCGTGGCCTATTCCGGCTTCAGTGGCTTCGTTAACGCGCTGTACTTCGCCGGCACCTTCGGCGGCGTGCTGATGGGCATCATCCCGATCCTGCTGCTCAACGCGGCACGCAAGGCAGGCGATCAGGCACCAGCGTTCACCTGTGGCTGGTACGCGCACCCGCTGATTCAGATCGTCATCGTGCTGATCTTCCTCTCCAGTGGCGTGTACGCGGTGCTGTCGGCGCTGGGTATGCTGCCCGCCAGTTGGTGATGCCGCACGCTTGAGGCAGTATGGGAGCCCACCCTTGACCACCGCCTGGAGCGGCCTGCGCATGTTGCAACGCGTTCGTGACCTGATTGCGATACCGGAACTTCGTTCGCGCCTGCTCAGCGGTGCCCAAGGGTTGGACCACAAGGTACGCTGGGCCCACGTCTGCGAGCTGCCCGACCCCACCGAGTGGCTGGGTGAAGGCGACGTGCTGATGACCACCGGCCTGGGCATCCCCCGGGTACCGGCCGAGCAGCACACCTATGTGACACGCCTGGCCCAAGCGGGGATCGCCGGCATGATGATCGGCGAGCACATGCAGGCTCCGCAGGACATCAGTGCCCTGGTCGAGCAGGCCGAAACGCTGGGGTTCCCGGTGATCCTCACCGAATACGGCGTCCCCTTCGCCGCGGTGACCCGCGCGATCATCGATGCCAATCAGCAAGATGAGTTCGCACGGCGCGGGGCCTTGGCCAAAGTCTATGAAAGCGCTCGCCTGAGCATTCAGGGCCTGGGGCTACCCGCGCTGCTCCAGCGCCTTCAGACAGATATCCAATGCTGCCTCTACCTGGTATCGCTGGATACCTTCACCCCCTGGGCCCATGGCCTTGGGTCAACGCCGCGCAACGCCTGCATGTGCACAAGCAGACCCTGGTCTATCGGGTACGCCGTATCGAAGCGATCAGCGGCCGCTCCCTGGACAATACCGCCGACGTCGCCACGTTCTGGTTTGCCTTGCAAAGCGCTTTGGCTATCGGCTGTTCATTCTGATGCCTGCTGCTATTCAAAACAGTACCCAAGCAGAGTACGCCATCAAGCATCGGACGGTCGCTCGGGCGCGCTCGCCCCAACCATGAGCCCTTGGGCAATGGCACTGGCTTCAAGCTTGGCGCGCTCCGCGTCCAGAAAAACATACGCAGCTTGCAAGGTGGCGATCTTCGCTTGAATGTCGGCCATCTTGCTGGCGACCAAGGCTGCGCCTTGCGCGCAGTTGATCGAATTACCCCGTTTGGCCGCCAGGATGTTCCCAATCTCAGCGAGTGAAAAACCCGCCCCCTGGGCGCTCTGAATGAACGCCAGGTCAATAACGGTCTGCTCGCTGTAGCTGCGGTAATTGTTGGCCTGTCGATGGGCGACGATCAGCCCGAGTTGCTCGTAATAGCGCAATGCATGGCGGCCCAGCCCACTTCGGCGCTCCAATTCTCCGATATTCACGTAAAAAAACCTTGACTGTAGAGCAGGCTCTACACCTTAGCCTGCGCCCATCATCCAAACAAGGAATCAGGCATGAGCGTGGAATGCTTCGTCACAGGCGGCAGTGGGTTTGTGGGTCAACATTTGCTGGCTCGTCTCACCGCGACAGGGCACAAGACCTGGGTGCTCATGCGCAATCCTGGAAACCTCGAGCGGCTCAGAGAGCAAGTAGGCCGACTGGGCGGGGACCCTGCGTATGTCCATGCCGTTCAAGGCGACATCAGCCTAGAGGAGCTTGGACTCAGCGAGGCGGACAAGGAGTGTGTGTCTTCGGCCTCGGTGGTCTTTCACCTTGCGGCGGATTTTTCCTGGGGACTGACGATGGAACGCGCCCGTGCCGTGAATGTGCAAGGGGCGCTGAGCGTCGCCAGGCTTGCGGCGAGCCTGGACATCCGATTGCTCATGGTGGGCGGCTTCATGCTGCAAAACCTTGCCCACCTTGCCAGTATCGGCGTTGATAACGAGCGCCCTGAAAACACAGATTGGCCTGCAGTCTACGCCCGTGTGGGAGGCTACGAAGGCAGCAAGATCGAATCCCATTTCGCAGTCATCCGTTATATGCAGGATGCCGGCGCGGATTACACAGTCGTTCATCCTGCTACGGTATGTGGCCACAGCGAGACTGGGCATATTCCGCAAGGACAACCTCTGGCCGACCTCATTCGAAACCTGGCACAAGGCCGGTTCAAAGCGATCCCCGGCTCCGCCAGCCACTGGCTGCCATTGGTCAGCGTCGATTACCTGGTGAAGATGATAACCTGCGTGGCGTTCGACCCCTCGATGGCCAACCGGCAGGTCCTGGCGCTCTATGAGCACACACCGAACCTGCAGGGGATGCTCGCGCAGATCGCAGGAACGCTGCAGGTCAAGGCACCCCGCCGCCATGTACCGATAGGGCTGCTCAGGTGGATTTTGACGATTCCGGGCCTCGCGGCCCGACTCGCGATCAGCGCCGAGTCGTTGGACTTCATTCAGACCCAGCGCTTCGACATGCGTCATAGCGAGCATCTGGAGCGCAAGTATCAGTTCACACACCCCGACATGGCGCGAACGCTGGAAAAGACCGTGCGCTACGTCAAAGGTTACTTGCCCCACTGAGGCAACCCGGTTGTGAGGGGCCGAGCACTACCTGTGACAGTAGGCCCATGCTCCAAGCACATGCCACAAGCCCCGGTACCTATCGATAGAAGCGCCTTGGGCACTCAAAAGCCCCGTGACAAGGAACGTATTCATGCAGTCTCATCTCGGCAAAGGCGTCCTCTTTGCCCTGGGCGCCGCAGCCCTGAATGCAACAATCGGCGTTCTCAGCAAGGTATTGATGAGCAGCGGTTTCAGCGCCAGCAGCATCGCCTTGATCAAGACGGTCCTCGGCTGCCTGTTGCTCTCGGTAATGCTGCTATTGCTCAAGCGGCCCGCGACCACGGCCAAGTAGATCCCTGCAGCGGTTTGTGCCTTTCTCGGCATTTTCGTGCTGTTCCACTTTGAAACGTCAGCCTACAGCCACTACGCGGCGGCGGGCGTGGTCGTCATTGTGATGGCGAGCGCTTCCATTTCCTCGATCCTGCTGGGACGCCTGGTCCTTGGTGACTCCATCACCGTCAACGCAACGGTAGGTGCCGGCTTGACGATCGCCGGTATTGCGGTGATTTTCGGCGCAGACCTGGGCCAAGGTTTCACGCCCCAAGGCGCAATACTGGCTTCGATTGGCGGCTGCGGTTATGGCGCATTTTCGGTTGCAATGAAGCGCATGGGGGTTTGCGGCGGGCTGCATTTCACGCGGCAACTTTTGTTTTTCGGAAGTCTTTACCTGCTAATGCCGGCCGCGACCGATGGTTTCATCATGGGCGAACTGTCGTTGTCGGCGATCACGGCGTTATTGGCGTTGGCGGCATTGCCGACCATCCTGGGTTTCTTTTGTACCACCAAGGCCATCGAGTATTTAAAGCCATCGCAGGTCCAAGCGCTGGAACTGACCGAACCGTTGTTCGCTGCACTGCTGGCGTTCGTGATGCTCAATGAGGTACCGCCAGACACCCTGTATCTGGGGGCCGGATTGATTCTCTTTGGGCTGTGCTTCTCCAACGAGCTGATCCGACTGGGCAAGAAAGAGCCACAGGCGTCCGGCGTGTAGATCGTTTTTGGCGGATAGTCCGAAACGGCGAACCAGAGCGAGCACGCGCACCGAGGCGCGCCTGCTCGCACCGCTGTATCACCAAACCGCGATGTCGTAGGTTAGGTAGATCCGGTTGCTGTCGCGACCGCGGGAGAAATCAGAACGGTAGACATAGTTGCGCAGTTTCACACCCAACCCTTTGACGGGCCCGGACTGCACAACGTAGGCGAGTTCCACATCACGCTCCCATTCGTTGAGCTCGGCGTCAGCGGAGCGACCATTGTCCCCGCTCAGGTAGCGCGCCATGAAGGTCAGCCCGGGGATGCCGGCCGCTGCAAAGTTGTAGGCGTAGCTTGCCATCCAGGTTTTCTCTTCCTCCTCGATGAACTTGCCGATGCCCACGTTGCTGAACGAGTAGACCGTCGCACCGCTGATGTATGGCAGCCCAGCATCACCGTCGAGCACCTGGTAACCGGCACCGACGGTGTGCCCGGAGTGGGTATACGACACCTGCCCACTGAACATGTCGTTGTCGATCTTGCCACCGTAAGCGGCTCCGCTGTCGCGGCTTTTGAAGTAGCGCAAGTCAGTGGTGAACACCCCGCCGGCCAGCGGCAGGTCGTGTACCAGGCCGGCATAGTCCTGGCGGTAGAAATGTTCGAGCTGGCCGTGAAAGTAGCTCACCCGCAGTTGCTTGTTGATGGCGTAGTCAGCGCCAGCAAAGCTGAAATCGCCAGACTCGTCGCCACCATAGCCATCCAGGTACAGGCCCGTGCTATCGGACGAGTCCCGCTGCTTGAAGCGATCCAGGTGGCCGGCAGTCAGGGTCAGCCCTTCGACATCGGTACTGGTCAGTTGCGTGCCCTGGTAGGTCTGAGGCAACAACCGCGCATCGTTGTAGACCAGCACCGGCGTCTTGGGCAGCAAGGTGCCATGCTTGACCACGGTCTGCCCCAGGCGCGCCTTGGCCGTCACCCCGGCGCTGGCGAATTCGTCTGCGGCACGGCCATCGTCGTGGACCGGCAGCAAGCCGGTACCGCTACGGCCACGTCCCGAATCGAGCCGAACGCCTACGAGCCCCAAGGCATCTAGCCCCAACCCCAGTGGCCCTTGGGTAAACCCTGATTGGTAATCGAGTAAAAAACCCTGCGCCCATTCCACCCGCTCACTTTTGGCGTTGGCGGCGGCACGGGGGCTCATGCCCTGTTCGTCGCGGAAGTTTTCGTTGAAGTAGACGTTGCGCAGCTGCAGTTTGAGCTTGCCATCGTCGATAAATCCGGCAGCGCCGGCCACAGGCAGCCAGCCGCAGAGCAGGCCACAGGTGGCCCCACGGAAAACAGCTCGGGACATGTTCGGTACTCTAGTTGTTGTTCTTGGATAGAGGTGGGCGCCGCAAGCGCTCCGATGCAAATCAGACGAAGAAGGACAAAGCGCCTGTGACCAAGGCCAGCGCGGTGATGACCAGCGATGTCAGTACCGCCCACTTGACGGTGGCCTTCTGGAAATCGCCGATATCGCGATCGACCATGCCCACCAGCAGCAGGGTCGAGGCCACCAACGGGCTCATCAGGTGCACCGGCTGCCCCAACACCGAAGCGCGGGCGATTTCAACCGGGTCGATGCCATAGGCGGCAGCCGCGTTGGCCAGGATCGGCACCACGCCGAAGTAATAGGCGTCGTTGGACAGCACGAAGGTCAGCGGCATGCTGGTCAGCGCCACCACCAGCGGGAACCAGTGGCTCCAGGCCTCGGGAATCCAGTCGACCAGAGTCTGCGCCAGGGCATCGACCATCTTGGTGCCGGAGAAGATCCCCGCGAAGATACCCGCGGCGAACACCAGCAACACCACGGTCATGGCATTGCCCGAATGGGCGAGGATGCGTTCCTTCTGCAGCTCCAGCTGCGGGTAGTTGATCATCAGCGCTGCGACGAAACCGATCATGAACAACAGCGCGGAGTGCATCACGCCCATCACCAAGGCCGTCATCACGGCAATCACCAGCACCAGATTCACGTACGCCAGCCGTGGGCGCTTGTGCGGGTTGTCGCCGAGGATTTCCTTGATGTAGCAATTGCCGCCACCAGACTCCAGGGCGATGTTGCCGATGCGCCGACGCTCGGCGCGGCCCAGCAGGTAGGCGGTGAACACCACCCAGGCCGCTCCGCCGATCACAGTCGGGAGCATCGGGATGAAATATTCGGTCGCGTCCAGCCCGAGCGCGGCGATGGCCCGCGTTGCCGGTCCACCCCAAGGGCTCATGCCACTCATGATGCTCAGCGACAGCATGGACACCGTGGCCAGGATCATCGGGTTCATGCCGATACGCTTGTACAGCGGCAGCATGGCCGCACACGTAATCATGTAGGTGGTGGTGCCGTCACCGTCGAGTGCTACCAGCAGCGACAGCAGTGCCGTACCGATAGCGATCTTGATCGGGTCGCCATTGACACGCTTGAGGATCTTGCGGATCAGCGGATCGAACAGACCGGCATCGATCATCAGGCCAAAGAACAGAATGGCGAACAGCAACAGTGCCGCCGAGGGCGCCACCATCTTCAAGCCATCGAGCATCATCTTGCCCAACTCGGGGGCAAAACCACCGATCACCGCGAAGGCAATGGGTACCACGGTGAGCGCAACGATCGGAGACAGGCGTTTACTCATGATCAGGTAGGTGAAGGTCACCACCATGATCAGGCCCAGGAGTGCGAGCATGGTTATTTCTCTTGTTTTTATTCTATTGCGGCCATCGGCAAGGCAGACGGCCCCCTACCCCACTCGACATCGCTGGGATGTCGAGTGGGATTCTAAGTCAACAATGGGAAGTGAAAGAGACCTTCAGCTGTGATGCCGAGGTTCGGCAGACCAGTCCGCCCGAGACGCTTGCTCCTCGTCCGGTGCCACCGGAGCGCCATTCAGGCGGCGCAGCAATGTCTCCCGCTCACAAGCGTTTTCCGACAATGAAATGACCACTGTGGCCACGGCATTGCTGGCCAGGCTGGTCAGGGCGCGCGCTTCGGACATGAAGCGATCGATACCGATCAGCAAGGCCAAGCCGGCCAAGGGGATGTCGTGAATGACCGTCAGGGTCGAGGCCAGTGCCACAAAACCGCTGCCGGTCACACCTGCGGCGCCTTTGGACGACAACAGCATGATCGCCAGCATCGTCAGCGTCTGGCCGAGGCTCAGATCGATGTTGCAGGTCTGGGCGATGAAAACCGCTGCCAGCGACAGGTAGATGGCGGTACCGTCGAGGTTGAAGGAATAGCCGGTTGGCAGCACCAGCCCCACCACACCTTTCTTACAGCCAAGCTTCTCGAGTTTTTCCAGCATGCGCGGCAGAACGGGCTCGGTGGACGATGTGCCGAGCACCACCAGAAACTCCTCGCGGAAATATCGGAGCAGCTTCCAAAGACTGAAGCCATGCGCACGGCAGATACCCCCGAGCACCACCAGCACGAAGAACGCGCAGGCGATGTAGAGCGTGCCGACCAGCTTGGCCAATGCGCCCAGGGAAGTCACGCCGTACTGCCCGACAGTGAACGCCAGCGCACCGAAAGCGCCGACCGGGGCGAAGCGCATCAGATAGCCGAAGATGCGAAACACCATGCTCGAGGCCGATTCCAGCACATCAAGTACCGGCTTGCCCTTTTCGCCCATGGACGACAGGGCAAAACCGCTGAGCACTGCGATGAACAGTACCGGCAGCACTTCACCTTTGTTGAACGCCCCGATGAAGGTGTCCGGGATGATGTGCATGAAGAAATCGACCACGCTGAGCTTCGCCGCAGACGCGGCGTATTGACCAAGGCCCTCGGTGCTAAGGGTGGCTGGGTCGATGTTCATGCCTACACCCGGGCGGAACAGGTACACCGCAGCCAGGCCGATCACCAGACTGATCACGGTCAGTACCAGGAACAGCAGCAAGGTCTTGCTCATCAGCCGCCCCAGAGAGCGCTTGTCGGTCATGCCGGCGATACCGGTCACGATGGTGCAGAACACCACGGGGGCGATCATCATCTTGATCAGTTTGATGAACGCATCACCCAGTGGCTTGAGCGCAACGGCCTGTTGCGCCCAGAAGTGCCCGACCACCACGCCCAGCAGGACGGCGCAGAGGATCTGGAAATACAGTGACTTCGCGAGTTTCATGAGGCATCACCCATTGTTGAAATTGTGCGGATGCGCTGGTGCCGATGTGCTGCAAGCCCTGCCTACCCTGCCAGCCTGCGCAAGGTTGGGGCGTAGACGAAGCCAGAAAACAGTCGGCGGGCGGTTCTCACCACAGAGGCCTGGAGCGTTTTGCCATCGGGACCACTGCGCGAAAGCGCGACGTCGATGCCGCCACTTGGATGCTCCAGGCGGACTTCTTCCAGGTGCTGTGCTTGTTCGCCAAGCATGTCCATGATCACGGTGCCAGGGCTGACGCAGGCAGTCGCCAGGCCGATCGCACCGGTGATGGCCAGGGCACGGTGACAGTTGTGGGGCATGAAGTACCGCACCTGCAGTGTGCCGTCATAGCACGGCGGGGAAACCAGCACGGGCTTGGGAATCACCATGCCGCTGACGTCACCCAACCCCATCGCCTTGCCGGCCTTCAGGCGCAGAGCCTCCAGACGCTGCAATAGGCGTGTGTCGGCATCCAGCTGCGCCGGAGTCTCGGAGCCGGTCACACCCAACTGGCTGGCCTCGACGATCATCATCGGCATAGCCATGTCGATACAGGTCACCGGCACGCCATCGATCATGTCCTGGGCCTGGCCTGTGGGGAACAGCTTGCCGGTCTTGCTGCCCACAGCGTCGAGGAAGGTCAGGTGCACCGGAGCAGCGGTGCCAGGTACGCCGTCGATCGCCGTGCGGCCTTCGTAACGCACAATGCCACCTGGTGTTTCCACCAGCGAATTGACGAAGGTGTTGGTGTTCAAATTACGGATACGCACCAGGGTCTTGCCATCCTGGGCCTTGACCAGCCCCTGCTCGATGGCGAATGGGCCAACGGCGCACAACATGTTGCCGCAGTTGGGCGCTGTATCGACCCGGCGCTGGGCGACCATGACCTGGACGAAAAGGTAGTCGACGTCGGCGTCGGCATGCAACGAGGGGCTGACGATTGCCACCTTGCTGGTTTGTGGGCTACCACCACCGATACCGTCGATTTCCAGTTCATGCCCGGAACCCATCAGGTTGATCAGCAATTCGTCGCGTTCGACCACATTGGCAGGCAAATCCCATGCGTGGAAAAAAGGCCCCTTGGAGGTGCCGCCGCGCATGAGTACGCAAGGAATTCGTTGCATGATTTCGCACTCTTGTTGATCAATGGACATCATTGATGTTGTGGACACAAGATTGACAGGGATAGATAAATCAATCCAATGCAAATATCGTAGGTATTATTGCGATTGATGAATCAATACATAGCCTGGGCCAAAGAGCGATTCGAGATGGAATACGAACTCCAAGACATACGATCTTTCGTGAAAATCGCCGAACTAGGCAGTTTCCATGAGGCGGCAGAAGCGTTGCACCTGTCGCAGCCTGCCCTGAGCCGGCGGATAAAAAAGCTTGAGGAAGGGTTGGGCACTTCCCTGCTGGAGCGCACGACCCGCCGCGTCAGCCTCACCAGCGTCGGGAGGGATTTTCTGCCCAAGGCCAGGCGCCTGCTGGATGACTTCGAGGATTCGATCCTGAGCATTCGAGAACTCGCCGAACGACAGACCGGCCAGGTCACCCTCGCCTGCATCCCGACCGCAGCGTTCTATTTCCTGCCGTCGGTGATCCGTGACTACAACGAGCAGTACCCGAAGATCCGTATTCGCCTGCTGGACCTCAGCGCCAACGATGGGCTCGAAGCCGTGTTGCGGGGCGAGGCCGATTTCGGCATCAACATGATGAGCGGCCAGCACCCCGACATCGAGTTCGTATCCCTGGTGCAGGAGCAATTCGTCCTGGCCTGCCGCCGGGACCACAAGCTGGCGAACCGCGATGCCGTCACCTGGACAGAACTGGCCGACTACCGCCTGATCGGCGTAGGCCGCCTGAGCGGCAACCGGATGCTGTTGGACCACGCATTGTCCGGGCTCAACCTGCGGCCCAAGTGGTTCTATGAGGTCCAGCACCTGTCCACCTCGCTGGGCATGGTCGAAGCTGGGCTCGGCGTGTCGGCCATGCCCAGCCTGGCCATGCCCAGCGCGGACCATCCGACATTGGTCAGCGTGCCACTGATCGAGCCTCAGGTGACTCGCACCTTGGGGTTGGTCTATCGCCGAGGGGCGTCGCTGTCGCCGGCGGCGGAGAAGTTCGTGTCGATCCTGTTGGACAAATGGCCCAACCGATGAGCGATACGCGCAAGACGGTACAGGGGAGAGACCCGCTGCATTCATGGTTCACTCTCCTCCCAGCCCCAGGTCATTGGGCCGGCGCTTTTCGATCGCGAACTTGAGCAGTGCCGCGCTGCGGAACAGGCCATGGGCGAACTTGCCGTAGGGCAGCGTGATGAACAGCGCCATGACCGTGCCCAAATGGATCGCCAGCAGGATCGCCATCGCAGCGGTGTCGCGCAGACCCAGCAGTGCAAGACCCGTGGCGCTGACCAGCAAGAGCAGCAGGATGAACGCCCGGTCCATGGGCCGCTGGGCAACATCGCCCTGCTCCGGCGCCCTGCGCAAATTCAGCGCCAGCAGCCCAGTTGGCCCGACGATCAAGCCAAGTCCACCCAAGGTACCCAGCAACACCGGTGCGCTCAGCAGTGGGTACGGCGCCGGATACCCCAGCAGGTAGTGGTAGCCGGTGGCGACCACCGTAGCGGCAAAGCACAACATGAAGCCGTAGAAGGTGAAGTGATGGAAGCGCCGGCGCCAGAGGGTGTAGCGATCGTCGGCGTTGTTGCAGCCCTGGCCATGCCCACCGTCCAGGTACTTCAGGGTCAGCGCCGCGCTCGATGCCTCGAGCACCGCCCCCTTGCCCGGTTGCGCCTGCGCTTCAGCAGGCGAGACCGAGCGCCAGAAACGACGTACCGCCACCGCCAGCGCCACACTGGCAGCGGCAAAGACACTGCCGAACATCAGCGCCAAGGTGTTGTGCGGGAAGACCGCATAGAAATTCCCCGCCAACCGGCCGGGCTGCAGCGTGCCGTTGACCCACAATGCCAGCAGCAAAAACAGCGACAAGGCCACAGCCAAGGCACTGGCGACATAGATGCCGTTGTGCCGATACAGCCGCCCGAAGGGGGCCGGCCAGGCGTATTCGGCGTAGGTCTGCCCGCGCACCTTGGCCATGGCCTGGGGCACGTTGACGGCGAATTCGTGGGGTTGGGCATACTGGCAGGCGTGCAGGCAAGCGCCGCAGTTGTGACACAGGTTGGCCAAGTAATGGATATCGGCCTTGCCGAACTCCAGCCTGCGGGTCATGGCCGGGAACACGGCGCAGAAGCCCTCGCAGTATCGACAGGCGTTGCAGATGCGCATCTGCCGGTCCACTTCCTGTTCCTCAAGGTTCAACACGGGGATCAGAGCGAGGGCCGGCTGGGCGGCATTAGGTTGGCGGGGTTCAGGCAGTTGCGCAGTCATGGCGATTCTCGTGTTCTGGATATACATGGCCGGTGGCCGCCGCGGCGCTGGTCCCGGCGATCCGGCCGAAGGCGGTGCCAATGGACATGCCAACACCTGCGGTGTAGCCCTTGCCCAGCACATTGCCCGCCATCATCTCGCCGGCGACGAACAGGTTCGGGCTGGGTCGTCCACCGAAATGGACCGCGGCGGTTTCGTCGGTGCGCAGCCCCAGGTAGGTGAAGGTCACGCCAGGGCGCAGCGGATAGCCGTAGTAAGGCGGTGTATCGATCGGGCGCGCCCAGTGACTTTTCACAGGTTCCAGGCCCAGGGTGTGGCAGTTGTCCAGCCGGGTGTGGTCGAAGGTGCCCGCCTGACAGGCTCGGTTGTAGGCCTGCACGGTGTCGACGAAGGGTTGCACGGGTAAGCCGAGAAGGCCGGCCAGGGCTTCCAGACTATCGGCGGTGGCACCCGGGAAGACCGGCGGCATGAAGCGGCCAAGGGCTTTCTGGTCGATGATCGAGAAGCCCACCTGCCCGGGCTGTTGGGCCACCAGCCGTCCCCAAATGGCATAACGCTTGGGCCAGAAATCCTCGCCTTCATCGTAGAAGCGCTTAGCGTCGCGGTTGACCACTACGCCCAGCGACACACAATCGATGCGCGTACAGATGCCGCCGTCGTACAGCGGTGCACGGGCATCGATCGCCACCATATGCGCCTGTGTCGGGTCGCCGATCGTGTCGGCGCCCTGTTCGATCATGCGACGCAACAAAACCCCATCATTGAAACGCGTACCGCGAATCAGGAAGTTGTCCGAAGGCCACTCCCCTCGCTCGTTCTGCCCCCAAGCCTCGCGCAACCACTGACGGTTGGACTCGAATCCACCAGCGGCGAGCACACAACTGCGCGCCTCGATGCGCTCGGCGGGCAAGTGCCGCCCTTGCACCTCACGCGCCGGCACGTGCGCGGCAACGAAGCGTCCGTTCTGCAGCTCGATGTCGGCGACGGGGGTGTCGTAGCGTATTTTTATGCCCAGGTTCTCGGCGCTGCGAAAGTAGGCATTGACCAGCGCCTTGCCGCCACCCATGAAGAACGCGTTGGTTCGGGCGGTATGCAGCGCACCGGATAACGATGGCTGGAAGTGAACGCCATGGCGACGCATCCACCCGCGACAGTTGGAGGACGCGCGAATTACCAGCCGCGCGAGCTTTTCGTCGGTCTGGCCACCGGTGACCTTCAGCAGGTCCTGCCAGAACTCCTCTTCTGGGTACGCCTCGACCAGCACGTCTTGCGGGGCATCATGCATGCACCGCAGGTTACGGGTGTGTTGAGAGTTGCCACCCCGCCAGGCGCGGGGTGCAGCCTCGAGCAGCATCACGCTGGCTCCGGCCTCACGCGCCATCAGCGCGGCACAGAGGGCGGCATTGCCCCCTCCGATGACTAGCACATCGATCATTTCGCCTCCAGGTCACGAGGAGTCGAATGTTCGGGTGCTCCTCGTGACCACGGACTCTAATGAGTGGCTGGAGGGTGCGAAACGCGATCGCCGGGGGGAGGCATTCAGTTTTTCTAAAGGGGCTTGAGGCGAAGGCCCGCTCCCTGGCTCACAGCAACCGGGCGCCAGGCCATTGGCCTTGCTCCACCAATTCCCGGGCGACCTCCTGCAGAACGATGCGCGTTGCCAATGCGGCCGGCGAGAGTTCGTCATCGGCGAGGCTGACGATCACATTGCGACGCTGCGCCTGTGCTTGATCGATGGCAAACACGCGCAAGCCCGCCTGATGCGCTCGGGCCACCGTCGCGCCAGGCTGAATGGTGGCGGCATGACCTGCACAGACACAATCCATCAACAGCGACAGACCATCGACTTCCATGACGATGTTGGCCTCCAACCCGGCACGTTCGAAAATCGAGCGCAATGTGGTACGCAACCCGTGCTGTGTGCTGGGCATCACCAACGCAAGCGTTGCGATCTGTTGCAGCGTGAGGGAGTCCCCCCAATCGGCTTTGACCAGCGGGGCGGGAACCAGGACGAACAGCCGCTCCTTCAAAAGCGGCCGGACATCGAGCCTGGGCCCAGCCTCTGCCTGGAACAGCACCGCCAGGTCAAGGTGCCTGGCATTGAGTTGATTCATCAGATACCCCGACAGCATTTCCACCAGATGCAGACGGATATCGGGATAGCGTTCGCGCATCCTGTCGATCAAGGCCAGGCCAAGAATCGATGCAGTAGTCGGCGCCAATCCCACGCTGGCATAACCACTCATACGACCACTTTGCGCCGCAAGGACCGCATGCTCCGCCTGACGAAGCGCCAGGCGTGCGTGGTATTCGAAGGCCAGGCCCGCCGCGGTCGGCGATACGCCGGTACTCGACCGCGTCAGCAACCGCGTACTCACTTCGCTCTCCAGCTTCGACAGTTGCTGGCTCAATGCAGAAGCGCCGACCCCGAGTTCGAGCGCCGCTCTGCCAAGGCTGCCGTACTCCAATACACTCAGGAAATAGCGAAGCTGACGTAACTCCATACAAGTCTCTTTCAACGATGGGGGACCGGTCCTGCGCCATGTTAAAGGTATTTGCACGACGGGGTCGGTTGCGCTTTATCCGTCAGCGCACCTGACGCTGGCCAAGGCACGATGAGATGGAACAACGCTGCGCTCAACGGTTTTCGGCGCAGATCTCTCGCAACACGTTGCGCAACCACTGGTGGGCAGGGTCCGCTGCGAAGCGCGGATGCCAGAGCAGTGACACGGTAAACGTTGGTGTGGGTACTGGTAGGGTGAAGGTGTGCATGCCCTGACGTAGGTTGGCAGTATGGCGTTCGGGCACGCAGGCGATAAGGTCGGACACCCTGGCTAGCCCCACTGCGGTTGAAAAGCCTCCGACGATTGTCATCACCTTGCGTTCAAGCCCAAGCGCACAGCGGGGGCTTGCTCGCCAATTCGGGCAATGAGCGCCGGTCCGAAACACTCCACGAAGCCCTCGCTGGTCCGCAGGGTGAAGGTTCTAACCAGTCGCTTAAGATCAAGCGTCTGAGACGGGCGCAAGACCGCCTGGGCCTCGTTCACCAGTTGGCTGACCCGAGCCACCTGGATACTGACCGCCTACCAGGCAGCGCTGCTGATGGCGCTGCTGCCCTGTGCTGCACTCGGGGAGCGTCTTGGTTACCGTCGGGTATTCGGTTGGGGCGTGTGGTTGTTCACCGGCGCCAGCGTGCTTTGTGCGCTCTCCCCTTCCCTACCATGCCTCATCGCTGGCCGTTTTTTGCAGGGTCTGGGCGGGGCTGCGGTGATGGCCTTGGGAATGGCGCTAATACGCCGAGTGGTCACGCATCGGCGACTCGGTGTCGCCATCGGCTGGAATGCCTTGGCCGTTGCCTTGTCATCGGCCGCCGGCCCAGTGATCGGAGCGGGACGTCTGACGATTGCGCAGTGGCCCTGGCTTTTTGCGGCGCCCCTTCCACTGGCGGCGGCCGTGTTGTTCGCCTCAAGGGCATTGCCAGACTCGTCCTGCACATCGCACGCTCTGGACTTCATCAGCATGCTGTTGAACGCAGGGGCTTTCGCGGCACTGATCGCTGCCGCCGGGGTCGCCACCAGCAGCCCGGCGGCTGCGGGTGCATTGCTGGCCGGCGCCTTCATTCAACTGTGGCTGTTGGTGCGAAGAGAAAAGACCAAGGCAGCACCACTGCTCCCGTTAGATCTACTGGCCTGCCGATCCTTGCGCCTGTCCGTGATCAGTTCGATCTTGTGCTTCGCGGGCCAAACGGCAGGCATGGTGGCCCTGTCGTTCTTCCTGCAGCATACGCTTGGCCTGGGAGCCTGGATGGCGGGGCTACTCTTGGCGCCCTGGCCCTTGATGGTTGCCTTGACGGCGCCGTTCGCGGGTCGCCTTGCGGACCGAGCGCCCACCACAGGGCAGTGTTTGTTGGGCGGCCTATGCCTTGCTATCGGGCTCGGCGCCGCTTCACAGGTTCAGACAACAGGCTCAGCCCTGATGCTGGTCCCACTGAGTCTGCTGTGTGGCTTTGGGTTTAGCCTCTTCAATGTGGCCAACAATCGCAACCTGCCTCGGAATGCTCATTTGCAACCCATAAAGCCGAGCGCGGCGCCAACCGTTCCTCGGCTGTTTTCGCCTTGCCTGACCTTGGTCTCAAGGTTTTTTATACTGCCGGCTAAGCGCTCTTTGCCAAGGATGGCTGAAATTCAGAAAAAGCTTCGCTGCGCCTTGAACATCACCATGCTTTCACAGTAACTATTAATTCCGGCATACGCATCGCAGCCGGAGCGCTGCAAGTCGGAACTGCTGTAGATGAGGTTAAGATCGACCCCCAGCCATGGGCGAGATAGCGCCAATGACCAGTCATTGAAATGATCCACCTGGCTACCATCGCCGATGGTAAAAGGGGTACCTAGGCGATGGTGCGCAACTTTCAGCGCGAGGTCGACTTGAAAGAAAGGTAAACGGCCTAAATCGATAAATAACGTGCCTGTGCGGTTATTGGGGTTGTTTCTCCAAGCCCCTCCGAAGCGGCTGTCGAAAGTCGAAAAACCGCCATACAGGGCATAGCTGTCGCTGTTGGCAAGGTTCGGCTGGCTGTAATGGATAAGCCCGGCTTCGAAGCCCAGGCTGTCATCGAATTGGCGTTTATAGCCGAAGTAACTGTCCAGTTTGAGGGTCGAGTTGGGTGACAGGCCCAAACTCGGTGCGTATTGCCCCAGGTACAAACCACTGGAATGACTGACATCCACACCGCCATGGAAGGCGCCGACCGCACTGGGAGAAATCAGCCCCTGCGCCATCGAACGGGAGCCGTTGGTACTGAGCTTGAAATCAAAATCACCCAATTGACGCTGGATCTGCTGGGCGCATAGCGGTGTACAGAACAGCAAGGCCGCCGTCAGCGTTAGCAGGTGTCTAGCCATGTTCACAATCCTGGTAAACCTGCTCTTGAATAGGGAGCATAACGGCATCGATTGCCGCGGAAAACCCTGTGTGATAGGCGGCACGCATCAGATAGACAATTCCCTCCCACGACTTTACGCCATTTTTACTCGACATTGCCGTACAGCAGGCAATACTGCCGGCAATGTCCAAACGAGCTCACTCAATGCCGCTTCCCGCATTGCGTTTCATCGCCTTCATTATTGGTGTATTCCTGATTACCCTGGCCGTCAGCATGGTGATCCCGATGCTGACGCTGCTGCTGCATGACCGCAGCGACGACCTCGGCGCATTCGTCTGGTCGAGCCTCATCGTCCTGTGCGCCGGCCTGGTCATGGTGGCCCGAGGAGTACCCGACACACCGCAACTGCGGGCCAGGGACATGTATTTCCTCACGACGGCGAGCTGGGTCATCGTGTGCGCATTTGCGGCCCTGCCGATGGTGTTCATTCGACACATCAGTTACACAGACGCGTTCTTCGAAACCATGTCGGGAATCACCACCACCGGCTCGACGGTGCTGACTGGCCTGGACAGTGCATCGCCGGGGCTACTGATCTGGCGCTCCCTGCTGCACTGGCTGGGAGGCATCGGCTTTATCGGCATGGCCGTAGCGATCCTCCCACTGCTGCGCGTGGGCGGCATGCGCCTGTTCCAGACCGAGTCTTCGGATTGGTCCGACAAAGTGACACCACGCTCGCATGTGGCGGCCAAGCTGATCCTGCTGGTTTATCTGGGCCTTACAGCGCTGGGAGCATGGGCGTTGTGGGCTGCCGGCATGACACCGTTCGAAGCTATCAATCATTCAATGTCACTGATTTCGACCGGAGGATTCTCCACTTCGGATGCCTCGCTGGGTCATTGGGTGCAACCGGCAGTGCATTGGGTGGCCGTGGTCATCATGATCCTCGGCAGCCTGCCCTTCACCCTATACGTGGCCACCTTACGTGGCCATCGGCGCGCCCTGCTCAAAGACCATCAGGTCCGCGGCTTCCTGGGTTTCCTCGTCTTCGTGTGGGTCGCGGTCGGGACCTGGCTGAGCGGGCATAGCGACCTCTCCTGGTGGGATGCGTTTCGTATCGTTGCGGTCAACGTGACCTCGGTGGTGACCACCACGGGCATTGCCGTAGGTGATTACACGCTCTGGGGTAGTTTCGCCATCATGCTGTTCTTTTACCTGACGTTTGTCGGCGGCTGCTCAGGGTCTACCGCTGGCGGTCTGAAGATATTTCGCTTCCAGGTAGCTGCGGCCTTGCTAGTCAGCAGTCTGAAACAATTGATCCACCCAAGAGCAACGATCTCGAAAAAATACAATGGGCACCCCATCGATGAAGAGATCGTGCGCTCACTGCTGACGTTTTCCTTCTTTTTCTCGGTCACCATTGCAGTCATCGCCCTTGGCCTCTCTCTGCTGGGTCTCGACTGGACGACGGCGTTGAGCGGGGCCGCCACCGCCGTGTGCAACGTTGGTCCGGGCCTGGGTGGAATTATTGGTCCTGCAGGTAATTTCGCCTCGTTGTCGGACGCTGCGAAATGGCTGCTGACGGTAGGCATGCTGCTTGGACGGCTCGAAATCCTCACCGTGCTGGTACTCGTCTCTCCAGCTTTCTGGCGATTCTAGGCCAGACGTCACACAACAGATCAGCCACAAAGTTGGGCGGTCCTATTGGTTAGGACCGCCGAGCGAACGTATTGCTGCAGTAGACTTCTGGTCCTGTGAAAACCCGCCCCTGGACAGCAGGCCAACCGCCCTGCCCTAACTGTGCAAGGGCTGGACAGAATCTCTTTCAGCTCACCACATGCAAGTAATGCAGGTGGCGCTCGTACTGATCCAGGATGTCGCCAATCACATCATCACGACTCCACCCCATGATGTCATAGTCCTGGCCACCTTCTCGCAGATGCACTTGCGCACGGAAATATTTACGGGCATCAGCACCGTCTTCGGTGTCACGCATAATGAAGCTTGGCGTATTGAAGGCCCGTGGCCGCACCTCGTAGAGGAAACGTCCCTCGCCGGCATGGGAAAGCTCCAGCGATACCCGCCCATCATCGCGCTCGTTCACCATCACGTCGTAGCCTTGCTTACGCAGTTCCAGGGCAACCTCTTCACAGGCTGGCTTCACCACCTCGGCGATAAAGCGGGTCACATGGGCTCGACGCGGCATCATTGCGATATTGCGCAATCTCCGCTGCCAACCGCCATGAGGGTGGCGGGTATGCCGCAGGCCTGGCAATGCTTGATGACGTAACCCGCGGCGAGTCGCATCAAGACCAAGCGCCTTGAACAAACCCCAAATCGCGATCAGCAGGATGGCGGCGAACGGCAAAGCGCTCGCAATGGTCGCGGTCTGCAACGCCTTGAGACCGTTGGCCAGCAACAACGCGATCGCGACCGCGCCAATGCAGACTGACCAGAAGATGCGTTGCCACAGCGGTGAATGCCCTTGCCCGGAGGAGGCCAGCATGTCCACCACCAGCGCACCAGAGTCCGCCGAGGTCACGAAGAACACCACCACCATGAGCACCGCGACCAACGAAATGACGCTGGAGAAGGGAAAATGCTCCAGGAAGGCAAACAAGGCGAGAGAACTGTCTTCATTGACCACCGCGGCCAGATCCTTTACGCCATCGTTGAGGATCATATGGATCGCCGAGTCGCCGAATACCGTCATCCACAGCAAAGTGAAACCCGCGGGAACGAACAGTACGCCGCAGACGAACTCACGGATGGTCCGCCCTCGTGAAATACGTGCAATGAACAGGCCCACGAAGGGCGACCAAGACAACCACCAGCCCCAATACAGCAAGGTCCAGCCACCGATCCAATCAGTGGGCTCGTATGCATAGAGATTGAAGGTTTTATTGACGATCTCCGAAAGGTAGGCGCCAGTATTCTGTATGTAAGTCTGCAGCAGAAATACCGTAGGCCCAAGTAACAGCACGAACAGCATCAAGATCACTGCCAGGCTCAGATTAAGCTCGGACAGGATGCGAATACCTTTATCCAGGCCGCTAGCCACCGAAAGCGTCGCCAACGCACAGGTGGCGGCGATGAGGATGACTTGCACGGTGGTATTTACCGGCAAACCAAACACGTGGTGAAAACCACTGTTGATTTGCAGCACCCCATACCCCAACGAGGTCGCCACACCGAACACCGTGCCGAGAATGGCGAACACATCCACGGCATGCCCTATTGGGCCATAGATCCGTTCACCGATCAGCGGATAGAGCGCTGAACGCAAAGTTAAC
Organism: Pseudomonas putida; assembly: GCF_002741075.1. Classification (NCBI taxonomy): domain Bacteria; kingdom Pseudomonadati; phylum Pseudomonadota; class Gammaproteobacteria; order Pseudomonadales; family Pseudomonadaceae; genus Pseudomonas; species Pseudomonas putida. The sequence continues at coordinate 1,040,393 of NZ_CP016634.1, read as the reverse complement.
GGTAGGCCGTGGCGAAAGCTGAAATAGGCCAGGATCAGCGCGACGATGGCGTAGATTGCCCAGGCATGTAGGCCCCAATGAAAAAAAGTGATTTTCATGGCTTCGCGGGCTGCGACAACCGTGCCGGGATCGCCTACGGGCGGGGTGGTGAAATGCATGACCGGTTCGGCCACGCCGAAGAACATGAGGCCGATCCCCATGCCAGCCGAAAAAAGCATGGCGAACCAGCTGCTCTTTCGATAATCCGGCTCGCTGTGGTCAGGGCCTAACTTGATGTCGCCGTAACGACTGACGGCCAGGAAAACCACACTGATCAAGACCAGCGCTACAGCAAGAATATAAAACCAGCTGGCATTGGTGATGATCCATTGCTGGACTTGCTCGAACAGCGCCTGGGCATGCTCCTGGAATGCGGTGGCGTACAAGACCAGCAAAAAGATAAGTATTGCGCTGCTGAAGAAAACGGGTGGATTGAGGGTGCTCCTGGGTTTGGGGGCTGCAGTCATTGCGGCAGATCTCCTTGTAAGGCGATGAGCACAGCGCGCCGGAGCACGCCGATATTTCCAAAGGCTAGCAGGCAGACAAATGCCCGTTCGCCAAGCTTTCTATGCTCGAAAGAACCACTAACCGTAACGTTCACAGAAAAAAATCTCAAACCAACTGCTTGAGGCGTGAAGTTCCAGGCTCGATGGTTTTCGTTCATCTGAGGGTGGTTGTTCGGTAGACTAACGGACGGGTGCCAGCTGCACGGCGCAGTGAGGCAGGTTAAATAACAGCGCAGGTCGGGCCGCCATGCGGGAGTACTTGCGCCTATGCATACAAAGGAATTGCCTCGCGCCCACAAACTGGCCGAGCGCGCCTTCGCCAACCTTGAACGCTTTGTGCACATCGAAGCGGTCAGCGGCATTGTTCTACTGGTTGCCGCTGTCGCTGCACTGATCTGGGCGAACTCCCCGGCTGCCGACAGTTATGAAGCCCTTTGGCATACGCCGTTGACGCTCGGCGTGGGCTCGCTGATCTATTCGCAATCCCTGCATTTCTGGATCAATGATGGCTTGATGACCATCTTCTTTCTGGTTGTAGGCATGGAGATCCGTCGCGAGATCCACGAGGGCGCACTGTCCAGTCTGCGCCAAGCCACGCTACCCATGGCAGCCGCCATTGGCGGCGTAGCGGTACCCGCGCTCCTCTACCTGAGTTTTGGTCACGCGTCGGCAGAACAACGAGGCTGGGCAGTACCGACGGCTACAGATATCGCCTTCGCGGTAGGGGTACTGGCGCTGCTCGGCAAGTCGATCCCGTCGAACGTCCGTGTGTTTCTGCTGGCCCTGGCGATCATTGATGACATCATCGCAGTGCTGATCATCGCGTTTTTCTATTCCGGCGGCCTTGATTACACCGGTTTCGTTGTTGCGGTGATCGGCCTGCTAATGGTGATCGGGCTTCAGAAGATCGGTGTGGGTGCTGCCTACGCCTATGTCATTCCTGGCGCGATCACTTGGCTGGGGATCCTGTTGACCGGAGCCCACCCGACCCTCGCAGGCGTTGTGCTGGGCCTGATGACACCTGTGACCGCGATGCCAATGCGTGAGCGCCCATTGGATGCAATCACCCGTTTTACCGGAGAATTGCTAGGGCGTGCCAAGGCGCCTGAGCAGGATGCCAGCGACCTCATGGACCCTCTGAAACGACTGCGCTTGGCGCAGCGCGAACTGGTACCACCGGTGGTACGTATGCAAGGTGCCCTGCACCCCTGGGTAGCCTTCGGCATCATGCCGGTGTTCGCCTTGGCCAATGCTGGGGTAAGTCTTTCGGGGGTCGATCTGTCCGCTGAGACACCCCAGTGGGTAATGCTTGCCGTCGCTGTCGCCCTGGTAGCAGGCAAGCCCCTGGGGATCGTCAGCGTCAGTTGGCTGATGGTGCGCTTGGGCTGGTGCGCGCTTCCCGCCGAGGTCACCTGGCGCGGCATTATCTTGATTGGGCTGCTGGCCGGTATCGGATTCACCATGTCAATCTTCATCGCCAACCTCGCTTTCGTCGACCCAGGCTCGCTAGGGGCAGCCAAACTAGGCGTGTTATCCGCTTCGCTGATCGCGGCCGCGCTTGGCTTGGTCTGGGGGGTGTGGAGCATACGAAAAGCCCCCTCTGTTACCAAGGCACGTTCGACCACCTAGCACCAACCTCGCACGGGCGGTCCATTGCAAGCGGGCACGTGGATCGCCCCACCTGGCACCACTACACCCCGTGTCGGGTAGGCCTGCCCGGTAAAACACGCCATACTCACGGCTTTCCAAGTCAGCCATGTGTGGGCAATGTCCGAACCTACCCGTCCTGTACCTTCCCTCCTTCGCCGTTCACGCTGGCGAGAATGGCGTCAGCGACTGGCATTCTGGGTCGGGGCGCTGCTGGTGGGGCTCGTTGCCCTGGCGTTCGCTTGGCTGGCCGACGCGGCGTTCGCTTCGTTCAAGCGCTTGCTGGAATGGGCGCCTTGGTCACCTCTGCTCATCACTCCGCTTGGTTTCGCGCTCCTGGCTTATCTGACGCAGCGATGGTTTGAGAATGCCAAGGGCAGCGGCATTCCCCAAGTCATAGCCGCCTTGGAAATGCCCTCTCGACGGCTGCGCGCCCGATTACTCTCGCTCCCCGTGGCTGCGGCACGCATGAGCCTGACGTTGGGCGCACTGTTGGTCGGCGGCTCGGTTGGCCGCGAAGGCCCCACCGTCCACATCGGCGCGGCCGTGCTCTATACCTTTGGCCGGCGTTTAGGCCTGCATGGCAGGCGAACCATTGCGGGCCTGGTGCTCGCGGGAGGCGCAGCGGGTATCGCGGCGGCCTTCAACACACCTTTGGCGGGGGTGGTGTTTGCCATTGAGGAATTGAGCCGCACGTTCGAGCAACGCTTCAGCGGCTTGGTGCTCACTGCGGTACTGATTGGTGGAGTCGTCACCTTGGGGCTGATGGGGCATTACGCTTATTTTGGAGAAATCAGCGGTCGGATGCCGATGGGCTGGGGCTGGAGCATCGTACCTGCCTGCGCAGTTCTGGGAGGGCTGCTGGGTGGCTTTTACGCCAAGCTGGTACTGCCCACTAACAAGGGCGTGCTTGGGCGGCTATGCGCGGTACGCGGGCGCTATCCGGTGCGTTTTGCTGCGATCTGCGGATTGCTGCTGGCCTCGTTGGGTCTGGTTTCTGGCAATCATGTTTTCGGCACCGGGTACGATGAAACCCGTGCCTTGCTGGAAGGCCAACCGATCACGGATTCAAGCTTTCTCCTGTGGAAGTTTCTGGCCAATGTCGTCTCGTACCTCTCGGGGATTCCTGGCGGGCTCTTTTCGCCTTCGCTGAGCATCGGCGCGGCATTCGAGCCTCTCTTAAGCATGCTACCTGACGTTGACCCGCAAGCCTGCTCACTGCTCGGAATGGGCGCATACTTGGCCGGGGTAACCCGCTCCCCACTGACCGCCTCGGTCATCGTGCTTGAGCTGACACACAGTCCGGATCTAGCCATTCCCATGCTGGCAGCGACACTGATGGCGGCGGCCATTTCTGGATGGATATCTCCGACTTCTCTGTACCATGCCCTTGCGAAGCAGATTACCGATAAGCTTCATGCTGCTGGCCTTCCCCCTACAGAGCCCGCCATTATCCAGCCGGTCGCTGCTGAAAAACCTTGAGCAGCATCCAGCGCCCCATACCAAACATGACTAGATGTTCAGTCAGCGAGACTGCCCCCTGGGGAGCATTGCTATTTCTCCCACGCAGGCTCAGGGGCGGATGCTCTGCGCTGGCTCGCCCCGTTTCGCCCTGTCTGGCCTGCGCGCGAACACATTTCATACAGGCAGCGGGTTGCTTCGAAAGCAGCGCATGCTCCTGATGACTGGCAAGGTCGGAATGGACAAAACCCAGGTGGGAGATTTTGCAAACGATTTGCAAAAACAAAAAGGGCGACCCTTTCGGATCGCCCTTTTTGGTGCCCGGAAAACCGGGGCTTTTGTTTGGTAGGCACAATTGGACTCGAACCAACGACCCCCACCATGTCAAGGTGGTGCTCTAACCAACTGAGCTATGTGCCTGTCGATGAGGGCGCATTCTACGCGCTCCAAAAACGCTGTCAACTGTTTTTTTCGCGCTAACCCACTGAATCTTAAAAATATTTACCCGAAGCGAAACAACGGGGGGAGTAAAGGATTTTCAACGGACGACTAGCGGGTGTTTATTATTATTGATAGCATCGGTACATTCGTTAAAAATATAAAACACGAGGTTCCCCGAGCATGGCCAATACCCCCTACCCCCAGTCCTACTACGCCGCCTCGGCCAACCCGGTGCCGCCACGTCCGGCGCTGCAGGGTGAGGTGGAGACTGACATCTGCATCATCGGCGCGGGCTACACCGGCCTTTCCAGCGCCCTGTTCCTGCTGGAAAACGGCTTCAAGGTGAGCATCGTCGAGGCAGCCAAGGTCGGCTTCGGCGCATCGGGCCGTAACGGCGGCCAGATCGTCAACAGCTACAGCCGCGACATCGACGTCATCGAGCGCACCGTCGGCCCCAAGCAGGCACAACTGCTGGGTCAGATGGCCTTCGAAGGCGGGCGCATCATTCGTGAGCGCGTGGCCAAGTACAACATCCAGTGCGACCTGAAAGACGGCGGCGTGTTCGCTGCACTGAGCGCCAAGCAGATGGGCCACCTGGAATCGCAAAAGCGCCTGTGGGAACGCTTCGGCCACACCCAGCTGGAACTGATGGACCAGAAGCGCATCCGCGAAGTGGTCGCCTGCGACAACTATGTCGGCGGCATGCTGGACATGAGCGGCGGCCACATCCACCCACTGAACCTGGCCCTGGGCGAAGCCGCCGCGGTCGAGTCGCTGGGTGGCGTGATCTATGAGCAGACCCCGGCCGTGCGCATCGAGCGCGGTGCCAACCCGGTCGTGCACACCCCGCAAGGCAAGGTGCGCGCCAAGTTCATCATCGTTGCCGGTAACGCCTACCTGGGCAACCTGGTACCCGAGCTGGCCGCCAAGTCCATGCCCTGCGGCACCCAGGTGATCACCACCGAGCCGCTGAGCGAAGAACTGGCCCGTACCCTGCTGCCACAAGACTACTGCGTCGAGGACTGCAACTACCTGCTCGACTACTACCGCCTGACCAGCGACAAGCGCCTGATCTTCGGCGGTGGCGTGGTCTACGGTGCTCGCGACCCGGCCAACATCGAGGCCATCATCCGTCCGAAGATGCTCAAGGCCTTCCCGCAGCTCAAGGACGTGAAGATCGACTTCGCCTGGACCGGCAACTTCCTGCTGACCCTGTCGCGCCTGCCGCAAGTGGGTCGTATCGGCGACAACATCTACTACTCCCAGGGCTGCTCCGGTCACGGCGTGACCTACACCCACCTGGCGGGCAAGGTGCTGGCCGAGGCTCTGCGTGGCCAGGCCGAGCGCTTCGACGCCTTCGCCGGCCTGCCGCACTACCCGTTCCCGGGTGGTCAGTTGCTGCGCGTACCGTTCAGCGCCCTGGGCGCCTGGTACTACAGCCTGCGCGACCGCCTGGGCATCTAAGACGCACCGGGGCGACAAAAGCGTCGCCCCAGGTTTTGTCGGCCTTATTGCGGGCCAAGCGCGCTTCCGGCTACAGGAGCGCGCTTGGCCCGCAATTGCATTACTGGCCCAGGCTGCGGACCGCCTGCTTCGCCGCGATCTCCTGGCCTGCCCGAGCCAGTTCGTCGGCAGCCTGCAGCCAGCGCTGGCGGTCCACCTGCGCCGGCAATTGCTTCGGTGGCTGCACCAGCACCGCCCAACTTCCCGTCTTCGCCCAGGCGGCCTCGAAATCATCGAACGCCATCAGCAGCCGACGCTGCATCCCCGAACGCAACAGCACCCGCCCCTTGTAGCTGTCATAGCCAATCAGCACCGCGTAGCGCGGCTCACTCCAAAAGGCCGAACCTTCTTCGTAACGCAATAGCACCGGATTGCCTGCCGCCACCTGGGTCAGCAAGGCGTCCAGACGCTTGTCCAAGGGATAGACGACCATGCCGTATTCGCGCGCCACCTTGGGAATACCGGTGTCCAGCGCATCTGCGCCCTGTGGCAGATTGAGGGGTTTTTCCAGCAACCCCGGCGTGATGACCACGCCCTGTTGCGACAGCAGGGCCGCCAGTGCCATGGCCCCGCTGTGATTGGCCTTGCCGCGATAGAACGGCACGCTGCTGATCTCGACCCGCTGCGCCTGGCCCTTCGTGACCGGCGACGGACCACTGGCGCAACCGGCCAGGCTGGCCGCGACCAGGCACGCAGCCAGCAGCCGGCGCGATGATGTGAAGGTTTCTTGCAACATGGGCACTCGCTTGTTCCGTCGCCAGGCAGGCAGCGCCCGGCCCTGGGCTCCGATCATAGGCTGGGTACGTGTTCGGGTATAGCCCGTCGCTGGCTTGGAACGAAACGGCCCAAGGGAATAGACCTTCGGTCAATGGAACGCCCTGCCCTACGGGCTAGACTAAAGCAGTGTCTGGAAGGCGAGCCCAGTGTCCGCCTGAGAGAAGGAGGCACACATGAGCCTGACAATGGCGATTCTGATGCTGGTGGGGATGTGGTTGAGCGTCGCTGCCGCCATGCTGTGGGGGGTGCTGCGCATCGTGCGCAGGCACTCTCATCATCACCTGCCACCGCAACCGTTGCCCAAGCCCCAGCCGACGCGTCGTGCGCGGCGGCACCTGGAGGCGCACTGATCGGCCGGCCCAGGCCTGCCGGCGCAGCCCACGCGAGGGCAACCGCTCTCCCCTCGCTGCCATTTCCCTGATCCCTGAATAGCGAAGGGGCGCACTGCGCCCCCTCCCTTTACGCTCCGAGTGATCAGCCCTCGGCAGCTTCGCGCTTGAGCCGCGCCCGGCGCGCCATGATGTTGAGCACTTCGATCGCGGTAGAGAAGGCCATCGCGGCGTACACGTAGCCTTTTGGCACATGGGCACCGAAGCCTTCGGCGATCAGGGTCATGCCGATCATGATCAGGAAGCCCAGCGCCAGCATCACAACCGTCGGGTTGTCGTTGATGAACCTGGCCAGCGGGTCGGCAGCTACCAGCATCACGACTACGGCACTGATCACAGCGATGATCATGATCGGCAGATGCTCGGTCATGCCCACGGCGGTGATGATGCTGTCGATCGAGAAGACGATGTCGAGCATCAGGATCTGGCCGATTGCGGCGGCGAAGCCCAGGGTCACCTTCGAGCCAGCCTTGGCTTCTTCCTTGGCGCCATGCGGGTCGACGCTTTCGTGGATCTCCTTGGTCGCTTTCCACAGCAGGAACAGACCACCGGCAATGAGAATCATGTCTTTCCAGGAGAAGCTGTGGCCGAACACATCGATCACAGGCTCGGTCAACTGGACGATCCAGGCCACGGTCGAGAGCAACGCCAGACGCATGACCAGCGCCATGCTGATACCGATACGCCGCGCCTTGGAGCGGTAGGCTTCAGGTAACTTGTTGGTGAGGATCGAGATGAAAATGAGGTTGTCGATACCCAGCACGATCTCCATGGCCACCAGGGTGGCCAGGGCGACCCAGGCAGCGGGGCTTGCAGCGAGTTCCAGCAAATATTCCATGATTTAGTCCTGCATCGGGTCCTGGTCAGATGTCCTGGGTGCCGCTTTTATCTTCAGCGGCCTTGGGCTTGGCGCCCTCAGAGCCGATGGCCTCGCTCAAGGCCTGCTGAGCAGCTTCGTTGGTCTTGTCGATCGCCTGCTTGGCCGACTCGGCGGCCTGGTCGAGCATCTGCTGGGCAGATTTCTCGGCCTGGTCGCAGCCGGCAAGGCTGAACAGGGCCAAGACCAGCACCAAGGGAGTGCCGATGGATTTGAGTTGCAACATGGGGTCCTCGCTGTTTCGAATTTCCGACGGCGCATGTAACGCCTGATAGGTGGCGATTCTAAAGAGCGCGACACCTCAGGAAAATTCGTATTTTTACTGGTTATACTTCGGTTTTCTCGAATATCAAGCGTCTTCCATGCTCAACTATCGGCAGCTTCACTACTTCTGGGTGGTGGCCAAGACCGGCAGCATTGCCCGGGCCAGCGAACAACTGAACCTGACACCCCAGACCATCAGCGGGCAGATCAGCCTGCTCGAGCAGACCTACGGCCTGGAGCTGTTCCACCGTGTCGGGCGCCAGCTGGAGCTGACCGAGACCGGCCGCCAGACCCTGGGCTACGCCGAACAGATGTTCCAGATTGGCAGCGAGCTGGAAGCCCTGCTGCGTGCAGGCCCGCAGGAGCAGATCTTGTTTCGCGTAGGTGTCGCCGACGTCGTGCCCAAGTCCATTGTCTATCGCCTGCTGGCGCCGACCATGGAACTGGACAACGTGCTGCGCATCAATTGCCGCGAAGACAAACTCGAACGCCTGCTGGCTGACCTGGCCATCCAGCGCCTCGACCTGGTGATCTCCGACAGCCCGATGCCCGGCCACCTGGACATCAAAGGCTACAGCCAGAAACTGGGTGAATGTGGCCTGAGTTTCTTCGCCACCCCGGCGCTGGCGCGCCAGCATTCCCAACCGTTCCCTGCCTGCCTGGACGACGCACCGCTGTTGATCCCGGGCCAGGAGACCGTGGTCCGCAGCCGGTTGCTACGTTGGTTGGCCGAGCAGCAGCTGCACCCACGGATCATCGGCGAATTCGATGACAGTGCCTTGATGCAGGCCTTCGGGCAGTCCGGTAGTGGGATTTTCGTGGCACCCAGCGTGATCGCCGAAGAAGTGTGCCGCCAGTATGGCGTCGAGCTGATCGGGCAGACCGAGGCGGTGAACGAGTCCTTCTATGCCATCTCGGTGGAACGCAAGGTGACCCACCCGGGCATCGTGGCCATTACCGAAGGGGCGCGTCGGGAGCTGTTTCATTGGTGACTACAGCGTTCTTGCAGGCGCCGCAACCTGCGAAGGCGACGAAGCAGCCCGGACGTCCGAGCTCAGAACAGGCCTACAGAGCTCTGTGTTAAAGTTGGCGGTTTTACAAAAACGAGATTCTGCTGCACATGACACCCGTCCTTCGTTTCATCAACCGCACCGGCCTGGTGACGCAGATCTGCATCGGCCTGGTGGCCGGCATTGTCCTGGCCCTGCTCGCCCCGGCGATCGCCCGCGACCTCGCCTTTCTCGGCAAAGTCTTCGTCAGCGCACTGAAAGCCGTCGCACCGGTGCTGGTGTTCATCCTGGTCATGGCCTCGATCGCCAACCACCGACATGGCCAGGAAACCCACATCAGGCCGATCCTCTGGCTGTACCTGCTAGGCACCTTCGCCGCCTCGGTAGTGGCAGTGGTCGCCAGCATGGCCTTCCCGTCCAACCTGGTGCTCAGCACCGGCGATGTCTCGCTCACTGCGCCTGGCGGCATCAGCGAAGTGCTGCAAGGCCTGGCCCTGAGCGCCGTGGACAACCCGGTCAATGCACTGCTCAATGCCAACTTCATCGGCATTCTGACGTGGGCCATCGGCCTGGGCGTAGCCATCCGTCATGCTGGAGAAACCACCCGCAGCGTGGTCGAGGACTTGTCCAACGGCGTCACGTTGATCGTACGGGTGGTCATTCGCTTCGCGCCCTTGGGCATCTTCGGCCTGGTCGCCTCGACCCTGGCCCAGTCGGGCCTGGACGCCCTGCTCGGCTATCTGCATCTGCTGATGGTGCTGATCGGCTGCATGCTGTTCGTGGCCTTGGTGGTCAATCCGCTGATCGTGTTCTGGAAAATCCGTCGCAACCCCTACCCGCTGGTCTTCATGTGCCTACGCGAAAGCGGCATCACAGCGTTCTTCACCCGCAGCTCGGCGGCCAACATTCCGGTCAACCTGGCGCTCTCGGAGAAGCTTGGGTTGCATGAAGACACCTATTCGGTGTCGATCCCACTGGGTGCGACCATCAACATGGCGGGCGCGGCGATCACCATCACCGTGCTGACCCTGGCCGCCGTACACACCCTGGGCATTCCCGTGGATCTGCCGACCGCTGTACTGCTGAGCGTGGTGGCGGCCGTGTGCGCCTGCGGCGCCTCAGGCGTGGCTGGTGGCTCGCTGTTGTTGATTCCGCTGGCCTGCAGCCTGTTCGGGATCCCAAGCGAGATCGCCATGCAGGTGGTAGCAGTCGGTTTCATCATTGGGGTGTTGCAGGATTCAGCCGAGACCGCGCTCAACTCCTCGACCGATGTACTGTTCACCGCGGCGGCGTGTCTGGGGCAGGAACGTCGTAGCGCTTGAGTCCGCAGGGGCCGCTATGCGGCCCTTTCGTGACACAAGATCGCTCCTGCAGATACTCCTGCGGGAGCGGTCCCAATTGCCTAACGCGGCAGCTTTACCTAGGCTAGTGGCCTTTTCCTCGCAATGAGACAGGGCCATGTCAGAACACGAAACCGCAGGCGAAGGCCGTTTCAGCAGCATCGAGATCCGCGTGCTCGGTTCGCTGATCGAAAAGCAAGCCACCAGCCCGGAAACCTACCCGCTGACCCTCAACGCCCTGGTGCTGGCCTGTAACCAGAAGACCAGCCGTGAACCGGTGATGAACCTCTCCCCCGGCCAGGTCGGCCAAGCCCTGCGCACCCTCGAAGGGCAAGAGATGATCCGACTGCAGATGGGCAGCCGGGCCGATCGCTGGGAGCAACGGGTGGACAAGGCATTGGAACTGGTGCCAGCACAACTGGTGCTGATGGGACTGATGTTCCTGCGCGGGCCACAGACTCTTAACGAACTGCTGACCCGCAGCAACCGCCTCCATGACTTCGAAGACGTCGACCAGATCCAGCACCAGCTCGAGCGCCTGATTTCACGAGGCCTGGCGCTGCACCTGCCACGCCAGGCCGGTCAACGCGAAGACCGCTACACCCACGCTTTGGGCGACCCAGCGGAAATCGAGGCGATCCTGGCTGCGCGCCAGCAGGGTGGCGGCGAACGCAGCAGCGGCGCCCATGTCTCGGATGAGCGGATCGAGGCGCTGGAAGCACGCGTCGCGGCGCTGGAAGCGCGCCTCGCTGTATTGGAGGGGTGAGTCAGGGCTGATCGGCATCAGGGAAGTTGCGGCAACTCTTGCGCTCAGCCAGTTCCTGGTCGCTGGGGCGCTGGTCGACGAAGACCGTGCGCCCGTCGGCGTAGATCTCCAGGTAACCCCAGTGCAGGTCCTGCTCCTTCTGCCCGGGCTTGGGTGGCTCTAGCCACCAGGGTTCGCGGCTGATCGGGGTCATGGCTCATGGGTCCGTCAGGTATCTGTCATTCATAATAGACACCTGCGCTGCAGCGCTCTGCAGGACCGATCGTATCGAGCCGCCTGTACCGGCCTGTTCGCGAGCAAGCCCGTACCCACAAAGCGCTCTGCCCCACATGAAAACGCCGCCACTCTCAAAGGGGGGGCGGCGTTTTCTCAGGCTACGGTTCGACTCAGGCCGGTGCCGAAGTACGAATCAGGTGGTCGAAGGCGGCCAGTGAAGCCTTGGCCCCTTCGCCCACGGCGATGACGATCTGCTTGTACGGCACCGTGGTCACGTCGCCGGCAGCGAACACGCCGGGAATATTGGTCTGCCCCTTGGCGTCGACGATGATCTCACCACGCGGCGACAGCTCGACCGTGCCCTTGAGCCAGTCGGTGTTCGGCAGCAGGCCGATCTGCACGAAGATGCCTTCAAGCGCCAGGTCGTGCAGCTCATCGCTGTTGCGGTCCTTGTAGCGCAGGCCCGTGACCTTTTCGCCATTGCCCAGCACCTCGGTGGTGAGGGCGCTGGTGATGACCTTCACGTTCGGCAGGCTGTGCAGCTTGCGTTGCAGCACGGCATCGGCGCGCAGTTGGCTGTCGAACTCGATCAGGGTCACCTGGGCGACGATGCCGGCCAGGTCGATGGCCGCTTCCACACCGGAGTTGCCCCCTCCGATCACCGCCACACGCTTGCCCTTGAACAGCGGGCCATCACAGTGTGGGCAGTAGGCTACGCCACGAGCACGGTACTCCTGTTCACCCGGCACGTTCATTTCGCGCCAGCGGGCACCCGTGGCGAGGATCACGGTCTTGGCCTTGAGCGAGGCGCCGCCGGCCAGACGCACCTCGTGCAGAGCGCCATTGGTGCCCGGGATCAACGCTTCGCCGCGTTGCAGGTTCATGATGTCCACATCGTACTGCTTGACGTGTTCTTCCAAGGCCCTGGCCAGCTTCGGCCCTTCGGTCTCCTGTACGGAAATGAAGTTTTCGATCGCCAGGGTATCGAGCACCTGGCCACCGAAACGCTCGGCAGCAACACCGGTACGGATGCCTTTGCGCGCCGCATAAATGGCTGCCGAAGCGCCTGCGGGACCACCGCCAACCACTAGCACATCGAAGGCGTCCTTCGCGTTGATCTTCTCGGCCTCACGGGCGCCAGCGTTGGTGTCGATCTTGCCGAGGATTTCCTCCAGGCCCATGCGGCCCTGGCCGAAGACTTCGCCGTTGAGGTAGATGCTCGGCACCGCCATGACCTTGCGCGATTCGACTTCATCTTGGAACAGCGCACCGTCGATAGCCACATGTCGCACGTTGGGGTTGAGCACGGCCATCAGGTTCAGAGCCTGGACGACGTCCGGGCAGTTCTGGCACGACAGCGAGAAGTAGGTTTCGAAGGTAAATTCGCCTTCCAGAGCCTGGATCTGTTCGATTACCTCGACGCTGGCCTTGGAGGGATGGCCGCCGACCTGAAGCAGCGCCAGCACCAGGGAGGTGAATTCGTGGCCCATGGGGATGCCGGCGAAGCGCAGGCTGATGTCAGCCCCCGGGCGGTTGAGCGAGAACGAGGGGCGACGGGCGTCGGCGCCATCCTCGCGCAAGGTAATGAGGTTCGACAAGCCGGCGATTTCCACCAGCAGGTCGTGCAATTCGCGGGATTTCGCGCCGTCGTCGAGGGAAGCAACGATCTCTATCGGCTGGGTGACCCGCTCCAGGTAGGTTTTCAGTTGCGATTTAAGCGTGGCGTCCAACATACGGGCGATTCCTTTTTCAAAACTCGGATACAAAAACGCCCAGGCGATAGCGCCCGGGCGTTTTTACGGGGCGGTTGCTACTTCAGCTTTGGCGGCTGGCTACCGCCCACGACATGCACATCGGCGGATTTTCGTTCGAGAAGTACCTGCGCAGCATGGTCGTCGCGCAGGCGCTTATCGGGCGAAAATCAGATCTTGCCGACCAGGTCCAGGGACGGAGCCAGGGTGGCTTCGCCTTCTTTCCACTTGGCCGGGCAGACTTCGCCTGGGTGAGCAGCGACGTACTGGGCAGCCTTGACCTTGCGCAGCAGTTCGCTGGCGTCACGGCCTACGCCGCCGTCGTTGATTTCGACGATTTTGATCTGACCTTCCGGGTTGATCACGAAGGTACCGCGATCAGCCAGACCGGCTTCTTCGATCAGCACGTCGAAGTTGCGGGCGATGACGTGGGTCGGGTCACCGATCAGCGGGTACTGGATCTTGCCGATGGTGTCCGAAGTGTCGTGCCAGGCTTTGTGGGTGAAGTGGGTGTCGGTGGACACGCCGTAGATTTCCACGCCCAGTTTCTGGAACTCGGCGTAGTTGTCAGCAAGGTCACCCAGCTCGGTCGGGCAAACGAAAGTGAAGTCAGCTGGGTAGAAGAACACGACAGACCACTTGCCTTTGAGGTCGGCTTCGCTGACCTGGACGAATTCGCCCTTGTGGTAGGCAGTCGCGTTGAACGGTTTGACCTGGCTGTTGATGATAGGCATGGAGACGCTCCTTCATGGGTTGAAATCAGTTGACGGAGAGAATCCTAACCGCCTGTTCCGATAAAGGCTCATTGGCAAACCTCATGCTTGTGATTGGTTTTGGCTATAAGTCTCAGGACTCAATAGATGCTTTGATTCCTAAGACGGGCCGACCGTTGCGCATGACGACGCTTCGAGCCTCCCACTGGGATTGGCGCTATAGTCCAGCCAGCACTGTTGATCACTCGCCTCCCCCCAGATCACCTTGAGCCGGCCTCGCTGCCCGTCGCCCCGCACATGCAGGCGGCTGCCCTGGCCGACCATGCCTCGCTCACTGCCTACCTCATCCAGCACCAATGCACCGAAGGGCAGTGCCTGTCCATCCTCCTTGAGCGCATGCAGCATCAGTGGATGACCGCTACGGGTCGGATAGTGCAACCAACTCGCCGCACCTGACCGAGGCACCACCGACTGGCCAGTGAGTTGCAGTTCGACATCCGTGGACATACCCTTCGGGTCGAGCTCCACCGTGTTCAGGCCATAAGGCAGCAACGCAGGCACCACCGCGAACCCGCGCTCATCGAGGCGTATTTGAGGATGCTGGCGAAGCCGCGCCGCATTCGCGCCCGGCGCATGGACGATGGCAAAGCTTTCACCCAAAGGCGGCGCCAGGGACAAGCCCCCCGGATGGGCAACCAGCGCCCCTTGGGCGCCCAGCGTGGCTTGACGATGAGTGTGCCGATCGGCGAACGAGGCGCTCAGTTCGCCAAACGAGCCACGATGCAGCAGATTGGCATCGAACCCCGCCCCACCCCGAGGCCCTTCCTGACGCACGGCGGCCAGGCCATACCCCCATTGCTCACGCTCCCCAGCCGTTGTACGCCAACGCACATTCGAACGGCCGAGCCCCTGCGAGTCCACCGTCATTCCACTGCTCAACGAAGCACGCCGCCGCTCCCCAAGCGGCAGGCTGGCCGTGAACGTGAACCTATCGAGCGCCTGGCCAGAAGGTCGCCGTTCACGGCTGAGCCGCAGCCCGTAGTTGAGTTTTCCCAGATGGTTGTTGTAGCCCAGACTGTAGCTGTTGTGGTTGTCTGCGCCCTGCCCCCAACCGGCCGTCAGCGCCAGACGACCTCCTTGCGAGCCCAGCGGCTGGTTGAGGGTGAGCCCGACACGTCGACGCGCGGAGACCAGCGACTGGCCCTGGTTCGCCTGAGCAAAATCATCGAAACGATAGTAACCCTCGCTTTGCATCAAGGTCGCGCCAACGTCGGTACCCCACGCGGCGAGCCTGTGTCGCCAGCTTATCCGCCAGGCCTGCCCTGCAACGTCCCGGTCCAGCGAAACGCGGCTGTGGTAGCCGGTCAGGCCGACAGCGCCAAAGCCACTATTGATCGCGACCCCCATGGCACTGGCCAGATAATCGGTGGCCAACCAGCCACCGCCATGCAGACTCAGGTGATTGTTCAGCCCTTGCTGCCAACTCCCCTGCAGGTGACCTGGCCCTGTCTGCCCCAGCTCGTCGCGCCAGACACCCGCACCGAACTCGAACCGCTTGCTTCCCGGACGCAAGGCAAGCGGCGCGGCCTGGCTCGGCACGAAGAAGGTACGCACATCGCCATCGGCCTCGCGCAGGGTGACCTCAAGATCGTCGTTCAGACCGCTGGCGTAGAGGTCATCGATTTCGAAAGGGCCAGGGGCGACCGTCGACTCGTGCACCAGCACACCGCGCTGGCGGATGCTCAGCAACGCCGTGCTGTTGGCCACACCGCTGACCACGGGGGAAAAACCGCGCTGGGCGTGCGGGAGCATGCGCTCGTCATTGTTCAACAACACGCCCCGTAACGCACTGGCATCAAAAACGTCGCCACGGCTGTAGCTATCACCGAGTGTCACTTGCGACGACCACTTTGGGATATCCCGCCTGACCGACAATCCACCCGCCTGGTAGTACGAAGCGCCTGTGTCCCCCCCTTGCCAGCGCCCCTCGTGACGCCAGTACCAATCACCTGTGTTCAACCCCATGCGCAGGCCCAGGAACTCTTGACGAGTACGACCGCCCTGCTGCAAGGCATTCTGTTGATAGCGGTTGAATCGGTAATCGATAAAACCCGCGCTCACCCCACTGTCCCACTGATCCGCAGGAAAGTGGCCGTCGGATTGACGGCTTAGAACCTGTTGCGCCACCACCAGATCCAACCGCAATGCGCCAAAATCCAGTGTCTCGCTGGCGGGCACTTGTAACTCAGACAGTGCCAGGCAGCCGCCATCCTTCTTGAGGCGTTGCAGGGTATCGCTGGCCAAGGATTGCAGATCCAGGCCCAGACGCTCCAACAAGCCCTCGCTGTAGCAAGGTGTTGCCTGGTCACCGGGTGATTGACTCTTCAACAAGACCGGTAACCGACCTTTCCATTGCTGGTTGAGTACAACATCCAACGTGAAATGCCCTTGCGGAACGACGGCTTCCCCCTCGAAACGGCGCAAGTCCAGTGACGACCCTTGCCTGAGCAACCCTGCGTCAAACTCGATCGCCGTGGCCGGCCCCATCCCCAGGCTGGCAACCAAGCACCCGGGCAAGCTGCCGATGAACGTCCCGCGACTCATGGGCCCACCTCAGTTCGTCCACTCGAGGCTCACGGCCTCTGGCCGCTCATGAACCGCACCGTAGTCATCGATGAACGCGTAGCGCACCTCGACGGCGCCGCCAACCTTCAAGCCTGGCGCGTTGAATCGAGTGTTCGAGAAAGGGGCTATGTGGCCCGGCTCGAGGTCGAGCACCTGACTCCCCTGGTGCACCTCCAACTTGGCCAGATTGACGAAGTACGGGCTGGGGTTGTCTGCCTGCAATACCCCGCCGCCCCCATGGCGCAGGACACGCCAGCGCAAGGTCTGATGCGCTTCTGCGACATTGCCCGGCAACTTCGTAGGGCGATAGAACAGCTTGATACGGGTACGTAGGGAAACCTGAAGACTGTTGCCCGCGCCTTTGGGTGGGACGTCGAGCACATTGAGCCAGTACAGGCTCTCACGGTCCTCGGGCATCGTTTCACCCGTATGGAACAGCCTCAGGCTCTGCCCTTTGCCAGGGTCCAGACGAAACAGCGAGGGCACCAGGCTGAACGGAGCCTGTAGCGTCTGGGCATCCGTCTGGGCAGGCCCCTCATCGATCCAGGCCTGGACCAGGGACGGGTTGCGCCCTTCATTGCTGAGTTTAAGGGTGATTTCGGTCTGGTCGGCCGGATAGACGACACGTGTACTGGAAATGACCACGCTGGCACTCGCATCGGCGCAGGACAGCCATATAGCCAGCAGCGCCCAGCGCCTGAGAGCGTTGAGTTGAACGAACATCGAATGCCTACTTCTGTGAATGGCAGCGAGGGCAGGCGCTGACGCCTGCCCGAGGAAGCTCAGAGGTAATCGAGCGAATACTGGACGCGGGTGGAAACCAGCCCTGGCGTAGCGGCTCCGGTCGCGTAGTAACGCGCGTGATAGTCGAGCGTGGCGTTGCCACCGACGACCTGCACCAGCTGGGAGCGCTGGCTGCGTTTTGCGGCCAACAGGTCCATCGGTGCGAGGCTGCTGTTGAGCAGCTCTATCTGGACATTGCGACTGCCGCCGGCATCCACGATGAGCCTGCCTTCAGGACTGATGCTCGGCCCCGGTTCGAAGTAGGTCGAGACTCGGCTTACGGTTGGGGCGCAGTTGGTCAAGCGCAGTTGGAAGGACGTTTGCCCGGCCACCTGCCCAGGCCGAGAGAGCAACGTCGCATTGACGTCCGGCAGGCTGACCGGCAGGTTGCCATTGCCGCCATTGACGATGCAGGTCGGCGCAAGCACTTGGCCACTGAAGCTGATTTCGCCGTGATCCGCCTGCGCGATGCCGGCATAGAGAAGCGCGCTGCCACAGGCTGCGCACAAGGCTTTGGAAAGTTTGTTCATGATCACCTTCTGATTGCTGATGTAAAGCTCTGACACGTGTCAGGCTGCGTCCGGTTGCCGGACGTAGGCGCAGTATCAGCAAGGTCCCAGGAACAAGATGTCGGATGACTTACCAGTCATGTAGATGAAAGTCTCAACTGGTAAGTAAGAATCATGGCCTCGTCGCGGCGAGGCCATGCAGGAACGGAAAAGGCGCGATCAGCGTGTTGCCGTGCGCATCGTCACGAACTCTTCGGCGGCCGTCGGGTGCACGCCGATGGTTTCGTCGAACTGCTGCTTGGTTGCGCCGGCTTTCAGGGCCACACCCAGGCCTTGGATGATCTCCCCGGCATCCGGCCCGACCATGTGGCAGCCCAGGACCTTGTCGGTCTCGGCATCGACCACCAGTTTCATCAAGGTCTTTTCCTGAATGTCCGTCAGGGTCAGTTTCATGGCGCGGAAGCGGCTTTCGAAGATCTGAACCTTGTGCCCGGCCTCAAGCGCCTGCTCCTCGGTCAGGCCCACCGTGCCGATCGGCGGCTGGCTGAACACGGCGGTAGGGATGTTCTGGTAGTCCACCGCTCGGTATTGCTCGGGCTTGAACAGGCGACGTGCCACCGCCATGCCTTCGGCCAAGGCCACTGGGGTGAGCTGAACGCGACCGATCACATCACCGATGGCGATGATCGAGGGCTCGGTGGTCTGGTACTGCTCGTCCACCCGGATGAAGCCACGGGCATCGAGTTCGACACCGGTGTTTTCCAGCCCCAGGTTGTCCAGCATCGGGCGCCGCCCGGTTGCGTAGAACACGCAATCGGCGATCAGCTCGCGACCATCCTTGAGGGTCGCCTTGAGGCTGCCATCGTCCTGCTGGTCGATGCGCTGGATATCGGCGTTGAACTGAAGATCCAGGCCACGTTTTTGGAGCTCTTCCTTGAGGTGGGTACGCACCGAGCCATCGAAGCCGCGCAGGAACAGATCACCGCGGTACAGCAGCGTGGTATCGGCGCCCAGGCCTTGGAAGATGCCGGCAAACTCCACGGCGATGTAGCCGCCGCCGACCACCAGCACGCGACGCGGCAGTTCCTTGAGGTAGAACGCCTCGTTGGAGGTGATCGCCAGCTCCTTGCCTGGAATGTCCGGCACCTGCGGCCAGCCACCGGTGGCAATGAGAATATGTTCGGCGCTGTACCGCTGGCCTTCGACTTCGACCTCATGGGCACCAGTGATGTAGGCATGCCCTTGCAACAAGGTCACGCCGCTGTTGACCAGCAGGTTGCGGTAGATACCGTTGAGGCGCTCGATCTCCCGGTTCTTGTTGGCGATCAAGGTACCCCAGTCGAAGTGCCCTTCTTCCAGCGTCCAGCCAAAACCGGCGGCCTGCTCAAGCTCATCGGCCACATGGGCGCCGTACACCAGCAGCTTTTTCGGTACGCAACCGACGTTGACACAGGTGCCGCCCAGGTAGCGACTTTCGGCCACGGCCACCTTGGCACCGAAGCCTGCGGCGAAACGCGCCGCGCGTACACCGCCGGAACCGGCGCCAATCACGAACAGATCAAAATCGTAGGCCATGTATTCAGTCTCCTTGGCTGGCGACCAGCATACCGCCGTTATTCGCCGGGAACAAAAAAGCCACCCCGAGGGGTGGCTTTCGTACCAGCACGGACGGATCAGTACGCCTTGCCAGTCTTGTAGTAGTTCTCGAAGCAGAAGTTGGTCGCCTCGATGTAGCCTTCGGCGCCACCGCAGTCGAAACGCTTGCCCTTGAACTTGTAGGCCAGCACGCAGCCGTCCTGGGCTTGCTTCATCAGCGCGTCGGTGATCTGGATTTCGCCGCCTTTGCCTGGCTCGGTGCTCTGGATGATGTCGAAGATATCCGGGGTGAGGATGTAGCGACCGATGATCGCCAGGTTGGACGGTGCGTCTTCCGGCTTGGGCTTCTCGACCATGTTGGTGACGCGGTAGATGTCATCGCGAATCATGTCGCCCGCGATCACACCGTACTTGTTGGTTTCCTGCGGATCGACTTCCTGGATGGCGACGATCGAGCAACGGAACTGGTTGTACAGCTTGACCATCTGGGTGAGGATGCCGTCGCCTTCAGGGTTGACGCACAGGTCGTCTGCCAGCACCACGGCGAACGGCTCGTCACCGATCAGTGGGCGGCCAGTGAGAATGGCGTGGCCCAGGCCCTTCATTTCGGTCTGACGGGTGTAGGAGAAGGAACACTCGTCCAGCAGGCGGCGGATACCGACCAGGTATTTTTCCTTGTCGGTGCCTTTGATCTGGTTTTCCAGCTCATAGCTGATGTCGAAGTGGTCTTCCAGGGCGCGCTTGCCGCGGCCGGTGACGATGGAGATCTCGCTCAGACCTGCATCCAACGCCTCTTCAACGCCATACTGGATCAGTGGCTTGTTGACCACCGGCAGCATTTCCTTGGGCATGGCTTTGGTAGCAGGCAGGAAGCGGGTGCCGTAGCCGGCTGCCGGGAACAAGCATTTTTTGATCATATACATCCTTAAACAAAGGCTGGGCCTGTGGAGTTCGGCGCAGTCTAATCAGGCGGCGGTCACCTTACAATGCCCTGCCCCTGGCCGACCGATGCCATGATAGAGATAACCTAGTGTAGATAGTTCCGACGGATCGTAAATATTGCGGCCATCGAACAGCACCGGCATGCGCATCAGCCCTCGCACACGTGCAAAATCCGGCTGGCGGAACTGCTTCCATTCCGTCACCAGCACCAGCGCGTCCGCGCCTTCGGCACAGGCGTAGGGGTCCTGAGTGAGGCGCAACTGGCCGCTGGCCGTCGCGTGCCGGTAGCGCTCGGCAACCCTCTCCATCGCCGCCGGGTCGCAGGCCTGGACCCGCACGCCTGCGGCCAGTAATGCCTCGAGCAGCACCAAGCTGGGCGCCTCGCGCACATCATCGGTACCGGGCTTGAAGGACAACCCCCAGATCGCCACGGTGCGCCCACGCAGAAAACCACCGAAGTGCTGATGCAGCGCTTCGAACAGCACGGTCTTCTGCACTTCGTTACGCGCCTGCACTGCCTGCAGGATCGCGGGTTGGTATCCGGCCTGCTCGGCGCAGTGGATCAAGGCGCGCACGTCCTTGGGGAAGCACGAACCGCCATAGCCGCAGCCGGCATAGATGAAGTGACTGCCAATACGCGTATCACTGCCGATACCACGGCGTACCTGCTCGATGTCCACATCCAGGTGCGCACAGAGCCCGGCCAGTTCGTTGATGAATGAAATACGCGTTGCAAGGAAAGCATTTGCCGCATATTTGCTGAACTCGGCCGCACGCGGCGACATCAGCAGCACGCGCTCGCGGTTGCGCACGAACGGGCTGTAGAGACGCTGCAGGCACCGACTGGCCTGCTCGCTGTCGCTGCCGATGATGACGCGGTCCGGACGCATGAAGTCGTCGACGGCGCTGCCTTCCTTGAGAAACTCCGGATTGCTCGCCACCTGCACGCCGAACCGCGCACCTCGCGCGTGCAAGCCGCTGGCGATGTGTCGAGCGACCCGCTCGGCGGTGCCCACCGGGACCGTCGATTTGTTCACCACCAGGCACGCGCGCGGAAGGTGCCGTCCGAGGCTATCGGCAACCGCCAGTACGTAATCCAGGTCAGCCGAACCGTCCTCCTGGCTGGGCGTACCGACGGCGATGAAGACCACCTCGGCGCGCGCCAGGGCCTGGTCCCAATGGTCGCTGAAACTCAACGACCCGCTGTCCATGCCGGCCTGCAGCAGCGCTTGCAGGCCGGGCTCGTAGATCGGGCACTGGCCCTGGCGTAATTGCGCCAGGCGGGCCTGATCACGCTCGAGACAGACCACGCGGTTGCCCATTTCGGCGAAACAGGCCGCCGTGACCAACCCCACATACCCCGCTCCGATCACACAGAGTTCCATGGCCGCGCCCCCTTGTCGAAGATTGCGGCCATTGCACCCCAGGCACCGTTGCAAGGCAGTGACAGCGCGAGGTCACGCGTGTGACAGGGGCGTGTGTCAGCCTCCGGTGCCCTGCCCAATCAACACGCCGTCAACCTTTTGCCCATACAGGTTGACGCCATCGTTGGCATGGAACTTCACCCGGGTCTTCTCGATCGAGCCGTCCACCAGCCGTGGGTCCTGTGGCCGCTCATGGCGATTGATCCAGGCCGCCACGTCCCAGGCCTGTTGGTCGCTGAGGCTACCGGCGCGGCCCAGGGGCATGTTGTGCTTGATGAACGACGCGGCCGTATTGATCCGATGCATGCCAGCCCCCCAGTTGTAGGAGTCCTTGCCCCACAAGGGTGGCATCACATACTCGCCTGCCACTTTCTGGCCCTGGCCCTGCTCGCCATGGCAGATCGCACATTGCTCGCCATAGACCTGCTCGCCGCGCTTGAAGTCATAGCCGCCGGCCGGTGGGGCTACTTCCGGGTAACCACGCCCTGGTGTTTCCACGCCCGTCGGCGCCTGGGTCGACAGCCAATAGGCATACACGCTGAGGGCGGTCATCTGTGGGCTGTCGGCCGCCGGCGGCGTGCCGTTCATGCTGAACTGGAAACAGCCCTGGATGCGTTCGGCGAAGGTGTTGACCTTGTCGTTTTTCTTGCGATACGCCGGATACATCGGATAGGCGCCCCACAGCGGCGCGGAATGCGCCAGACGCCCTTGGTCCAAGTGGCAGTTGCTGCAGTTCATGCCGTTACCGACCGCTTCAGGCATCAGCCGGCGGGTATCGACGAACAGTGCATGGCCCTCGCGGACCATCTTGCCGAACGCGTTGTCAGGCAGGTCACGCTCTGAGGGCGGCGCGAACACCGCAGGTGCCTGGCTGCCGGGCACTTTGAGCTGGGATTGGTCTTCCATGGCGATAGGGGCAGCCTGGACGTTGCCTAAGGCCAACAGCAACACAGTCGGGATCATCGGCTTCATGGCTTGGCCTCCTGGCGGGCGGGCTGGGCAAAGAATGCGGCGATGGCCTTGACCTCATCCTCGGTCATGGCCTTGGCCACGCCGACCATCAACTGGTTGGGGTCGTTGCTGCGACTGCCGTCACGCCAGGCATTGAGTTGTGTCGTCAGATAGGCGGCGGGTTGTCCCGTCAGCGGTGGGAAGTGCTCGCCAACGCCGACGCCACCTGGCCCATGGCATTGCACGCAACCGGGTATCTGCCGGCTCCAGTCGCCATAGAGGGCCAGACGGGACACCGGGTCGTTGGCGATCTGCTGACGGCGAAGGTCTGGGGCGGGGTCGGCCGGCAAACTGGCCAGGTAGGTGCTGACAGCTTTGATTTCGTCCTCACCCAACGCCTTGGCAAGCGGCTCCATGACCGCCTGCTTGCGGCTGCCACTGCGAAAATCCATCAGTTGCTTGCTGAGGTAGCCGGCTGGCAGACCGGCCAGGCGCGGAAAACCGGCGGCGGCGATGCCTTTGCCATCCGGGCCATGGCAGCCCAGGCAAGCCATGGCGGCGGGGTTCTGCCCGCCTTGGGTGAAGATCTTCTGGCCATCGACGGCATGCGCCGAGGGCCAAGCCAAGATCAGCAGGCTGCCGATCACGACACGACTCAACGGTTTGTTCACGGGACGCTCCATTTCCTTGTTATAAGCTTAGGCTTAAACGATATAAGCCTAGAATGAGACTAGGCCTATCTCCGGGGACCGACAACGTTCACCGGGCAAGAAAATGGCATTGCGCCTGCTAACTGCTCATTTGCTGAGCTGGATCAAGAGCCGGAGATGCACTGGGTCGCGGCAGTACGCACATCGCCCAGACGCAGCGGAAAGTTGTTCAACCGCTCATGCAATTTGATGCTGCTGCCACTGCCACGCTTGTCGATATCCACCAGCGCGGCAGGACCGACACTTGTCGGTACTTTCTGCGGAACGATCAAACGCAGGCCATCGCCACGGGCTTCTTCGACCAGCGGATCACGGCTATCGGCCAACCTGCTCTTGACGCAATCGGCGTATTGGCGCGGCGTCTTGCCAGAGATCACATCCAGGGTTTCGCGCGATTGCTCCAGCTCCGAAACACTGACACAGCCGCCCAATGCCACCAGCATCGCGGGCACCAACCACTTCATTCGCATTACCCCTTCCTTCATCGAGAAACGCTTTGACCACCGTCAGGCTGATTTGCTCCCTGCTTTGGCAGATTTATCTTGGGCCCGACCATCTCGCGCGCAAGTCTACCCTGACATCGTGGTATCGTTCATGTTTGCAGAACCAATCCTTGCGGAGCACCCCATGAAATTCGTACACCAGCGCGAGCACCTGAACGAGGACGACGTGGTCGTCATCGACTGCTCCCAGCGCTGCAACATCCGCCTGATGAATGACGCCAACTTCCGCAGCTTCAAGAACGGCGGCCGGCACACCTACCACGGTGGCCACTTCATCAAGTTCCCAGCCAAGATCACCGTACCCAGCACCGGTTTCTGGAACATCACCATCGACACCGTGAGCCCGCGCCCGATCTCGGTAACACGCAAGCCGACCTTCACCCACAAGATCAAGATCATCCGCCGCTCGTCGTCCAAACTCGTCTAAGGCCCGTCATGACCCAAACCATCAAATACGTGATCAAGTACAAGCTCGACGGCGAGCGCCGTTGGGACTTCGCCCTGATGCCTGACGCCTCCCATGAGCAGGCACTCGAAGCGCTGCGCAGGATCCACGGCGACGACGCCGAGAAGATCAGCGACATCCAGGTCAGCAAGGCCCTGTAACCCCGCCCCACCGCCCAAGGAGTCGCGCATGAGCACCTGGCCCGACCGTCGTATCCTCGACCTGCTGGGCATCCAGTTGCCCATCCTCCAGGCGCCCATGGCCGGAGCCACCGGCTCGGCCATGGCCATCGCTGTCGGCAATGCCGGCGGACTAGGCGCCCTGCCCTGCGCCATGCTCACCGCAAAGCAGGTCCACAGCGAAGTCCAGGCCTTTCGTGCCAGTTGCCAGGGCCCACTGAATCTCAACTTTTTCTGCCATCAGCCGCCGATGCCTGACCCGGAGCGCGATGCACGCTGGAAACAGGCGCTCAAGCCTTATTACGACGAAGTCGGGGCGGACTTCGAGGCGCCGACACCAGTGTCCAACCGGGCGCCTTTCGACGAGCAAAGTTGCCAGTGGGTGGAGCAACTGCGTCCCGAGGTGGTGAGCTTTCATTTCGGCCTGCCCCAGGCCGAGCTGGTGCAGCGGGTGAAGGCTACCGGTGCCCGGGTGCTGTCCAGCGCCACCACGATAGAAGAAGCCCTCTGGCTCGAGGCCAACGGCTGCGATGCGATCATCGCCATGGGCTACGAGGCTGGCGGGCATCGAGGCATGTTCCTGAGCGACGACATCACCAGCCAGATCGGTACGTTCGCGCTGGTGCCCCAGGTAGCGGATGCCGTGCGCATCCCTGTGATCGCCGCAGGCGGCATCGGTGATCATCGCGGGCTGGTGGCCGCCCTGGCACTGGGCGCTTCGGCGGTGCAGGTCGGCACCGCTTATCTGTTCTGCCCGGAGGCCAAGGTATCGGCCGCCCATCGCCAGGCACTGGACCACGCGCCAGCCAGCGATACTGCTCTGACCAACCTGTTCACTGGCCGCCCGGCACGGGGCATCAACAATCGCATCATGCGCGAACTGGGGCCGATGAGCCCGTTGGCACCGCGGTTTCCGCTCGCAGGCGGTGCCTTGATGCCGCTCAGGGCGATTCGCGATCCACAGGGCAACAGCGATTTCAGCAACCTGTGGGCCGGGCAGGCGCTACGCCTGGGTCGGCACCGTTCAGCAAGCGAGCTGACCCGGGAGATTGCCGACAAGGCACTGCAACAGATCGGGCACTGAGCTGTTCCGCTTCGCTTTGCGCACTGACGCCATCGCGGGACATACCCGCACCTGCATCCCAGCTCTTCCTGTAAGGCCACTTGTCGCTATATAGTCAGCACCATAACGATAATCTGCCCCGAGGAGCCCTTCTGCATGCGCATCCGCCCGCCTCACTTGACCTTCAGCGCCCTGGCCAGCTTGATCACGCTCAACAACGCCTGGGCCGATGAAGTCCAGGTGGCCGTCGCCGCCAACTTCACCGCCCCCATCCAGGCCATCGCCCAGGACTTCGAGAAAGACACCGGCCACACACTGGTAGCCGCCTACGGCGCCACCGGCCAGTTCTACGCGCAGATCAAGAACGGCGCCCCGTTCGAGGTCTTCCTCGCCGCCGACGACAGCACACCGGCCAAGCTCGAACAGGAAAAGGCCATCGTCCCCGGCTCGCGCTTCACCTACGCCATCGGCACCCTGGCCTTGTGGTCGGCCAAACCCGGCTACGTCGACGACAAAGGCGAGATCCTCAAGCAGAACACCTTCCAGCACCTGGCCATCGCCAACCCCAAGACCGCGCCCTATGGCCTGGCCGCCACCCAAGTGCTGGACAAGCTCAAGCTGACCGAGGCCACCCAGGCCAAGTGGGTCGAAGGCCAGAACATCACCCAGGCCTATCAGTTCGTCTCCACCGGCAATGCCGAACTGGGCTTCGTCGCCCTGTCGCAGATCTACAAAGATGGCAAGGTGCAGAGCGGTTCGGCGTGGATCGTGCCGGCGCAGTTGCACGAACCGATCCGCCAGGACGCGGTGATCCTCGAAAAAGGCAAGGACAACCCTGCCGCCAAGGCCCTGGTCGATTACCTCAAGGGGCCGAAAGCGGCTGCGGTGATCAAGTCCTACGGTTACGAAATCTGATGCCACTGGACACCAGTGACCTGGGTGCGATCTGGCTGACCCTCAAGCTGGCCAGCCTGACCACCTTGATCCTATTAGTGTTGGGCACGCCCATCGCCTGGTGGTTAGCGCGCACACGCTCGTGGCTGCGCGGCCCCATCGGTGCGGTGGTAGCCCTGCCGCTGGTGCTGCCGCCCACGGTGATCGGCTTCTACCTGCTGATCGTCCTCGGCCCGTACGGTTGGATAGGCCAGGCTACTCAAGCATTGGGGCTGGGCAGCGTGGTATTCAGCTTCACCGGGCTGGTGATCGGCTCGGTGGTGTATTCCATGCCCTTCGTGGTCCAGCCGCTGCAAAATGCCTTCAGCGCCATCGGCCAGCGTCCGCTGGAAGTTGCCGCGACCTTGCGCGCCAGCCCCTGGGATACCTTCGTTCATGTCGTATTGCCGCTCGCCCGGCCCGGCTTTGTCACCGCCAGTGTCCTGGGCTTCGCCCATACCGTCGGAGAGTTCGGCGTGGTGCTGATGATCGGCGGCAACATTCCCGACAAGACGCGCGTGGTCTCGGTGCAGATCTTCGATCATGTCGAGGCGATGGCGTATCCCCAGGCCCATTGGCTGGCGGGCGTCATGCTGGTGTTCTCCTTCGTGGTGCTGCTAATGCTCTATGCTGGCCGCCGTGGCAAAACAGGCTGGAGCTGAAATGCCTTCACCGATCCTGGCGCGCCTGAACCTGGCGCGCGGCGAGTTCACCCTGGACGTCGACCTGCACCTGCCGGGTCGCGGCGTCAGTGCCCTGTTCGGCCATTCAGGCTCGGGCAAGACATCCTGCCTGCGCTGCCTGGCCGGGCTTGAGCGCGCCCGACATGCCTACATCGAAGTCAACGGCGAAGTCTGGGAGGACACCGCCAAAGGCTATTTTCTTGCAGCGCACAAGCGGCCGGTGGGTTATGTGTTCCAGGAGGCCAGCCTGTTCCCTCACCTGTCGGTGCGCGGCAACTTGGAGTTCGGCTGGCGCCGCATACTCAACACCGAACGCCGGGTCAGCCTGGAGCACGCCTGTGAGCTGCTGGGCATCGCGCCTCTGCTCGAGCGCCGCCCCGCGACACTCTCCGGTGGCGAGGCCCAACGGGTCGGTATCGCCCGCGCCCTGCTCAGCAGCCCGCGCCTGCTATTGATGGACGAACCGCTGGCAGCCCTCGATGCCCCACGTAAACGCGAGATCCTGCCGTACCTGGAGCGTTTGCACGACGAACTGGAAATCCCCGTGGTGTACGTCAGCCACGCTCAGGATGAAGTGGCGCGGCTGGCCGACCACCTGGTACTGCTCGAACAGGGCCGGGCACTTGCCAGCGGCCCGATCAGCGAAACCCTGACCCGCCTCGACCTGCCACTGGCTCAAGGCGAGGACGCCGGCGTGGTGCTCGAGGGAGTTGTCGTCGGTCATGACCCGCACTACGAACTGTTCGATCTGCGCCTGAGCGGTAATACCGGCCCTATGTTGCGCATCGCCCACCCTGCCTTGGTGCTCGGCAGCAGCCTGAGGCTCAAGGTGCAGGCTCGCGATGTCAGCCTCGCGCTGACCGCCGATAGCACCTCGAGCATCCTCAACCGCCTGCCGGTGCAGGTCCTGCAATGGCGCCCCGCCGACAATCCCGCCCATGTGCTGGTGAGCCTGGATGCAGCGGGCAATGCGTTGCTGGCGCGCATCACCCGCTACTCGGCGGACCAGCTCGACTTGCATCCAGGCCAGGCCCTGTGGGCCCAGATCAAGTCAGTGGCGCTACTGAGCTGAGCATTGGCCGGGCGGTCGTTGTCCATTGTCCTGTGACCGGTCGATGGACATTGCCCCATGCTCGATTGCCCACTGCTCCAGGCCCTGCACTATGTCGACGACAGTCAGCCCGGCCTGACCCGGCGCCGCTGGCGCGATCGCTTTCATTATTTCGACACCGAAGGCAAACGCATACGCGACGCCCAGACGCTGGCACGTATCGCCGCCCTGGTGATCCCCCCTGCCTATACCGAGGTCTGGATCTGCCCCGATCCCCAGGGCCACCTACAAGCCACAGGCCGCGATAGCCGGGGGCGCAAGCAGTATCGCTATCACACCCAATGGCGCGAACTGCGTGACCAGCACAAGTACGACCGCATGCTGGCCTTTGCCCAGGCGCTGCCCAAATTGCGCCGGCAACTGGATGGCCATCTGGCGCGTCCAGGGCTTGATCGGGAAAAAGTCATGGCCTTGGTGGTCAGCCTGCTCGACACCACGCTGATCCGTATCGGCAATCGCCAGTACCTGCGGGAAAACAAGTCCTACGGCCTGACCACCTTGCGTAACCGGCATGTACAGGTCGAAGGCAGTACCGTGCGCTTTCAGTTTCGCGGCAAGCGGGGCGTCGAACATAACGTCAGCCTGCGCGACCGACGTCTGGCACGACTGATCAAGCGTTGCCTGGAACTTCCGGGACAAACCCTGTTCCAGTACCTGGACGAGCAGGGCCAGCGACATGCCGTGGGTTCGAGTGAGGTCAATCAATTCCTGCAGCAGCTCACCGGCGCCGACTTCACCGCCAAGGACTACCGCACCTGGGCCGGCAGTGCCCTGGCGCTGGATCTGTTGCGACCCCTGGCCTGGCAGCCAGAAAGTGAAGCCCGGCGCCAGGTTGCCGCCATTGTCCGGCAGGTCGCCACGCGCCTGGGCAATACCCCTGCGGTGTGCCGGCGCTGCTACATTCACCCTGCGGTGCTCGAGCATTATCAGCTCGGCCGACTGGCCGCTCTACCCAGGGCCAGGGCGCGCCAGGGCCTGGAAGCAGAGGAAGCTGCCTTACTTCGCTTTCTGCAAGAAATAGGGAATTAATCAACGATTGCCCGTCTCTATTTGAACTATCAAACAGAGAAATTTCCCATCTGAGCGTAAGCCCCCTATCCTTGCCACCGAGCACCTTCGCTGATTGACCGTCTTGGTCGTTTCGGCACCTGCGACTAAAGACAGATAACAGAATTTATCTGCGCGGGAATTACTCTTCGCGGAAAGCGTCTTTAATGAGAAGGAAGAGGGACAAGCTCCCGCCGCTGCGGTAAATGGCCGCGCGGATTTCATCATCACCAAGGAGAACTACATGCTGATACTCACCCGCAAGGTTGGCGAAAGCATCGTCATCGACGATGACATCAAAGTCACCATTCTGGGAGTCAAAGGGATGCAAGTGAGGATCGGCATCGATGCGCCAAAGGATGTACAGGTTCATCGTGAAGAGATCTTCAAGCGTATCCAGGCCGGCAACCCTGCTCCGGAGAAGAACGACGACCAGCACTGAACAACCTTGCTTCAAGTCGCACGGACGCGCTTGACCGTTCAGTCCGCCCACGCGGGCGGCCACGTCTCAGGTGTCTAGCAGTTCCCGCACCTTGGCGATCATCCTGTCCATGTCGAAGGGTTTGTCGAAGACCGCGACGAACAGTTCGGGGCAGATGCGTCCCTGGTTGGCCTGTGCGCCGCTCATGAGAATGACCGGCAGGTCCGGCAGCTGCAATTCATCACGGATCGCCTTGACCAGCTCCTCACCGTTGAGCAGCGGCATCATGTAGTCGGTAATCACCAACTCCACCCGCTTTTCCTTGAGCGCCTCCAGCGCCTTGCGGCCATTGCTCGCCTTCTCCACCAGAAAGCCTTCATCCTCCAGGGCGAACCCAAGGATATCGGCTATCAGGTATTCATCGTCGACGATCAGAATCGTGTTCATCGTCCTATTCCATCAGTCGCTCCCCTGGGGCACGGGCGTGCCGCTCAGCACGCCGCATGCACCTTCGAAGGCCTTGCGCAAGGCAATCCCCTGAGGGCCGATGCTCAGCTCGTGGAGCGCTGGATCGTGATGGCTATCGCGCACCTTGAGCACCGACACCATGCGCCGCAGTTGCGACTCCAGTTCGACGAAACGCATCAGGAGCAGGTTGTCGACGATGCTCGAAAGATCCGGTGCGGGTGCGGTGATTTCCGAGCCGAAGATATCGCGCATCTCCCAGGTCAGCAGCACACTGACGTCGCGGGCACGCAACTCGCCGGTCAAGGCACGGAAGAAGGCATTGAGCCGTACCGGGTCAAACGCCAGGCGACTGAATGCCCCCAGGCTGTCGATCACCACCCGCTGGGCGCCGAGGGTCTCGACACGCTCAAGCAAGTGCCCACCGAGCTGGTCCAACAGGCCTTCGGTAGTGGTCTGCCAACAGAACACCAAGCTGCCTTCTCGTTCACGCTCGCCAAGGTCGTGCCCCAGCGCGGCCGCCTTCAGGCGCAGGCGGGCCGGTGTTTCGTAGAAACCAATGTGCAGCCCCGGTGCCTCGGGGCTGCACGGCCCGAGAAACGCCAGGCCCAGTGACGTCTTGCCAATCCCGGAAGGCCCCATGACCAGGCTGACCGAGCCCTTGGCCACGCCACCGCCAAGCATCTCATCCAGCGTGACGATACCCGTGCTGACCCGCGTGAGCGTATCGCTGCCCATCTGGCTGGGGTGGCTATACAGCGCCTCAAGGCGAGGAAACACCCGCAAACCGGTCTGGTCGATCAGGCATTCGTGCAATCCGGACATCGCGCCACTGCCACGGGTCTTGCGCAACTGGATCTGCCGCACAGCCCGACTGCCCAGCAGTTGCTCACTCAACTCGATCACCCCATCGACCATCGTGTGCTCCGGGCTGCCTTCCTGCAGCCGGGCGCTGGTCAACAGCAGCACGGTGCAGCCTGCAAAGGCGGCGTGCCCTTGCAGTTCGGAGACGAATTTCTTGGTATCGAGGCTGGTTTCCGCTCGGACCCGGGCATTGAGCAGCCCATCGACGATGAGCAGGCTGGCCTGCTGACGGGCGATTTCCTGGCGCAGCAGCCTGACCACCGCATCAAGCCCTTCCTGCTCCAAGGTGTCGAAGGCGCTGACGAACTGGATCGGGTCACCTACCAACGCCGGGTCGAAAAATTCCAGTGTCGATAGGTATTGAAACAGCCTTTCATGCGACTCGCTGAGCAAGGTCGCCACCAGCACGCGACCACCACTGCGCACGTGATTGCACGCCAACTGGTTGGCCAGAATGGTCTTGCCCGCCCCCGGCGGCCCCTGGACGATATACGAAGCCCCAGCGATCAAGCCGCCCTTGAGCAGCACGTCCAGTCCGTCGATACCTGTCGCCAACCGCTTGAGTGGTTCTGCCATGGTAGTTACTCACTGTGGCCCGGGTTCAGTGACGTCCGGGCATGCGGGCAGGTACAGGCTCATGCAGGTACCCTCGCCTAACCGGCTGTCCACGCAGATAGCGCCGTTGCACTGCCTGGCGAAGCCATAGACCTGGCTAAGCCCTAAGCCTGTGCCTCTGCCGAAGGGCTTGGTGGTGAAGAACGGTTCGAAGATCCTCGGCATCACCTCTGGATCGATGCCTTGGCCTGTGTCCTGCACCTCGAACCGCACGAAACGCCCCTGCAGCCCCTCTATTTCGCCAGACAGATCGACACAGGTGACAGCCAGGCGAATGAGCCCCTCGCCATCGATGGCATCACGAGCGTTGAACAGCAGGTTGAGCAACACCATCTGCAATTGCCCGGCGTCCACTTCGATCGGCGGAAGATCCGGCTGCAGGTACTCCTCAAGCTCGATGGTGTGGGTCAGTCCATGCTGCAGAAGACCACGGGTAGACTCGATCAGTTCAGCGGGCGCGATACGCGTCGCGCTCAATTGACGATGACGGGCGAACGTCAGCAGTTGCCGGGTCAACTGCGTGCCCCGTTCGCCGGCATCGACGATGTGTTCGAGCAGCCGGCGGATACGCTGCGGGTCCTTGCTGCCCAAGGCGAGCCGGGATGCCCCCAGAATGATGGTCAACAGGTTGTTGAAGTCGTGGGCCAGGCCGCCGGTGAGTTGCCCCAGGGCCTCGAGCTTCTGAGCCTGGAACAACTGGGCACGGATGGCATCCAGTTGCAGGGCGGACTCGCGTCGGTCGGTGATGTCCCGTGTGACCTTGGCCAATCCGACGATCTGGCCCTTTTCGTCGCGGACCACATCCAGCGCTGCCAGGGCCCAGAACTGCGTGCCGTCCTTGCGCACGCGCCAACCTTCATCTTGTGCCACACCTTGCTCCAAGGCCTGGCAGAGCAAGCGCTCCGGACGGCCTTCGGCGCGGTCCTGATCGGTGAAGAACAATGAGAAATGCTGACCGATCACTTCCTCGGCACGGTAGCCCTTGATCCGTTCCGCCCCAGGGTTCCAGGACACCACGTTGCCTGAAAGGTCGAGCATATAGATGGCATAGTCCACCACCGACTGAACCAACTGTTCGTAGCGGTTGGGCGGCATTTGCGGTTGATCGGAACGCTCATTGGAAACCATGCAGACTCCGCAGGCACTACCAAGGCCATCCACTGAGCGTAGTCAAGGACCGGCACCCATGTAAGCCACAGACAAGCCCGGACAGATCTTGGTTCCCCTATAGCAAGGCGCTGAAACGCGTTGAATCCCAAACGGCTGTGCAGTAGCTCAATGACAGCCAGCTGGCAATTGCCCTATAGTGCCCCCGTTTTTTTCACGGCCAGGAACGAAGATGCTCGCCAATCTGCGCATGCAGCGCCTGCAGGATGACCTCCAACGTACCGCCACCGAGCTGGAAGACGTCTACCGCGGGCTTTGCGGACATGCGCGTTACCTTCGCCACAGCGTGCATGGGTGCGAGGCCAAGACGATGGATAGCCATGCCAAGAGCTTGCAATCGTCGGCCTGCACCTTGCGCCAGATCGCCCAGGCGATAACCCCCTGAAAGGACAGGTGCGGTTGACTTATCTATAACGGCGGGTTATAAAGCGCGCTTGATTGTCAGGCCCTTCTGCCTTGAAGCGCGCCGGTCGTGACGACCCTTTCAAGCGTGCGAGTGTGGTGGAATTGGTATACACAGCAGACTTAAAATCTGTCGGCGTGAGCCTTGCGGGTTCGAGTCCCGCCACTCGCACCATCTTCTTCTGATAAAGCGCCCTTGCGGCGCTTTTTTCATGCCCGGCAAAAAGTGTACCGGCTGCTACAGTGGAACATGTCCCCCGCTCACTGGAACACCACCATGCGCTACTCCCTGTTCGAAGGCCAACGCGACATCATCATCCTGCTTGCCCGCGTACTGCTGATGATTCTGTTCATCCTGTCCGGCTGGAGCAAACTGACCGGCTTCGAGGGAACGGTAAACTACATGAACTCACTCGGCGCCCCAGCGCCCATGCTCGCGGCCGCGATCGCAGTGATCATGGAGTTCGCGGTGGGCACCCTACTGATCCTGGGCTTCTATACACGCCCGCTGGCCTTTCTGTTCGCCCTGTTCGTACTCGGCACGGCATTGATCGGCCACCCGTTCTGGAACATGGTCGACCCAGAGCGTAGCGCCAACATGACCCAGTTCCTGAAAAACATGAGCATCGTCGGCGGTCTGTTGCTGCTGGCGGTGAGCGGCGCTGGGCGCTTCTCTCTGGACCGTCGCTGACAGCCACGCCGCTGGCGCGGCGACTCAATCGTCGACGTCGTCGTGCCAGGCGGGATGCTCCTCATCGTCGAAATCATCCAGCAACGCTTCATCTTCCTCGGCTTCGTCCAACAAACCATGGGCGTCAGCTTCCGGATCGACATCCTCCTCCAGAAACTCGTGGTCGAGCAGATGATCGTGCTCGGGTTCGTGCAGGTCGTCTTCATCGTGCATGGTTGGGCTCCCAGAGTAAAAGCACGCCTGTATAGGCCGATCATCGGTTGAGGTCAATCGCTGGCCGCTTAACGCTCGCTTAACCGCTCAGCCGCTAGTCTCGAGTCTCTCCCTTCAAACGTTCTTGCCCGCCCATCCCGGCGGGCTCTTTTTATGCCCCCTTCGTCCCTCTCCGACATCTTTGTCGGAACCTTGCCCCCTGTTCCGTTGCTCGCACAAGTGTGGACCTGTCATTTCTACAAGGAGAGACCCCGCATGGCCGTGAACATCGACAACCTGATCATCACCACCCCTGCCCCCAAGTCAGACACCAACCCTGTGGCCTTGGAAGTCACGGGCGCCGTAGCGCTGGCGACCTTGAGCGACGTTGTCGCCCGACTACCCGATGGCTCCATCCGCTTGACCGCCCCCACCAAAGGCGCCGCCAGCAAAAGCACCCATCGCACTCGTTGCGAGTGGAAAGAACCCATCTACTGGGCCTTGGGCGCCGCCAGCGTGCACCGCAACTATCAGCAGTTCACGTTGCAGAAAGTCAATTCGGCGCTGAAGGTGGTGATTTCCCAATTGCACGTGAAGGACGACGACAGC
Source organism: Pseudomonas putida (assembly GCF_002741075.1). Classification (NCBI taxonomy): domain Bacteria; kingdom Pseudomonadati; phylum Pseudomonadota; class Gammaproteobacteria; order Pseudomonadales; family Pseudomonadaceae; genus Pseudomonas; species Pseudomonas putida. The sequence continues at coordinate 1,005,763 of NZ_CP016634.1, read as the reverse complement.
CCACCGGTCAAAGTGTTCTGGAACAAGGGCAAGCTCACCTACGGCTTTCGCCAAGACTTCAATCAGGCGAGTGCACCTACCACAACTCTTCTGGCGGATGTGCCGCTGGGCTCGGTGCTTGAAATCATCATCGACGTCTCATCCAATGGCGCCGTTGTCCTCGGCGCAACCTGCAATGGCCGCACGGGCCGCTCTCCAATACTTCTGCTGGGGAGCTCGTGGAACACACGGACCTTCAACTTTCATGGCGGGGTGTACAACCAGATCGACTTCACCGACGCCACACCTCCTGAAGACGGTTCGACTTGTGTGATCAGCCGCCTGGAACTGAGCCATCTTTGAGAGCGATCGACACTCTGTGAACAGACGCTTCACGAATTTCTGACAATCTACTGGGCACACTGGAACTGCTTCGTACGTTCTTTCAACCCGCCTACCCCGGCGGGTTTTCTTTTTCGGCGCCCTGCGCTCGCGACATAGATGTGATCTCAGTCACGATCCGATCCTGTCAGTAGGCTCATTCGGAAATTTCCTCTTTAATACGTCAGGTGGTACCCTATTGACATCATCAAACGCGCAATAGGCGCAGCTCCCTCCTAGCCCTGAGTTTTACTTTCCTTCGAAGAATGGACTCCATGAAGTTTCTCCCTCTGTTGACTGTCTCAGTGAGCCTGCTCGCCACGTTTCCTTGCCTGGCCGCCAACCAGGCTGCCCATGCTTGGGAGCAAGAGCCGACCTCGTTCCTAGGTATCGATCTACAAGGTGACTTCCTAATGCAGGTTCCCGAGTGCTCCGCCGATGAGGCTAGACCGGCTACCCCCTGCCGGGTCGCCACCAGCAACCCCAATAGCCATGAGATCCACGGCCTGCCCTACCTGCCGATTTCTCCTGGCTACAATCTGGTCGCCAACCTCGTGGACGGACAACTGCAAGAGCTGGTCTTCAGCGGTAATGCCAATAGCCTGTATCTGGTTACCGATATGCTGACCGACCAGTTTGACCAGCCAACCCAGAGAGAGAGCCGCTGGATCAAGATGAACTCGGGCGCCTCTTATCTGACAGAGACCCTGTCCTGGCAAGGCGAAAAAGTATTGATTAACTTCCGCCGTCAGGAAGATGATCTGAGCAAATATGCCGTAACGCTCTCTAACCTGCCCGCGCAGGCAATGACCTCAGATGAAACGCCCGCCGAAGCACTTAAATCTGACATTTCGAAGCTCTGAGCCGAACATGGGGGCTAGCGCGCGCAGTGTACTGGCGTACATGAGCCCCCAAGCGCCATGTCAACGCCGTTTTGGACGAGCGCGGATACACTACCGCCCCTTGTAATAGAAACCTTCCGCAGTCAGGGCCACGGAAACATCGTAGGTCACACCATCGCTTCGTCTCATGGATTCATAGACGCTGCATAGCAGCGGCGCATTGCCTTGAGAAGATATCACCGAGATCGGATTGCTGGCGGCATTCGCCAGACTCCGCGGCGCTTTGACCAACTCGCCTGCCCTGATGCCCACGATCACCCGCTCTGCGGGGCCAACGCCTCGAGCCTCCCAGTACGCGGGTCTTGTCGTCGGCGGCCGCTGCCTGAAGTGTCCATAAACAAAGACCGGCTGCTATGAGCTTGCTCAGCATTGCTAGAAATTCCTTTTTCAACCCATGCAATGCCACTAATTTACTATCACCTCCACGGCGCACCAACTGGATGGCCGCGCAGGCCCCGAGTGGCGCTAACAGTCACCTGCCTGGAGAGATCACGAATAAACGTCGTCAGTTATCCGAACCACTGAGGGCGAGGGGAAAAACTTCAGGCGAGCATGAAGCATGAACAAGGGTCTGAAGACCTTATTGGGGTAGACACTGTCATACTGGCGTCACGCAACTCGATCATTATTGATCACGTCAAAGGGACTTGACCCCGTCTACCGAAAAACCGGCACTGCGCCGGTTTTTTTGTATTGATGCACAAAGTAAGACTATGGCTTAACGCATCAATCCAGACACTCTCTTGCCGCCGTGCGCATCTTGTCGGTCGACAAGAAACTGCCTTTATAGAATGTCGCACGGCTACCCTCGTGATACTTGACCACCTCAAGTACATCATCTGAGGTCACTGCACTGGGTGCTGTGATGCGGTATCCGTTGGAGATGGATTTTTGCGTAGTAAGTGGCGCCATGGCTTGCCATTTGGGCAGTACGCATGCCGCGTAGGCTTCAGGCGTCTTGCTAGTGAGCTTGCTGCCGGTCGGCTGACCTGGCGATGCGCATCCTGCCAAGGCAACAAACACTGTTGAGCAGATGAGAATAGGAAATCTAGGCATTTACAGTAGATCCATAGTGGCTAATGGATTCTAGCAATCAACACCGAAAGGGCACCAATCCACGAAGGTAGAACACGCTCGAAGGGCAGGCTCTTGGAAAAGGTTTGAACGGGAACTTTCACGATTTCTTCACAAAGCTGACCATAAAGTCAGCTTTGTTCATGTTGGGACATTCAGCCCGCTACGGCGGGCTTTTTTTCATCTAGCATTCTGTCACCGACTCGTCCTACAATCCTACCAAGCTGAAGGATCAGCACCCGTCGCAGAGAGCCCGCCATTGAGCGGGCTTTTTGTTGCCTGGCGATTCGCCGAAAGGCCGCGTTATCCTCGGATCACCTCAAGGCGATCCCGGCCAGCCTCTGTGATCGCATTCTCCCCTTCATCACTGATGCGATAACGGCCGGACACCATCTTCGTAATGGCGAACCGGACCAGCCCGCTCCTGGATAGAGCTTCGCCTGCTTCGAAGCTCATCGCCTGCTCCAAGTCGAAGATCTTGATCTCTCCAATTTTGTAGCGGGCAAACGCCACCAAGGCTGCATCCAATTCTTCTTGTTTGATCTCTCGAGCGACTTCCATTCGACCCTCCCAGGTCATGAGAGCCCCGGTCCGTGGGCATTGGGCAACGAACCGGGTGGTTTGTTGAAGGCGGACCGTACTACGCCCCAACGGAGGTCGCTACTGGCTTTCCATCCATGCTGGATGGGTGGGCACCCCTGGCGCTGGCCTGGCATTGAACAGCGCGCTTATCGTCGCGCTGGAGCGGCGGTCAGATACGACCAAGTAGGAAGCTTGATGCGGAAACGATTAGGTTTTCCAGCGCACAAATAAAAACCCCGCAGACCTAGATCTGCGGGGTTTTGAATGGTGGAGGCCGAGGTCGGAATCGAACCGGCGTAGACGGATTTGCAATCCGGAGCATAACCACTTTGCTACTCGGCCTCAAAGTTCGGAGCTAGCAGCTTTCGCTTCGCTATCTCCTTGAAACTTCAGCGCTTTTCAAGCTTGCTGCGTTTCGATGGACGCCATTATGTCTACATTCGTTGCTCCTTGCAACCCCCTGTTTAGAAAAAATCTTCAAGGGGCTCAAGGTGTTAGCGCAGGCGACCCAGTTTGCTCCAGAGACCGACCAGCGTGTTCTCCACGGTACTGCTGGCCGCCACGCCGATCCGCTCCTGCAAACTCTTGCGCTCGGCAAAGCGCAAGTGGAACAGGTTCGCGTCACGGGCCCGCTCGCTCAGGTATTCATCGCTGGTACGCAGTTCATCGACCAGTTTTCGGTTCAGCGCGGCAACACCCAACCAGACCTCGCCGGTGGCGACCTCATCGATGTGCAACTGAGGGCGATAGCGGGAGACGAAATCCTTGAACAACTGGTGAGTGATATCCAGGTCTTCCTGGAACTTTTCCCTGCCCTTTTCTGTGTTCTCGCCGAACACCGTCAGGGTGCGTTTGTACTCGCCAGCGGTGAGCACTTCAAAATCGATATCGTGCTTCTTCAAGAGGCGATTGACGTTGGGCAATTGAGCCACCACACCGATCGAGCCGAGCACGGCAAAGGGGGCGCTGACGATCTTCTCGCCGATACAGGCCATCATGTAGCCGCCGCTTGCCGCAACCTTGTCGATGCAGACGGTGAGCGGAATGCCGGCCTGGCGGATGCGCGCCAGTTGCGAGGCAGCCAGACCATAGCTGTGCACCAGGCCACCACCGCTCTCGAGGCGCAACACGACCTCGTCCCGGGGCGTGGCTAGGCTCAACAGTGCGGTGATCTCGTTGCGCAGGCTCTCGGTGGCCGAGGCTTTGATGTCGCCGTCGAAATCGAGAACGTACACGCGGCTCTTCTCGTCAGCCTTATCTTTCTTTTGCTGTTTTTCCGCCTTGGCCTGCTGCTTGCGCAGGGCTTTGAGCTGGGCCTTGTCGAACACCCCTGCCTCCAGGCGTTCGCGCAACTCTTTGTAAAACTCATTGAGACGGGTGACCTGCAAATGCCCGCCCGATTTGCGCCGCCCCTTGCCCCGCAAGCCAGCGATGGCCGACAGGACCACCAGAATGGCGATCACCAGGGTGGCGGTTTTGGCGAGAAAGCTTGCGTATTCGGCAAGAAACTCCACAGTAGTCCTCAATGCCCGGAATTAAAGGGCTACGCTACCATGGCTTGTGACACTTTGGTACGGTCTTGTGACATTCCGAAGCACTTGAGGCAGGCTCAGCGGCGCACCTTTCGGGCGTCCTTCTGGGTCCTTATCGCCTGCCCGTGAGGGGTCCCTATCGCGCCCACAGGCACCCACGCGAGGGCATACGGGGGAACCTGCGCGGGATGTCTTGTAATGGTGACCATTCAGATTTTTCTGTCAGATTCTCAAAGGGCCTGCTGTGAGCTGGCGAGCAGCTAACTACCGGCGACCACGCGACCAAAGCCAGAGGGTCACACGGACGACCAGACAGACCCAGAGGATGGCCTGTAGGTGGTCCATGGGGTTCTCCTTGGGATGATGGTTAGATGGTCTTGAGGCCCAGCTCAGCGGCTCTCTGAGGTGTCAGGTTGCCCTTCGCTACCGCAGCACGTAGACCCTTCTGGGTGTTCTTGTGGGGACCCTTCAGGGCTTTCCAGTCGCACTTGTCGTTGAAGGTCATGCGCTTGAGGATGTCTGCGCCATGGTCATTGCCCAGTGAGGCCATCTTGTCGGCTACCAGTGAGGCCACCTCGGGCATCTCAAGGATCGCCTCGAAGGCGTCATAGACCATATCCTCGAACCCTTCAGACACCCATGCGGCATAGCGCAGGGATGCCTGCTTGGTCGCCCATGTGCCAGTGCCGTTCGAGCTTTCCATTTTCTGGGAAGCTATGAATCTCTGAGCCTCTTTGCGACCTGCCCACTTGCCCGGACCTTTCGCCTTGGGCAGCTTCAGGGTTCGCCAGATGTCAGTCAGGTCCCACTGGCCCCGGTCGTTTGCCTTGAAGGCGTGACCTTCGATGATGATGACGTGGCCGGAATGCTTGTGTTTGATGGCGATGCTCATTGTCGATTTCCTTTTGTTCGCCCTCTGAGTCGCACCCACGGACCAGCCCACAGACCCCGACAAGGGTGCTGGCGTGGCCTCAAAGGACGAACAGAAGAACTGTGGATTGAATGCCCGTGCGTGGGCAGGGATGGTTTGCGAATGCAATTTCTGCATGCACAAAGGTGACGCCCCAAATATGGGGAATCCTCAACAAGCTGAAATCTCAGCCCGTTGAAGCGGTGCCCTGCCGATCCCTATTCAGGTCCGGCCTTACGGGCATCTCTTAGTAGGCGGGGTTCTCCGACTGCCATTCAGCCCAATTCTCCCAGGTCTTCGCCTCAAGGTCAGCGTAAAGCGCATCCATGACTTCATAGGAGCTATTCGGGACAAGCATCTTGATGTAGCCCAGAGCCTCTATGAGGGACCCTGTTGGGGATCTCACAACCTTTGGCGGGTAGTACAGCGCCTTATAGGCATCGGGTGTCAGGGATGCCCCAGGCACTTCATCCAGAATGGCGCTCAGTGAATAGACTGGTGGGAGACCGAAGGTTGAGTCGATAGGGGGCGCAGTCACTCCCCCAAAATTGATGGTCAAGTCGTGCATCACGATCAGCTCAGACTAATGCGAGTGACCAGCGGGAACGCCACAGGAACGGTCTGAAGACCATCCTCGGTGAGAGCTACCTTGACCTTACCGTTAGCCAAGATATCCACGGTAGTACCAACCTCGAAGTCCCAGCCTTGACGGCCAGCGTTACGGGTCGCTTGGACCTTCCAGATGTCGCCATCACGGTTCTCACGGTAGCTCAGCGAGGTGAAGTATTTGGGCAGCAGGAACAGACCATGGTCGGTGCCGGTGTAAGGCTGCACGGAGGCCCCAATGAGGTCCTCGATGTCATCTACGCCTGCACGTTGAGCGGCACGGTTGAGCACCGCCATGAGGCTCGCAGGAAGCAGGATCACGAAGTCGGATAGCTCATTACCCACGGTCTGATTGATGTGGGTCGTCAAGATGTCAATGAGGTCCTCAGCTTGCTCGACAGGTTTGCCGGTTGGCATGGACTCAGAGAAGCTCTCGGTGCTTGGGGCTGTCGCCAAGATGGCAGCGACCTTACCGGCTGCGCTGTGCTCGATGTCACGCATCATCTTGTCGGCAGTCTGCATCAGAGACGCCCGAGTGAAGCCAGCGACCATGGTGTGGTCGAGGATGGTCACACGATGGCTAATGACCAGAGCGGTATCAGTTGGCTCGGTGAAGATGACCGACCCTGCCAGTGCTTCGCCTTTGCTAATGGTCTGGTTGTCCCAGTTCTTGCGAGGGTCGAAGGTGACGGTGCGATCAGCCAGGGTGATGATCTGTTGACCAGTAGCCTCGGAGCCAGCCGGACGGAACTCACAAGGGGTTCTCTCAGAGGCTTCCTCACGCCACTCGTCGCTGTTCAGGTAAGCATCGGTGACCTTCACCAGAGCATTAATGTAGGCGTCTGGATCGGTAGCCCCAAGGGTATCCTTACGGACATCAGACACGTTGAATTGGATTGAGCCCATGAGGTGCTCTGTTCCATCATCGATAATCGAAACGGTGGAGGTAGTCGGTACTTCGTATTGGTTAGGTTTCATTGAATGGATCTCCTGAATTAGAAAGTAGGTGGGGTGGCCTTAACCAGCGTTACGACGGGAAGTGGCACGGATACGGTCGCCATGCTCACGATATTTCGCGTACATGGCATCACGCTCAGCTTTCGCTTGGGCCAACTCACGGGGCGACCATTCACGGAACCGCTCTGCGCGCTCATTGGCTTCGCGTTGCTCACGGGCCTTCTTTTCAGCCTCTCGGCGCTTGCTCTCGAAGTACGTCAATGCGTCCTCTTGGATGGCCTTGAGGGACAGGCCCGCTTCCTCGAAGACTTTGATGACGTTGAACTTAGCGCCGTTGTTCTTGCCACACTGGGCCATCAGCAAGGGCAGCATTACGTTCTCGACGTACTCACGGGTCTGGGTTTGGCCACAGATGGTCACTTCGTTTTTCAGGACTTTGGTGATAGTGATTTTCATGGTGGTGGGTCTCCTGTATACGACCCATTCGCTCAGCCTTGGCGCCATAGACGCGCACGACAAGACGGCAAGGAGAGAGCCGCGTGGGCACCTTCCAAGGCTGACGAATGAGTTCTTGATTTGAGTGGTGTTGATGACGGATCAGGACATGGCAAGCCTGAAGGGCATCGAAGGGATCAACCGTGGCGACGGCTGTTAGCGAGGACGGAGGGAAATTAATTTTGTTGGTGGCCTTCCTGTCTTGGCCATAGTGAGGGTTTTTAACGACAGCTTGACGGACGCCTTCAAGTTATGAGTGAGATCCCCTCTGAGCCACCCAATGGAATCCTCAAATGGGTCGAGGCGATAGCTTGTAGACACAGCCCTTGTTCAAGTAGCTGGTTCAAACGGTCGAGCGTCTTGGCGGGACACTTAGCGAGGACCCGTTGGGCCAAACCATCCATGTTGAAAGTGACCTGTCCTTCCTTATAGGTTCTGAAGTTTGAACGGTGGTCATTGAGGATTCGACGTAGTTCGATGAGCTGGATTCGAGCAGGTCGAGGGAAGACCATGGACAATGTGCTTATGTCCTGATCGGTGAGTCGTGAGTTAGCTGGACAGATGATGCTGGTCATGTTGAGAGGTCCCCTTTGCGATGTTCTCTAAGATGCCCTTTGAGATGAATGAGAGATGAGGGGTGTAATAACAATTACCCCTCTCCCTCTGGGCTGGTCGATTAGCTGGTCAATCAGGCGAAGCGATGGCCTCGGAGATGATCTTAATATTATCCGGCGTTAAGTCGCCAAGCCTCGAAATAGAGCCTCTACGCCTATCTCAGCCACAATCTCAGCCTTGATGCCAGGGTGCCTCTCCACATACGAAGCGATCCCATGGGCAGCGTGTCGGGCAGCCTTAGCGATTCGCTGGGCGGTCCTCAAGGAATACTCATCGGTCTTGCAGGCGTCCGCTGTGATCTCCGACAGGAACAACGCACCGATGACCGCTCGGGCTTTGACGTTGATCTTCCCGTTGGTGACCCCGGCACTGGTGATGATCGACCCAGTAACGATGTCGTCTACCCATGGCATCGGATCGGGAATCGCAAGGAGGTACATATAGGCTGCGACAGGGTTAGCGAAGCTGGTCTTTGGGCGTCCACGGCCTCGCTTAGGCTCATCGCTTGGGGTCTCTTGGGGTTGCCCTTGGGTCTCGCTGGAAAGGCCCTTGGCGGCTTTCTGGTGGTCCTCGGAGAGGGACTCATCGGCTCGGCGCTCAGCGGCCCATGCTTGGTACTGGGTTTCGAGGGTTGCCGGTCGGACCATGTCCTTGCGGCGGATGACCTCGCCAGTGATTGGGTCAATGTGAAGGATGGTGCCGGTTTCGTGATCGACGTGGCGGTGCAGTGGTCCGGGTTGGGTGAGCAGGGTCATGGAAGTGGTCCTCAAATGGCCGCTGCGAACGTGCAGCCATAGTGAGGGTTTTTAACGACACCGATTCTCCAGCTCTAAATTTGGAGCTTCACGGTAGCCCTGTCGTATCAATAGGCTCGCCAGACCTTTGCCACGACATAGAGAATGAATCCCAAGGCCATGAAAAAATTCCTGAACGTGTAATTGGATACAGTGCGGTTCGCGTACTTCTCTGCGAGCTGCTTACCTCCGTAGTAGGAAACAGGGTCGCCCTCATTACGCCCTTGCAGGAAAGTAGTATTGAACTTCAAGACCTGAATTGTATTTTCAATGCGCCTGTGAGCAAAGAACGCTGCCAGCCCAAGCACTACAAGGTCGATGAGGAAAAGCGTTTCTGGATTAAATCCGATTTTCCCATACGGATTGCTTTGAGCAAGATATGCACATGCGGCTGCTATCGCACCCAGCAAAAAATGATCGGACTTGGACGACGCTTCGAGATATGCCTTATGTAACTCTGTGACTTGTCCCATCTTGATCCCTTATAGAGGTTATGAGCTTTGGATTTACATTCCAACGTCAGATTATCCAAACTTGAACGCTTTACTCAAAGCCTCGGCCATACGTCCCACTTCAACGGCATCCCCGTCCCAAGATCGATTCAGCGGTGCCCACAGGAATCTCAGCGGACCAACCTCAGCGCCTCGACCATAAGTCCCCTCGAAGCAGCCGCATTGCCCCCATAGACATCGAACGCAATCGCCCCAGAGCTGTGCCCCAAGATGGCCTGAAGGATGCCCAACGACACGCCAGCGGTTTTCAGTTCGGATGACAGCGAATGCCTCAGTGAGTGGAACGACAGCCCTTCCCCAGTCTTAGTGCCCAGCAGGTCTCGGATCATCTGATTGGTGAGTTGATCGAAACCACTCTTGGACTGAGTGAACAACCGCCCTTGGGTCTGCGAGAGCTTCTCAAGGTGGTCCTCAGGGATGCCCAGCAAGGGCACCATGCGACGACTGAATTTGTTCTTCAAGGTCTTGCCGTCCCGGTCATTGATGTCCACGACCCATTGACCCTCGACCTTGTAGATATCGCTGCCGGTGAGCTGGTGAACCTCCCCAATGCGTGCCCCAGTGGCGACCCCAAGGGCAATGACAGAGGCTCGCCAGTCTTCCCCGAAGTTGCTCACGGCCCAGCCCTGTAGAACCTTGAGGTGATCCTGAGAGAACGCTATGCGGTCGCTCTCGGCACCTTTGGTGATGGTCAGCTTCTTGGAAAAGTCCCGTTCAATGAGACCCGTGGCCACAGCCCAGCCGATGACAGATGAGGCATGGGTAATGACCTTGTTGACGGAGGCAACCTTACCGCCAGTGGCCAATAGAGCATCACGAAGGCCCACGAAGGTTGCCCGCGTGTGCTTTGCCATATCGGCGTCCTTGAGGTGCCCGACGATGGTGCTGGTGCAGCTCTTCCAGTTCTTCAGTGTGTTGTCTGACTTGTCCCCGCCCCGTTCGGCCTTGAAGGCGTCGTAGAGGGCCTGGAAGGTGGTGTCACCGGAGGTGGTCGTTGAGGTGTCCGTTGAGGGCGAAATACAGATAGAAGCAGGCACAGGCTCACGACTATCGGAGCCGACATCCTGATTGACATTACCTATCGAAGCCTTCAGGTCCCCATTAAGCAGCTCGACCAGCGCCCTCACGTCCCCTCTGTGTCTACCCTGCGCAGCCACCAAGACTCGCTGTGCCATCAGAACGGCCTGCGCTTGGGGCAGACTCATGGGCATCGTTTCGGCGATCTCAGCGAGGTTCTCAGAGACATCCGACAGGACCAGCCCATAGGCTTCCCCTTGAGGATTGCCCAAGGCTTCCTCAGCGATGTCCCGAAGGTTATCCCGTAGTTCCTCCCAAGATGCCTCTGGGTTGTCGAGGTGGAACGCTTTGAGGGTCTGTAGGAGATGCTTGGCGGTGGTCATGGCAGCGGGTCGATTGGTGGTCTTGAGCGAGATCGTACAGGATGTGTGGCAGCCCTTAAGGCGGACTCGGAGGTGATACCGGCCCGAGGCTCTACGGTAGACGTAGGGCACTGCGATTTGTGACACGTTGGGACGATTTGTGACGCTGGAATCAATGGTGTGGATAGTCATTTTGGGTGGAAGCCCCGTGCTGCTTGGCTTTACCCGAGATCAAGGACAGTTGGCAAGAAACTCCACATTGACTCCTTGATAGACCAGCGCCTGAAAGCGCGAAAGTGCACCAAGCATACCGGTGCGCCAGTGGTGCTGCCAGCCAGGGAAAACGCTGGCAACACAGTTCAAACAACCTTTTCAAACGCTTGTATGTTTTTTCGTTGACAGCCTGTCTGTCGCATCCTAACCTCGCAACAACTCCCTTGGGCCGGACCGCTTCGTGGGCAATATCTACCTGATCAGACATGGCCAAGCCTCCTTCGGTGCCGACGACTACGACGTCCTTTCTCCCGTGGGCGCGCGCCAGAGTCACGCACTGGGCGAACACCTGGCCCAGCTCGGGCTGCGTCTGGATCGGTGCCTGGCCGGCGACCTACGCCGCCAGCAAGACACCGCGCGCCTGACACTGCAAGCCATGCAAGCTCACGGCTGCTCTACACCGGCCATTGAGACCGACACCGCGTTCAACGAGTTCGATGCCGACGGCGTCATCCGTGCACTGCTTCCTGATCTGCTGTCGCAAGAGCCCAACGCGCTGCATATCCTGCGCAACGGCACGACCCATCGCAGCGAATTCCAACGCCTGTTCGCGCTGATGGTGCAACGCTGGTACGACGGGGAACACCAAAGCGATGGCCTGGAGACCTGGCAAGCATTCACTATCCGGGTCCAGGACGGCCTTGCACGCGTGCTCGAAAGCGCGAACCGATGCGACAACATTGCCATCTTTACCTCCGGCGGCACCATCGCCGCCCTGCTCCACCTGATTACCCGGATCACCCCCAGCCAAGCCTTCGCGCTGAACTGGCAGATCATCAACACGTCGCTCAGCCACCTGAAGTTCCGAGGCGACGACGTGGCACTGGCTTCCTTCAACAGTCAAGCCCATGTGCAACTGTTGAGGACGCCGGAGCTTGTCACCTACCGATGAGCCCGGCCTGTTGTCCCCACTGGGGACGTGAATATCACTCTATAAGGAATGCGCCATGACCTCCGTAGCTGATGCCGTCAAGAAGATGCAAGAGAAGTTCAACCCATCCGCTGCCGCCGGCCTGGACCTGGTGTTCGGTTTCAACATCACCGACGAAGACAAGCACTATGCATTGATCGTCAAGGACGGTACCTGCAACCTGCAGGAAGGCGAGAACCCGGATGCCAACTGCACTCTGGTGATGGACAGCGAAACCCTCAAAGGCATCGTCAGCGGTGACACTGATGGTATGCAGGCCTTCATGAGCGGCAAGCTGCGCGTCGAAGGTGACATGATGCTGTCGATGAAGCTCAGCGAGCTGTTCCCGGCCTGAGTGGCTCGAACGCTTGCCGATGAAAAACCGAAGCCAACGGGCTTCGGTTTTTTTTTGCCAGCGCTCACGCAAGGCTCCATCAAGCTGAGTGATCCACCGGCAACACCCTTGCCTATAAGCCCTGAGCGCGCTTGTGCCAATGACCTAGCGAAATTAGATTAGCCAATAGTGATTGCGCTGGAAAATAAGGAAAACGCATGACGCTCACCGATCAGTCCACCCAGGTACGCCCCGGCGAAGAACTCGACCCGGCCGTCATCGATCCCTACCTCAAGGCCCATATTCCAGGCTTGCAGGGGACGCCCTCAATCAGCCAGTTCCCTGGCGGCGCATCGAACCTCACCTATCTGGTCGCCTACCCGGACCGAGAACTTGTCCTGCGTCGTCCGCCGTTCGGCCACAAGGCCAAGTCCGCCCACGACATGGGTCGGGAGTTTCGCATCCTCAATCAACTCAACAGCGGCTTCCCGTACTGCCCCAAGGCCTATGCACACTGCACCGACGAGTCGCTGATCGGTGGCGAGTTCTATGTAATGGAGCGGGTCAAGGGCATCATCCTGCGTTCGGACATCCCACCTTCGCTAGGTCTGGATGCCAGCCGCACCGAGGCGCTGTGCAAGAGTTTCATCGATCGCCTGGTGGAACTGCACCAAGTCGACTATACCGCCTGCGGCCTGGGCAACCTGGGCAAGCCAGAAGGCTACGTGCAACGTCAAATCGAAGGCTGGACCAGCCGCTACGAAAAAGCCCTGACCCCGGATGCACCGCTCTGGAAACAAGTGATCGCCTGGCTGCACGACAAGATGCCCGCCGACCACCCGCGCCCTGGCATCGTGCACAACGACTACCGCTTCGACAACGTCATCCTCGATGCCGAGAACCCCATGCGCATCATCGGTGTGCTCGACTGGGAGATGACCACGTTGGGCGATCCCTTGATGGACCTGGGCAACAGCCTGGCCTACTGGATCGAAGCCAACGATCCACCGCCCGTGCAACTGATGCGTCGCCAGCCGAGCAATGCCCCGGGCATGCTGACTCGCCGCCAGTTCGTCGACTACTACGCCGAGCGCGCCGGCATCCGCCTGGACAACTTCGATTACTACTATTGCTATGGCCTGTTCCGCCTGGCCGGCATCGTCCAGCAGATCTACTACCGCTTCCACCATGGCCAGACCCAGGACAAACGCTTTGCCCAGTTCATCCACATGAACCGGCTGCTGGAGCACATGGCCCTGCAAGTGATCGACAAGTCCTCACTCTGACAACAAGGAAAACCCGGCAATGTCCAAGACCACGTTGTTCGACCTCGACGGCAAGATCGCCTTCGTTTCCGGCGCCAGCCGCGGCATCGGCGAGGCCATCGCCCATCTGCTGGCCCAGCAAGGTGCCCATGTGATCGTCTCGAGCCGCAAGCTCGAGGGCTGCCAACAGGTCGCCGACGCCATCACCACCGCAGGCGGCAAGGCCACCGCCATGGCCTGCCACATCGGTGAAATGGAGCAGATCCAGCAGGTGTTCGCCAGCATCCGTGAACAGTTCGGACGCCTCGACATCCTGGTCAACAATGCGGCCACCAACCCACAGTTCTGCAACGTCCTGGACACCGACCTAGGCGCTTTCCAGAAAACAGTGGATGTGAACATCCGCGGCTACTTCTTCATGTCGGTGGAAGCCGGCAAGCTGATGCGCGAACACGGTGGCGGCAGCATCATCAACGTCGCCTCGATCAATGGCGTGTCGCCCGGGTTGTTCCAAGGCATCTACTCGGTGACCAAGGCTGCCGTGATCAACATGACCAAAGTCTTTGCCAAGGAGTGCGCGCAGTTCGGCATCCGTTGCAACGCATTGCTGCCAGGCCTGACCGATACCAAGTTCGCCTCGGCATTGGTCAAGAACGATGCCATTCGCAACGCCGCCCTGCAGCAGATACCCCTCAAGCGCGTGGCCGATCCCAGCGAGATGGCCGGAGCAGTGCTGTACCTGGCCAGCGACGCTTCCAGCTACACCACCGGTACCGCGCTCAACGTCGACGGCGGTTTTCTTTCCTGATCAGGATTTGAGCACCTGCAGGGTATAGCTCGGCGGTAGGCGCCACGGCGCTTGGCGCAGGCGCCATTCGCCATCGATACCGCGTCAACCTCAAGTTGACAGCTCAGGTATACTCGCAGCTCGCGTCTCTGCCAGGACCCTGAACATGACGGAAAACAGCTTCGCCTTTCGCCTCAAGGAACTGCTCGAACACCACAAACTGACGTTACAGGCGGTAGGCACTGCGCTGGGCATTTCGCGAACGGCCGTGCACAAATGGACCCGTGGCGGCGAGATCGACTACGACAACCTGCGCAAGCTGGCGAATTTTCTGAAGGTCAACTGGATCTGGCTGCGCTATGGCGAAGAGGCCCTGCAAAGCGTGCAGCACGCCGAGGTGGTGGAACTGCCGATGACCGACCTGCGCCGGCGTTACACCGCCGAGATCATGGAGAGCGAGACGCGCATGAAGCTGGCCCAGGAAGGCGCGCGGATCGTCACCTGGGAGTGGAACCTGGTCAGTGACGAGGTGACCTACTCACCCAACGTCGAGACCGTGTACGGCTGGCCGGTGCGACGCAATCAGGATTTCTGGGACCATGTGACTCCCGAAGACGCCCAGCAGATGCATGCCATGTACACCCGCGCGGTAGCCACCGGCACCCCGTGCGAGTGCGATTTTCGCATCACCCGCCCGGATGGCAGCCAGCGTTGGATCGCATCCCGCGCCACCGTGCTGCAGGACAGCGCCGGGCGCTCGGTGAAGATGGTCGGCATCAGCATGGACGACACCGAGCGTAAGGTCGCCGAAGCGGAGCTGCGCCAGAGCGAGGAGCGTTTTCGCACTATCTTCGAGCTGGCGTGGGGCGCCCTGGCCTACATCGACCCTGATGGCAGCTGGCAGCGGGTCAACGGCACCTTCTGCGAACTGCTCGGCTACACCGAGCAGGAGCTGTACGGCATGACCTTCCAGCAGCTCACCCACCCCGAAGACCTGCCGGACAACCTGGTACTGCTCGACCGCATGCTGGCAGGTGAAATCGACCGCTACGAAGTGGAAAAGCGCGTGCGTCACAAGGACGGCCACTACCTCTGGGTACGCGCCCGCACTTCACTGCAGCGACACCCCGACGGCCAACCCGAACACCTGATCAGCGTGTTCGAGGACATCACGGCCGAACGCGACGAGCATGAGCGCCTGCAAGCCCATATCGCTGGGCTGCAGGCCCGTCTGAACTGAACTGGGGAGACGACGATGCTGCCAGGAAGCCAGTCGGCCAAGGGGCGGTGCCATCGACATGTGCAGCGCCGTGGCACAGTTGGCCTTTATTTCGTCGCCGGCCTGTCTGTGCTGGCCGGCATGACCGATGCCATCGGCTTCATGGCCACGGGCGACTTCGTGTCGTTCATGAGTGGCAACACCACACGCCTGGCGGTATCGCTGGGCAGCGCCGAGCTGGGCCCTGTGCTGCGCCTGGTCTTGGTGATCGGTGCTTTCATTCTGGGCAATGCCCTGGGTGTGGTCGTTGCGGCAAAAACAGGGCGCCGCCCCTGGCCGTTGCTAGGCCTGATCGCCACCTTGCTGGCCCTGGCTGGCCTGCTGCCCGAGATCCTGCAACTGTCCGCCTTGCTGGCGGCGGTCATGGCCATGGGCATGATCAATGCCGTGGTGGAGGAAGTGAACGGCCTGCCCATCGGCCTGACCTATGTCACCGGGGCCTTGTCGCGCTTCGGCCGTGGCCTGGGGCGCGCCCTGCTCGGCCAGCGCAAGCTGGGCTGGCGGGTGCAGTTGATCCCCTGGTTCGGCATGTTTCTGGGGGCCATTGCCGGCGTATTGCTGGAGCAGCAATTCGACCGCTCGGCCCTGCTCGCCAGCGCCTTGCTGGCCGCCTTGCTGGGCCTGGCCTCGCTGAAGATTCCCAGGCGCTGGCAGCTTCGCTACATGCCCCGCTGAATCACAGGCAGGTCGCTGCCGCAGCACGGCGACGCAGAGCCATGGTGTCGTTCTTCTGCGCGTAGTAGTCCACGTGCGTACCGCCGGCCTGCGGATAGATGTCGGCGAACGACTCGGCCTCGCGGGTATAGACGGTGAAACCACCTTGCTTGCGTGGTTCCAGATAGCCGCTGGCATCGACCCCGAATGCCGCCTCTTCCTGCCAACTGAACTGAATGCACTGGGCGACGATGTCCGGGGTCTTGTGCGAGTCGAGCTGCGCGGTCGGCGCATTGCTACGTGCAGCATCCATGGTCGCTGAGGCGCAACCGACCAACACCAGAGCGGCGACCATCGGCACAAGTGCTCGCATTTTTCCATCCTCGAGGCAAAAAAGAACGCGACTCTAGCACTGCGGCCACGGCAAATGAATTGTCCGACGCATGCAAGAGACGGATCGAGAAACGCCCGACGTGCCGCTCATCGCTGGAGCGGCAGATTTTTGCCTGCCCAAGAAACCAAATCGAGCGTTTCAGGTCACAGGAGGTACCCCGTAAATCTTTGCGGATCAAGGACCTATATCGTGATGAAGCGCATTGCGAGTTTTGCGTTGATTGCCACCGTGCTTGCCCTCGGTGGCTGCTACCACCACTACCACGACGATGACGGTGGCTGGCGCGACCGTGACCGGGACCATCGCTATTACCGCGACCGTGGCGATCGCGATGACGACGGCTATCGCTATCGAGAGCGCCACCAACGCGATCGCTACTACCGTGATCGCGACGACGACTGACACAGCAAGTCTTTTTAACCCTGACCCGCCGCCCGTGCCGCGGCACCTTACCCTGATGATTCGTTTGAGGTTCAAATCATGCGTCTGACTCTGCCTTCCCTTGCCCTCGGCCTGCTGTTCTGCCAGGGCGCATTTGCCGGCGATGGCACCGCAGCCATCGGCGGCGGCCTGGGTGGCGCCCTTGGTAACATCGTTGGCCAACAGATCGGCGGCGGCACCGGTGCAGCCATCGGCGCAGGCCTGGGCGGCGCGGCCGGCAGTGCGGTGGGCGCACGCAAGGGCAATCGTACCGAAGCCGCCATCGGGGGCGGTCTGGGTTCGGCCGGCGGTTCGATCCTGGGCCGCGCGGTAGGCGGCTCTACCGGATCGACCATTGGCGCAGGCCTGGGCGGTGCCGCAGGTGGCGCGCTGGGCAACCACATGGGCGACAACAATGGCGGCCACAGGCACCACCGTCGTCACCGCCACTGATTCGGGCCGCTGCATCCAGGGGCTGCCTGCAGCCCCTTCCGTTCATCAAAACATTGCAACATATCAACACCGCCTTCACTGCACGGTGCCACACTCGGCGCTACTCTCTACCGTGCCCCTCGAGTGAAGGAACACCCCCTCCCCATGAACCATGAGCTGCTCTGGGTCCTCGGCCTGCTGGCCATCGTCGTCACACTTTTCGTCATCAATCGCCCGCGTATGGATGTGGTCGCCCTGCTGGTGATCCTGGCCTTGCCGCTTTCGGGCATTCTCACCATCGAACAGGCCCTGGCCGGTTTCAGCGACCCCAACGTGGTGCTGATCGCAGCACTGTTCGTGATTGGCGAAGGGCTCGTACGCACCGGTATTGCCTACCGCATCGGCGAATGGATGAGCGAACGGGCCGGCAACAGCGAAGCGCGTCTGCTGGTGTTGCTGATGATTTCAGTGGCCGGTCTGGGCTCGGTCATGAGCTCGACGGGCGTGGTGGCGATTTTCATCCCGGTGGTGCTGAGCATCGCTGCACGCCTTCGCTTACCCCCAAGTCGGCTGATGATGCCGCTGAGCTTCGCCGGCCTGATCAGCGGCATGCTCAGCCTGGTGGCAACGCCGCCGAACGTGGTCGTGCACAGCGAACTGGTGCGTCATGGCGGGGCGGGCTTCAGCTTCTTCAGCTTCACCCCGTTCGGCCTGGTGGTACTGGTGCTTGGCATCGGCTACATGTTGTTTGCCCGCCAGTGGCTCAATGGCGAAGTGCGCAAGGATGGCCGCGTGGAAACCCGCCGCACCCTCCTTGACCTGGTGCTGGACTACAAGCTCAACGGGCGCGAACGTCGCCTGCGCATTCGCCCTCACTCGCCCCTGATCGGGCACACCTTGGGCGAGCTGGAACTGCGTACCCGCCATGGCGCCAACGTGATCGGCATCGAGCGCCAGCACAAGTTCACCACTCGGGTCATGGTCGCCGATTCGAGCACCGTACTGCATCAGGGCGATGTGCTACTGCTCGATCTGTTCGCCAACCACGACGACCTGCGCAGCCTGTGCCAGACCATGCAACTGGAACCGTTGCACTTCAAAGCTGCCTACTTCATCGACCAGTCCCAGGACCTGGGCATGGCGGAAGTCTCCCTGCCGCCGGGGTCGCAGCTACTCGGCAAGAGCATCCTGGGGCTGGCGTTCCGCAGCCGCTTTGGCTTGAACGTCGTCGGCCTGCGCCGAGAACAGACCGCCATCGACGAACAATTGGTAGAAGAAAAACTCCGTCTGGGTGACACCCTGTTGGTGGTCGGCCCCTGGAAAGCCATACGCCAACTGCAAAGCCAGCCGAAGGACTTTCTGGTCCTGAGCCTGCCCGCGGAAATCGACCAAGTGGCACCCGCCCGGACCCGAGCTCCCTTCGCATTGATCAGCCTAGTGGTGATGGTCGGCCTGATGGTCAGCGGTGTGGTGCCCAACGTCGTCGCCGCGTTGATCGGTTGCGTGCTGATGGGCGCCGGGCGCTGCATCGACATGGACAGCGCCTACCGCGCCATCCACTGGCAAAGCCTGGTGCTGATCGTGGGCATGCTGCCCTTTGCCCTGGCCCTACAGAAAACCGGAGGCATCGACCTGGCGGTGAGCGGCCTGGTCAGCCTGCTCGGCGGTGCGGGGCCTTATGCGATCCTCGGCTGCCTATTCGCCGTCACCGCGCTGATCGGGCTGTTCATTTCCAACACCGCCACGGCGGTTTTAATGGCGCCGGTGGCGATCAGCACAGCGCAGCAACTGGGTATGTCACCCTACCCGTTCGCCATGACGGTGGCCCTGGCCGCCTCGGCAGCCTTCATGACGCCGGTGTCCTCGCCAGTCAACACCTTGGTCCTCGGCCCTGGCCAGTATCGCTTCGCGGACTTCGTCAAAGTCGGGGTGCCCTTCACGGTGGTGGTGATGCTGGTGACGGTGTTCCTGGTGCCGTGGTTCTTCGGCCTGTAGCTACCGTCAATAAATCGACGAAAATGGCCGCTATCAGATTGAAGGCGGCCAAGACACCAGCTAATTGACATCCCCTTGTTCAGGAAACACACTGACGCCTCTTTGTCCCAGGTGCTTACAGGCGTTTTCCTGGATTCCGTCTCCGCTAGCCGGTCGAGCCCATGGTGTTTCCAGCCCAGTCGCGCCTGCTTCCTCTTATTGCATTGTTCGGCCTGTCCCTCGCCCTGACCCTGGGCGGTATTCTCGCCAGGCCGATCGAATCCCTGTCGCTGTTCTGGCCAGTCAATGCGGTGCTCGCAGGCGTGCTGCTGCGCTATCCACGCCAGGCCACCTTCGCAGGGTTCGGCCTGGTCTGGCTGGCCATGGTCACCGCCGATCTTGCCACCGGTAGCGCCTGGAAGCCTGCGCTGTGGTTCAACCTGTGCAACCTGGGCGTGATCATCACCCTCTGGCGGGTGTTGTCGCATTTGCCACGGGTGCACCGTCGCATGCGCACGCCCCAAGGGGTATTGCGCGTGTTCGGCGCCAGCGCCGCCGGGGCCGTCGTTGCGGCAAGCATGGCGTGTGTGGTGGCCGCGCCCTGGTTCCAGGAGTCGCTCAAGGCCACCTGGCTGGCCTGGTTCAGTGAACAGTTCTCGACCAACGTGCTGGTGTTGCCGATGCTGCTCACTGCACCGAACCTGCGCTCGTTGATTCGAGGCGGCGGTCAGGCGATTCGCCTGATGCCGCTGCTGGTCCTGCTCGGGTCCTTGGCCCTGAGCATCGCCTTCGGCGGGCCAGGCGCCATCGCCTTCCCCATTGCTGCCCTACTGTGGTGCGCCTGGACGTATTCATCGTTCATGGTGTCACTGCTGACCTTTACCATCGGCACCACATTGATCGTCGCCGTGGCGCTGAGCCTCATGCATTTCAGTCTTCCGCAAAGCATGCCAGGAGTGAACACCCTGATGTCGGCGCGCCTGGGTATTGCCATGTTGGTGCTCGGCCCGCTGGTCGTGGCCTGCGTGAGCAATGCCAACCGCAGCCTCCTGGCACGTCTGGCGCACCAGGCCACCATCGATCATCTCACTGGCGCCCTGACTCGCAGCGCCTTCACCCGCCGCGCCAATGCCCTGCTCGAGAGTCGTCAGCAGCATGCCCAAGCCATGCCCCTGACCTTGATGATGCTGGACATCGATCATTTCAAGAACATCAACGACCAATACGGCCACGCCGTGGGCGATCACGTGCTGCGTCAGTTCTCCCATACTGTCCAGGATCAGTTGCACGAAGGCGAACTGTTCGCCCGCCTCGGAGGAGAAGAGTTCGTGATCATCGTTGCAGGGCTTGCGCCGGAGCAGGCCACGTTCACTGCCGAGCGTCTGCGTCGCGCCGTGCAGGACCTTCGTGTGGTGCTACCCGAGCGGCGCTTGCAGATCACCGTCAGCATTGGCCTGGCCGGTTGCCGCGCGCAACAGTTAGCGCCGAGCCTCGACAGCTTGCTGGTCCAGGCAGACCAGGCGCTCTACCGCGCCAAGGCCGCAGGTCGCAACCGCGTCGAGCAGGCCGAAGCGCAGCGCCAGGTCGTCTGAGTCAACCGGCCAGCAAGTCCCACGACAGCTTGGCGATCAGCACGCACAACAGCACCAGGAACAACCCGCGAACGAACCCTGCCCCTTTGCGCACCGCGAGCCAGGTGCCCGTCAGCGCCCCCAGGATATTGAAGGCAGCCATCGGCAAGGCGATGGCCCACAGCACATTGCCCGATGGGATGAAGAACACCAGGGCGGCCAGGTTGGTGGCGATGTTCACAAGCTTGGCCGATGCCGAGGCATGGAGAAAATCCAGAGCGAAGAAGCGAATGAACAGGAAGATCAGGAAGCTTCCGGTACCCGGACCGAACAGGCCATCGTAAAAGCCGATCGCGCCGCCGATCAGCACCGCCAGACACTGCTCCCTGCGCCCGATCCGGGCGGGTTTGTGCAAGGTCCCGAAGTCCTTCTTGCAGAAGGTGTAGATGGCCATCAGCACGATCAGCACCAACACCGCCGGGCGCATCACACTGGGCGGCACCAGCGAAACCGTGGCGGCACCGGCGAACGACATGACGAAGGCGCTGGCCGCCGCCGGCACGATCAGCCCCCAATCCAGATGTACCTTGCGCAGGAACGAACGCGCAGCGAACGAGGTGCCGCAGACCGAGGCCAGCTTGTTGCTGCCCAGCAGCGCGGCCGGTTGCGCGTTCGGCAATACGTTGAACAGCGCTGGAATCTGGATCAACCCGCCACCTCCGACAGCGGCATCGATCAGGCCGGCGGCGAAGGCAAACAATGAAAGCAGCGCTATGTCCATCATGGGGCGAGTTCCAGAACGAAAAGCAGAGCGTCCAAGGCTAATCAAACGACGGCGCTTATGTTGAAATGCGACGTTGCGAAAACTGCAATCAGGAGCCCTCCATGGCATTGGACATGTTGCGCGAAATCCAGGCCTTCGTCAGCGTCGCCCACAAGCGCAGCTTCGTGGCCGCCGCCCGCGCCCTGGGCCGCTCGCCCAGTGCAGTGACACGCGCCGTGCAGGCGCTGGAAGACAACGCCGGGGCCAAGCTGCTCAACCGAAGCGCCAGTACCGTGACTCTCACCGAGGCCGGTGAACGCCTGCTGCCCCATGCCGAGCGCTTGCTGGATGTGCAACGGGATGCCGTCGACGAACTGGCGGCGCTCAGCGGATCCTCCCAAGGCTGGATTCGCTTCGCCGCACCGGAACTGCTCGGCCAGCAGCTGCTGCCCGCAGTACTCGCCGCGTTCTCTGAGCAGTACCCTCAAGTCACTCTGGATGTGCAGTTCAGCGACCAGGCACTCGACCCGCTGGAAGGCAAGTTCGACTTCGTCATCCGAGGGGCCTTCCCCCAATCCAGTGAACTGATCGGCTATCCCCTGTGGCCCTATCGCCGCTACCTGTACGCCAGCCCAGGCTACCTGGCCCGCCAGGGCACACCCGAACACCCCGAGGCATTGGAAGGTCACGCGCTGATCCTGCATACCGCGCCGCGCGTGCTCAAGGCCTGGCATTTTTATCGCGACGGTCAGATCACCAGCTTGCGTCCACATCCGCGCCTGCGTCTGAGCGCTGGAGGCGCGATTCTGCAAAGTGCCTTGGCAGGCGCAGGGATTGCCCGCCTGGCCGACTGGGTGGCAGAGCCCTTGGTGGAGAGTGGGCGTCTGGTGCGGGTATGCACGAGCTATCGCCTGACCTCGAGCACCGGCCAGGACCCACAGATGCATGCGGTGTATCCCGCTGGCGAACTGCCCGTGCGGGTGCGCGAGTTGCTGCAGAGGGTGCGCCACGCCTGCCCACAGCGCTAGGCTCTGCCTGAATGTATCCCTGCCCTGTCTGGCGCTCGCGCCCGCGCCCGCG
The DNA here is from genome assembly GCF_002741075.1 of Pseudomonas putida. Classification (NCBI taxonomy): domain Bacteria; kingdom Pseudomonadati; phylum Pseudomonadota; class Gammaproteobacteria; order Pseudomonadales; family Pseudomonadaceae; genus Pseudomonas; species Pseudomonas putida. The sequence goes on along the minus strand of NZ_CP016634.1, from coordinate 982,909 downwards.
CAGACACCCCTGCTCAAATTCTGTTCAATTTAACAGAGCCCGCCACCGGCTTGGGTTACAGCATTTTATCCACAGACCTACCCACGTTTTTTGTGGACAGATTTCCCAGCACAAAGAACGACTTATCTCACGCACGACAACGCTGCACGGCCAGGCCCTGCAGCGTCGGTAAGCGGGACATGCCCAAGAATGGCCAGGCCCGCCAAATGAAATCGGCAGGCCCACGAAGATCATCAGCTTGGCGGAATGGTGCCCAACAAGCCGACCAGGATTGTCAGCAACAGGAATCCACCCAGGAACAGTGCGAGCTTGCCCATCGAAACCTCTACAGATAATGACGAAACGGCGAGACTGGCCGGTGCTGATGCAGTGCAGCGCAGCTTGCCCAGCACACGCCGGTTCGCAAAGCTGGGCTTGATGGGTATTGTCTGTTCCAAGCTGATACGGTTACAGATTCAGGTTCGTGTAAAAAAAGCATATCAGACGAGATCTGAACGCACTGCCGCACCGAACGATCACAACGTCATGACCATTTCATGCCAGGCCATGCCACCGTGGTCGGAAGCCGAAGGCTGCACATAGCGATACCCCATTTTTTCGTACAGCCCCACATGCCGATCCTTGCACATCAGGTGAATGGTAGCCTTGCCGCGCTGACGCATCTGCTCGACAAAGTGACTCATCAGCAAGCCTGCCAAACCCCGCCCCTGAAATGCCGGGTCAACCACGACCGACATGATCACCACATTGGGTGCCTGGGCGTCATGGCCGACCAGCTCTTTGAAGGCCTCGTCCGACATCACCACCTCAAAGGCACAGCCACTGTTGATGAACCCGATCACCACCCCATCGAGTTCAAGCACCAGGAATCCTTCCGGGTACTGAGCGATGCGCGTGGCGATCTTCTCCCGGGTGGCGGCCTCGTCGCCTTCATAGGCGCTGATCTCGATCTGGTAGCAACGGTCCGCATCCTGAGGGATGGCCTGGCGCAAAAGCGGGGTACTCATGGGCAAAATCCGAAAAACGAAAACGGAGGGACATGCTAGCGCAAGTCAGTGCCAACCGCGCCCTGCACCTTATACCGAACGGGTGATGCCACCGTCCGACCTCGCCAGCGCCCCGAGCGGGGATCGGCGGCGGCGCTGATGGCGCAGTTGGCTGGAGCGACAAGCCATGGGCGAAGTCCGAACCCGGCATCATTTGCAACATAACTTTTCTGCCGACCGACACTGGCCATGCATCGCCTCAGCGGCGCACTGAGCGGGCTGCAGTCCGTGCAACCCTCATGAACATTGAGTGCAGGGCTACAGGCGGTACACCATCTGTAACACTCCTCCAGCCTTTCATGTAGGAGTACTCCGACTGACACGTAGTCTTGAGACTACGAGCCCGGCCGCTGCTGTATGAAACATCAGTTTCACGTGCTTGAACGAGCTGATACGGTCGCGGCCTCCCACTACAGCATGGAATGCACGAGCACGACATGGACCCCTATCGAACCTCCGCCCTGGCCCTGCAGAAGACCCTGCTCAATTTGCGCCAACAGCGCGACCTGCTCAAATCCCAAGGTCGCGACCAGGAAGCCGACAAGCTCGCCAGAACCATCGCTGGCATAGAGGCGACACTGCGCGATGTGCCGGATACCCCTACCCTGCAGTGATGCGTGAGGTGAAAGCAGCCCCGAGGCAGTGGCACCCGCCTCGAATCAAAACGAATGGTTGAGCAGCAGCCCGCCACCAGAGTCGGGGCTCGCATCGGAAAAGCCCTTCAACGCATACAGCTGGACCTTCCAGTCCTCGCTGAGTTTTTGGGTCAGAAACAGGGTGAATTCCTGAATTTCATCGCCGTCGGATGTCACTTTCTGCCGCCAGTCGTATACCGCCCCTACCGAAGTGGCAGGCGCGAGCCGGCTGACTAGGCCGATGGACGTGAAGATCGGATCACGAAAATCCGTATCGGCCGGATCGCCGAACTTCTTCCAACCCAGCGTGGCGAATCCACTCACCACGCCGAATGCCTGCACCACGTCGATCTGGGCGGAGTAATCGGTCTTGCCGGTACCCAGGCAATGGTCTTCATCGGCGGTGGGCAGCTTTACCTTGCCCACCAGGTCCACGAGCAGGTTGCCGCCGTCGCTGCCATCGAGCAGCGCGTAATCGGCACTGGCCACCGTATCACCAAGCCCGCTCTCGACGCGGCCGCAGTTGTCACCCACCAACGGTTCACCACCCGGCCCAACCGCAGGATTGGTGATACGTAGATAGGGAATGGTCAATTTGTAGATCATCGGGCCAGTTTCATACTTGCCAATGACCGGGACGTACCAAGTCTCGCTGGTGACCGCCGTGCCGTAGTCTCCCCGTGAGTAATCCACCCCCGTGGACAATGTCACTTCATCCGCCAGCGCAGGCCAGGCCAAGGTCATCAGACAGGGGAACAGCGCACGCATCGAAATCATGCCTACCTCGTCGCGATCGGGACATTCACATCAGGTGCGGTACACCCCCGGACTGGATGCCTTGAAGCATAGTCGGGCGCTGGCAGACCGACGCCTAATGAGAGTCCGAATGCTCCGAGCGCTCAGGCTTCTCGGGCCGTTCCACTTTCTCGGGTCGCTCGACCTTTTCAGGGCGCTCCACCTTCTCAGGGCGCTCGACTTTTTCCGGCCGCTCCACCTTCTCAGGACGCTCGACTTTCTCTGGTCGTTCGATCTTCTCGATCCGCTCGACTCGCTCCACGCGCACGCCATTTTCGAACAACTCGATGCGCTCGCGGGTTTCCACGCGATCGCCGGATTCGCGCGTCTCGATGCGCTCTCGACGCTCCACAGCCCCCGAGTCGGAGACCTCTGCACGCTCTACCTTTTCCCGGGCTTCGCCGCTTTGAATGCGCTCACGAGTCTGGGTTTGCTCATGGCTGGAGCCACTCCCACCTCGCTTCCCGGATTCGCCCCCTTCAGATGTTCCCGACTCGACCTCCCGGGATTCATCAGACTCGTCATCCTGAGATTGTGCAGGCCGCATGCCATGGGAGTGGCTATCGCCGTGATGCTCATGCACCACTTCGATCCGCTGCGCGTGAATGGTGCGCCCAGCGTCGAACACACCGCTGACGCGGATGCGCTGGCCGATGGCAAGCGTCGAGGCCTGTCCTTGGGTGGCGCGGTCGACAAAGGCTGTGAAACCGCCGACCTCGATGCGATTACCCTGCTGTCCACGCACCAGGCCTTCAACCAAGGCATTGCGCACCCGCCCAGCGAAGGGGAAGCCCGGATCCCGGCTGGCTTGCGCCACGTTCAGTCGCTGGCCATTCCAGGCGCCGCGCACCAGCACCTCACCTGTGGCCGGTAACGCCTTGCTCAAGGCCAGGCCCTGCAGATTGCCGGCCTTGCCGATATCGCCGATAGCACTGGCCTGGGCCAGCCCCGGGGCTCGATCCACACGGCTGGCCACTACCTCACCCTGTGCATTGCGCAGACCGCTGACACGCACCGGCTCGCCGATATGCAAGCCCGGCGCCACCCGGGCGCCTGCCGCCACACGCACCGGTTGGCCCATGACGCGCATCGGCGTGTCGCCAGAGGCGAGCCCAGTCACAGGCCCTTCATAGGCATGGAGAATGGCGATGCTGCGCGCCTCCAGTCCCCGACGGGACGGCTGGGCCTCAACGGCCACCACTTGGCCGATCGCCAATCGCTGGCTGCTGGCAGGCACGCCGTTCTCGCTGAGCGCCACCTTGGTATCGAAATGGACCTCCACACCGTTGACGCAGATCGAACCGAATCCTGTGATGGTGCCGACAATGCCGGTCCCACCCACGCCACCTTCATCCTGCGGTGCACCGGTACCACCGATGCCTCCACCGCCCGGACGCGCACCGGTCCCGCCGACGCCATTGCCTGGCGCACCCGTCCCACCGACACCGCCCGGCGCCATCATGCCTGTACCACCGGTACCACCCGGTTCGAGGCAGGCAGGCGCCGCACTCAGCGACGACGACAGGACAAGCGCACAGCACAAGGCTGCGAGCGAACTCAGCACGCGCGACGTCATGCTCATGGTTCACTGGCCTTGGTCGCGGACGCGGCCTCTGCCGGATTGGGTTCAGAGTAGAAATAGAGACCCACCGTCATGCGCTGACCAGCGTCCGCAGACGGTGGATCGCGCTCCTCGAGTTCGGCGGCCAGTTGGTTGATGGCAAGCAGTACTTGCATGCCATCAGTCCGCACGGCGTCTCTGAGTTGCTGCACGCCTGCCAGGGACAAGCGGTCGTAATGCACGCTGCGCTCGAAGAACGGCTCCCCGGCATCGGTCAGGTTATGTACCGCGGCACAAGCATGGTCATGCAAGTTATGCCGGAAATAGGAGATCTTTTCCTCGAAACCGCGCTGAGGGATGAATGCCCGGGTCTGCAAATGGACCTGATCCTCTTCATCGACACTCACGACCCCCAGGCGAAGCCACTCATCCAGCACGACCCGGGCGCGAATATCCGTGCTCAGCGCCGCAACCAATGCATCGAACGAACGCTCGCCGCCCACGCTGGCCAGCCGTGGCAATGCCCGGGGTTGGCCGGGTTGTTCGCAAAATGGTGCGTGATTCAGCCAGATGCTCACCAGGTGCGCACCAAAGGAGACGGCCTCCGGAAGGCTGGCATCGTCCTCCAGCACCTGGGCCCGCAAACGCCGGACATCTTTGCGGTGGACACCTGTCAGCAAGCTGATGCGGCTGTCGCTGGGCGATTTTCCGTCAAGACGGAACTCGCGCTCGGCGACCTCCACGAAGACCTCTTTGAGCAGGTTGACGAAGCTGTTGAAGGTCACCCCCTTTCTTAGCATCAATCTCACCAATGGCCGCATGACAGCGTGCAATGCCGGCAAGAGGGAGGGAGGTAAAGTGGGCAGTGACATTGCAGAGCTTCCTTAACCAAGGGGCGAGCGCTCGGTGCTCACGGGCGGCACATTCCAGCACCTTGCCCAGCACACCACAGCCGATCAGTTTACCCGCCTCTGCGACGCGAAACCCGGATCGCTCCGGGTTTCGGCTTCCGAGGTTCAGCGGTCAGGCACCGCCACGATCATCGCCGACATCATGATCAGGGCCGTCATCTGCACCACGGTCTGCACCGTGATCGTCGCCAACGTCATGATTGGCGCCATCATCGGCACCATGACCGAGACCATGGGCGCCACCATCATCGCTGCCACGCCCTGAGTTGCCATGGCCGCTGTTACCGCTGTGGCCACCCTCACCTCCGTGACCTGAGCCACCGCTGCCGCCGTGACCGCCACCGCCACTCCCGCCATGGCCACCGCCGCTGCCACCGCCATGACCACCTCCACCGCCACCGTGGCCGCCTCCGCCACCACCATGACCGCCGCCGCCGTGGCCACCACCGCCACCACCATGACCACCGCCTCCGCCGCCGTGACCACCACCACCGCCTCCACCATGGCCGCCACCTCCACCGCCGCCGCCATCCTTGGCGTATGCGCTGGAGAAGTCACTGATCGAGTCGGGCACCAACACCAGCGATGCCGAAAGAACGCCACCGATGGCCAGTGCCAACAAGCATTTTTTGAGCAGCATGACGAATCTCCGCTTCAGGATTGCATTTTCATACTCGAATCGAACGCAACAACCAATGAATCCAGCCGCCCTATGGGCAACCAGCCAACCAGCGGCCGCTCCATGGTGATGAAAGTGCAAGCGACTTGGGCACGTTCCTTTTCTCAGCCAGTCAGCGTCTTTTTGTTTCGTGGGAATATTTCCCACGCCATGAGATTAGTCCTCTGCACAGGGGAGTCAATGACCGGCTATCCGGTTATCGAGTACAGGGAAAACGGGGGCAGCGAAGCCCCGCCCCTCTAGCGAATGCCAGAGGGCGGCTTCTATAGGGCGCGAGGCAGGATAGGTCAGCGTGATTCAGGCATGCCAGCAGCGGTACCAGCCATCCTGTTCACTGATGCGCAGTTGCGTCTGGTAGAGCGCGGACAAGCGTTCGCTGGTCAGCACTTCGACCTTGGGGCCATCGGCGATGATGCGCCCCTTCTCGAGCAACACCACACGCTCGATCTCCGGAATGATCTCGTCGATATGGTGGGTGGTGATGATCATCGCGTGGTCTTCACCACAGAAACGCCGCAACAGCTTGAGCATGCCCAGGCTGGCCCCCATGTCCAGGCCATTGGCCGGCTCGTCTAAAATCAGCGCCCGCGGCCGATGAACCAATGCCCGCGCCAGCAGAAGCCTGCGTCGCTGCCCGGTGGACAGGCGCTGGAACATGGTTTGCTCGTACCCGGCCATCTCGACCACTGCCAGCAACTGACGCGCCTGCTCGCGCTGCTCATCGCTCGGCTGCAAATGGCCATGGGCGCCGATGGCTCCGAAGAAGCCGGAAACCACCACATCCAGGGCCTGGGTATAGGGGGTGTAATCATCCTGCAGGTCCTGGGAGATGAACCCGATGCGGCTGCGCAAGGCCCATAGGTTGACCGTCTCGCTCCCGAACAAACGCAAATGGCTGCCTTCACGCTCTACCGGATAGAGCTCACGGGTGATCAATTTGAGCAGTGTGCTCTTGCCGGCACCGTTAGGGCCCAGGATGGCGACTTTCTCGCCTTCGCCGATGTGCAGGGAAAACCCATCGAGCACGCGGGTCTGCTGCTGGAAGGCGGTCACATTGTGAATATCGATCATGGCTGGCTCATCTGAGGGCAAACGAATGCAGAGTGTGCCGCCGATGGGGGCAAACGAAAAGACGTGCAGCGCGCCATGAAGCCCCCGTCCTAGAACATCTGCGGATTGCCGGTTTCCATCTTGCTGCAGACCATGCCTTCATCAACGCGATATCTCGCCGTTACCAAGGATGCTTCCATGCCCCGCCGTGCCAATCCCCTTATAACCAACATTGCCGCTCTTGGTCCCCTTGATCGCTCACAACCGCATTGCCAAGAGGGAGCGCGCCGTCATGTTTGACCGACCTGAGGCCTGGGCCTGGCTCGAACGCTGGCTTCAAGACAATTGGCCAGGCCTGTACGCTGGCGTACTGGCCGTGATCATCGCAGCGTTACGAGTGGTCTATGGAGGCGGCTCACTGCGACGGGTGCTGATCGAAGCCCCTTTGTGCGGCGCTCTCGCCCTCGCTGCAAGCCACGGGCTATCGCTGATTGGCGTAACGAGCGATACCGCGCCCTTTTTCGGCGGCGTGATCGGACTGCTCGGGGTCGAAGGCATACGTGCCATATTCATCAAATTCTTCATTCAGAAAAAGCAACTGCCCTGACGTTGCGCAGGACGATACAAAAAGCCCAGCACAGGCTGGGCTTGATGAGGAGAAGGAAAATACTCAAAGGCTGGCTCTTGAACACATCAGCGCCGCATCAAGTAACCGACCCTGGTCGTACCAGGCATCTCGCTGATATGCCAAATACTGATGTTGCTGCCCTGAATCTTTAACTTCGACTAGACCTGTTGCCAGGTTCGGGTCGGTGCTGTCGACATAGAGCGCAAGCGCGCCTTGATTCTCTTGCGTATAGGTCTTCGCGCTCCTCGGGAGCTCACTCTTCACACAACTTAGGTAAGCCGATGGATTTTTCCCCGTGTAGCCCGAGGAATTGTCATGCCCCATGCGGATATCAGGATCGTGTGCACAGCCAGCAAGAAAGAAACCCGCAAGAATCGACAGCATCACGCCATGCGCCAGCATTCTGGGCGTTATGGAACTGTTCATGTGAAATCTCCGGCCACCCCACTGAAATGGATAGGTTCGGACCCACACTGCCCCTTTTTTTGAAATAAATGTCACACTTCGGCTTTCGAGCCTACACCTTCCTTTGGTATTTGACCCCTAAAAAAAGTTATATATTTCAGTTCGCTATAGCGAACGATATCACTTAGCCATTTGGCGAATTGGCATTTACTTTTTGCGCTCGACTTTATGGGGTGTAAATGAGCATTCCGAGGCTGTTTTCAACGCAGCATCACCGAGTATCAAGGCTTTTCGTAAGGGCCTAGAGTTGCCCCACCGGAACGTTGCCAATGGCCTTGTTGACCATTACGTACCGCGCGTAAACACTCCCCTCGCTGCTGGCCAGATCCCGGCGTGCCTGCAAGTAGCCACGCTGGCTATCCAGCACGGCAAGAAAGTCTGTGGTCCCGCCCTCGTAACGCGCCTGGGCCAAGGTATAGGCTTGCTCGGTGCTACGGGCCCTGGCAGTGAGCGCTTCATTGCGTTGGCGCTCTGCCGTGTAGGCACTCAGCGCATCGTCGATTTCCTGCCAGGCTCTGAGTACGGTTTGCTGATAGTTCACCGCCGCCTCTTGCTGCTCAACCCCCCGTAATTGCACCACGCTTTTGCGCCGCCCGCGATCGAACAGCGGCAAGTTGAGGCTGGGGCCAACGGACCAGGTGCGGCTACCCCAATCGGAAAACTCACCACTGAGATAGGATTCATAACCGAATCGAGCGCCCAAACTGATGCTGGGGTACATCTCAGCTTCGGCGATGCCGATATTGGCGGTTGCGCGATGCAGGCGCGCCTCGGCTGCGCGGATATCAGGGCGGCGCAGCGCGACTTCGGAAGGTAGCCCCAACTGCAGGTCAGGCAGCACTGCGGTTATCGTCTGCTTCGGGCTGGCGAGCAAGGGCTGCAAGCTGCCTGGCTGTTGGCCCAGCAGCAGCGTGAGCTGGTTGCTGCTCGCGCCTGCCTGGGCCAACAGCGGCGGGAGCTGTGCCTTGAGTGCATCGAGCTCGGCACGCTGACGCTCTAGGTCGAAATGGTCAACCATCCCACCCTCGACCCTTGCCTCGAGCAAACCCAGGCGGTCCTCCAGCGCCGTGATGTCTTCGCGGGTGAGTGCTATCTGCCGTTGCGCAGTGCGCAACTCGAAGTAGTTACGGGCGATGTCGCAGGTCAAGCTCAGGCGCGCCAAATCGAGTAGCGCTTGCTGGTTATCGATGTCGGCATCGGCCGCTTCGATGGAGCGGCCGATACGGCCCCACAAGTCCAGCTCCCAGGAAACATCGATGCCGGCTTGGTACAGGTCGAAAGGCGCGCTCAACTCCTTGACCAATGGATCCGGGTTATCGGCAAGGGAGGCGATCAGGCGAGTGCCCGAACCAGACTCGCTCTGACGCTGGCGGGTGACACCTCCACTCGCGTTGACCTGCGGGCCACGCTGGGCGGCCACGGTGCTACGTAGCGCGCGAGCCTGGGCATAGTGCAACGCGGCAGTGCGCAAATCCGGGCTGGTATCGAAGGCCATGCGCTGCAACTGGTCGAGCACCGGGTCTCCGAGCGCCAGCCACCATTGTGCCGGGAGCGTCCCACCGCCGCCGCCAGGTACTTGCAGCTGTGCATCTGCACCGCGCCAGCTGGCCCAGTCCGCTGGCGCGGCCGGCTCGGGCTTTTCGAAGTCCGGGCCGACCGCGCAACCGGCCACGGCCAAGCTGATCAGGCAGACCTTGAACGACACGAGCAGTGCGTGAGGACTCACTTTGTGAAATGGGAACATGACCAGCACCTACGCTCAGGAAAGTCGATTGCGAAACAACCAGGCCGCTAGCGGCAAGGTCACGGCAGCCACCAGCAGCATGGGCACGAAGTCGAAGGCCACCTGCTCGAACCCAGCGCCCTCCAGATACACCCGCCGCACCAGGTCAGTGGCGAATCGCAGTGGGTTCACATAGGTGCCGATCCGAAGCGCCTCGGGCATGTTGTCGACGGCGGTCAGCAGACCGGAAAGCAGCATCATCGGCATGATCAACAAGAAGGTGTAGAGCATCGCCTGCTGCATGTTCAGCGACATCGCCGAGATCGACAGGCCGATGCCCACCGCTGCCCCGGTGAACACGAAAAGCCCCAGGTACAGCAATGCCGGCGAACCTGTCATGGGAATCTGGAACCAGAAACGGATCACCAACAGGATGATGGTGGACTGCGCCAACCCGACCAGAATGGCAGGTATCGCCTTGCCCACCAGGATTTGCATCGGCGTCAGCGGTGTCACCAGCAGTTGATCGAAGGTGCCCTGCTCCCGTTCCCGCGCGACCGACAAGGCGGCCAACAGCAATGTCTGCAGCATACTGAGCGAGGCGATCAGCGCTGGCATCAAGTTCCAGCGCGACTCCAGGTTAGGGTTGTACCATGCACGGCGTTCGATACTCACCAACGGCGCACCGCCCCTAGACTGGTTGTAAGCGCCGACGATGGCGCCGATCTGCCCGGCGGCAGCACCGGCGGTCGAGGAGTTGCGGCCGTCGAGAATCACCTGCAAAGGGGCCGCCTGCCCAGCCGTCAGGCGCGACTCGAAATCAGCAGGAAAACTCAACACCAGCAGAACCCCATCATCATCGATGGCACCGGCAATTTGCTCGGTGGAATGCAACACCTGCTCGCGCTTGAACACACCCGTGCCGTCGATGCGAGCCAACAATTCGGTGGCACCGGCGCCTTTGCTTTGATCGAGCACGGCATAGGGCGCGTAGGTCAGGTCGTAGGTGGCGCCATAGCCAAACAGCAATGCCTGGATCAACGCGGGGGCGATCAGGATGATGCGGCTGGAGGGTTCCTTGAACAAGGCGAGCAACTCCTTGCGGATCAGAAAGCCAATCGCCAGGAGCGTGTTCCGGAGTTCGTGCATGGCGTCAGTCCAGAGTCTTCTTTAGCGTACGGTTTACTGCGACGATGAGCACGACGATGTAAAGACAGAGAATCGAACAGTCGCGCAGAGCCATCTGCCAGTTATCGCCGGCCATGAACAGCGTCTTGATCAGGCCCATGAAATGGGTCGCGGGTAACAGCTGGCTGATTACCTGGATGACGACCGGGACGTTGCGCAGATCGAAGACGAAGCCCGACAGCATCATCGCCGGCATGAAACTGACCAGCAGCGCCATCTGGCTGGCCTCGAACTGGTTACGGGTCTTGCCGGAGATGAACAGGCCTAGCAGCAAGGAAACGGTCAAGTACAGCATCGAGGCCAACATGATCACCCACAGTGAACCGCGCATCGGCACTTCGAAGAGGAACTTGGCAGCCAGCAGGCAGAACACCAGATCGATCGCCCCCACCACCATGTAGGGCGCAAGCTTCGCCAGGACCAGTTCCAGCGGCCTGACCGGCGTGACGAACAGCGCCTCCAGGGTGCCACGCTCCCACTCCCGGGCGATCAACAGCGACGTCAGAAAAGCACCGATCAAGGTCATTACCAAGGCGATCAGCCCTGGGACCAGATACCAGGTACTGGTCGACGCTTCGTTGAACCACATGCGCTGTGCGACCTGCACGCTACCACCCGCGGCCTTGTTGCCCTGACGGTCGAGCTGATGCTGCGTCCAAGTACCGATCGCGCCGGTGACATAGCTTTCGACCACGTTGGCGGTATTGGAGTCGACGCCATTGAGCAACAACTGCACCCGCCCTTCCCCTGCCGCCAGTTGCCGCGAAAAATCCTGCGGCACGCGGACGATGGCATTGACCTCGCCTTGGCGCATGCGCCGTTCAGCATCGGGCATGTGGGTGACCCACTGCGGCGCCAGGTAGCGCGAATCCTGCATACCGGCGAGCAGCTCGCGCGCTTGCGGTGAAGAATCTTCCAGTACCACGGCGACCGGCGCATGCTCCACGTCGAACGACAAGCCATAACCGAACAGCAGGATCAACACCACCGGCAGCAAAAGCCCCACCGCCAGGTTGCTGCGATCGCGCAGCATCTGCCGGGTCTCCTTGCGCACCAAGGCCACCAGACGACGAGAGAAACCTGTCCCCATCACGATACGGCCCCTGTGCCCGAGCGGGCGGCCCGGCCATGCTCGACGATGGCGATGAACGCCGCGTTCATATCCCCGGCATGATCGGCGCCAGCCTGTTCACGCACCTGCAGCGGCGTACCCAGCGCTAACATTTGGCCAGCGTCCTGGATGGCGATGCGATCACAGTATTCGGCTTCCTCCATGAAATGCGTGGTGACGATAATGGTCACACCGCCTTGTGCCAACGCCGTGATGGTGCGCCAGAACGCGCGGCGGGCCAGCGGGTCGATACCGCTGGTGGGCTCATCAAGGAAGAGAATTTCCGGCTGGTGCAACAAGCTGGCAGCCATGGCCAAGCGCTGTTTGTAACCGGCAGGCAGCTCACCACTGCGCGCAGCGGGCTGCAGCTCGAACTGTGCGAGCACCGTCTCCACCCGCTGCCGCAGCGCCGCCCCGCGCAAACCATAGGCGCCACCGAAGAACTCGAGGTTTTCCCGCACGCTCAGATTGCCGTACAAGGCGAATTTCTGCGACACGTAGCCAATGCGCGCACGGGCCTGGGCACGGGCATGGCGCAGGTTCAAGCCGGCGACCTGCAGTTGGCCGCTGGTGGCTGGAAGCAACCCGCAGAGCATGCGAAAGGTAGTGGTCTTGCCCGCACCATTGGGCCCCAGCAGGCCGAAGATCTCGCCCCTGGCAACCTCGAACGAGGTGCTGGCGACCGCCGTGAAATCACCAAACTTTCTGACCAGGTCATGCACCACGATGGCAGGCTCCCGGCCATTGTCGGTGGCCACGGGTGCTGCAGCCTCCATGGTTGCCGCCGACGCGGGACTGTCCTGCGCCTGATGCTTGCGCAGCAGCATCATGAACGCGTCTTCCAGCTCTTCAGGCCGTGACTGGTGCTCGATGGAGCCAAGCAAATCGCCAACCGATGCGATGCTTTCCCGCGGCTGCAGGATGAAGCGCACGGCGCCCCCCTTGGGTACCGCGTCGACGATCAGTTGCTCGGCATCGATCAACCGCGCTTGCAAGTCACGCGCAGGCATCCCCGCAGGTGGCTTGGCGGTGAAGGTCAAGCCTCGCGCCTTGGCTCGCAATGACGCTGGTGTGCCCTGCGCCAACAAGCTGCCCTGGTTCATGACGTAGACCTGCGCGCAACGCTCGGCTTCGTCCATGTAGGCGGTGCTGACGATCACGCTCAGGTGTTCTTCATCGATCAATTGCTGGACGATTTCCCACAGGTCGCGCCGCGAAAGCGGGTCTACCCCGACGCTCGGTTCATCCAGCAACAGCAGGTCGGGGGAGCGCACCAAGGTGCAGGCCAGACCAAGTTTCTGTTTCATACCACCGGAAAGCTTTCCGGCGGGCCGATCGGTGAAGCGGGTCAGGTCGGTGATTGCCAGCAAGCGGGCGAAACGCTCACGGCGCTCGGCCTGGGCCACGCCGTGAAGGTCGGCGTAGAGATCGAGGTTTTCCTGGACGCTGAGGTCTTCATACAGGCCAAAGCGCTGCGGCATGTAGCTGATACGGTCTTGAACCGCTTGGGGCGTGGCAATGACGTCGACACCCAGCACCGAGAGGCTTCCGGCGTCCGGCTCCAGCAAGCCCGCCATCATGCGTAGCAAGGTCGATTTACCGGCGCCATCCGGGCCAACCAACGCCGTGAGCTCACCGGCACGAACCGTCAAGGTCACCTCGTTGACGGCCGTTGAGCGACTCCCTCCTGGCGCCTGGAAGGACTTGCTCAGCCCTTGCGCGCTGACGGTGATGCCGCTATCGCTCACTGCGCATCACCAACGGTGAGGTTGACGGTAGCCGGCTGCCCGAGGCGCAGCACGTCGCTGTCGTCCTCCACCCATACCCGCACCTCGTAGACCAGCTTGGTGCGCAGCTCTTCGGTCTGCACCGCTTTAGGCGTGAACTCCGCGACGGAGGAGATATAGCCGACCTTACCGGCGACAGGTTGATCGGGGTGGCTGTCGGTGAACACCTGGGCGCTCATACCGGGTTTGATCCGCCCCAGGTCCGCTTCGCCGATGAACACCCGGACCCACTTGGGTTTGGTCAAGGCCAGGGCGAACACCGGGCGCTGGGGCGTGGCCATGTCACCCGCTTCCAGCAGGCGCGAGCGCACCACCGCATCGGTAGGCGCGATCAATGTTCCTAGGTCGATCTGATGCTCGAGCAACGCCAGTTGCGCTTGCGAGGCTTGCAGCTGTGCCTGGGCGCTGGCGACATCTTCGGCCCGGGGGCCTAGCTCGGCGAGGCGCAAGGCTTCTTGCTGCTCCCGGCCCTTTGCGCGAGCGACCTGCAGCGCGCTTTTCGCCCGATCCAGGTCCTGCATGCTGACCCCGCGGCCCTGGGTCTTCTCGCCGATGCCCTGCAAACGCAGCAGGTCTTGCCTGGCCAGAGCGATGTCAGCATTGGCGGCGGCCACGCGGCTACGCGCCTGGGCGATTTCCTCGGGCCGCGATCCATTACGCATGCGCAAAAGATTGCTTTGCTGCACGGCGATCTGCGCTCGGGCTTGCTCGGCTTGCAGGCTGAGGGTACGCGTGTCCATCAGCGCGAGCACTTGACCGGCTTTCACCGCATCGCCTTCTTCGACCTGCAGTTGCGCAACCCGGCCATTGCCATCGAAGGCCAGCGACACCTGGCGAATATCGACATTGCCATGCAACTTGAGCGTATTCGGGTCATCGTCACGAAAGCTGCCCCACACCAACAGCGCAGCGATGATGACACCCCCGACCAGTACACCGATGATGACAGGCTTCTTCATGAACGGATTCCATGAGCAGAAATGAGGCAGTAGCGCGCAGCCAAAAGGTTAGATTAAATTGACTTTAATCTGAATCGCGTGAAAATCAACTCAGCGTTCCAGAAGAGTTGAAGCACCATGACCGAATCGAGTCGCAGCAGTCGAACCGACGGCGGAGTGACCCGTACGCGTATCCTCGAGACGGCGGGCAAGTTGTTCGCCCGGACCGGCTTCGCGGAAACGACCAGCAAGGCTATTGCCATCGAGGCCGAAGTGGACTTGGCCTCGATCAACTATCACTTTGGCAGTCGCGTCGGCCTTTATCAGACCGTGCTTGCCGAAGCGCACCGGCGCATCATCCATGTCAACGACCTGTTGAAGATTGCCGAGCGCGACGTCCCGGCAGAAGAAAAACTGCGCGGTTTTTTCGCCATCCTGGTAGAGGCCGCTCAATCGGGGGGAGGATGGCATTCCGGTGTATTGGCCCGCGAACTATTGTCCCCGACGTCCAACATGCAGGTGCTCTTCACCGAAGAGGTGCAACCAAAACTCTCGGTCATCCTGGGAATACTGAGTGAGATAACCGGCATCGCCAACAACGACCCTGCTCTGTTGCGCTGCTTGATCAGCACAGCGGCGCCATGCCTGATGTTGTTGGTCGCCGGTAACGGCCTGGTGGGCCCGGCGCATATGGTTTTGCAAATGCCCAAAGAGCAACTGATCGCCCATTTGTACAATTTTGCCCTGGCCGGTCTGCAGGCCATCAGTCGTCAATGCGCTGTGCAGCCCAGTGAGCATGATCGACATGTCAAAAGCTGAGTTCGAGCCTACAACCACCGCGAATCGCGGGTGAAGCCGATCGTCAACCAGCGTTTCGGTCCTTCAAGGCCGATACCGGCGGCGATCTCCGTGCGGACTAGGTTCTGTCTGAAAAAAGGTGTCGTAGACACCGCATGACACAAGCCAGCGACACCATCGCGCTATAGCTTTTTGCGAGCTTGTCAAATTCCACAGAGAGCTCGACAAAGCCAATACAGAAATGAGGGACCAAAGCCCTATAGAAACGAAAAAGCCCGTCTAGGACGGGCTTTTTCTTAAAAAATATGGCGGAAGCGTAGAGATTCGAACTCTAGGATAGTTGCCCATCGACGGTTTTCAAGACCGTTGCCTTAAACCACTCGGCCACGCTTCCAGGATCAATTTTGCGGCGGCAATCATACCGCAATGAAACAAGCTGTCAAACTCTCTGTGTCGCGCCTTGCAGCTGCTCTGGTATCCTCATTGCAACCATTCGTTTCGAAACCATCGGTTTCACACCACAGGAGTGTCGCCATGCGCGAACAGGATTATGCCGTCCACCACGGCCAGCAGGCCGAGCAGCAGGAAGTCAGCCGCGTCCTGCGCAACACTTACAGCCTGCTGGCGCTTACCCTTGCCTTCAGCGGCATCATGGCGTTCATCGCCCAGCAGATGCGGGTCGGCTACCCGAACGTGTTCGTGGTGCTGATCGGTTTCTACGGTCTGTTCTTCCTCACCGCCAAACTGCGTGATTCGGTCTGGGGCCTGGTCTCTACCTTCGCGCTCACCGGCTTCATGGGCTTCATCCTCGGCCCGATCCTCAACCGATATCTGGGTATGAGCGGCGGCGCCGAAGTGGTCAGCTCGGCCTTCGCCATGACCGCCCTGGTATTCGGTGGTCTGTCGGCCTACGTGCTGGTCACCCGCAAGGACATGAGCTTCCTCAGCGGCTTCATCACCGCGGGCTTCTTCGTGCTGCTGGGCGCTGTCGTCGCCAGCTTCTTCTTCCAGATCAGCGGCCTGCAACTGGCGATCAGCGCGGGCTTCGTGCTGTTCTCGTCGGTCTGCATCCTGTTCCAGACCAGCGCGATCATCCACGGTGGTGAGCGCAACTACATCATGGCGACCATCAGCCTGTATGTATCGATCTACAACCTGTTCGTCAGCCTGCTGCAGCTGTTCGGCATCATGGGTCGTGACGACTGATAGCCACAGGCACAAGAAAGAGCCCGCTTCGGCGGGCTTTTTTGTGGGCCACTACGCCCCCTATCACGGGACAAGCCCGCGCCGACACGGTCTTGCGCATACGTGAGCTCTACGTTGACCTGCGATGAGCGGCCAGCAGTGCACTCTACCTGCACGGCAACGCTGCCCCCGCGCATTTTCCCCTACCCCTATCCGGCCTTGCCCCGTAGAATGCGCTCCTTTTTTCATCCTGGGCAGCTTCCCATGAGTTCCATCGAACACGGGCCAGGCGCGGCGGCGCCTGCCAATGAACTGGTCCTCGGTCTTGAGGACAAGCCGCGGCCGCTGATCGGCCTGCTGGCAGCGCTTCAGCACCTGCTGGCGATCATCGTACCGATCGTCACCCCTGGCCTGCTGATCTGTCAGGCACTGGGGGTCTCCCCGCGTGATACCAACCTGATCGTCTCCATGTCCCTGGTGATTTCCGGCATCGCGACTTTCGTTCAGTGCAAGCGCTTCGGGCCGTTTGGCGCGGGCCTGTTGATCGTGCAGGGCACCAGCTTCAACTTCGTCGGGCCACTGATCGCCGGCGGTGCGCTGATGGTCAAGCAAGGCACGCCAGTGGAAAGCGTGATGGCCGCCATTTTTGGCGTGGTAATCGCCGGCTCGTTTGTAGAAATGGGCGTGTCGCGCATCCTCCCGTTCGTCAAACGCCTGATCACCCCGCTGGTGACCGGCATCGTGGTGTTGATGATCGGCCTGACGCTGATCAAGGTCGGCCTGATCAGCATGGGCGGTGGCTTCACGGCCATGGGCAACGGCACCTTCGCCAATGGCGAGAACCTGCTGCTGTCGGGCGTGGTGCTGGCGATCATCGTGATCCTCAACCGTATTCCAGTGGTATGGATGCGCAGCTGCGCCATCGTCATCGCCCTGGCCGTGGGCTATGCCCTGGCCGGCTACCTCGGCCGTCTGGACTTCACCGGCATGCATGAGGCCGCGCTGTTCCAGGTGCCGATGCCACTGCACTTTGGCCTTAGCTTCTCTTGGGCACTGTTCATTCCGATGCTGGTGATCTACCTGGTGACTTCGTTGGAAGCCATTGGCGACGTCACAGCCACCAGCAAGGTCTCGCGCCAGCCGGTCGAAGGCCCGCTGTGGATGCAGCGCATCAAAGGTGGCGTGCTGGTCAACGGTGCCAACTCGCTGCTGGCCGGTGTATTCAACACCTTCCCCAGCTCGATCTTTGCGCAGAACAACGGCGTCATTCAGCTGACCGGCATCGCCAGCCGCCATATCGGCGTGTGGATTGCCCTGATGCTGGTGCTCCTGGGTCTGTTCCCGAGCGTTGCTGGCGTGATCCAGGCCGTGCCGGAGCCTGTGCTTGGTGGCGCGGCCATGGTGATGTTCGGCGCCGTGGCCGCCTCGGGTATCAACATCCTGGCCAGCACCAGCCTGGACCGTCGCGCCCTGCTGATCATCTCGGTGTCCCTGGCGCTGGGGCTGGGTGTGGCCCAGGTGCCGGAATTCCTGGCGCACATGCCAGCGGCGCTACGCAATGTACTGGAGTCTGGCGTGGCCACAGGCGGCATCTGCGCCCTGGTGCTGAATTGGTTCCTGCCGGAGAGCAAGGGCCAGGCCTGACGCAGGCTACGGTAGGCCCGCAAAGCCCGCACCGACAGGTGCGGGCTTTTTTGCTTTATCATGGCCCCATTCCCTTGCACGAGCTTTCCATGAAATTCGCCATCGCGGTTTTTTCCCCGGCCCATGCGCCCTCCTCGCGTCGCGCCCTGCGCTTCGCCGAGGCAGTGCTGGCCGCTGGGCACGAGATTGCCCGGCTGTTCTTCTACCAGGACGGGGTACACAGTGCCTCGGCCAATATTGTCGCCCCGCAGGATGAGCTGGACGTTGCCGCCCAATGGCGCGCTTTCATCGATAGCCACCAGCTCGATGCCGTGGTGTGCATCGCCGCAGCCCTGCGTCGGGGCGTGCTGGATGAAAGCGAAGCCAACCGCTATCAACGCCCCGCCGTGAACCTGCCGGCCCCTTGGGAGCTGTCGGGCCTCGGCCAGTTACATGAGGCCGCACAAGTCGCCGACCGCCTGGTCTGCTTCGGAGGTGATTGAGATGGCCAAGTCCCTGCTGATCATCAGCCGCCAGGCGCCCTGGAATGGCCCCGGTGCCCGCGAAGCGCTAGACATCGCCCTCGCCGGCGGCGCCTTCGACCTGCCCTTGGGCATGCTGTTCCTCGATGACGGCGTGTTCCAGCTCGCCCCTGGCCAGCAACCTGGCGCACTGCAACAGAAGAATCTCGCCGCCAATCTTCAGGCGTTGCCGATGTTCGGTGTTGAGGAACTGTTCGCCTGCGGTCACAGCCTAGCCGAACGCGGTCTGGCCAGCGACACGCTGGATCTGCCGGTCGAGGTGCTGGATGACGCAGCCCTAACCGCTCTGATTGCCCGTTTTGACCAGGTAGTGACGCTCTGATGACGACCTTGCATGTAATCAGCCATTCGCCGTTCGGCGACAACCGCCTGGACAGCTGCCTGCGCCTGCTGGGCACAGACGACGCCCTGCTGCTGTGCGGCGACGCGGTCTACGCCCTGCGCCCCGGCAGCGAGCCCCAGCGTAAGCTTGAAGACGCCGCCCTGGGTAATCGCCTTTACGCCCTCACCGAAGATCTGCAGGCCCGCGCCATCGATAGCGCACTGCCCAAGCCCGTGGACTACCCGGCCTTCGTCGAACTGTCACTGCACTACCACAAGGTCAACAGCTGGCTATGAGCAACCTGACTGTCGGCGATCGGCAGATCGCCCTGGACAAGGACGGCTTTTTGGTCGACCTGCAAGACTGGTCCCACGAAGTCGCCGAAGCCCTGGCTGTGCGCGAAAGCATCCCGCTCACCGCCGATCACTGGGAAGTGCTAGAGCTGCTGCGCCAGTTCTACGAGGAGTATCAACTGTCACCGGCCACCCGCCCGCTGATCAAGTACACCGCCCTCAAGCTGGGCCCGGAAAAAGGCAACAGCCCGCACCTCAATCGCCTGTTCAACGGCACTCCCGCCAAACTGGCCGCCAAACTGGCGGGCCTGCCCAAGCCGACCAACTGCATATGACCATCGCTCGCCCACTTACCTTGCAAACCCCGGCCGAACATCCGTTCGCCGAATTCGTGCGCATCCTCGGCAAAGGCAAACGCGGCGCCCGCGGCCTGACCCGTGAAGAAGCTCGCACGGCCATGACCCTGCTGCTCGAAGATAAGGTCGAGGACACCCAGTTGGGTGCCTTCCTCATGCTGCTGCGACACAAGGAAGAAAGCGCCGAGGAACTTGCCGGCTTCACCGAAGCCCTGCGTGCTCACCTGCAGGCTCCGTCCATCGACGTGGACCTGGACTGGCCCACCTATGCCGGCAAGAAGCGCCACCTGCCCTGGTATCTGCTGGCGGCCAAGTGCCTGGCTGGCAACGGCGTGCGCATTCTCCTGCATGGCGGCGGTGCGCATACTGCTGGCCGGCTGTATACCGAACAATTGCTGGACCTGCTGGACATCCCCCTGTGCCGCGATTGGCCCGCCGTAGCCCAGGCATTGGACGAGCGCTGCCTGGCTTTCGCACCGCTGCAGGACTGGGCCCCGCAACTGCAACGGATGATCGACCTGCGTAACACCTTGGGGCTGCGCTCACCGATTCACTCTCTGGCCCGCGTGCTCAATCCGCTGGGGGCCCGCTGCGGCCTGCAAAGCATCTTCCATCCTGGGTACCAGGCGGTGCACCGCGAGGCCAGCCGCCTGCTGGGCGACCATGCCGTGGTGATCAAGGGCGACGGTGGGGAAATCGAGGTCAACCCAGATGTGATCAGCCATCTCTACGGCACCACCGCCGGTGCAGCCTGGGACGAAGAGTGGCCGGCGCTGAGCGCCCAACGCCACGTCAAACCGGCCACCCTGCAACCTGAGCACTTGCTGACGGTATGGCGCGGCGAAGTCGAGGACAGCTACGGCGAACTCGCCGTACTGGCAACCATGGCAATGGCCCTGCGCGGACTTGGCAACAGCCGTGAGCAGGCCTTCGAAACCGCACGCAGCTACTGGGCGACTCGCAAAAGCATCGAATAAATCGATCTGATCACCGCAGTCTTTGCGCTATTTATTCGAACAGATTTGCCTAGACTGAGCTCCAACGACAAACGACTTTGTTCCGAGGAGCTCACCATGGGCCTTTTGATCGACGGCCGCTGGCATGACCAGTGGTACCAGAACAGCAAGGACGGCGCGTTCCAACGCGAGAACGCCCAACGCCGCAATCAGCTGCCAGCGGCCGAAGCCGGGCGCTACCACCTCTATGTCTCCCTGGCCTGCCCCTGGGCTCATCGCACCTTGATCTTCCGCGCCCTCAAGGGCCTGGCGCCGCTGATCGATGTATCGGTGGTGAGCTGGCTGATGGGCGAGCACGGCTGGACCTTCGATCGGCAACACGGCTCCTCGGGCGACCACTTGGACGATCTGCAGTACCTGCACCAGCGCTATACCCAGGATGATCCACACTACACCGGCCGCGTGACAGTACCGGTGCTGTGGGACAAACAGCAACAGCGCATCGTCAACAACGAATCAGCAGAGATCATCCGCATCTTCAACAGCGCATTCGATGAGCTGACCGGCAACCGCCTTGACCTCTATCCCGAGCCGCTGCGTGCGACCATCGATGCACTCAACGAACGCATCTACCCCGCCGTGAACAACGGCGTGTACCGTGCAGGCTTCGCCACCACCCAGGAAGCCTACGAGGCAGCGTTCGACCAAGTGTTCGTCGAGCTGGACCACCTCGAAGCCTTGTTGGGCCGTCAACGCTTCCTGGCGGGGGAATATCTCACCGAAGCCGACGTGCGCCTGTTCACCACCCTGGTGCGCTTCGACGCCGTGTACCACGGCCACTTCAAGTGCAACCTGCGTCGCCTGGCCGACTACCCGAACCTGTCCAACTGGCTACGCGAGCTGTACCAGTGGCCAGGCGTGGCCGGGACCGTGAACATGGAGCACATCCAGAAGCACTATTACATGAGCCACAAGACCATCAACCCGAACGGCATCGTGCCCAAGGGGCCGCTGCAGGACTTCGGGCTGGCGCATGACCGGGAGCGGTTGCCAGGGCGAGGAATCTGGGGACAAGGCTGATGACGCTGGGGCTGCTTTGCAGCCCTTTCGCGGCACAAGGCCGCTCCTGCATGCACAACGCGAGATCCAAGCCTTGCGCTGAACTGTAGGAGCGGCCTTGTGCCGCGAAAAGGCGCCAACGATTTCAGCTGTTTTGCGAACCTTCAAACCATTTCAGCTTCTCGCGCAGTTGCACCACTTCCCCGACGATCACCAAGGTTGGCGCATGCACTTCATGGCGAGCCACCAGCTCCGGTAGGTCCGCCAGGGTCCCGGTGAATACCCGCTGATTGCGCGTGGTCCCCTGCTGCACCAGGGCCGCCGGGGTACTCGCTGCGCGACCATGGCGGATCAGTTCGGCACAGATGGTCGGCAAGCCGACCAGCCCCATGTAGAACACCAGGGTCTGAGCAGGCGCTACCAGATCATCCCAGGGCAGGTTGCTGGTGCCATCCTTCAGGTGCCCAGTGACGAAGCGCACCGACTGGGCATAATCCCGGTGGGTCAGCGGAATACCGCCATACGCCGAGCAGCCACTGGCTGCGGTGATGCCCGGCACCACCTGGAACGGGATGCCCTCCTCGGCCAGCTCCTCGATTTCTTCGCCGCCACGGCCGAAGATGAACGGATCGCCACCCTTGAGGCGCAGCACCCGCTTGCCCTGACGCGCCAAATCGACCAGCAGACGATTGATCTGATCCTGGGGCACCGCGTGATCGGCGCGGCGCTTGCCAACGTAGATGCGCTCGGCATCCCGCCGACACATCTCGATGATCGCTGGCGCCACCAACCGGTCATACAGCACCACATCGGCCTGCTGCATCAGGCGCAAAGCACGGAAAGTCAGCAGATCCGGATCGCCCGGGCCGGCACCGACCAGATACACCTCTCCCCCTTGCTGCACCGCCGCGCCCTCGACCTTGGCCTGCAACAGGCGCTCGGCTTCACTGCCCTGTCCAGCCAACTGTCGTTCGGCGATCGGGCCCTGGAAGACATCCTCCCAGAAACCGCGGCGTTGGTTGACGTCCGGATACAGCGCCTTGACCTTGTCGCGAAAACGCGCGGCCAGGCCGGCCAACTCGCCGTAGGCAGCCGGAATCCAGGCCTCAAGACGCGCCCGGATCAGCCGCGCCAACACCGGTGCATCACCGCCGCTGGAGACGGCCACCACCAAGGGCGAACGGTCGACGATCGCGGGGAAGATCACCGTACACAGGGCCGGCGCATCCACCACATTGACCGGCAGACTGCGCGCCTGTGCATCGGCAGAGACCTGGGCATTGAGCACAGAGTCGTCGGTGGCGGCGATCACAAGGCGGCAACCGTCCAGGTCGCCAGGCTGGTAACCGCGCACCAGGACCTCACCGCGCCCCTCACGGGCCAGCGCGGCCAACTGGCCATCGACCTCCGGCGCCACCACCTGCAGCGCGGCGCCGGCATCGGCCAGCAGACGCGCCTTGCGCAGGGCGATTTCACCGCCACCGACGACCAGTACCCGAGCACCCTGCAGCTTGTGGAACAGCGGCAGGTAATCCATTTAGCGGATGACCTCGACGCCACCCATATAGGGCTTGAGCACGTCCGGCACGCGAATCGAGCCATCGGCCTGCTGGTAGTTCTCCAGCACCGCAACCAGGGTACGGCCTACGGCCAGGCCGGAACCGTTGAGGGTGTGCACCAGCTCAGGCTTACCGGTTTCCGGATTGCGCCAGCGGGCCTGCATGCGGCGGGCCTGGAAGTCACCGCAGTTCGAGCAGGAGCTGATCTCGCGGTACTTGCCCTGGCTCGGCACCCAGACTTCGAGGTCGTAGGTCTTCACGGCGCTGAAGCCCATGTCACCGGTGCACAGGGCCAGGACACGGTACGGCAGCTCCAGGGCCTGCAGGACGCGTTCGGCGTTGGCAGTCAGGCCTTCGAGGGCTTCCATCGACTTGGACGGCTCGACAATCTGCACCATCTCGACCTTGTCGAACTGGTGCTGGCGGATCATGCCGCGGGTGTCACGGCCCGAGGCACCGGCTTCGCTACGGAAGCACGGGGTGTGGGCGACCAGTTTGAGCGGCAGCTGCTTGGCGTCGAGGATCTGCTCGGCGACCAGGTTGGTCAGCGACACTTCGGCCGTCGGGATCAGGTAGAAGTCGGCTTCGCCTTCGCGGGTGATCTTGAACAGATCTTCCTCGAACTTCGGCAGCTGGCCGGTGCCCTGCAGGGCCGGGGCCTGTACCAGGTACGGGGTGTAGTGCTCCTCGTAGCCGTGCTCGCCGGTGTGCAGGTTGATCATGAACTGCGCCAGGGCGCGGTGCAGGCGGGCGATAGGCCCACGCAGCACGGCAAAGCGCGCACCGGACAACTTGGCTGCGGCTTCGAAGTCCAGGCCACCGCTGATTTCGCCCAGGGCGACGTGGTCCTTGATCTCGAAATCGAAGGCAGTCGGCGTGCCCCAGCGGCGCACTTCGACGTTGTCGTCTTCGCTGGCACCGACCGGCACGCTGGCGTCCGGCAGGTTGGGGATGGTCAGCAGGATGCTGTCCAGTTCGGCCTGGATACCGTCCAGTTCGCTCTTGCCGGCAGCCAGTTCATTGGCCATGCGCTCGACGTCAGCCATCAGCGGGGCGATGTCTTCGCCCTTGGCCTTGGCCTGGCCGATCGACTTGGAACGGGCATTACGCTCGGCCTGCAGCTGCTCGGTGCGGGTCTGCACCGCCTTGCGGCGCTCTTCCAGTGATTCGATGCGCGCGACATCCAGGCTGAAGCCACGGGAGGCCAGGCGATCCGCCACTTCCTGAAGTTGGCCGCGTAACAGTTTGGAATCGAGCATATCGTTCTCTCGTTATGTGTAGGTGTTGGTTCAGAAACGGGTCAGGGACAGGCCGGCCCAGGTGGCCAGAAGCCCGCCCACCACGCTGATACTGGTATAGCCCAAGGCGAGGGGCACTTGCCCACTTTCCATCAGGCGCACGGTATCGAGCGAGAAGGAGGAAAACGTCGTCAGGCCGCCAAGGAAGCCGACGATCAGGCCGGCGCGCAGTTCGACCGGCGCCAGCGGTTTGTGCAGGAACAGGCCGTACAGCAGGCCGATCAGCAGGCAGCCAACCAGGTTGACCGCCAGCGTACCCAGATAGAAGTGCCGTGGCCAGTGGGCCGCGACCCAGTTCGAGGTGGCGAAGCGCAACAAGGTCCCGGCGATACCACCCGCGCTGACCGCGGCAATCAGGGCAATCATGGTTTTCTCCGCTGGCGGGGGCTGTTGCGGTCGAGCTCGGCCAGGTGGCGCAGCTTCTCGCCGATCTTCAGCTCCAGGCCTCGCGGCACGGGCTGGTAGTACTGGCGCGGTTCGAGCGCTTCAGGGAAGTAATCCTCGCCGGCAGCATAAGCATCGGGCTCGTCGTGGGCGTAGCGGTACTCCTCGCCATACCCCAGTTGCTTCATCAGCTTGGTGGGGGCGTTGCGCAGGTGCAGCGGCACCTCCAGCGAACCATGCTCGGCAGCCTCGCGCATGGCGGCCTTGAAGCCCACGTACACGGCATTGCTCTTCGGTGCGCAGGCGATGTAGGTGATGGCCTGGGCCACCGCCAACTCACCCTCGGGGCTGCCCAAGCGCTCCTGAACATCCCAGGCCGCCAGGCACAGGCTCAAGGCGCGCGGGTCGGCATTGCCGATGTCCTCGCTGGCCATGCGCACCACCCGGCGAGCGATGTACAGCGGGTCGCAGCCACCATCGAGCATGCGCGCATACCAGTACAGGGCCGCATCGGGGTTGGAGCCGCGCACTGACTTGTGCAATGCCGAGATCTGGTCGTAGAAGGCCTCACCCCCCTTGTCGAAGCGCCGACGGCTGTCGCCAAGCAGGCTCTGCAACAGATCGACGCCGATCTCACCGCCATCCTCGGCAAGGTCCGAGGCATTCTCGAGCAAATTGAGCATGCGCCGGCCATCGCCGTCGGCCGCCGCCATCAACATCTTGAAGGCTTCATCGCCGACACTCAGCTGACGCGTGCCCAGGCCCCGCTCCTCGGTCAGGGCGCGATTGACCAGTTTGCGCAGGGCCGCTTCGTCCAGGCTCTTGAGCACGTATACCCGAGCCCGCGACAGCAAGGCGTTGTTCAGTTCGAACGAGGGGTTCTCGGTGGTGGCACCGATGAAGATCAGCGTGCCGTCTTCCACATACGGCAGGAAGGCATCCTGCTGGGACTTGTTGAAGCGGTGCACCTCGTCGACGAACAGGATGGTCCGGCGGCCATACTGGCCGGCCTGCTGCTTGGCCACCTCCACCGCTTGGCGGATCTCCTTGACCCCGGCCAGCACCGCCGACACCGTCTCGAAGTGTGCATCGCAGAACTGCGCCAACAGCCGCGCCAGAGTGGTCTTGCCCACCCCTGGCGGCCCCCAGAAGATCATCGAGTGCAGCGCACCCTGCTCCAGCGCTTCACGCAGCGGCTTGCCGCGCGCCAGCAGGTGCTCCTGGCCGACGTACTCGTCCAGGTTGGACGGGCGCAGTCGGGCGGCCAGGGGCTGGGCGACAGGTTCGCTTCGAAACAGGTCCATGATGCGCTCTCGTTACTCCTGGATGACGTCGGCGCCTTCCGGGATCTTGAACTGGAACTTGCTCGCCGGGATCGCCTCGTTGGCCTTGACCCCGTTGAACAGGATATTGGTGCGCTGGCCCACGCTGTCGACCAGTTGCATGTCGTTGATCAGACCGCGACGGAACGACACCCGCAGGGAGTCGAACAAGGTGTCCTTGGTCTTGGGCTTCAAGGTGAAGTCCATGACTTCGCCCTGCTCCTTGGAAGTGATATCGAAGCTCTGGCTGATCTTGGACACATCACCGGACAACAGCAGCGCCGGGGTCTGGTTCAAACGCACATCGAGCTTCTTGATGGTGGCCTGCTCCAGGTCAGGGTCCCACAGGGTGACC
Organism: Pseudomonas putida; assembly: GCF_002741075.1. NCBI lineage: Bacteria > Pseudomonadati > Pseudomonadota > Gammaproteobacteria > Pseudomonadales > Pseudomonadaceae > Pseudomonas > Pseudomonas putida. The sequence continues at coordinate 956,340 of NZ_CP016634.1, read as the reverse complement.
TTCTGGCCATCGGACACCACCACCTGCTCCTGGGGTGCATCGGTGTGCCAGTAGAACAGGCCCGGACGCTTGACCGACATCTCGCCGCTGGTCTCCTGCAGGCTCGTGCCGCCGGCATCGAGGGTGAGCTGGGAGAAGCGGGCGGAGATGGTCTGCGACTTCTCCAGCAACTGGGTCAAGCGTGCAACGTCCTTCTCATCGGCCTGGGCCGACACAGCGCCCAGGGCCAGGGCAGAAACCAACAGCATGCGAATCGCGCGCATGGGAATCCTCGTTGAACAGTGAATGGGCCAGGCGCCGCCTTCGGCGCCGGGCAAGGTGATCATCAATCGCGTGGGCCGCCCGGGGCAATCACTTCCCGCGAGCCGTTGCTGTTCATGGGGGTGACCACACCGGCCATCTCCATTGCCTCGATCATCCGCGCGGCGCGGTTGTAGCCGATCTTCAGCTTGCGCTGTACCGCGGAAATGGACGCCCGACGGCTTTCCAGGACGAACTGCACGGCTTCGTCGTACAGCGCATCGGCTTCCGGGTCGTCGCCATCGCCGCCACCGCCACCGCCGCCCTCGAAGCCACTGCCGGCTTCCTCGACACCGTTGAGGATGTCGTCGTTGTAGTCCGGCGCGCCGCGCAGCTTCCAGGCTTCGACCACCCGGTGCACTTCATCGTCGGAAACGAACGCCCCGTGCACACGAATCGGCAGGCTGGTGCCTGGTGGCATGTAGAGCATGTCGCCGTGACCGAGCAACTGCTCGGCGCCACCCTGGTCGATGATGGTTCGCGAGTCGATCTTGCTGGATACCTGGAACGCCATGCGGGTCGGAATGTTGGCCTTGATCAGACCGGTGATCACATCCACCGACGGACGCTGGGTAGCAAGAATCAGGTGAATACCGGCGGCCCGCGCCTTCTGGGCGATACGGGCGATCAGTTCTTCGACCTTCTTGCCGACGATCATCATCATGTCCGCGAACTCGTCGACGACCACCACGATGGTCGGCAGCGTCTTCAGCGCCGGCGGCTCGTCGTCCATGCTCTCACGGCGGTACAGCGGGTCGTGGATGACCTCGCCGGCCTCCTGGGCATCCTTGATCTTGCGGTTGAAGCCCGCCAGGTTTCGCACGCCCATGGCGGCCATCAGCTTGTAGCGACGCTCCATCTCGGCCACGCTCCAGCGCAGGGCATTGGCGGCGTCCTTCATGTCGGTGACCACCGGGCAGAGCAGGTGCGGAATACCCTCGTAGATCGACAGCTCGAGCATTTTCGGGTCGATCATGATCAGCCGCGCGTCTTCAGGGCTCGACTTGAACAGGATCGACAGAATCATGGCATTGACGCCCACCGACTTACCGGAACCGGTGGTACCGGCCACCAGCAGGTGCGGCATCTTGGCGAGGTCGGTGATCACCGGCTTGCCGCCGATGTCGTGACCGAGGGCCAGGGTGACCGGGGATTTCTGCTCATCGTACTGCGGCGTGGACAGGACCTCGGAGAAGCGCACCATCTGCCTGTTTTCGTTGGGAATCTCGATACCGACGGTGGTCTTGCCCGGGATGACTTCCACCACACGCACACTGGTCACCGCCAGGGAGCGCGCCAGGTCCTTGGCCAGGTTGGCGATGCGGCTGACCTTCACACCGGCGGCCGGTTGGATTTCGTAGCGGGTGATCACAGGGCCCGGGTGGATCGAGTCCACCGCGACTTCAACGCCGAATTCCTTGAGTTTGATCTCCAGCAACTGACCGACCCCGGCCAGGGATTCTGGCGAGTACTCGATCTTCTTCTGCTCGGCCGGGTCGAGAATGGAAATCGAGGGCAAGGTGCCTTCCACGGCGCTGTCGACGAACAGCGGCGCCTGCTTTTCCTTCATCACGCGCTTGCTCGGCTCAGGCGTCTTGACCGGAGCTGGCGGCATGATCACCGGTGCGACCGGTTGCTCGCGTGGCACCACCGGTTCACGCTGCACGACCGGCCGGGCTGGCGCTTCGTCGCGCTCGTTGATGCGCTCACGTGGTTGCGGCTTGATCGGCTCGCGCTTCTCGGCGGCCATCGGCGCCACGTCGAGGATCGGCTCATCGACCTCACGCAGTTGCGCCACCAGACGCTTGCGTTCATTGCGCGCCTCCCACCAGCGGTTGGCCGCACCTTGCACTAGCTCGAACAGATCGAGCGTGATCTTGCCGGTCATGTCCATCACCTTGAACCAGGACAAATCGGTGAAGACGGTCAGCCCGAACAGGAACAAGGCGATGAACATCAAGGTGCTGCCCTGCACATTCAGCAGGTTGCGGGCGAGATCGCCCAGGCTCTCGCCCAGGGCTCCGCCCGCGGAGAACGGCATGCTCGCCGGGGGATGGAAATGGATATGCGCCAGCGCCGCGCCCGACAGCACTAGGAATACCAGCCCGATCAGCCGCCAGGAAAACAGCCAGCCGCTCCACTGCCAGGGCTGGTGACGCTCGCGGAAGATCTGCCAGGTCTTGATCGCCAGCAGCAACGGGAAGATATAGGCGAAGTAGCCCAGCACCATGAACAGGACATCGGCGAAGTAGGCACCGGCGCGGCCAGCGGCGTTCTGCACCTGCTCGGCATTGCTGGTGTGACTGAAGCCTGGATCGGACGTGTCGTAGGTCAGCAGTGCCATCCATAGGTACAGGCACAGGGCGCCGACAGCGATCAGCGCACCTTCCTTGAGGCGGTAGTGCAGCTGCTGCCGCCACAGGGGCACGGGCAAAGGGGGCGGGGTTGCGGTGGATTTCTTCAAAACGCGTCTATTCCTGCGCTTGCTGCGCGTCCAGTAGTGATCGACCCGGTGTCCGGTCAATGAACCACTACTTTTAACATTACTGCCCGCCAGCCGCCATGGCGGCACGCCAGGTGAGGCTGGAGCGGCGCGGATTTCCTATGGGTGCAATTTGAGCATGCATTTTCTTTTGTGACAAAGGCTTATGCTGTGTTTTTGCACAGGTATGACAGCAAATGCGCCGGATGGTGCCGATGAACACCTGAATGTGTAGGAAATTACCTCGCAAAGCGCCAGCCCCGTTTCTATAGCAGTAGTGGGCTTACCTGCGAAGAGGATGCCGTCAGCCCCTTAAACAGCCCGCTGCATACGCCGCCAACTGACACCACAAGGCCACACATTGACCTCAAACCAGCACCGCGCCATGCTGATTGCCCTCCCCTCCCCCACCGCCGAGAGACCATGCTCACCTGGCTAAACCGCGACTCATTGACTTTCCCGCCCCTGGAAAAAGCCCTGCACGACCCCAACGGTCTGCTGGCCGCGGGCGGCGACCTGACGCCTGAGCGCTTGATACAGGCGTATCGCCATGGCTGCTTCCCGTGGTACCAGGATGGCCAACCGATCCTGTGGTGGTCACCGGACCCACGCACCGTGCTGTTCCCGCAGGAGCTGCATGTGTCGCGCTCGCTGGCCAAGTTCATCCGCCAGGGCCATTACCAAGTCAGCTTCGACACTGACTTCCCCGCCGTCATCGCCGCCTGCGCCGCACCACGCGACTATGCCGACGGCACCTGGATCACCGACAACATGCAGGCGGCCTACTGCGAACTGCATCGCCGCGGCATCGCCCACTCCGTTGAGGTGCGTCGGGATGGCGAACTGGTGGGCGGGCTCTATGGCCTGGCCATGGGCCGACTGTTTTTCGGCGAGTCGATGTTCAGCCGCGCCGACAACGCCTCCAAGGTTGGCTTCGTGGCCTTGGTCGAGCATTTGAAGGCTGCCGGCTTCGTGCTGATCGACTGCCAGATGCCGACCAATCACCTGCATAGCCTCGGGGCCCGCGCCATCAGCCGAGCCCGTTTCGCAGAGCATTTGACACGCTATCTCGACGCCCCCAATACAGCCACCTGGGCTCGCTAGGCGAGTTCTGCCAGCTGGCTTACACTTAAGTCAAAGTCTTACCGAGGGGTTGATCATGACAGAGCTGGCGCGGTTGAAGTTCTATGCCACTCAACCCCACTCCTGCAGCTACCTGCCGGAGGAACAGGCCACTACGCTGTTCCTGGACCCTAGCCAACCGATGGATGTGCATGTGTATGCCGACCTGTCGGAAATGGGCTTCCGGCGCAGTGGCGATCACCTGTACCGCCCTCATTGTCAGAATTGCAACGCGTGCGTGCCTGCGCGTATTCCGGCTGCACGCTTCATTCCTAACCGTCAGCAACGGCGCATCCTCAAACGCAATGCCGACCTGACCGTCACCGCCGCCCGCCCGACGTTTCGCGAAGAATATTTCGACCTCTACCGACGCTATATCGAGCAACGTCATGCCGACGGTGACATGTATCCACCAAGCCGTGACCAGTTCTCCACCTTCCTGGTACGCGACCTGCCGTTCTGCTGGTTCTATGAGTTCCGCCTGGAAGGCAAACTGGTGGCGGTGGCCGTGAGCGACCTGCTGCCCAACGGCCTCTCGGCGGTCTATACCTTCTACGAACCCGAGCAGGAGCGCCGCAGCCTCGGGCGCTATGCCATCCTCTGGCAGATCACCGAAGCCCTGCGCCAAAACCTCGACGCGGTCTACCTCGGTTACTGGATCAAGAACTGCAAGAAAATGAACTACAAGACTCAGTACCGGCCTATCGAACTGTTGATCAATCAGCGCTGGGTCACCCTCAATTGAAAGCATTGGCTTGAAACACAGTTTTCCGGCATAATCCACGCCACTTTTTTGCCCGGTGCAGTTGTGTATCGGGCCAATCACTGGATACCGAGGGCTTTACTGCATGTCGAAAGAAGACAGCTTCGAAATGGAAGGTACTGTCGTCGACACCCTGCCCAACACCATGTTCCGCGTGGAGTTGGAAAACGGGCACGTCGTAACCGCGCACATCTCCGGAAAGATGCGCAAGAACTACATCCGTATTCTCACTGGCGACAAGGTCCGCGTCGAACTGACGCCGTATGACCTGAGCAAGGGCCGCATCACCTACCGCGCCCGCTGAGTCTCAGCCAATGAAAAAGCCCGGCCAATGTGCCGGGCTTTTTTATGCTCGCTCATAATGCGCAGAACGCCGCCTTGCTGATTTTTCGCAGCACAAGGCCGCTTCTACAGGAGGGAACTCGCCCTCTTGCAGGAGCGGCCTTGTACCACGAAAGGGCTGCGCAGCAGCCCTACCGTCATGCGACCTCAGCCGTGGTCTCGAAGTCGAACACCAACTCGCCGTCGCGCAGATCGACGTGCACCACGCCACCGTGCTCGGACAACTCACCGAACAGGATCTCCTCGGCCAGCGGCCGCTTGATCTTATCCTGAATGAGCCGCGCCATCGGCCGCGCGCCCATCTGCACGTCATAACCAGAAGCCGCCAGCCAACCGCGAGCGTCATCACTGACCTCCAGCAGCACGCGCTTGTCTTCCAGTTGCGCCTGCAGTTCGATGAGGAACTTGTCGACGATGCTCTTGATGGTTTCGTGACTCAGGCGGCCGAACTGGATGATGGTGTCCAGACGGTTGCGGAACTCCGGCGTGAAGCTCTTGCGGATCACTTCCATGGCGTCGGAGGTGTGGTCCTGCTGAGTGAAGCCGATCGAGGCCCGCGCGGCGGTTTCGGCACCGGCGTTGGTGGTCATGATCAGAATCACGTTGCGGAAGTCCGCTTTACGCCCGTTGTTGTCGGTCAGGGTCCCGTGATCCATCACCTGCAGCAGCAGGTTGAAGACCTCCGGATGGGCCTTCTCGATCTCGTCGAGCAACAGCACACAGTGCGGTTGCTTGGTGATCGCCTCGGTCAGCAGACCGCCCTGATCGAACCCGACATAGCCTGGAGGCGCACCGATCAGGCGCGATACGGTATGCCGCTCCATGTACTCGGACATGTCGAAGCGCACCAACTCCACGCCCAGCGCCTTGGCCAACTGCCGAGCGGCTTCGGTCTTGCCCACGCCGGTGGGGCCTGCGAACAGGAACGAGCCAACCGGTTTGTCCGGCGACTTGAGCCCGGCACGGGACAGTTTGATGGCGGTGGCCAGCGAATCGATGGCGGCATCCTGACCGAACACGGTCAGCTTGAGATCGCGTTCGAGGTTGCGCAGCAGCTCTTTGTCGGAACTGGTGACGTGCTTAGGCGGAATACGCGCGATCTTGGCGACGATATCCTCGACCTGTGGCACATCGATGCGCTTGACGCGACTGGCCTCAGGCTGCAGGCGCTGGTATGCGCCTGCTTCGTCGATTACGTCGATGGCCTTGTCCGGCATGTGCCGGTCATTGATGTAGCGTGCAGCGAGTTCGGCGGCGGCGCGCAGGGCTTCGTCGCTGTACTCGATATTGTGATGACTCTCGAAGCGCCCCTTCAGGCCCCGCAGGATGCCCACGGTGTCTTCCACCGACGGCTCGGTGACGTCGACCTTCTGGAAGCGCCGCGCCAGGGCGCGATCCTTCTCGAAGATGCCACGAAACTCCTGGAACGTGGTCGAGCCGATGCAGCGGATGTCGCCCGACGACAGCAGCGGCTTGAGCAGGTTGGAGGCGTCCATCACCCCACCCGATGCAGCACCCGCGCCGATGATGGTGTGGATCTCATCGATGAACAGAATGGCCTGCGGACGCTTGCGCAGCTCACCGAGCAGCGCCTTGAAGCGCTTCTCGAAGTCGCCGCGGTACTTGGTACCGGCCAGCAATGCGCCGAGGTCCAGGGAGTACACCACGCTCTGGGCCAGCAGGTCTGGCACTTGGCCGTCGACGATGCGCTTGGCCAGGCCCTCGGCGATGGCAGTCTTGCCCACGCCAGCCTCGCCAACCAGCAGCGGGTTGTTCTTGCGCCGACGGGCAAGAATCTGCGCCACGCGCTCGACTTCCTGCTCACGACCCACCAGCGGATCGATACGACCCAGGCGAGCCAGCTCGTTCAGGTTGCTGGCATAGGCATCCAGTGGATTGCTCGAGGATGCGGATTCGCCACCCTCCTCGTCCTGCATGTCCTGGTCGCTTTCGCTGTGCGACCCGTGGCCCGGCACCTTGGAGATGCCATGGGCGATGTAGTTGACCACATCGATACGCGCCACGCTCTGCTGCTTGAGCAGGAACACGGCCTGGCTTTCCTGTTCGCTGAAGATCGCCACCAACACGTTGGCGCCGGTGACTTCGCGCTTGCCGGAACTTTGCACATGGAACACGGCACGCTGCAGCACGCGCTGGAAGCCCAGGGTCGGCTGGGTCTCGCGGTCCTCGTCATGAACAGGAATCAGCGGCGTGGTGGAATCGATGAACTCTTGCAGGTCGTGCTTGAGCTTGTCGAGATTGGCGCCACAGGCGCGCAGAACGGTCGCGGCGGCCTCATTGTCAAGGAGTGCAAGCAGCAGGTGCTCGACGGTCATGAACTCATGACGCTTCGAACGAGCCTCCTTGAAGGCCAGATTGAGGGTGACTTCGAGCTCGCGGTTTAACATAGCTTCACCTCATACCCAAGTGGTCGGCGATTAACCGTCCTTCTCGATTTCACAGAGTAGCGGATGCTGGCTTTCCCTGGCGTATTGGTTGACCTGCATGGCCTTTGTCTCGGCGATGTCACGGGTAAACAATCCGCACACTGCCCGCCCTTCGGTATGGACGGTCAGCATGATCTTGGTCGCCAGCTCGCGGTTCAGATTGAAGAACGTCTCGAGCACTTCGACGACGAAATCCATTGGCGTGTAGTCATCGTTGAACAAAACCACCTTGTACATCGGTGGCGCCTGCAGGATCGGCTTGGCTTCCTGTACCGCCAGACCGGAGCCGTCGTCCTCGTTAGATTGCGGGCGATCCTGATTGAATGTTAGTCGAATCTGGCTGAGTGGTTGCATGGAAAGAATTTCATCATAACGACAAGTTAAGGTGATGGTTTGACCGCGTAGGCCGCTGCCGGCGCGGGGGCCGCCTGACCTTGACTATCGGCAAAACGGTGTTACAACCAATAAGAACCCACCGTGGTCGATAAAGATCCGCGCAGTCAACCAGATTTTTTCGCATGGTTCGTATGCGGATGACGTGGATGATACTCCAGTGATGGAGTCCTTTGCAGAGGGACATGAGGATGGCGAGCGGTAAAGTCAAGTGGTTCAACAATGCCAAGGGCTATGGATTCGTCAATGAGGAGGGCAAGAGCGAAGACCTGTTCGCCCATTATTCGCATATCCAGATGGACGGCTACAAGACACTCAAGGCTGGCCAGTCCGTGACCTTCGACATCGTCCAAGGACCCAAGGGGCTGCACGCCGTCAATATCTGCGGCGCGGGCGCCACGGCAGCAAAGATCGATGCCCAGCCGGTCGAGAGCACGGTCCAGGCCTGATTCTCCCCCTACCTTCTGCAGGCACATCAGCAACCGGCCAGCCCCGCAAGGACTGGCCGGTTTTCATTGCCCTCACATGTGCTTAATCATCTCATCGCCGAACCCGGAGCTGCTGACCAGCTTGGCGCCTTCCATCAGACGCTCGAAGTCGTAGGTCACGGTCTTGGCCGCGATGGCGCCGTTGGTGCCCTTGATGATCAGGTCGGCCGCCTCGGTCCAGCCCATGTGGCGCAGCATCATTTCCGCCGACAGAATCACCGACCCCGGATTGACCTTGTCTTGCCCCGCATACTTGGGCGCCGTGCCATGGGTCGCCTCGAACATCGCCACGGTATCGGACAGGTTGGCGCCAGGGGCGATGCCGATCCCCCCGACCTCTGCCGCCAGGGCGTCGGAAAGGTAGTCACCGTTGAGGTTGAGGGTGGCGATCACATCGTATTCGGCCGGGCGCAGCAGAATCTGTTGGAGCATGGCATCGGCGATGGCGTCCTTGACGATGACTTCGCGACCGCTCTTGGGGTTCTTGAACTTCATCCAGGGGCCGCCGTCGAGCAGCTCGGCGCCGAACTCGTCACGCGCCACCTCGTACCCCCAATCTTTGAAGGCCCCCTCGGTGAACTTCATGATGTTGCCCTTGTGCACCAGGGTCAGCGACTCGCGGTCGTTGTCCACCACGTATTGCAAGGCTTTGCGCACGAGGCGCTTGGTACCTTCCCGGGATACCGGTTTCACACCGATGCCGCAATCCTGGTCGAAGCGGATCTTGGTGACGCCCATTTCCTCCTTGAGGAACTTGATCACCTTGTCGGCCTCCGGGGAGCCGGCCTTCCACTCGATACCGGCATAGATGTCTTCGGAGTTCTCACGGAAGATCACCATGTCTACGTCGCCAGGCTTTTTCACCGGGCTCGGCACGCCCTGGAACCACAGCACCGGACGCAGGCAGACGTACAGGTCCAATTGCTGGCGCAAGGCCACGTTCAAGGAGCGGATGCCACCACCGACCGGCGTGGTCAGCGGGCCTTTGATCGACACCACGTAGTCGCGCACCGCATCGAGGGTTTCCTGGGGCAGCCAGGTGTCCTGGTCATACACCTGGGTGGATTTCTCGCCAGCATACACCTCCATCCAGGCGATCTTGCGTTTGCCGCCATAGGCCTTCTGCACGGCGGCATCCACTACCTTGATCATCACCGGCGAAACATCGACACCGATACCGTCGCCCTCTATGTACGGGATGATGGGGTTGTCGGGAACGTTGAGCGAATGGTCTGCATTGACGGTGATCTTGGCGCCGCCTGCCGGAACCTTGATTTTCTGGTATCCCATGCTGCACTACTCCGCTTTTCCAGGTGTGATTGGACATCCTGCGATCCAATGAGCCTAAACCAGCTTTCCTGAGCTGCAAGCTTCGAGCACCAAGTTGCAAGCCGATCGGCGGCGGCCATTGACCAGCCCTCATTAAATCCAGCCACGCATAGGCGCAACCTGCGGCATCGCGCCACATTGCCCTTACGCCTTTCGTCTTATAGGCGGCCCGATATCACATAGCCCACAGGGTTTGGTATACTCCGGCCCTGACCGTAGGGTCATTGGGGCGAACCCTTGGAAAATGCGGCTCGCCCTCGGCCAAGAAAGGCCAAAAAGCCTGGGCTGTTACCGCCGCCCAGCCGTTTGACGCTCGACTGATGCATCCACCATCACCGCTCGCAAGCCTCTCGACCAATTGCCCATGGCGCTGCCAGGGCGTAGCGCCTACCCTGCGCATCTCGAGACTTCGAGCACGCTCAGCAAAACAGAGAGTTAACCCGCATGCCCACCCGTTCCAAGATCATCTATACCTTCACCGACGAAGCTCCCGCCCTCGCCACCTATTCCCTGCTGCCGATCATCGAAGCCTTCACCGCTTCGGCCGACATCGCCGTCGAAACCCGCGACATCTCCCTGGCTGGCCGTATCCTCGCGGCGTTCCCGGAGCAACTGGGTGCCGAGAAGCGCGTAGGCGATCACCTGGCGGAACTGGGCCAGCTGGCCACCACCCCGGAAGCCAACATCATCAAGCTGCCGAACATCAGTGCCTCGGTACCGCAGCTCAAGGCCGCGATCAAGGAACTGCAAGGCAAGGGCTTCAACATCCCTGACTACGCTGACGAGCCAAGCACCGCGGAAGAAAAAGAATCCCGCGCCCGCTACGACCGCATCAAGGGCAGCGCCGTCAACCCGGTCCTGCGCGAAGGCAACTCCGATCGTCGCGCTCCGCTGTCGGTCAAGAACTACGCACGCAAGCACCCGCACAAGATGGGTGCCTGGACCAGCGACTCCAAGTCGCACGTCGCCCACATGACCCAAGGCGACTTCTACGGCAGCGAAAAAGCCGCACTGATCGAAGGCGATGACAGCCTGCGCATCGAGCTGGTCGGCAAAGACGGCTCCACCACCGTCCTGAAAGAAAAGACCGCCGTCAAAGCCGCTGAGGTGATCGACTGCGCCACCATGAGCCGCAAGGCCCTCAAAGCTTTCATCGCCGAGCAGATCGCCGATGCCAAGGCCTCCGGCGTACTGCTGTCGGTCCACCTGAAAGCCACCATGATGAAGGTCTCCGACCCGATCATGTTCGGCGTCATCGTCGAAGAGTTCTATAACGACGTGCTGGCCAAGCACGCCGCCGCCTTGGCCGAAGTCGGCTTCAATGCCAACAACGGCATCGGCGACCTGTACGCCCGCATCAAGGACCTGCCAGCCGACAAGCAGGCCGAGATCGAAGCCGACATCCAGGCCCTGTACGCCGTTCGCCCGGCCCTGGCCATGGTCAACTCCGACAAAGGCATCACCAACCTGCACGTACCGAGCGACGTCATCGTCGACGCCTCGATGCCTGCGATGATCCGTGACTCGGGCAAGATGTGGAACACCGCTGGTGAACTGCAAGATGCCAAGGCCGTCATTCCAGACCGCTGCTATGCCGGTATCTACCAAGCCGTGATCGAGGACTGCAAGGCCAATGGCGCCTTCGACCCGACCACCATGGGCAGCGTCCCGAACGTCGGCCTGATGGCTCAGAAAGCCGAAGAGTACGGTTCTCACGACAAGACCTTCCAGATCAAGGCCGACGGCGTCGTGCGCGTGGTCGATGGCAAAGGCAAGGTGCTGCTGGAGCAGAGCGTCGAAGCCGGCGACATCTTCCGCATGTGCCAGACCAAGGACGCGCCGATCCAGGATTGGGTCAAGCTGGCCGTCAACCGTGCCCGCCTGAGCAACACCCCGGCGGTGTTCTGGCTCGACCCTGCCCGCGCCCACGACGGCGTAATGATCGAGAAGGTTCAGAAGTACCTGAAGGATCACGACACCAGCGGCCTGGACATCCGTATCCTGGCCCCGGTCGATGCCATCAAGTTCTCCCTGGCTCGCATCCGCGAAGGCAAGGACACCATCTCGGTGACCGGCAACGTCCTGCGCGACTACCTGACCGACCTGTTCCCGATCATGGAACTGGGCACCAGCGCGAAGATGCTGTCGATCGTCCCGCTGATGAACGGCGGCGGTCTGTTCGAGACCGGTGCCGGTGGCTCGGCGCCAAAGCACGTACAGCAACTGGTCGAAGAGAACTTCCTGCGTTGGGACTCGCTGGGTGAGTTCCTGGCCCTGGCCGCTTCCCTGGAGCACCTGGGCAACACCTACGACAACCCGCGCGCCAAGGTCCTGGCCAACACCCTTGACCAAGCCACCGGCAAGTTCCTCGACACCAACAAGTCGCCATCGCGCAAAGTCGGCGGTATCGACAACCGCGGCAGCCACTTCTACCTGACCCTGTACTGGGCTGAAGCCCTGGCCGCCCAGAGCGACGACGCGGCCCTGCAGGCGCGCTTCGCACCGCTGGCCAAGACCCTGGCCGAGAACGAAGCGACCATCGTTGCCGAACTGGCTGCCGTTCAAGGCAAGCCGGCCGACATCGGTGGCTACTACGCTCCGGATGCCGAGCTGACCGCCAAGGTCATGCGCCCAAGCCAGACCCTCAACAGCGCCATTGCCGCACTGTAAGGTTCGCTTGAAGTAACACCACAAACCCCGGCCACGCACCGGGGTTTGTGCTTTCTGGATATTGTTTCTGGCGGCCAACGCCCTCTGTGCGAGCGGGCCCGCGTTACCCCTTACGGAGCTGTTCATGACCTGGCACCCCCACATCACCGTCGCCACCATCGTCGAACACGAGGGCAAGTTCCTCTTCGTCGAAGAGTTCAAGGCCGGCCAGCATGTCTTCAACCAACCCGCCGGCCATCTGGAGCCCAACGAGACCCTGTCCCAGGCCGCCCTGCGCGAAACCCTGGAGGAAACCGCCTGGGAGGTCGAGCTCACCGGCGTGGTCGGCATCTACCTCTATACGGCCCCGAGCAACGGCGTGACCTACCAGCGCATCTGCTTCGCCGCGCGCCCCGTGCGCCACCATGCCGACCGAGCGCTGGACAGCGACATCGTCCGTGCCGTCTGGCTGACCCGCGAGCAACTGCTGACAGAGCCTGCGCGCTGGCGCAGCGAGCTGGTGCCGCGCTGCATCGACGATTACCTGGCTGGCCCTTTGCACAGCCTCGCCCTGCTGCGCGACTGACGTACAGCGTGGGGCCTGATAGAATCGGAATTTTTCCTCCAGATACACACCGGTAGCCATGACCAGCCCAGCACTCAAAGACCCCGCCAAGACCCGCGTTATCGTCGGCATGTCCGGCGGCGTGGACTCTTCCGTCTCCGCCCTTCTGCTCATGGAACAGGGCTACCAGGTGGAAGGTCTGTTCATGAAGAACTGGGAAGAGGACGACGGCACCGAATACTGCACCGCTCGCGAAGACCTGGCCGACGCCCAGGCCGTGTGCGACCGCATCGGCATCAAGCTGCACACCGCCAATTTCGCGGCCGAATACTGGGACAACGTGTTCGAGCACTTCCTCGAGGAATACAAGGCCGGCCGCACGCCGAACCCGGACATCCTCTGCAACCGCGAGATCAAGTTCAAAGCCTTCCTCGACTATGCGCTGTCCCTGGGCGCCGACCTGATCGCCACCGGCCACTATGTGCGTCGTCGCGACACCGGCGAGCTCACCGAGCTGCTCAAGGGCCTGGACCCGAACAAGGACCAGAGCTACTTCCTGCATGCCGTCGGCGGCAAGGAAATCGCCCGCACCCTGTTCCCGGTCGGCGAGCTGGAAAAGCCCGAAGTGCGCGCCATTGCCGAGAAGCACGGCCTGGCCACAGCCAAGAAGAAGGACTCCACCGGCATCTGCTTCATCGGCGAGCGCCGCTTCAGCGACTTCCTCAAGCAGTACCTGCCAGCCCAGCCGGGCGACATCGAGACCACCGACGGTGAAGTCATCGGCCGTCACCACGGCCTGATGTACCACACCATCGGCCAGCGCCAGGGCCTGGGGATCGGCGGCCTGAAGGACGCCGGCGACGAGCCGTGGTATGTGCTGCACAAGGACCTGACCCGCAACGTGCTGGTGGTCGGTCAGGGCAACGAACACCCTTGGCTGTTCTCCCGCGCGCTGCTCGCCTCGGACATCTTCTGGGTCAACCCGATCGACCTGAGCAGCCCACGCAGGCTCACCGCCAAGGTGCGCTACCGCCAGAGCGACCAGCAGTGCACCCTGGAGCGCACTGAACACGGCTATCGCGCGGTGTTCGACGAACCGCAACGCGCGGTCACACCGGGCCAGTCGGTGGTGTTCTATGACGGCGAAGTGTGCCTTGGCGGCGGCGTGATCGAGACCGCCGAGCCCTGGAGCCCCCGTCAATGAATACCATCCAGGAGCAACTGGTCGCCCTGGGCGGCGTGTTCCAGGCCGCGGTGCTGGTCGATCGCATCGCCCGCACCGGCCAGGCCAGCGAGGCGAATATCGGCTGCATGCTCGGCAGCCTGCTGGTACGCGACCCCAAGGACACCCTGGAGGTGTTCGGCGGCGACGACCTGAACCTGCGCGACGGCTACCGCGCCCTTGTCGGCGCCCTGGAGCGTGACCCCAGCAGCCTGCAGCGCGAGCCGTTGCGCTATGCCCTGTCGATGCTCGGCCTGGAGCGCCAGCTGGCCAAGCGGGACGACATGCTCGACACCATCGGCAAGCGTCTACCCCAGATCCAGGCCCAGGCCGATCATTTCGGCCTGGTTCACGATAATGTCATCGCCTCCAGTGGAGCCTTGTATCAGGATACCCTGAGCACCTTGCGCCAGCGCATCCAGGTACATGGCGACATGCGCTTCCTTCAGCAGGCCGGCAACGCCTCGAAGATTCGCGCCCTGCTGCTCTCCGGCATCCGCGCTGCTCGCCTGTGGCGCCAGTTGGGCGGACACCGCTGGCAGTTGGTTTTCAGCCGTCGCAAATTGCTCAACGAGCTGTACGACATGATGCGTACCTGACTCCAAAATCGGCGACATGCCCTACGGGTGCGGGTTTACCCGCGAAAATAACACCGCGAGGCATGGCAAGGGGTTCACCCTTGTCCGCGGATAACCCGCCCCCACAGGGATCGCTTCACGCTTTTTTTGACCCGACCATGTTATAGGCCCGACCTTTGGTCAGCCACCCGACTCCGGCGCATTTTTCATGTATGATATGCGCCCTTCCAAAAGCCTGACTGTCCGAGAACACCCCATGCAGCTCTCCTCGCTCACTGCGGTTTCCCCTGTAGACGGCCGCTACGCCGGCAAAACCCAGGCCTTGCGCCCTATCTTCAGCGAGTACGGCCTGATCCGTTTCCGCGCCTTGGTCGAGGTACGCTGGCTCCAGCGTCTGGCCGCCCACCCGCAGATCGGCGAAGTGCCGGCATTCTCCGCCGAAGCCAACGCCCTGCTGGACACCCTGGCCACCGACTTCAAGCTCGAGCACGCCGAGCGCGTCAAGGAAATCGAGCGCACCACCAACCACGACGTCAAGGCCATCGAATACCTGCTCAAGGAGCAGGCCGCGACCCTGCCGGAACTGGCCAAGGTCAGCGAGTTCATCCACTTCGCCTGCACCAGCGAGGACATCAACAACCTGTCCCACGCCCTGATGCTGCGCGCCGGCCGTGACGAAGTCCTGCTGCCGCTGATGCGTCAGATCGCCCAGGCCATCCGCGCCCTGGCCCACGCCCATGCCGACGTGCCGATGCTGTCGCGCACCCACGGTCAGCCGGCTTCGCCGACCACCCTGGGCAAAGAGCTGGCCAACGTGGTCTATCGCCTGGAGCGCCAGATCGCCCAAGTCGCCGCCGTGCCGCTACTGGGCAAGATCAACGGCGCCGTGGGCAACTACAACGCCCACCTGTCGGCCTACTCGCAGATCGACTGGGAAGCCAACGCCCGCGCCTTCATCGAAGACGAGCTGGGCCTGCAGTTCAACCCCTACACCACCCAGATCGAGCCGCACGACTACATCGCCGAGCTGTTCGACGCCATTGCTCGCTTCAACACCATCCTCATCGACTTCGACCGCGACGTCTGGGGCTACATCTCCCTGGGCTACTTCAAGCAGAAGACCGTCGCTGGCGAGATCGGCTCCTCGACCATGCCGCACAAGGTCAACCCGATCGATTTCGAGAACTCCGAAGGCAACCTGGGTATCGCTAATGCGCTGTTCCAGCACCTGGCCAGCAAGCTGCCAATCTCCCGCTGGCAGCGTGACCTGACCGACTCCACCGTGCTGCGCAACCTGGGCGTGGGCTTCGCTCATAGCGTCATCGCCTATGAAGCCAGCCTCAAGGGCATCGGCAAGCTGGAAGTGAACGTCGCCCGCATCGCCGAAGACCTGGACGCCTGCTGGGAAGTCCTGGCCGAGCCGATCCAGACCGTCATGCGCCGCTACAACATCGAGAACCCCTACGAGAAGCTCAAGGAGCTCACCCGCGGCAAGGGCATCAGCCCTGACGCACTGCAGGCGTTCATCGATGGGCTGGACATGCCAGCCGAAGCCAAGGCCGAGCTCAAGCAGCTGACTCCGGCTACCTACATCGGCAACGCGGCGGCCCAGGCCAAACGCATCTGACCTGCGCCCCGTGATCGACGCCCGGCCTGGCCGGGCGTTTTTATTCCCGGATGAAAATTACGTTTTTTCAATAGGTTGAACATGAATCCTGATACTCCACTGCAGCTGCTGGGCGGCCTGACGGCCCGTGAATTCCTTCGCGACTACTGGCAGAAGAAGCCCCTGCTGGTGCGCCAGGCCTTCCCGGATTTCGAAAGCCCGATCGACCCTGACGAGCTGGCCGGCCTTGCCCTGGAAGAGGAAGTCGAGTCGCGCCTGGTGCTCGAGCATGGCGAGCGTCCGTGGGAGCTGCGTCGCGGCCCCTTCGCCGAGGACACCTTCGCCACGCTGCCCGAGCGCGACTGGACCCTGCTGGTCCAGGCAGTGGACCAGTTCGTCCCGGAAGTGGCCGAGCTGCTGGAGCACTTCCGCTTCCTGCCGAGCTGGCGTATCGATGATGTGATGGTCAGCTTCGCAGCGCCTGGCGGCAGCGTCGGCCCACACTTCGACAACTATGACGTGTTCCTGCTTCAAGGCCACGGCAAGCGCAACTGGAAAGTCGGCCAGATGTGCGACAGCGACAGCCCGTTGCTGGAGCACACCGACCTGCGCATCCTCGCAGAATTCGAGCAGAGCGGCGAATGGACCCTGGAGCCCGGCGACATGCTCTACCTGCCGCCGCGCCTGGCCCACTATGGCGTGGCCGAAGACGACTGCCTGACCTATTCGGTAGGCTTCCGCGCCCCGAGCGCTGCTGAAGTGCTGACCCACTTCACCGACTTCCTCAGCCAGTTCCTGCCAGATGAGGAGCGCTACAGCGACGCCGACGCCCAGCCTGCCGCCGACCCGCACCAGATCCAGCACGATGCCCTGGACCGCCTCAAGTCCCTGCTGGCCGAGCACATGGGCGATGAGCGCCTGCTGCTCACCTGGTTCGGCCAGTTCATGACCGAGCCGCGCTACCCGGAGCTGGTGTCCGGTGAAGAGCTGAGCGAGGAAGACCTGATCGACAGCCTGGAGCAAGGCGCCATTTTGATCCGCAACCCGAGTGCGCGCATGGCCTGGTCGGAAGTCGACGACAACCTGCTGCTGTTCGCCAGCGGCCAGAGCCGTCTGCTCTCGGGCCACCTGCGCGAACTGCTGAAACTGGTCTGCGCCGCCGACGCACTGCACATCGAAAACCTTGTACAGTGGCTGGAAGACGAAGAAGGCCTGACATTGCTGTGCCAACTGGTCAAACAAGGAAGCCTGGGATTTGCCAATGAATAAGATCAGCGTTCGCCTCGCCGACTGGCATAAAGACAACGCCGATATCCGCCGCATCCGCGAAGCGGTGTTCGTGGCCGAGCAGCACATTCCGCCGGAGTTAGAGTTCGACGCCGAGGACCAGGATGCCCTGCACTTCCTGGCCCTGGAGGGCGACTACCCGATCGGTACCGCCCGCCTGCTGCCCGACGGCACCATTGGCCGGATCTCGGTGCTCAAGGACTGGCGCGGTTTGAAAGTCGGCGACACCCTGGTGCGTGCGGTGATCGTCGAGGCGCAGAACCGCGACCTCAAGCAGCAGATGCTCAGCGCCCAGGTACACGCCACGCCGTTCTACGAGCGCCTGGGATTCCGGGTGGTCAGCGAGGAATTCCTCGAAGCCGGCATCCCGCACGTGGACATGGTGCGCGACTCCTGCGAACCGGCCTGACCCACAAATTAGGCTGATTCGACGGACCCATTCGCGGGTAAACCCGCTCCCACAGGCCTCAGCGATGCACCTGTGGAAGCGGGTTTACCCGCGAACCGTCAGGGACGACGCTGAA
This sequence comes from Pseudomonas putida, assembly GCF_002741075.1. Taxonomy (NCBI): domain Bacteria; kingdom Pseudomonadati; phylum Pseudomonadota; class Gammaproteobacteria; order Pseudomonadales; family Pseudomonadaceae; genus Pseudomonas; species Pseudomonas putida. Next base: position 938,243 of record NZ_CP016634.1, on the reverse strand, counting down.
ACGCACCCTGACAAAATGCTGTATATCCATCCAGGCAAAGCTTGCTTCCGCGCCCAGGCTTGCGCATCCTAACGCCCTCATTTGCGATGAAGCGTTCCCGGCCATGCGCCTGTTCCTCTGCGAAAAACCCTCCCAGGCCAAGGACATCGCCAAAGTCCTCGGTGCCACCCGCAAGGCCGACGGCTGCTGGCAAGGCACCGACGTCTGCGTGACGTGGTGCATCGGCCACCTGCTCGAAACCGCCCCACCCGACAGCTACGACGAGCGCTACAAGCGCTGGAACCTCGCTGACCTGCCGATCATTCCGGAAAAATGGAAGATGCTGGTCAAGCCCAAGACCGCCAGCCAGTTCAAGGCCGTCAAACGCCTGCTTGGCCAAGCCCGGGAGCTGGTGATCGCCACTGACGCCGATCGCGAGGGCGAGATGATCGCCCGCGAGCTGGTGGAACACTGTCGCTACCACGGCCCGATCCAGCGCCTGTGGCTCTCGGCGCTGGACGACGCCTCGATCCGCAAGGCCCTGGCTCGCCTGCTGCCGGGCCAGGAAACCTTCAGCCTGTACCATTCGGCCCTCGGTCGCTCCCGCGCCGACTGGCTGATCGGCATGAACATGAGCCGCCTGTTCACCTTGCTGGGCCGCCAATCCGGCTACCAAGGCGTGCTGCCGGTCGGCCGGGTACAGACGCCGACCCTGCGCTTGGTGGTCGACCGCGACCGCAGCATCGCCGACTTCGTGCCGGTGCCCTATTGGGCCATCGACGTGCACCTACAGAGCAGCGGTAGCGTCTTCACCGCCCAATGGCGCGCGCCCGAAGATGCCTGTGACGACCAAGGTCGTTGCCTGAACCCGGCCTTGGCCCAGCAGGCTGCCGCCGACATGAGGGCGACCGCAAGCGCCCAGGTGACCAAGGTGGCCACCGAACGCGTGCGCGAAGCGGCGCCCCTGCCCTTCGACCTGGGCACCCTGCAGGAAGTCTGCTCCAAGAAGCTCGGCCTTGGCGCACAGGAGACCTTGGATATCGCTCAGGCCCTGTACGAAACCCACAAGCTGATCACCTACCCGCGCAGCGACTGCGGTTACCTGCCGCTCAGCCAGCACGGCGAAGCGCCGGCGATCCTGGCCGCCTTGCAACGTGCCGACACCAGTCTCGCGCCTTTGCAACCGCACCTGGAGCCCCAGCGCCGCTCACGGGCCTGGAACGACGCCAAGGTCAGCGCCCACCACGGCATCATCCCCACCGCCGCCGCCAACGACCCTTCGCGCCTGCCGCCCAAGTACAAGGCCGTCTATACATTGATCCGCGCCCGCTACCTGGCGCAGTTCCTGTCCAACCACGAGTACGATCGCACACAGGCCGAGTTCGACTGCGCCGGCCATGCCCTGCGCGCGGTGGGCAAGCAGATCGTCGAACCTGGCTGGCGCCGCGCCCTGCCCGAGGCGCTGACCCCGGCCAAAGGCCGCGAAGCGCCACCTCCTCAGGTATTGCCGTCGCTGAGCCAAGGCCAGGCCTGCGCGGTGCATGACCTGCAACTCAAGGACCTGTGGACCCAGCCCCCCAAACCCTTCACCGAGGGTGATCTGATCAAGGCGATGAAGAATGTCGCCAAGCTGGTGGACGACCCACTGCTCAAGCAGAAGCTCAAGGAAACCACCGGCATCGGCACCGAGGCCACCCGCGCCAGCATCATTCAAGGCCTGCTCGACCGCGGTTACCTGGTCAAGAACGGCAAGGCCCTGTCCGCCACGCCTGCGGCCTTCAGCCTGATCGACGCCGTGCCCCGCGCTATCGCCGACCCCGGCACCACCGCCATCTGGGAGCAGGCACTGGACATGGTGCAGAGCGGCGAGATGAGCCTGGAAGAATTCGTCGCCCGGCAATCGGCCTGGATGGGCAAGCTGGTGCAGCGCTGCAGCGGCATGCGCCTGACCATCAGCGGACCGCCTGTGCCGGCTGGGGGCAAGGGCGCGCCATGGAAGAAGAAACGGCGCAGTACCGCAAAAGGCAAGGCTTCTGACGACAGCGCCAAAACAACAGGCAGCAAGCCGAGGCAACCACGGCGCAAGACCTCCCGTTAATGCATCGCCTGTGCCGGCCTTTTCGCGGGTAAACCCGCTCCCACAGGTTTCTTCGGTGGACTCAAGAACATCGGAATACCTGAGCGGGTAACCCCCTCCCAAGGACGTCCGGTGCTTTCAAGAGCACCTATACCCGCGAAAGGGCCAACACAGGCAAACGCCCCCTCCTGTCAGGTCCCGCTCTTGAGCCGGCTGAACGCCCGGGTCAGCTCCCGGTTGAAGGCCTTGGCGTTGTCGTTCTTGCTGTACAACCGCGCCCTCACCTCGGCTGGCGGATAGGTCCCTGGGGCGTTGCGGATCTTCGGGTCCACCAATCCGTCGGCCGCCGTGATCGCGTTGGCGTAGTGAATGGTGTCGGTGATCGGCGCGATCACCTCCGGCTGCATCAGGTAGTCCATCAATTTCCACGCCGCCTCCGGATGCGGCGCATCCTTGGGCACCACCAGCGCATCGAGCCAGATCAACGTGCCTTCCTTGGGAATGCTGTAGTCCAGGCTGAACGGTTTGCCCGCCTGCTCGGCCTGGGCCTGGGCGATGGCCACGTTGCCGTTCCACGACATGGCCACGCAGGTCTCGCCATTGGCCAGGTCATTGATGTTGCGGTCATTGTCAAAGTAGCGGATGTACGGACGGACCTTGCGCAGGTGCGCTTCAGCGGTCTTGAGGTCCTCCAGGCGCTGCTGGTTGATGTCCAGCCCCAGGTAACGCATCGTCGCGGCGAACACCTCGTTGGGATCATTGAGGAAGCTCACACCGCAATCGGCGAACTTTGCCACCACCTGCGGATCGAGCAGCATCGCCCAGCTGTCGCGCGGCGCCTCCTTGAGCCGTGCCGCCACCGCCTGCTGCTGATAGCCAACGCCCGTGGTACCCCAGGCGTAGGTGCCGGCATAGCGGTTACCGGGGTCGAACACCGCCATGTGCTGGCGAAACTCCTCGCCGATGCCCGCCAGGTGCGGCAGTTTGTCCTTGTCCAGCGGCTGCAGGGCACCGCTGGCGATCGCCCGGCTCAAGTGCTGGCCGGCGCTGAGCACCACGTCGTAGCCACTGCCGCCGGTAAGCAGCTTGGTCTCGGCGGTTTCCAGCGAGTCGAAGTGGTCGGCCACCACGCGGATGCCGGTCTGCTTCTCGAAATTGGTCAGGGTGTCCGGGGCGAGGTATTCGCCCCAGATGTACAGATTGACGGTCGGCTGTTGTGCGTCGGCTGCCTGGGCCGCCGACGCTGCGCAACCCAGGGCGACCGCCAGGGCCAGCGGGGCGAGTTTCATCAGCGACCTCCCGCAGCGTATTGCGGCATGGTGATGCAGGCGACGTTACCACCGCCGAGCAGGATCTCCCGCGAATTCTCGATGCCGATGATGCGGTGGTCGGGGAACAGCTCGGCCAGGGTCGCCTGGGCCACGCTGTCGTTGCGATCACCGAACAGCGGCACGACGATCGCCGAGTTACCGGCGTAATAGTTGATGTAGGACGCGCAGATGCGGGTGCCCGCCTGGCGCAGGTGGGTGCCGTCGACCTGGTCCAGCCCGGCCGCTTCCTCGGCGGTCCACTCCAGCACCTGGGGTTGCGGCAGTTTGTGCACCTTCAGTTCGCGACCACGGCTGTCACGGGTGCTGCGCAGGATGTCGTAGGCCTCCTGGTAGATTTCCCACTGCGGATCGTTGCGATCATCGGTCCATTGCAGCACCACCTCCCCTGGCCGCACGAAGCAGGCCAGGTCATCGACGTGGCCATCGGTCTCGTCGAACTTGCAACCACGCGGCAGCCAGATCACCTGCTCGGCGCCCAGGTAGTCCTCAAGTCGGCGGGTGACTTCGTCCTTGCCCAGGTGGGCGTTGCGGTTGCGGTTGAGCAGGCACTGCTCGGTGGTCAGCAGGCTGCCCTGGCCATCGCTCTGGATACCGCCCAGTTCGGCGATCAGCGGCGCGCGGTAGCGGTCCAGGCCTTCGATCTCGAGCATCTTCTGGGCGATCTGGTCGTCTTTGTCCCAGGGGTAGTACAGGCCGCCGTCCAAGCCACCGTAGGCATTGAACTCGAAGTCCACGCCACGCACCTCGCCGGTGCCGTCATTGACCACGAAGCACGCGCCGCTGTCGCGGAACCAGGTGTCGTTGCAGGTCATTTCCACCACCCGCACATGGGCTGGCAGCAAACGCCTGGCATTGGCGTACTGGGCAGCGGAGGCGCAGACGGTCACCGGTTCGCTGGAGGCGATGGCGGTGACGATGTCGACCCAGACCTTCTGCGCAGGCTTGCCGCCATTGCGCCACACATCCGGACGCTCCGGCCAGCCGAGCCAGCAGCGCGTCTTGCGCTCGAATTCGCCAGGCAGGCGGAAACCATCGGCCTTGGGGGTGGTGGTGAGCGAACGTGCCATGGGTCAACCTCGTCATCGGTGAGTGATGACTGCACGCTACGCCGCACGCGTCCAGGCTTCCAACGATGAAAACTTGCCAATAGCTGAATTCAATTCAAGGTTCGGTGATCTGTTCGGTGAACCAGTCGATGAATTCGGCCACCGCACCCCGCTCCAGACGCAAGCGCTCACAGACCAGCGCGTACTGGCCCTGAGCGGTCACGCTAGCGGTAAAGGGGCGCACCAGGCGGCCACTTTGCAGGTCGGCCTGGCAAGTCAGGTTGTCGCCCATCGCCACCCCCTGCCCCAGCACCGCCGCTTCCAGAGCCAGCGCGGCGTGGGGGAAGTACAACTGGCGGGTGGGCAAGGCGTCCTCGGCATGGGTGGCCAGCCAGGTGGTCCAGGTGCGCCCGTCCTGGTCATCGTGCAGCAGGCAATGGCGCACCAGGTCCCGCGGGCGCTTGAGCCCACATTGGTTGAACAGTCCTGGGCTGCACACGGGGAAGAACTGCAGCAGCGGCAAAGGGCGCACGAAGTGGGTGCTGGCGTCCAGCGCGCTGGTGCCGTAGGTGATGGCGATGTCGATATCCAGGGCCGGGGCACCGGCGTTGATGGGCTGTTCGTGCAGATGCAGGGTGATGTGCGGGTATCGGCTGCTGAAGTCGGCCAGCCGCGCGACCAGCCATTTCTGCGCCAACTCCGCCGTGACCGCGACCCGCAGCACAGCCTGGGAGGCAGGGTCGCGCAGCTCGTCACAGGCCTTGCCGATCAGCTCGAAGGCCTGCTGCAGGTGATGCAACAGGCGCTCGGCTTCGGTGGTCGGCCGCACCTGGCGGCCCGCCCGCTCGAACAGGGCCACGCCAAGCTGGTCTTCCAGTTGGCGAATCTGGTGGCTGACCGCACTGTCGGTCACGCACAGCTCGGCGGCGGCCCGACCAAAATGGCCATGGCGGGCGGCGCATTCGAACGTGCGCAAAGCAGTCAGGGAAGGCAGGCGGCGCATGGAGGTATTTCCGCGGGTCGAGATGATCGGAGCCGAATCATATAGGGCATTTTCAAGCTCCCGTTAAGCCTTTACCTCTGAAGGGGCTGGCGTCGTGAATTTTTTCTGTTATTTTTTCATGAAATTAATAACAACAAATTTCACGAGGTCCGCATGTTCAAGCAATCCGCCCAGCACATTGCCAGCTACTACGCCCAGACCTACCCCACCGCGATCCCCCTGCGCCCTGCCCTGCAAGACGCCTTGGACACCGACGTGTTGATCATCGGCGCCGGCTTCAGCGGCTTGCACACGGCACTGCGCCTGGCTCTGGCCGGCAAACGTGTGGTCGTGCTGGAGGCCAGCCGGGTGGCATGGGCCGCCTCCGGGCGCAACGGTGGCCAGGCGCTGCTGGGCTGGTCCTGCGACATGCCGCCGCTGGAAAAGGCCCTGGGTGTGGAACGCGCCCGCCGCCTCTGGGACAGCATGCGCTGGGCCGCCGAAGAAATGCGCGAGTTGCCCGGGCGCCATGGCTTCGAGGTGGACTACCGGGTCGGCAGCCTGTGGACCGCGGTGATGCCTCGCCGCGTGAAGATACTCGAAGAGGCCAAGCACGAAGCCGAACAGAAATGGGGCTACGACTGCCTGCGCCTGATCGGCCGCGATGAGCTGCCCGACTGGATCGACAGCCCCCGCTACCAGGCCGCTCTGTATGATCCCAACGGCGCCCACCTCAATCCCCTCAAGCTGGCCCAGGGTCTGGCCGCCGCCATCGAGGCCGCTGGCGGACGGATCTTCGAGCAAAGCCACGTGCTCGACTACCACGAAAGCCCAAGCGGCTTCGTCGCCCGCACACGCCTTGGCGAAGTGCGCAGCCAGGTGCTGGTGCTGGCGTGCAACGCCTACATCGACCGCCTCGACCGCGATCTTGCACGCCGCTTGCTGCCGGTCGGGTCCTACCAGGTCGCCACCGCGCCCCTGGACCCGGGTTTGGCCCAGTCGCTACTGCCGCGCAACAGCTGTGTGATCGACAACCAGTTCGTCCCCGATTACTTCCGCCTCACGCCTGACCATCGCCTGCTGTTCGGTGGCGGCTGCACCTACCTCGGCGGTATCCCCAAGGACGTCGCCAGCGCCACGCGTCCTTACCTGGAGCGCGTGTTCCCACAGCTCACCGGGGTGGGTCTGGACTACGCCTGGGGCGGTCATCTGGATTGCAGCATCCAGCGCACCCCCGACATCGGCCGCCAGGGCCAACGCTATTGGCTGCAAGGCTTCTCCGGGCATGGCGTGCTGCCGACCCTGGCCGCGGCCCGGGCGGTGAGCGATGCGATCCTCGGCGACGATGACCTGCTGGGGCTGTACCAAGGCATCGACAATGGCCGCTTCCCCGGCGGCGAGCTGATGGCCGCGCCCTTGGAGGCGGCGGCGAAAGCCTGGTACCGGTTGCGCGACTATGTCTAGCGCCAGGCATGGATGTCGTTGAGCGCTTGCGGCGATCCTTGTGGGTTTACCCGCGAAGCAGGCAACGCGGTGGATGGCACGGGCTTGGCCCGTGTTCGCGGGTAAAACCGCTCCCAAAAGCGCCGGCGTAAGCCTGGAGATCGAGACAAGACCGTTGCTCCCAAAGGCATGACTGGTACGCCCTCCCGCCGAGGATTACCATGTACGGCCTGTAGCGCGGCCTTTTTCCCGCACCTCGCCTTCCAGCCTGCCAGAACCCCATGCCCTTCGAACTCACCGTAGAACCGCTCACCCTACTCATTCTCGCCCTGGTCGCCTTCGTCGCCGGTTTCATCGATGCCATCGCTGGCGGCGGCGGCCTGCTCACCACCCCGGCGTTGCTCACTGCAGGCATGCCACCTCACTTGGTGCTCGGCACCAACAAGCTCAGTTCCACCTTCGGCTCGGCCACCGCCAGCTTCACCTACTACCGGCGCAAGTTGTTCCATCCCGCGCAGTGGCGCCGGGCCTTGGTCGGCACCTTGGTCGGCGCGCTGCTGGGGGCCGTGGCCGCCCACTACATGCCAGCCGATTGGCTGAACAAGATGCTGCCGGTGATCGTCTTCGCCTGTGGCGTCTATCTGCTGTTCGGCGGCACGCCCAAGGCACCTTTGGACGCCGACGTGCCGATCAAGAAGAAGTGGCAGCTCCCCCAGGGCTTTGGCCTGGGCTTCTATGACGGCGTGGCCGGCCCGGGCACCGGGGCGTTCTGGACGGTCAGCACACTGCTGCTCTACCCCATCGATCTGGTCCGCGCCAGCGGCGTGGCGCGCAGCATGAACTTCGTCAGCAACATCGCGGCGCTGACGGTGTTCATCATTTCCGGGCAGGTGGATTACATCGTAGGCCTGTGCATGGGCCTGTCGGTGATGGTCGGCGCCTTCTTCGGCGCACGCACGGCGATCAGTGGCGGCAGCAAGTTCATCCGCCCGGTGTTCATCGCCGTGGTGCTGGCGCTGACCGTGCGCCTAGTGTGGCAGCACTGGGTCGGGTAGACCCAGGCGACGCGCCACATAGAGGTCGATCAGGTAACGGGCGATGGAGCGCCCGGCGGGCAACGGTGGCAGATCGTGCACGTTGAACCATTGGGCATCCTCGATCTCGTCCGGTTGCATGACGATTTCGCCGCCCGCGTACTCGGCATGGAAGCCCAACATCATCGAGTGCGGGAACGGCCAGCACTGGCTGCCCACGTACTGGATGTTCTTCACCTCCACCGCCACTTCCTCGCGCACCTCGCGCACCAGGCAGTCCTCGGCCGATTCGCCCGGCTCGGCAAAACCGGCCAGGGTGCTGTAGACGCCGGTGACGAAGCGCGGCGAGCGCGCCAGCAGCACGTCATCCCCCCGGGTGATCAGCACGATCATGCTCGGTGAGATGCGCGGGTAGCTGCGCAGGTCGCACGGCTGGCAGTACATGGCCCGCTCCCAGCGGATCTGGGTCATCGGCTGGCCGCAACTGCCGCAGAAGCGATGCTCGCGGGCCCAGGTGCCGATCTGCGCGGCATAGCCCAGGACCGTGTAGGTCAGCATGTCGCCTTCGAGCATGAACTGACGCAGGCCGCGCCAACTGCAGCCGGGCACGTCGGCGCTGCCACGCAGCTCGAGCAGGAACACCGGCTGGCCGTCCAGGTGCCCGATGCCGTGCTCGCAGAGCACGTCCAGGTCCTGGCGCTTGAGCCAATCGCGGGGGAACAGCGCGCCGTTGTCATCCATCAGGAACCCTTCCGGGCCACGGGCGACGGCCAGGCCACCAGTGATCTGCGGGTCGAGTACTGCGGTAGTCCAACGTGCTGACATTTCGGGATCCTTAAAAGCGCGTCCCCCCGCCCCGGTCAGTCGGCGAAGGTCGGTTTCTGTTTGCTCATGTGGGCCGCCATGGCGACCCGCAGGTCTTCGGACTGCAACATGGCGGCGTTCCAGGTGGCGATGTACTCCAGGCCATCATCGATGCGATGGTCGCGCATGTAGTTGAGCATCTCTTTGGTACCGCTCACCGCAATCGGCGATTTTTGCGCGATTTGCGCTGCCAAGGCAAAGACTCCTTCGAGCAGCGCGGCCTGGTCGTCGAACACCTGGTTGACCAGACCGATACGCTGGGCCTCGTCCGCCGCGACGTGGCGGCCGGTGTAGGCCATTTCGCGCATCACACCGTCGCCGATGATACGCGGCAAACGTTGCAAGGTCCCGACATCGGCGGCCATGCCCATGTCGATTTCCTTGATCGAGAATTGCGCGTCCGCACTGCAGTAGCGCATGTCACAGGCCGAGACCAGGTCGATCGCGCCGCCCAGGCAATAGCCCTGGATCGCCGCCAGCACCGGCTTGCGGCAGTTGTCCACGGCATTGAAGGAGGCCTGCAGCCCGAGGATGGTGCGCCGCAGCAGGCGCGCGTTGCGGCCCACGTCTTTGCCCATCTGTCCGGCCAACTGGGCCAGCATGGCCAGGTCGATGCCTGCGCTGAAGTGCTGTCCCGCGGCACTGAGCACCACCACGCGCACCGCGTCGGTGTCGTCGGCCCACTGGAAGATATCGATGATTTCCTTCCAGAAGTCGCCGTTCATGGCGTTGAGCTTTTCCGGGCGGTTGATCTGCACATGGGCGATGTTATTGGTCAGTTCAACCTTGAATGCGCGGTACTCGGTCACGGGCGGTACTCCTGTAGGTAAAAGGTTCACGCGCCGGACTATATCGCACCCTCAAGGCCGTGCTTGTGCCAAAAGCGGGACTGAACGCCTTGCACCTGGCGCTCGCATCGGGCACTTTGCGCCACTGCTGAATCAAAAGGATACAAATTCATGTCCCGTTCCCTGACCGGCGCCCTCGCTCACAATTTCCTGGGCCAGTCGCCGCTCTGGTACAAGGCCGTCATCTGCCTGTTCCTTGTGCTCAACCCTTTGCTGCTGGCAACCCTCGGCCCGGTGGTCACCGGCTGGGTGCTGGTGATCGAGTTCATCTTCACCTTGGGGATGGCGCTCAAGTGCTATCCATTGATGCCAGGCGGCTTGCTGCTGATCGAGGCACTGTTGCTGGAGATGACCACGCCCCAGGCCCTGTACGAAGAGCTGCAGCACAATTTTCCAGTGATCTTGCTGCTGATGTTCATGGTCGCCGGCATTCACTTCATGAAGGAACTGCTGCTGTTCCTGTTCTCCAAGATCCTCCTGGGGGTGCGCTCTAAAGCCATCCTGGCGCTGCTGTTCTGCGTGCTGTCGGCGTTTCTTTCGGCGTTTCTCGATGCGTTGACCGTCACGGCGGTGATCATCAGCGCGGCGGTGGGTTTCTACGCGGTCTACCACCGCGTCGCTTCCGGCGCCAACCCGCGCGAGGAGTCCGAGCTCGATAGCGACAATCAGGTGCCGCAATTGCACCGTGAGGACCTGGACCAGTTCCGCGCCTTCTTGCGCAGCCTGCTGATGCATGGCGCAGTGGGCACTGCCCTGGGCGGTGTGTGCACCCTGGTGGGCGAGCCGCAGAACCTGTTGATCGGCCACGAAATGGGCTGGCACTTCGCCGACTTCTTCCACAAGGTGGCGCCGGTGTCGATGCCGGTGCTGGCGGCAGGCCTGGTGACCTGCATGTTGCTGGAAAAGCTACGGTTGTTCGGTTACGGCACACTGATGCCGGAGCGCGTGCGCCAGGTGCTGGCCGGCTACGCGGCCGAGGACGACGCCGCGCGTACCTCGGCCCAGCGCGCCGCCTTGCTGGTACAGGGGATCGCCGCGCTGATCCTGATTGTCTGCTTGGGTCTGCACGTTGCCGAAGTCGGCCTGATCGGCCTGCTGGTGATCGTGCTGATCACCGCCTTCACCGGCATCACCGATGAGCATCGCCTGGGCCGTGCGTTCCAGGACGCCATGCCGTTCACTGCGCTGCTGGTGGTGTTCTTCGCGGTGGTCGCGGTGATCCATCAGCAGCAGCTGTTCAGCCCGCTGATCACGTGGGTCCTGGCCCTGCCGGCCGACCAGCAGCCGGGCATGCTGTACCTGGCCAACGGCTTGCTGTCGGCGATCAGCGACAACGTGTTCGTCGCCACGATCTACATCACCGAGGTGAAACAGGCGTTTCTCAACGGTGCCATGAGCCGCGAGCATTTCGAGGCCCTGGCGGTGGCGATCAACACCGGCACCAACCTGCCCAGCGTGGCCACGCCCAATGGGCAGGCGGCGTTCCTGTTTCTGCTGACCTCGGCGATCGCGCCGCTGGTGCGGTTGTCCTATGGGCGCATGGTGTGGATGGCCTTGCCATATACCGTGGTCATGGGCGGGCTGGGCTGGTGGGCGGTGACCTACTGGCTCTGAGCCAGGTCATCACCAGGGCAGTCATCTTGGACTGCCCCGGCCTTTTCGCGGGTAAACCCACTCCCACACGGCTCACCGGCTGGACCAAGCCATGCCTACCGGGCACCACCGGCCCTGAGGGAGCGGGTTTATCGAGGCGTCGAACCGCCGCGAAGCAGGCGATGCGGTGCAGGACCATGCCCACTGGACTCACCCCCTGACTAGCACACGTTCTCGAACGTCCCCGTGCGCACTTCACCCTCGCGCACATAATGGGCGATCACCACCCCCGCTGGCGTACTCGTCGAGCTCGCCAGCCTGAAGGCCGCCGCCTGCGCATCGTCACCGAACAGCCGCGTGCCGGTGCCGAGCAGGATCGGATGCATCATCAAGCGCAACTCATCCACCAACCCCGCTGCCAGCAACTGGCGCACCAGTTCGCCACTGCCCTGGGTCAGCAGATCGGCACCCTCCTGGCGCTTGAGTGCCTTGACCGCCTCCACCACGTCACCTCCCAGCCCATGGCTGTTCTGCCAGGCGAGGGTCTCGGGGTGATGCGTGGCCACATGCTTGGGCACTGCATTGAACAGGTCGGCAATCGGATGCCCTGCATTCACGTGTGGCCAGTACCCGGCAAAGATCTCGTAGGTACGCCGCCCCAGCAGCAACTCGAACGGCTGCGAAAACAGCACCTGCATGGCCTGGCCAGACGCTTCGTCGGCATAGGGCACCACCCAGCCGCCGTAACGAAACCCGCCATGGGTGTCCTCGTTCGGCCCGCCCGGGGCCTGCATGACGCCATCGAGGGAGATGAAAGCCGCGACGATGAGCTTGCGCATGGATCGGTTCTCCAGTCATTGAAAGGCCTGTACGCCTTCCCTACCCCATGGTCGAACGGCGCAGGGCGAAATCGACAGGCCGTCTGAAAATCCAGGCGGCGGGATGAGCGCGAAGCGGCGCCCGAGCCCCAGCGGGGGTCGTTTCAAGGACGCGACAGGACGGTCTGGGAATAGGAAGCCCCCTTTTTTCGGCAGGATAATCGCGCCTTGGCGGCTCGGCCTGACCTCGGGTTGCACGTCGTCGCACAGCGGCAAGCACAACAACAACAAACCTGCAGCGGCCAGGCACCCAAAAAGGGGCATAACGACACATGGCAAAGGAAGAGAACGTTGAAACACTCGCCCTTGGCGTGACAGATCCTTCGCAAACCGAAGAAGCCAAAAAGGATCGTCACCTCGAAGGCAAGGTCGACTGGATTGTCTTCGGCATTACCAGCATCTTCGCAATCGCATTCGTCATCTGGGGCTTCGTCAGCCAGGCGAGCCTCGCCCAAAGCGCCTCCACGGCCCAGTCCTGGGTCATCGTCCATTTCGGCTGGTTCTTCGTTCTCACCTCGACCTTGTTCGTGGTTTTCGTGCTGTGGCTGGCCGCTAGCCGCTACGGCAAGGTCCCGCTGGGGCGGGACGGCGAAGCGCCCGAGTTTCGTACCGTGTCCTGGGTGGCGATGATGTTCAGCGCCGGCATGGGCATCGGGCTTATGTTCTTCGGCGTTGCCGAACCCCTGTCGCACTATGTTTCCCCGCCTCCGGGAACCGCCACCGCACAGACCAGCGAGGCGATGCAGGTGGCCATGGCGACCACCTTGTTCCACTGGACGCTGCACCCGTGGGCCATGTACGCCATCGTCGGCCTGGTGATCGCCTACGGCACCTTCCGCCGCGGGCGCTCGCAGCTGATTTCCACGGCGTTCCGGCCGCTGATCGGCCGCCACGCCAATGGCCCCATCGGCCGTGTGATCGATATGATGGCGATCTTCGCCACCCTGTTCGGCTCCGCCGCCTCCCTGGGCCTGGGCGCTCTGCAGATCGCAGGCGGCCTGGAGTACAACGGCTGGATCGAGCACCCGGGAAAGATCTTCTACATCTCGATCATCACCCTGCTGACCGTAGCCTTCGTCGCCTCGGCGGTATCCGGCATCGGCAAGGGCATCCAGTGGCTGTCCAACACCAACATGGTGCTGGCCCTGGTGCTGGCGCTGTTCACCTTCATGGTCGGGCCGACGCTGCTGATGCTCAACCTGCTGCCGACCTCGATCGGCGTGTACATCAAGATGCTGCCTGAAATGATGGCGCGCACCAGCGCCAGCGGTGGCGAGCAGATGGACAACTGGCTGGCCGGCTGGACCGTGTTCTACTGGGCCTGGTGGATCTCCTGGACGCCCTTCGTCGGCATGTTCATCGCGCGCATCAGCCGCGGGCGCACCATTCGCCAGTTCGTCACCGGTGTATTGCTGGTGCCGAGCCTGGTGAGCCTGATCTGGTTCACCATCTTCGGCGGCGCCGGTATCGATGCCCTGCAGGAAGGCACCTTCACCCTGGTCAACGGCGCCGTGAACAGCAACCACGCCCTCTACGAGCTGCTGGAAAGCTACCCGTGGGCATCGGTGACCTCGGTGTTGATCATGATCCTGGTGGGCATCTTCTTCGTCTCCGGCGCCGATGCCGCCTCCCTGGTGATGGGCACGCTGTCGGAGCACGGCACCACGCAGCCGTCCCGTGCCACGGTGATCTTCTGGGGCACGCTGACCGGTACGGTGGCGGCGATCATGCTGGCGATCGGTGACCCGGGCAACCCGGGCGAGGCCCTGACCGGGCTGCAGAACCTCACCATCGTCGTGGCATTGCCGTTCGTGATCGTGATGGTGCTGCTGTGCCTGGCGCTGTACCGCGACCTGCGCCGGGATCCGATGATGCTGCGTCACCTGCGCGGCACCGAGCTGATCGAAAAGGCCGTGCTGTATGGCGCGGTCAAGCATGGCGAGGAGTTCTATATCGTCGTCCAGGAAAAGAAATCCGCCGTCAAACGTACCCACGCCGAGGCGCAGGCCACGGAGACCTGAAGCCACCTTGCGCGGTGCGTGTGAGAGCGGATTGCCCTGCTCCACCGCGCCGCCAGCTTCGCGGCGGTTCGACGCCGCGAACGGGCCATGGAAAATGGCGCAGGATGGCCCTCAGTTGGCTTCCCTGACCGCGCTCAGGAACGCCCGGGTCCGCTCCTGCTGAGGGTGCTCGTACAGCTGGGCGGGCGCGCCCTGTTCGTGGATCTGTCCCTTGTAGAAGAAACACACCCGATCCGCGAACTCGCGGGCAAAGCCCATCTGGTGGGTGACCATGAGCATGGTCAGGTTGTGCTCGCTGCCGAGCCTTCGGATGACATTGAGCACTTCACCACACAGCTCCGGGTCCAGCGCCGAGGTCACTTCGTCGAACAGCATCACCTTGGGCCGCATGGCCAGGGCCCGGGCGATCGCCACGCGTTGTTGCTGACCACCGGAAAGCTGCGAGGGGTAATGGTCGAACTTGTTGCCCAGCCCGACCATTTCCAACAATTCGGCGGCGCGCTCGCGGGCTTCGGCAGGCTTGATGCCCAGCACCTGCACCGGCGCTTCGATGACGTTCTGCAAGGCACTCATGTGCGGGAACAGGTTGAAGCTCTGGAACACCATGCCAATCTTCGAGCGGACCCGACGCACATGGCGCTCACTGGCGCTCACCAGAGTGCCGTTGCGCCCCGGCATGTGGGTCAGCGACTCACCGTCCACATCGATCATGCCCTGGTCGATGCCCTCCAGGGTCATGAGCACCCGCAGCAAGGTCGACTTGCCCGAGCCGCTGGGGCCGATGATCGCCACCTTTTCGCCAGGCGCGACTTCCAGGTTCAGGCCGTCGAGCACGGTGAAGTTGCCGTAGCGCTTGGTCACGTCGCGAAAGGCGACGATCGGCTGGGCGATGGCCGGTTCCGGCATGGCGTGGTCCTGCTGCAGAGGGCTGGTGGTGAGGGTGGCGAGGTTCGAGACAGGCGCGATCATTAGCGTAACTCCAGGCGCACTTCGAGGCGCCGAACCAGATAGGCCAGAGCGACGCTCAAGGCCAGGAAGAACAGACCGACCAGGGTGATCGGCTCCAGGTAGCGGAAGCTTTCGGAGCCGACGTTCTTGGCCTGCTGCATGATTTCCACCACGGTGATGGCGGACAGCACCGGGGTGTCCTTGAGCATGGCGATCAGGTAGTTGCCCAAAGGCGGCAGGATCGGGCGCACCGCCTGGGGCAGGATGATCGTGCGGTAGGCCGTCCAGGGCGCGAAGTTCAGCGCCACCACTGCCTCCCACTGGCTGCGCGGCACGGCGTCCAGGCCACCGCGATAGACCTCGGCGAGGTAGCAGGCGTAGTGCAGGCCGATACCGAGGATGCCCGCCTGCATCGCGCTCATGTTCACGCCATAGTTGGGCAGCACGTAGTACAGGAAGTACACCTGGATCAACAGCGGCGTGCTGCGGATGAACTCGATCAACAGGGTCACCGGCCAAGCGATGACCCTGTGCCGACTGCGCCGGCCGATGGCCAGGAACAACCCCAGGACGATCGCGATCAGAAAGCCCACCAAGGTGATGCCCAGGGTCTTGAGCGAAGCCTGCAGCAACTGCGGCAGGATCTGCGCGACGTAGTTCCAGTCCCAGACGTTCATGACAGGCTCCCCCGCAGGCGACCACGGCCCAGACGCCGCTCAACGCGGCGCATGGTGAAGTTGATAACCTGCGCCAGGACGAAGTACAGCAGCAAGGTCAGGCTGAAGATCTCCAGGGTCTGGAAGGTCGCCTGGTCCAGTTGGCGGGCACGAAAGCTCAGGTCCGACAAGGTGATCAACGACACCAGCGAGGTGTTCTTGAGCAGCTCGATCAACAGGTTGGTGCCCGGTGCGATCGCCGCCAGCAGAGCCTGGGGCAAGATGATCCGGCGAAAACGCGTGGCCGGCGGCATGTTCAGGGCGACGCAGGCTTCATATTGCCCCTTGGCCACCGAGCCGATGGCCCCGCGCATCACTTCGGCGCCATAGGCACCGATGTGCAGCCCCAGGCCGACGATGGCCACGGTGTAGGAGCTCAGTTCCAGGTTGAACGGCGGCAGCGGCAGGACGAAGAACAGCCAGAACAGTTGCACCAGCAGCGACGTGCCGCGAAACAGTTCGATGTATGCCACGCAGAACCAGCTCAAGGGTCGCCAGGACGAGCGCCTGCCCAGGGCCGCGAGAATGGCGGCGACGATGGCCAACAGCGAGCCGAAGAATGTGACCTGGATCGTGATCCAGGCGCCTTGCAGTAACAGCGGTATCAATTCACCCATGGTTCGACCTGAATAATCGGATTACGCAGGGAACGGCATGGCAAGCGCCATGCCACCTCGATTCATTGCTGGGCACAGAGCTCGGCGGCGGTCTTGTCGGTCACGTTGGCGCGGTCGAAACCGAACGGAGCCACGGTCTTGAGGTGCTCCTCGCTGCCCAGCCAGCGCTTGAGCTCGGCGTTGACCGCATCGCGCAGGTCCTTGTCCTCGGGGCGAAACGCCAGGGCGCCGTAGCCGGTATGGGCTGGGTCGTCAGTGAAGTCGCTGATGGCCTGGACCTTGTCGCCGCCCTTCTTCGCCAGGCCCTTCATGGTCAGCTGGGTACCCACGGCAGCGTCCGCGCGACCGGCACGTACTGCCTGCAACTGCGCCGTGGTGTCGGGCACCTGGAGGATCTGCTCGTCCTTGACCCCGGATTCCCGGGCATAGGCGAGGTTGACGGTGCCGGCCATGATCGCCAGCTTCACGTCGGGATTCTTGGCGATGTCGGCATAGCTGTGCAGGCCTTTCGGGTTGCCGGCGGCCACGAGCAAGGTATCGGGCAAGGCGTACTGTGGGTCGGTGAAGATCACCTGCTTGCAGCGCGCCGGGGTGATGTACATCCCCGCGGCGATCACATCGAAACGCCCCGCTCGCAGGCCGGGGATCAGTGAGCCCCATTCGGTCAGCACGCCATCGACTTGCTTGATGCCCATCTTCTGGAAGATGACCTTGGCGATCTCCGGCGACTCACCCGTCACCCGACCATCGGTCTCGGTGAAGGCGAACGGGGTTTCGTTGGCATAGCCGATGCGGATACGGCTGTTTTCCTTGATGGTGTCCAGGGTCGTCGCCTGGGCGCTGGCCGCCAGACCAATGGCCGCACAGGCCACCAGCAGGCGTTTGAAGGGAGAGACCGCGTAGGGGGAAGGCTGGCTCATCAATGAATCTCCTGTTTTGTTATCAAACCGTCGGCGACGGCTCTGTGTTTAGGAGGCAGTGGAGCAAAACAGCGAAGGCCGGGTGTGTCGTTCGATCTGTGCACAGCCCGAGCGTTCCGGCGGGCCGACGTAGTCTTGTTTGCTTACGGGTGTCGACCTTGGGCCGGAGCATACAAAAGCCCCGAAGCCGATGGGATTGCACTAGGACAATTGCCCGAAGATCCTGCACGGGCGATGCTGTGCGCAGTCCCGGTCAGCGAAGCGATACCCATGAAGAACTGGAAGAACGTCCTCGACTCCGCGCGCATCGGCGAGTCCAAGTACAAGCTGCTGGTGCAGGCCATCGCCGGGGAGATCGAGCGCGGCGAGCTGGTGCATGACCAGCGCCTGCCGCCGCAGCGCCAAGTCGCCGATGCTCTGGGGATAAGCGTGCAGACGGTGACCAATGCCTACAAGGAGCTGGAGCGCCAGGGCCTGGTGCGTTGCGAGATCGGCCGGGGCAGCTTCGTCAGCCGGCGCATGAGCGACCGGGTGGCCGATGACATCATCGACCTGCCCGAGCGCACCCTGGTGGACTTCTCCATCACGCGCATCCTGCACACCCAGGAACACGAGCGCATCTGGCGCGACACCTGCGCCGAGCTCAGCCTGGAGGAGGATCAACCCTGGATCCACGCCTACCGCCCGATCGCCGGTTTCCAGAGCCACCGCGAGGCGGCGGTGCGCTGGCTGGCCGGGCTCGGCATGAACGTGGAGCGCGACGATGTGCTGGTCACCAACGGGGCGGCCCATGGCATCTTCCTGGCCCTGGCGTCGCTGGCCGGGCCCGACGATGTGGTGCTCTGCGAGGGGCTGACCGACCACGGCGTGATTGGCAACTCGCAGGTGCTGGGCTTCACCCTCAAGGGCCTGGAGATGGACCGCGACGGCATCGACCCGGAGCACTTCGAGGACCTGTGCAGCAACGAGCGAGTCACCGCCCTGGTGTGCACGCCCAACCTCAACAACCCCACCACCAGCCTGATGCCCGACGCCCGGCGCCGGGAGATCGCCGCCATCGCCCGGCGCTTTGGCGTGCACATCATCGAGGACGATGTGTATGGCCCGCTGCTGGGCGAGCGGCATGCGCGCCCGATCAGCCACTACGCACCGGAGCTGTCGTTCTATTGCACCAGCATGACCAAGTCGGTGCTCACCGGGCTGCGGGTTGGCTACCTGGCGATGCCCAAGCGCCTGGCGCTGCGGACCGAGAGCATCCTGCGGGTCAACAGCTGGATGGCCACCCCGCTGGTGGCGGAGATCGCCACCCGCTGGATCAACGACGGCCGTGCGGCGCACCTGGTCGAGTTGCAGCGCAAGCTGATCAGCGCCCGCCAAGCGATGGTGCGCGAACACCTGGGCGACTACCTGCTGGGCAATCCGGCGCAGGCGCTGGGGGCCTGGCTGGGAATACCCGCGCACTGGGAAGTCGACAGCCTGGTCAGGGCCCTGCGTCACCGGCATATCGCCGTGACACCGCCGGAGCCGTTCCTGGTGCGCGGCACGCCGCGGCCACGGGCGGTCAGGTTGTGTGTCGGGGCCGAGTGCTCGGACACCAAGATGCGCCAGGCCCTGGCCGACATGCATGAGCTGTTCGGGCAGTACCCGCAGATCCACGAACTCTGAATCGGGGCCGCTAATCCCACTCATACCGATAGCACGTGCTCCTTGTGGGGGCGGGTCCACCCGCGAACACCGGCAAAGCCGGTGCCATCCACCACGGAGTCTGCTTCGCAGCGGTCCGACAACCCGATAAACCCGCCCACAGGGTAGTGCGACCGCAGCCTCGACCGGGGCCCAAAAAAATGTCCGGCAAATTGACCTAGTACATTCATCACGACAATTTGCCGCTCTTAGACTCCGCCCAACACACGGTCACTCGTTGGGATACGGTCATGTCAGCGCTTTCGCTTCACGCTATCTACCTTGCCCACCAGCGCATCCAGGGGCGCGTACGTCGCACGCCGCTGGAGCACTCCCCTGCCCTGAGCCGCCACGTTGGCGTGCCGGTCTACCTCAAGCTCGAGTCCCAGCAGCTCACCGGCAGTTTCAAGCTGCGTGGCGCCAGCAACGCGATCGCCTGCCTGACTGAGACACAACGGGCCCGGGGGGTAGTCACCGCGTCCACCGGCAACCATGGCCGGGCACTGGCCTACGCCGCCTCGCAACTGGGCGTGCCGGCGACCGTCTACCTGTCCCATCTGGTGCCCGCCAACAAGGTCCAGGCCATCCGCGACCTGGGCGCCGAAGTGTGCATCGTCGGCCAGTCCCAGGACGATGCCCAGCACGCCGCCCTGCGCCACGCTCAAGAGCTGGGTGCGTCACTGATCCCGCCATTCGACCATCCAGCGGTGATCGCCGGCCAAGGCACCCTGGGGTTGGAGATTCTCGAACAACTGCCCGACGTCAGCCAGGTGCTGATCCCGCTCTCCGGTGGCGGCCTGTTCGCCGGCGTCGCCTTGGCCGTCAAGAGCATCAACCCGGCCATCACCACCCATGGCATCAGCATGCGTCGCGGCGCTGCCATGCACGCCAGCCTGCAGGCCGGGCAGCCGGTCGAGGTGGAAGAACGGCCGACCCTGGCCGACTCCCTCGGCGGCGGCATCGGCCTGGACAACCGTCACACCTTCGCCCTCACCCAGCGCCTGCTCGACCAGATCCATCTGCTCGACGAAGCCGCCATCGCCAATGGCCTGCGCCACGCCTACCAGCAGGAACGCCTGGTGCTCGAAGGCGCCGCTGCGGTGGGCATCGCCGCCCTGCTCGAGGGGCAGGTGCCGGCCCGCGGACCGATCGTGGTGGTGGTCAGCGGACGCAATGTCGACACCGCCCAGCACCTGCGGGTGATGAGCGGCGCCAACGCCTGAATTCGTTCTTTTCGCTCACTGGAGGTTCACCGATGCCTGCCATTACCTTGCTCAACGAAGCCGACCTGCGAGACTGCATCACCCTCGACCACGCCGCGGTCGATACCGTCGAGCAGGCATTCGCCCTGCTGGCCACGGCCCAAGTGGCCATGCCGCCGATCCTGCGGCTGGACGTGCCCGAGCACAACGGCGAGGTGGACGTGAAAACCGCCTATCTACCGGGCATCGAGCGCTTCGCGATCAAGGTCAGCCCGGGGTTCTTCGACAACCCCAGCCTCGGGCTGCCCAGCCTCAACGGCATGATGATGCTGCTCTCGGCCCGCACCGGCCTGCTCGATGCGCTGTTGCTGGACAACGGCTACCTCACCGCCGTGCGCACCGCCGCCGCCGGCGCGGTGGCGGCGCGCTGGCTGGCCCGCGAAGACAGCCGCTGCGTGGCCCTGATCGGCAGCGGCGAACAGGCCCGCCTGCAATTGCAGGCACTGCGCCTGGTACGACCGATCGAACGGGTGCAGCTGTGGGCACGCGATGCGGCCAAGGCCGCTGCGCTGGGCGATGAGCTGGGCCGCGACGGCCAGCTGCAGGTCGTGGTCTGCGACAACGTCGACCAGGCCATGCAAGGGGCGGACATCGCCGTTACCTGCACGCCCAGCCGCGAGCCGTTGATCCACCCCAAGCACCTCCACCCAGGCCTGCACATCACCGCCATGGGCTCGGACGCCGAGCACAAGAACGAGATCGCCCCTCACGTATTCGCGCAGGTCGAGCGCTACGTCGCCGACCGCCTTGGCCAGACCCGCCTGCTCGGCGAGCTGCACCACGCCCTGCGCGCCGGCGTGGTGAAAGACGAGAGCCGCTTCTGCGAACTCGGCCAGGTCATCGCCGGGCAACAACCCGGCCGCACCCGTGCCGAGCAAATCACCCTGTGCGACCTGACCGGCACCGGCGCCCAGGACACCGCCATCGCCAACCTCGCCTTCGAGCGCGCACGCGCCGCAGGCAAAGGCCTGGCATTCAACAGCTGAACCCACCCCACTCATCAGAGGGCATTGCAATGTCTCAGTCAGTGGTCAACCTGCCGTTCAGCCGGCAGGAATACGCCCAGCGCCTGGCCAAGACCCGCGTCGCCATGCAGGCGCAGGGCCTGGAACTGTTGCTGGTCACCGATCCGTCGAACATGGCCTGGCTCACCGGCTATGACGGCTGGTCGTTCTACGTGCACCAGTGCGTGTTGCTGGCGCTGGACGGCGAACCGATCTGGTTCGGCCGTGGCCAGGACGCCAACGGCGCCAAGCGCACGGTGTTCATGGGCCACGACAACATCGTCGGCTACCCGGACATCTACGTGCAGTCGCGCGAGCGTCACCCGATGGACTACCTGTGCCAGGAGGTGATCCTGGCCAAGGGCTGGGGCGCCCTACGCATCGGCGTGGAGATGGACAACTACTACTTCAGCGCCGCCGCCTACCAGGCCCTGTGCCGCCATTTGCCGCAGGCGACCTTCAGCGATGCCGCCGGGCTGGTCAACTGGCAGCGGGCGGTGAAGTCCCCGCAGGAAATCGAGTACATGCGCATCGCCGCCCGTATCGTCGAGAAGATGCATGCGCGCATCCTCGAACGCATCGAGCCTGGCATGCGCAAGAACGAACTGGTGGCTGAGATCTACAGCAGCGGCATTCTTGGCGTGGACGGCCATGGCGGAGATTACCCGGCCATCGTGCCCCTGCTGCCGACCGGCGCCGACGCCAGCGCCCCGCACCTGACCTGGGACGACTCCCCCTTCACCCAGGGCGCGGGCACCTTCTTCGAGATCGCCGGCTGCTACAAGCGCTACCACTGCCCACTGTCACGCACGGTGTACCTGGGCAAACCACCACAGCACTTTCTCGACGGCGAAAAGGCCGTGGTCGAGGGCATCGCCGCCGGCCTTGAAGCCGCCCGCCCCGGCAACACCACCGGCGACATCGCCCGGGCCTTCTTCAAGGTGCTGGAGAAGTTCGGCATCCACAAGGACAGCCGTTGCGGCTACCCGATCGGCATCAGTTATCCGCCGGATTGGGGCGAGCGCACCATGAGCCTGCGCCCGAGCGACACCAGCGTGCTACAACCGGGCATGACCTTCCACTTCATGCCGGGGCTGTGGATGGACGACTGGGGCCTGGAGATCACCGAAAGCATCCTGATCACCGAGACCGGGGTCCAGACCCTGTGCGACGTGCCACGCCAGCTGTTTGTCAAGGATTGATGCCATGAACGCATTCACAGACACCGAAGTGGCCAACCCGATCAGCAGCACGGTGGACTTCACCCGCGATGGCGTGCAGCACGGTTTTCTCAAGCTGCCCCATTCGCGCGACGACTCGGCCTGGGGCGCGGTGATGATCCCGATCACCGTGATCAAGCACGGCGACGGCCCGACCGCGCTGCTCACCGGCGGCAACCATGGCGACGAATACGAAGGGCCCGTGGCGCTGAGCAAGCTGGCCCAGCAACTGCGCGCCGATGAGGTCAGCGGCCGGGTGATCATCGTGCCGTTCATGAACACCCCCGCGTTTCATGCCGGCACCCGCACCTCACCGATCGACCAAGGCAACCTCAACCGCAGCTTCCCGGGCAGGCCCGACGGCACGGTCACGCAGAAGATCGCCGATTACTTCCGGCGTACCCTGCTGCCGTTGGCCGATGTGGTGCTGGACATTCACTCCGGTGGCCGCACCCTGGACTTCCTGCCCTTCGCCGCCTGCCACGTGCTGCCCGACAAGGCCCAGCAGGCGCGCTGCGAAGCGGGTATGCGGGCGTTCGCCGCACCCTATGCCATGCGCATGCTCGAACTCGATGCCCAGGCCATGTACGACACGGCCGCCGAGGCCCAGGGCAAGGTGTTCGTCACCACCGAACTGGGCGGTGGCGGCACCGCCACGGCACGCAGCGTGGCCCTGGCCGAGCGCGGCGTGCGCAACCTGCTGGTGCACGCCGGCATTCTCAAGGGTGAGCTCACGCCTGGCGCGTCGATCATGCTCGATATGCCCGACGGTGACTGTTTCATCGCCAGCGAGCATGACGGCCTGCTGGAGATGTGCCACGACCTCGGCGAGCAGGTCCGCCAGGGCGATGTGATCGCCCGCATCCACGACATCCGCCGCACCGGCTGCGCGCCGGTGGAGTACCGCGCCCGTCGCGACGGCCTGCTGGCCGCCCGGCATTTCCCGGGGCTGGTGCAATGCGGCGACACCCTGGCGGTGATCGCCGACGTGCTGGCCTAGGCGGCGCGCACGCTACGACAACAAGAGGTATGGGAGAACATCATGTCAGACGAATACCCATTCAAGTCGCTGTGCTACGTGGACGGCCAATGGCTGCACAGCACCAGTGGCAACAGCATCGCTGTACTCGATCCGGCCAACCGCCAGACCCTCGGCCATGTCCCGCTGCTCGACCACGAACAGATCGTCGCGGCGGTGGACGCCGCCCAGCGCGCCTTCAAACCCTGGCGCACGCTGCGCCTGGAAGAGCGTGCGGCTCTGCTGCGCCGCTGGGGCGAGCTGATTCTGGAGCACCAGGAGGCCCTGGCCCGGATCCTCAGCCAGGAGCAAGGCAAACCGCTGGCCGAAGCGCGCGGTGAGATCGCCTATGCCGCCAGCTTCATCCCCTGGTTCGCCGAAGAAGCGCGCCGCCTGTATGGCCAGACCATCCCCAGCCACATCCCGGGCGCGGACCTGGGCACGGTGAAGGAGCCGGTGGGCGTGTGCGCCCTGCTCACCCCTTGGAACTTCCCCAGCGCGATGATCACCCGCAAGGCTGCAGCCGCCCTGGCGGCCGGCTGCACCGTGGTGGTCAAACCCGCCCACGAGACGCCCTACTCGGCGCTGGCCCTGGCCGAGCTGGCCGAGGCGGCTGGCTTCCCAGCGGGGGTGTTCAACGTGGTGATCGGCGAGCCGCAGATGACCATGGAGACACTGGTGCGCGACCCACGGGTGCGCTCGGTCAGCTTCACCGGCTCCACCCGGGTCGGCAAGCTGGTGCTGCAGGCGGCGGCGCAGGATGTGAAGAAGGTCGCCCTGGAGCTGGGCGGCAATGCCCCGTTCATCGTCTGCGCCGATACCGACCTGGACCTGGCAGTGAAGGTGGCCGTGGCCGCGAAATTCCAGACCTCCGGGCAGGATTGCTGCGCGGCCAACCGGATCATGGTCCAGCGCCCGTTGTACGAGGCCTTCCTGGCGCGCTTCGCCGAGGCCGTGCGGGCGCTGCGGGTGGGGCCAGCGATGGTCGACGGCCAGGAAAACCCGGCCGACGTCGGCCCACTGATGCACCAGGGCGCGTTCGACGCCACGGTGGCACGAGTCGAAGATGCCATTACCCAGGGCGCCCGCCGCCTGGTGGGCGGTGAAACCCACGCCTTGGGCGGCTGGTTCTACCAGCCCACGGTGCTGGCCGACGTGACCCCAAGCATGCGTATCTACCAGGAAGAGAACTTCGCACCGATTGCCGGCGTGATGCCCTTCGACACCCTGGAGCAGGCCATCGAGATGGCCAACGACACCGAATACGGACTGGCCGCGTACATCTGCTCCAACCGCCTGGACGTAGTACACCCGCTGATTCGCCGGCTGGACCACGCCATGGTCGCGGTCAACGGCGTGAAATTCACCGGCCACCCCATCCCCTTTGGCGGCATGAAGGCCTCGGGCCTGGGCCGCGAAGGCGGCAGCGAAGGCTTCGAGCCCTTCGTCGAAACCAAATACTTTTGCCTGCACCACCAAGGTCAACTCTAAGGAGTGTTTGCCATGAACCCAGAATACAACCAGCTGTTCGAGCAAGACCGTGCCCACTTCATGCACCCCTCGACCCACGCCCATGACCATGCCAGCGGCGCGCTCAAGGGGCGGATCATCACCGGTGCCGAAGGCATTCGCCTGCGCGACCACGAAGGGAGCGAACTGATCGATGCCTTCGCCGGCCTGTACTGCGTGAACATCGGCTACGGGCGCACCGAGGTGGCCGACGCGATCCACCGCCAGGCCAAGGAGCTGGCGTACTACCACACCTATGTGGGCCACTCGACCGAGGCCATCATCGAGCTCTCCAGCCGCATCATCGACTGGGCGCCGGCGGGCATGAAGAAGGTCTACTACGGCCTCTCCGGCTCCGACGCCAACGAGACTCAGGTCAAGCTGGTGCGCTACTACAACAACATCCTCGGGCGCCCCAACAAGAAGAAGATCATTTCCCGCGATCGCGGCTATCACGGCTCGGGCATCATGACCGGCAGCCTCACCGGCCTGCCCAGCTTCCATCAGCACTTCGACCTGCCGGTCGAAGGCGTCAGGCACACCGTCTGCCCGCACTGGTACCGCAAGGCCCCGGCCGGCATGGACGAGCAGGCCTTCGTGCAGTACTGCGCCGATGAGCTGGAGAAGCTGATCCTCGCCGAAGGCCCGGAGACCGTGGCGGCCTTCATCGGCGAGCCATTGATGGGCACTGGCGGCATCATCGTTCCACCCAAGGGTTACTGGGCAGCGATCCAGGCCGTGCTGGACCGCTACGACGTGCTGCTGATCGCCGACGAAGTCGTCTGCGCCTTCGGCCGCCTGGGTTCGAAGATGGGCAGCCAGCGCTACGGCATCCGCCCGGACCTGATCACCACCGCCAAGGGCCTGACCAGCGCCTATGCGCCACTGTCGGCGGTGATCGTCGGTGAGAAAGTGTGGAACGTGATCGAAGAAGGCTCGCGCAAGGCCGGCCCCATGGGCCATGGCTGGACCTATTCCGGTCACCCGATCTGCGCGGCCGCGGCGCTGGCCAACCTCGACATCCTCGAGCGAGAGAACCTGACCGGCAACGCCGACGTGGTGGGCGCCTACCTCAACCAACGCATGCGCGAGACCCTCGAAGGGCATCCGCTGGTGGGCGAAGTGCGCGGCGACGGCATGCTCTGCGCGGTGGAGTTCATGGCCGACCGCGAAGCCCGCACCGCCTTCGACCCCGCCCTCAAGGTCGGCCCGCAGGTCTCGGCGGCGTGCCTGGAGCGCGGCATGATCGCCCGGGCCATGCCCCATGGCGACATCCTCGGCTTCGCGCCACCGCTGGTGCTGGACAAGCAGGATGCCGAGCGCATCGTGGCCATCACCAAGGCGGCGGTCGATGAGGTGGCAGGGAAAGTGCTGGGCTAAAACTCACGGGGAGCGCAGCGCCCTCTCTCTCGGGTAAACCCACAGGTTCTGTGTTGCGCTTGAACATACTCCTGTGCCGGTGAGAGAGGGCTCGCCCCGAAATGGAGGGTGGCCGTACTGACGCATTCGCGGGTAAACCCGCTCCCACAAGGTTCAGCACCAACCCTGTGGCTGCGGGCCAACCCAGAGATGGAGAGTCACCGCCAACCCTGTGGGAAATGCCATGGTGCTGGAGAAGCTCAAATTGCCTTACTGACGCAATCCCTGTGGGAGCGGGTTTACCCGCGAAGGGATCGCCACGGAGCAAGACAGTCGCTCCCACATCCAGCCACGGGCTTGCCCCGCAACACGGCCCACACTGACAATGCAGGTACCCCTCCACTGGAGCCAGTCAATGGACCTGCAGTTCCTGGGCACCTCTGCCGGTGTGCCCACCAAGGCGCGCAATGTCACCGGCACCGCCGTCATCGAGGCCACCGGTAGCCACTGGTACCTGGTCGACTGCGGCGAAGCCACCCAGCACCAGTTGCTGCACACGTCGCTGTCAATCCGCGACCTGCGCGGCGTGTTCATCACCCATGTGCATGGCGACCACTGCTTCGGCCTGCCGGGCCTGTTGGCCAGCGCCGGTATGTCTGGCCGCACACGCCCCTTGGACCTGATCATGCCCGCCGTGCTGCACGACTGGCTGCGCCTGAGCCTCGCTGTCAGCGAGACCTACCTGAGCTTCGAACTGCGCCTGTTGGCAGTCGAAACCCTCGGCAAATGGCACAACGACAATATCCAGGTGAGCACCGTGCAGATGTCACACCGCGTGCCCAGCCATGGTTACGTGTTCACCGAGATCAACCCCGAACCACGATTGGACATCCCAAGGCTGGAGGCCGATGGCATTCCCCGCGGCCCGCTGTGGGGCGAGCTGGCCCAAGGCATCCCGGTCATCCATGACGGGCGTGAACTCAACCCCCAGGACTACCTGCGTCCGTCCCGCCCGCCCCGGCGCATCATCGTCTGCGGCGATAACGATACCCCCTCGCTGCTCGCGAACGTCGCCCAAGGCGCTGATGCATTAGTACACGAGGCGACCTTCACCCAGCCGATCGTCGAGCGCACCCAGATGACCTTTGGTCACAGCACCGCCGCTGAAGTCGCCCGCTTCGCCGAGCAGGCAGGCGTGAAGAACCTGGTGCTCACCCACTTCAGCGCCCGCTACCAACCCAACCCGCAGCGCAGCCCATCGATCGAAGATGTGCGCCAGGAGGCACAGGCGCATTACAGCGGCAACCTGATCCTGGCGCAGGATTTGCGCCGCTATCACATGGCGCGCGATGGGCGCCTGGCATGAATCACGCCGACCAACGGCCATGCCTGTCATCGAATGCTTGACCTGGGTCCAGAGCCCATCGGTTTTTCGTTGACCGTGCCCACGCCGGGCCGCAGACTTCGCGCTCTTGATTCATCCTGAGATCTGTAAAACATGCGCAAGTCATTTCCTGTAATCGCACTCTTCACCCTGATGGCCAGCTCGTACGCCATCGCTGGCGAAACCACCAACACCGCTGTTGGCGGCGGTGTCGGCGGTGCACTGGGGAGTGTGGTCGGTCAGGCCATCGGTGGTAGCACAGGTGCCGCGATCGGCGCCGGTGTCGGCGGCGCGGCAGGTGGTGCGGTGTCGGCCAAAGACGGCAAGAAAACCGAAGCCGCCATCGGCGGCGGCCTGGGCGCAGCCGGCGGCCAGGTATTGGGCAACAAGGTCGGCGGCTCCACCGGCGGTGCCATCGGTGCCGGCCTGGGCGGCGCAGCGGGCAGCGCCATCGGCAACAGCATGGCCGATGACGATCACCACCACAGCAGCCACAACTCCGGCAAGAAACACAAGCACAAGAAGCACAAGCATCACGATTGAAGCGTTGATCGGTCCATGTGAATCGAAGTGGGCTGCCCTGCAGCCCATTGCGACACAGGGCCTAACTCTCGGCGTGATCACTCCCATATAAGCCCATTCAGCCCCAGCGTTGAACCAGAGTCCATTGTCACACCCCTGGTCAGGAACAAAGACTTCAAGCTTGGTGCCGTCCTGACGCTGTACCACTGTTCCCTCGCACTCATAGCGTTTCCACTGCCCGATTTCCCTAAAAGCCTATGCACTGTAAGTGCCAGGCATAAGGAACGCTTCGGCGTCATGCGAAGACCCGTTGTGCTCTACCGACACTTCACTGCAATCCACTCGCCCGATCCCTGACCGGACACTGCGCCCGGTGCAGATTCAACGCCGTATTGATAATCCCGATATGGCTGAACGCCTGGGGGAAGTTCCCCAGCATCCGCTTGCCCACCGGGTCGTATTGCTCGGCCAGCAAGCCCACGTCATTGCAGAGCCCCACCAACTGTTCATACAAGGCCTGTGCCTCTTGCTGCCGCCCGAGCAGCACATACACGTCCGCCAGCCAGAACGAACACACCAGGAACGTTCCCTCTCCCGGCGTCAGGCCGTCGCTGCAGCGGTCGCTGTCATAGCGCAGCAGCAAACCATTGCGCAGCAGGCGCTTTTCGATCTGGGCCAAGGTACGCAGGAATCGCGGATCGTCGGCGGGCAGGAAACCGGTCAGGGCGATCTGCAGCAGGCTTGCATCCATCTCGCGGGATCCATAGGCCTGGACGAAGTATTGGCGCGTGGAGTCGAGCCCTTGTTCGCAGACTTCGCGATGGATCTGGTCGGCCACTTGCCGGTAGTGCCGGCTCCGTTCGCGGTCTTCTTCGGTGGTTTCGGCCAGGCTTGCAGCCCGGTCGAAGGCGACCCAGGCCATGACCTTGGAATGCACGAAATGCTGGCGCCCGCCGCGCACTTCCCAGATGCCCTCGTCCGGCTCGCGCCAGATACGCTCCAGGTACGGCAGGATCGCGCGGGCAATGGCCGAGCTGCGCGGGTGCCGGGGCAGACCACCGCGGATGGCCTGGGTCATGGCGTCGGCGAGTTCGCCATAGATATCCAGTTGCAGTTGCGCCGAGGCGGCGTTGCCGATGCGCACGGGGCGGGAGTGTTCGTAGCCGCTGAGCCACGGCAGGGTGAACTCCTGCAAGTCGCGCTCACCGGCCAGGCCGTACATGATCTGCATCTGCTCGGGGTTGCCCGCCACCGAGCGCAGCAGCCATTCACGCCAGGCCTGGGCTTCGTCGAAGTAGCCGAGGTTCATCAGCGCCAGCAGCGTCATGGTGGCATCGCGCAGCCAGCAATAGCGGTAGTCCCAGTTGCGCTCGCCACCCACGCGCTCAGGCAACGAGGTGGTCGCGGCGGCGACCATGCCGCCAGTGGGCGCATAGGTCAGGGCCTTGAGGGTGAGCAAGGAACGGCGGACCAAGGGCGTCCAGGGGCCCACATCCGGGCAACGGGCCGCGAAGGCCTGCCATTGCGTGATGGTCTTTTCCAGGGCTTGCTCGACATCGAAGGCCGGTTGTGGCGGCAGGTGAGAAAGTTGATGGCGCAGGCTGAACACCTGACGCTGACCAGCCAAGACACGAAATCGGCTGACGCTGTGGTAGTCGCGCGAGTGCACCGGCTCCGTGCTGCGCAGGATCATCCGGTCGGGGCCGGCGACCGCGCTGAGGGTGCACGGATCGAGCCTCTCCACCCAAGGGACACTGCGCCCATAGTCGAAACGCAACACCAGGTCCATCTCGAAGGCGGTTTCGCCGGCCAGACCTTCGACGATGCGGACCACGGCGTTGTGTTCGCCCAGGGGCATGCAGTCGATGACGCGGGCCCGGCCGCTGGCGGTGGTGTAGGTGGTTTCGAGCACCAGAGTGTCATCGAGGTAGCGGCGGCTGACGGTTTCGACCGGGTCGCTGGGTGCCAGGCGCCAGCGGCCGTTTTCCTCGTTGCCCAGCAGTGCGGCGAACACCGCCGGGGCATCGAAACGTGGGACGCACAGCCAGTCCAGGGAGCCATCGCGGCTGACCAGGGCAGCGCTGCGGCAGTTGCCGAGCAGGGCGTAGTCTTCGATCGGGGCTGGCATGGGGGCTCCTCTGCAAGACTGTAGGTTTGGGGCTGTTTTACGCCCTGTCGCAGGCGTCACCGCCGACGCTGTAGGAGCTGGCGAAGCCTGCGATAGGCTGGGCAGCAGCCTTTCATCCCAAGGTGTGCCACTCCCGCTTGTCACGCGTGAGCAGCTCATCGCCCGCCGCGGGGCCGTCTTCGCCGGCGGGGTATTCATGCACCTCTGCGCCGCTGGCCCAGGCATCCAGGAACGGTTGCACTGCGCGCCAACCGTTCTCGATGTTGTCAGCGCGCTGGAACAGGGTCTGGTCGCCGGTGAGACAGTCGTAGATCAAGGTCTCGTAACCGGTCGCCGGGGTCATCTTGAAGAAGTCCTTGTAGGCAAAACCGAACTCGACGTTTTCCATCACCAGCTCAGGCCCAGGCCGCTTGGCCTGCAGGTCGAACCACATGCCTTCGTTGGGCTGGATCTGGATCTTCAGGTAGTTGGGTTTGGGTCGCTCCAGCTCCGACTCGCGGAACTGCGCATAAGGCGCGGGCTTGAAGCAGATGGCGATCTCGGTGTCGCGCACGCTCATACGCTTGCCGGTGCGCAGGTAGAACGGCACGCCGGCCCAGCGCCAGTTGTCGATCATCACCTTGAGGGCGACATAGGTTTCGGTGCGGCTATCAGGGCTGACGTTGGGCTCCTGGCGATACCCGGCCAGGCGCTTGCGCCCCTGCTTGCCGGCCACGTACTGGCCGCGCACGGAGTGCTTGAGCGCCATCTTCTGCGACCAGGGGCGGATGGCGCCGATCACCTTGGCCTTCTCGCTGCGCACGGCGTCGGCGGCAAAGGCTGCCGGTGGCTCCATGGCGACCATCGCCAGCAGTTGGAACAGATGATTGGGGACCATGTCGCGCAGTGCGCCGGTGTTGTCGTAGAAGGCACCCCGGGTTTCGACACCGACGGTCTCGGCGGCGGTGATCTGCACGTGGTCGATGTAATGGTTGTTCCAGAACGACTCGAACAGCCCATTGGAGAACCGGCTGACCAAGATGTTCTGCACCGTCTCCTTGCCCAGGTAATGGTCGATCCGGTAGATCTGCCGCTCGCTCATCACTCCCAGCAGGCAGGCGTTGAGGGCCTCGGCGCTGGCAAGGTCGGTGCCGAAGGGTTTTTCCACCACCACCCGGCGAAAACCGCCGCCGGACTCATCGAGCAGGCCGGCATCGCCCAGGCGCTGCGCCACTTCCGGGAAGAAGCGCGGCGAGGTGGCCAGGTAGAAGATGGCATTGCCATGGGCGGTCTTGTCGATGCGCTTGCCGATGGCCTCGTAGGTGGCCGGGCTCAGGAAGTCACCGGTCTGGTAGTCCAGACGCTTTGCCAGGCGGGCCCAGACCTTGTCGTCCAGGCACTTGTTGCTGCCCTCCCCGCCCTTGTCGCGCTCGACCATGAAGGCATGCAGGCGCTCGGCGAATGCCTCGGCCGTGGCTGGATTGTGGTCGACGCCGACGATGCGCAGGTTGCGGTCCAGCAGACCATCGCGACTGAGGTTGTACAGCGCCGGCATCAGCAGGCGCTTGACCAGATCGCCATTGGCGCCGAACAGGAACAGCGTGCAGGGCGGCGCGGCAGGTATGCGTTGCGTCGTCATTTGCCTTTCTCGACGTGGCCGCCAAAGCCCAGGCGCATGGCCGAGAGGATCTTGTCGCCATAGGTGCCTTGCTGCTGGCGCGAGCGGAAACGGGCGAACAGTGCACTGGAAAGCACCGGTACCGGGACGGCCTGCTCAACGGCGGCATCGATGGTCCAGCGGCCTTCGCCGCTGTCGGATACCGAGCCACTGAACTGGGCCAGTTGCGGATCGGCCACCAGGGCATCGGCGGTCAGGTCCAGCAGCCAGGAAGTGACCACACTGCCCCGACGCCACACTTCGGCGATCTCGGCCACGTCCAGGTCAAAGCGCTGGTCTTCGGGCAGTTCGTTGCCGCCTTTGCTACGCAGCAGGTCGAAGCCTTCGGCGTAGGCCTGCATCAGGCCGTACTCGATACCGTTGTGCACCATCTTCACGTAGTGCCCGGCGCCAGCGGGACCGGCGTGGATGTAGCCGTGCTCGGCGCGGCCATGTTCGCCTTCGCGGCCCTGGGTGCGGGGGATATCGCCCACGCCGGGGGCCAGGGCCTTGAACAGCGGTTCGAGGCGTTCGAACACGTCCTTCTCGCCACCGATCATCATGCAGTAGCCGCGCTCCAGCCCCCAGACACCACCCGAGGTGCCGACGTCCAGATAATGCAGGCCAAGCTTGGCCAGCTCGGTGGCCCGGCGCATGTCGTCTTTATAGAAGGTGTTGCCACCATCGATGATCGCGTCGCCCGGCTCCAGCAGCTCGGCCAGCTGGGCGATGGTCTGCTCGGTCGGTTCGCCGGCGGGCAGCATGACCCATACCGCGCGAGGCGCCTTGAGCTTCTGTACCAATGCACCGAGGTCGTGGGCCCCTTGGGCGCCCTCGCCTTCCAGCGCCATCACCGCGTCGCGATTGCGGTCGTGGACCACGGTCCGATGCCCTGCGAGCATCAGACGCCTCGCGATGTTGCCGCCCATGCGGCCCAGCCCGACAATTCCCAGTTGCATGTGTCGATGCTCCCCTTATGAAATGGATGACAACGCGGTTCAGGTTTTCAGATTAGTCCAGCGTCCCGCTCGAGGGTTCACCGACGAACGGGGCGACAACGATAAACAAAAAAGTTCCCAAGGCCAGGAAAAGAATTCAGAATGCCGCCGCGCCAAGCGTCTACGCTTGAAATTGTCACCAGCCAGAAACGCGAGGTGTTTCCATGGGTACCCTGATGCCTGCCACCCCCACCCAGACCCTCTATGTCACCGTGCGCCGTGACGAGCTGCGCCGCCTGAAGGATGAACGCGATCAACTGCGCCAGCAGGTCGCCCAGCTGAACCAGTTGCTCGAACAGGCCCGCTGCGACAACGACAAATCCATCCGCCTCTGATCCCCCGTCGCTCTTCGTGGGAGCTAATGGCTCCCACTCGGCAAGATCCCTCCTTCGCACCCCGTACCGAATTCTGATGGTTCGCTGCTGCCGCCATTTTTACAGTGGGCTGCGTCGCAGGCGTGTGTTGCCTGCTTTCAGCGGAGATCTGCCATGACCTTACCCACGTACGGGTTGTTTCTGACATTCATCGGGCTTACCTGCCTGTCGAGCCAAGCCACCGCAAATACCTGCAAGACCGCCAGCGAAAATGAAATCCTGGGGTTGTTCGCACAATGGAACGACAGCCTCAAAAGCGGGGATCCGCATCAAGTCGCCAACCTCTACCTGGACGACGCCCTGCTGTTGCCTACCGTTTCCAAGACGCCTCGCCAGACCCGTGCAGCACGCATCGATTACTTCGAGCAATTCCTGGCCAAGCGCCCCAGCGGCAAGCTCGATACTCACCACATGCGCCAAAGCTGCAACGAGGCGACCCTGGCAGGGTTGTACACCTTTGATTTCGCTGCCAGCGGCCAGCAGGTGGCGGCACGCTACACCTTCACCTATCGCTGGGACGGCGAGCGCTGGTTGATCAGCCAGCATCATTCGTCGCTTTTGCCGATCGATTGATCGCTCAGGGCGTATCACGCCCTTTTCGCGTCCTGAGGCCGCGCGCTTGGCGGCCTCTCTATTGCGCACATTTACATCTGTGACAACCCGCCAACGTTTGCGCGATGCCAGGGTCATCATTTAAATGACCAGCGGGTCACAAATGTAACGCAACCTCCCCTACACTCGGGATTCTGTCCGCCAAACCGCCTGGCTAACCAGACGGAAAAAAAAAGAAACTTTCCTACAAATCGGCGAGTCAGGAACTAAGTAGGCCAATGCACAGGGGACCTCCCCGCTTCGGCCCACCCACACCCCAAACAGCTCAACTGCCTTCGGCTGGAACGCTGATTGCACGGTGCTTGTGCGCACGACCCTGGGGCATGGACCGCACGACGAAGATATGAATTAGAGAGAACCAACACGACATAACGCCAAAGGGTGCCAGCCACCCGACACAAGGGACGGAGAGAAGTATGATCAGTGCCGCTGTCGAACCTCACGTAGACACATTCACCCCGGACAACCGCGAATCGCTGCCACCAGCGTTCGCCACGACAGCCAAGGCACCTGGCGCCCAGCGCCGTCACAGTCAGCACAAGCGCAAGATCCTGTTCGTCACCTCGGAGATCGCCGACCTGGTCAAGACCGGGGGTTTGGGCGATGTGTCCTCGGCCCTGCCCCGCGCCCTGTCCCATCTGCACGATGTCCGAGTGCTGATTCCTGGCTACCGCCAGGTGGTCGACAGCGACAACCCCATCCATATCGTCGGCGAACTGGGCGGGCACGCGGCGCTACCGCCCTGCAAGATCGGGCGCATGGACCTGGCCGATGGCCTGGTCATCTATGTCCTGCTCTGCCCCGAACTGTACGAGCGCGACGGCACGCCCTACGGCGCCAACAATGGCCGCGACTGGCCGGACAACCACATCCGCTTCGCCCGCCTGGGCCTGGCCGCTGCGGAAATCGCCGCCGGCGAAGGTATGATCCACTGGCGCCCCGACCTGGTGCACGCCCATGACTGGCCGGCAGGCCTGGCTCCGGCCTACATGCACTGGCGCGGCCTGAACACCCCGACCTTGTTCACCATCCACAACCTCGCCTACCAGGGCGTATTCAGCCGGGGCTGCTGCCCGGAACTGGCCATCCCCGACCATGCCTTGCAACAAGAAGGCATGGAGTTCTACGGCAAATTGTCGTTCCTCAAGGCGGGCCTGGCCTACTCCAGCCATATCACCACGGTGAGTGCCACCTACGCCCGGGAGATCACCACGCCCGAATTCGGCTGCGGTCTGGATGGCTTCTTGGCGAGCAAAGCCCAGCAAGGTCTGCTTGGCGGCATTCCCAACGGCATCGACGAGAGCTGGGATTCGGCCACCGACAAGCACCTGCAGCACAATTTCAGCCTCAACGACTGGGACGGCAAGGCGCGCAATGCACAAGAAGTGCGCACGCTGTTCCAACTCGATGCATCGGACGGGCCGTTGTTCGCCGTGGTCTCACGCCTGGTCTATCAAAAAGGCCTGGACCTGACCCTCGGGGTGGCCGACTACATCGTCCAACAGGGCGGCCAGATCGCCATCATCGGCCGGGGCGAACCCGAGGAAGAACAGGCCATGCGCGAGCTGGCCCTGCGCTATCCGGGGCGGATCGGCGTGCGCATCGGCTTCAACGAAACCGATGCAAGACGCATGTTCGCCGGCAGCGACTTCCTCCTCATGCCGTCGCGCTACGAGCCTTGCGGCCTGAGCCAGATGTACGCGCAGCGCTTCGGCTCGCTGCCGGTGGCGCGCAACACCGGAGGGCTGGCCGACACCATCGAGGACGGTGTCACCGGTTTCCTGTTCGACGAATCGACGGTCGAGAGCTACCGCACCGCGCTCGCCCGGGCGTTCTATGTGCACGGCAAGAAAGACCTGCTCAACGCCATGCGCTGCCTGTCCATGACCCAACCGTTCAACTGGTGCCAAGCGGTGGAACCCTACGCCAAGCTGTACGAGGAACTGGTCTGCCAGGCCCACGCCGGCCACTACTGAGCGAGGGCACCGAAGATGCAAAGGCATGGCGCACACTTGCTGGACGCCACGTCGGCGCGCTTCGCCCTCTGGGCGCCCGATGCGCGCAGCGTGAGCTTGCAGCTGGAGCAACAACCCGCGGTCGAACTACTGCCTGAAGCCGGTGGCTGGTTCACCGGCCTGGCACCTTGCCGGGCCGGTGACCGCTATCGTTATCGAATCGACGGCACCCTGCAGGTGCCTGACCCTGCGTCGCGCTACCAGCCCGAGGGCGTGCAAGGGCCCAGCCAGGTAGTGGACATATCCGGCTACCCCTGGCGCCACCCGTGGCAGGGGCGCCCCTGGCACGAGGCCGTGATCCAGGAGCTGCATGTCGGCTTGCTGGGCGGCTATGCCGGGGTCATACACGAACTGCCGCGTCTGGCCGAGCTGGGCATCACGGCCATCGAGCTGATGCCGCTGGGGCAGTTTCCAGGGACACGTAACTGGGGCTACGACGGTGTGTTGCCGTTCGCCCCACAACATACCTATGGCAGTCCGGCCGAGCTGTGTCGCTTGATCGACGAGGCCCATGGCCATGGCCTGATGGTATTGCTCGATGTGGTCTACAACCACTTCGGCCCCGACGGCAACTACCTGCACCAGTACGCCAGCACGTTCTTTCGCGAAGACCGGCAGACTCCCTGGGGCGCCGCCATCGATTTTCGCCAGCCCCAGGTCCGCGAGTATTTCATCCAGAACGCCCTGATGTGGCTGTGCGACTACCGTTTCGACGGCCTGCGCCTGGACGCGGTGCATGCCATCGACCAGCCGGACTTTCTCGTCGAGCTGGCCCAGCGCGTACGCGCCGCCGTGGCACCAGGTCGTCAGGTATGGCTGGTGCTGGAAAACGAACACAACCAGGCCTCGCTGCTTGAGCAAGGCTTCGACGCCCAGTGGAACGACGACGGCCACAACGCCCTGCACGTCTTGCTGACCGGCGAAACAGAAGGCTACTACGCCGACTACAAGGACCGCCCGATCGAAAAACTGGCCCGCAGCCTGGGCGAGGGTTTTGTCTTCCAGGGCCAGGCCAACCGCCATGGCACACCACGGGGCGAGCCCAGCGGCCACCTGGCGCCCAGCGCGTTCGTGCTGTTTCTGCAGAACCACGACCAGATCGGCAATCGCGCCCTGGGCGAACGTCTGACCCGCCTCTGCCCGCCCCCGGCCCTGCGCGCGGCCACCGGCTTGCTGCTGCTGGCGCCGATGATCCCATTGCTGTTCATGGGCGATGAAGAAGGCAGTCGCCGACCGTTTCTGTTCTTCACCGATCACCACGATGCGCTGGCCGACGCGGTGCGCGAAGGACGCCGCGCCGAGTTCGCCCATTTCGCCGCATTCGCCGACCCCGCGCAGCGCGAGCGCATCCCCGATCCCAACGCCCAGGCCACCTTCGATGCCTCGCAGCTCGCGGCCCAGGAGGTGGTGGCCGGCTGGCACGGGCTGTATCAGCGTCTGCTGACCCTGCGCCGGCTGCATGTCATCCCCCACCTGCCAGGCACCCGCGCCCTGGGCGCCACGGTACTCGGCGAGCGGGCCCTGAGCGCACGCTGGCGCCTGGGCGATGGCAGCGAGCTGCGGGTCGACCTCAACCTGGCCAATGAGCCGCAATCGGCGGCGCTGCCTCCGGTCGAGCGCTGGTTGTTCGACAGCAGCGACACGGCCCACCTCGACACCACCCTGCCCGCGCACAGTTGCGTGGTCAGCCTGCTGCCACCCGACCAGGAGGCTCCATGAGCGAATTGCCGTTGCATCGACTGGCCGCACGGGTGGGCCTTGCCCGCGACTGGGTCGACGCCAATGCCCGCCCCCAGCAGGTCAGCGATGATGTGCTGCGCCATGTGCTGGCCGGCCTTGGCCACCCCGCCGAAGACGAAACCGCCATCGTCGCCAGCCTGCAGGCGCTCGATGAAGCCGATGATGTCGATCACCTGCCGCCGTTGCTCACTGCCGACGTGGGCGTGCCGCTGGACCTGGCGCGTTACTTCACGCCCGGCAGCCCGGTGCAGTGCACCCTCGAAAACGGCGACCCGCTGACCCTCGCCCTTGATGACCAGGCGCAGTTGCCGGGTCAGCTGCCCTTGGGCTATCACCAACTGACCATCGACGATCGCCCATTCACACTGGCAGTCGCGCCCCCACGCTGCCATGCCTTGGACGACGCGACCGAGCAATCACCGCCCCGCTGCTGGGGGCTGGCAGTCCAGCTGTATAGCCTGCGCCGCCCCGGTGACGGCGGCTACGGCGACTGCCTGGCCCTGGAGCAACTGGCCCGCGCCGCTGCAGAACGGGGCGCCGACGCCCTGGCGATCAGCCCGATCCATGCCTTGTCGGCCATAGACCAGCGCCACTACAGCCCTTATTCCCCCTCCAGCCGCCTGCTGCTCAATACCCTGTACGCCAGCCCTGCCGCACTGCTGGGCGAACGGGAGGTGCGCATGGCGATCGAGGCGTGCCAGTTGCAGCCGCTGCTCGATGAGCTGGAACAACTGCCGCTGGTGGACTGGCCCCGCGCCGCAGAAGCCCGGCACCGGCTGTT
This sequence comes from Pseudomonas putida, assembly GCF_002741075.1. Classification (NCBI taxonomy): domain Bacteria; kingdom Pseudomonadati; phylum Pseudomonadota; class Gammaproteobacteria; order Pseudomonadales; family Pseudomonadaceae; genus Pseudomonas; species Pseudomonas putida. The sequence goes on along the minus strand of NZ_CP016634.1, from coordinate 899,701 downwards.
GCAGGCGCTGTACAAGGATTTCAGCCGAGGCGCTCACCCGCTGCAAAAGGACTTCGACAGCTACCGTGAGGCCGGTGGCCAGGCCCTGCTGCACCACTGCCGGTTCCAGTTGCTGCAAGCCGAGGCGATGGCCCGAGGCCTCGACGCGGACTGGCGCAACTGGCCAGCAGCCTGGCACGACCCCTATCACCCGGAGGTGGAAGCCTTTACCAGCGCCTATCCGGCCCAGGTGGAGTTCCACGCCTTCTGCCAGTGGCTCACCGAGCGCAGCCTACAGCGCGCCCAGGAAGCCGCGCGCGGCAATGGGATGGCCGTGGGCTTGATCGCCGACCTGGCCGTGGGCGCCGACGGCGCCGGCAGCCAGGCCTGGAGCCGCCAGGACGAACTGCTGGCCGACCTGAACGTCGGCGCGCCGCCCGATATCCTCAACCACCATGGCCAGGACTGGGGCATCTGCGCGTTCTCCCCGGAAGGTCTCAAACGTAATGGCTACCGCGCGTTCATCGAAATGCTGCGAGCCAACCTCGCCCATGCCGGCGGTTTGCGCATCGACCACGTCATGGGCCTGCGCAGGTTATGGTTGATCCCACGGGGAGCCCGCCCCAGCGAGGGTGCCTACCTGAACTATCCGCTAGACGACCTGCTGCGGCTGCTGGCCCTGGAGTCGGTGCGCCACCAGGCCGTGATCCTCGGCGAAGACCTGGGCACGGTGCCCGACGGCCTGCGCGAAACCCTGGCGGCCAAGGCCGTGCTGGGCATGCGGGTGCTGCCGTTCGAGCAGCAGCCGCCCGGGCATTTCAGGCCGATCCTCGACTGGCCGGACAACGCCCTGGCCACCACCGGCACCCATGACCTGGCCCCCCTGGCCGGCTGGCTGCAAGCCCGCGACATCGACTGGAGCCACCGCCTGCAACGGGTGGACGCGGCCACCGAATTGCATTGGCGCCACACCCGACAACTGGAGCGCGATGGCCTGCGCCGCACGCTGGAGCACAACTACGGCGCCCTGGCCGACGACGACGCGGTGATCGATGCGGCGATCCGCTACGTCGGCCATACACGCGCCCCGCTGGTGCTCGTGCCGCTGGAGGATCTGCTGGGCTGCGACGAGCAACCCAACCTGCCCGGCACCACCGACGGCCACCCCAACTGGCGTCGTCGCTTCGCCCGCCCCGTGCGCGAGCTGCTCGACGACGAGGACGCCGCCCGGCGCCTGGAGCTGTTGGCCCAAGCCCGCGAACAAGCCTGGGAGCGTGACCGATGAAACCGTTGACTGCCACGGTGCGCCTGCAACTGCACAGTGATTTCACCCTCGACGACGCAGTGCCGCTCGTGCCCTACTTCGCCCGCCTGGGGGTCAGCCACCTGTATGCATCGCCCATCCTCAAGGCCCGTGCAGGTTCACGCCACGGCTACGACGTGGTCGATCCGACCCAGGTCAACCCGGAGCTGGGCGGGGAAGCGGCGCTCGAACGCCTGGTCGCCGCGCTGCGCCTGCACGGCATGGGCCTGATTCTGGACACGGTGTCCAATCACATGGCCGTGGGCGGTGCCGACAACCCCTGGTGGCAGAGCCTGCTGGCCTGGGGCCGGCGCAGTCCTTATGCAGAATTCTTCGACATCCAGTGGCATTCCAGCGACCCGCTGCTGGCCGGGCAACTGCTGCTGCCGTTCCTGGGCAATGACTACGGCGTGGCATTGCACAACGGTGAGATTCCTCTGACGTTCGCGGGCGACCAGGGTTTGCTGCAAGTCGCCCACTACGAGCACCGTTTCCCCATCTGCCCGCTGGACTACGGGCACATCCTCGGCCAGAGCGCACACCCGCAAGTGCGGGCGCTGGCGCAGCGCTTCAGTACCCTGCGCGAGGCCGCCGATCCGGTGACCGAGGCGTTGCCCCTGCAGGCCGAGCTGGCCCGTCTGGTCGGCGAAGGCGCGAGCCTCGACGACGCCCTGGCCGCCTTCGACAGCCGCACCGAAGCGGGCCTTAAGCGCCTGCACCTGCTATTGGAGCATCAGACCTATCGTCTGGCCAGCTGGCGCACCGCTGCCGATGACATCAACTGGCGGCGGTTTTTCGATATCAACGAGCTGGGCGGGCTGCGCGTGGAACGTGCGGTGGTGTTCGAGGCGACCCACGCCAAGTTGTTCGAGCTGATCGAACGCGGCCTGGTGGACGGTCTGCGCATCGACCATATCGATGGCCTGGCCGATCCTCGCCAGTACTGCCGCAAGCTGCGAAGACGGGTGGACGGCCTGCTCGCACGCCGCCCTGTGCAGGCGGCCGTGGCGCATTTTCCGATCTATGTGGAGAAAATCCTCGGGGCGGGCGAGCGCCTGCATCTGGACTGGCGCACCGACGGCACCACCGGTTACGAGTTCATGAATCAGGTCTCGCTGGTACAGCACGATCCGGCCGGTGAAGCACCTTTGACCGAACTGTGGAGCAGCATCAGCGAACGTCCGGACTTTTCCGAGGAAGTACGTCAGGCCCGACACCTGGTGCTCAATGCCAGCCTGGCCGGCGACTGCGAGTCCGTGGCCCAAGCCTTGTTGCAGGTGGCCCGTGGCGATTTGATGACCCGCGACCTGACCCTCGGCGCGATTCGGCGTGCGTTGCAGGCGTTGGTCGAGCACTACCCGGTGTACCGCACCTACATCAATGCCTGCGGCCGCCCGGCCGACGACGAGGCGTTCTTCCAACAAGCCCTGGCCGGCGCCCGGCAGAGCCTGGCGGAAGCCGACTGGCCGCTGCTGGAGCACCTGCGGCACTGGCTGGGCGGCCAACCTTGGCGCCAACTGCCACGCGGCCTGCCACGCAAGCACCTGCGACATGCCTGCGTGCGCTTCCAGCAATTGACGGCGCCGAGCGCGGCCAAGGCGGTGGAGGACACCGCGTTCTATCGCTCGGGACGCCTGCTCTCGCGCAATGATGTGGGCTTCGAGGCCGAACGGTTCAGCGCCGATGCAGCGTGGTTCCACAACGAGGCCCAGCAGCGCCTGCGGGACTTTCCGGACAACCTGCTGGCCACTGCCACCCACGATCACAAGCGCGGCGAGGATTGCCGCGCGCGGCTGGCAGTGCTGAGCGAACACGCCCCGTGGCTTGCCAGCCGCGTTGAGCACTGGCGCGAGCTCGCCGCGCCACTGCTGCAAATGTTGAACGATGGCCTGGCGCCGAGCCCCGGGGACGAGCTGCTTCTGTATCAGACCCTGCTCGGCAGTTGGCCGCTGGACCTGGACGTGAAGGACATCACCGCCTTGGGCCGCTATGCCGAGCGTGTACGCCAGTGGCAACAGAAGGCGCTGCGCGAGGCCAAGCTACGCAGCAGTTGGAACGCGCCGAACGAAGCCTATGAGCAAGCCTGCGCGACCTATCTCGACGAGCTGTTGCTCAGGCCACAGAACCAACAGTTGCGCCGCTCCCTTCACGACGCTGCGCAACGCATCGCCTGCCCTGGCGCACTAAACGGCCTGGTCCAATGCCTGCTGCGCATGACCACCCCCGGTGTGCCCGATCTCTATCAAGGCAATGAGTACTGGGACTTGAGCCTGGTCGACCCGGACAACCGTCGCCCGGTGGACTACGCCGCGCGCCGGGCGAGCCTGGATGACAGTGTGCCGCTGGCCGAATTGCTGGCGCATTGGCGTGATGGCCGTATCAAGCAGGCACTGATCGCCCGGGTTCTGGACGCCCGTCAGGCCCATCCGCAGCTATTCCAGCGCGGCGCCTACCTGCCGTTGACCGTGCATGGCCGACATGCCGACAAGGTGCTGGCCTTCGCCCGCCTGGGCGAGGATGCCCGGGCCATCGTGGTAGTGCCGCGCCTGTGCAGCACCCTGCTTGGCGAGGCCTCTACCCCGTTGATCCCAGCGCAGAACTGGGACGATACCCGGCTGATCCTGCCGTTTGCCTTGTCGCCTGCCACTTGTGTGGGACTTTTTTCCGGTGCCGCTGTCAGCCCTTCAAAGGAGCTGTATTTGAACACTGTGCTGGCGGAGTTTCCGGTCAACCTGCTGATACAACAATCTTGAACATCAGGAGCGTCATGATGAGTGCCGATGAAAAACGTATTCGCGAATTCGCCTATCAGATCTGGGAATCGGAGGGAAAACCCGTAGGCCAGGAAGAACGCCACTGGGAGATGGCGCGCAAACTGGCCGAAGCCGAGGCGCTGGCCCCCAAGGTAACACCGCGCAAGAAGCCAGCCGCCAAGCCCAAGGCCGCGGCTGACGCCAAGACGTCCGCTGAGCCCAAAGCCCCTGCCGAGCCGAAAGTGGCCGCCTTGCCTGGGGTCAAGCCGGCTGCGGCCAAGAAGCCAAGAACCGCGAAGAAGCCGACCGCTGGCTGAGCCCTGACGGGCCCCTTCGCGGGTAAACCGCCCCCAAGCGGCGTTGCGGAGCAGGTGGGACGGGTTTACTCGCCAAGGGGCCAGCACAGAAACCCAGCACAGAAACATCGGTACGCCCTTTCATCCGGCCAATGAGGACAGCCATGAGCCCCCGCACCCCGAAGAAAACCCGCTCCGTCGCCCCGTCACGCATCCGCGAGGGCATGCCCTTCCCTCTCGGTGCCACCTGGGACGGCCTGGGCGTCAACTTCGCGCTGTTCTCGGCCAACGCCACCAAGGTCGAGCTGTGCCTGTTCGACTCCAGCGGCGAGCATGAGCTCGAACGCATCGAGTTGCCCGAATACACCGACGAGATCTACCACGGCTACCTGCCCGACGCGCATCCCGGGCTGGTCTATGGCTACCGTGTCCATGGCCCGTACGCGCCGGAGAATGGCCACCGCTTCAACCCCAACAAGCTGCTGATCGACCCTTACGCCAAGCAACTGGTGGGCGGGCTGAAGTGGTCCGAGGCGCTGTTCGGCTACACCATCGGCCACCCCGATGGCGACCTGTCCTTCGATGAGCGCGACAGCGCGCCCTTTGTGCCCAAGTGCAAAGTCATCGATCCGGCCTTCACCTGGGGCCGCGACCAGCGGGTGCAGATTCCCTGGGAGCGCACCATTCTCTACGAAGCCCACACCCGGGGTATCAGCATGCGCCACCCGGGCGTGCCGCAAGCCCTGCGCGGCACCTTCGCGGGCCTGGCCAACGACGAGCTGCTCAAGCACATCAAGGACCTGGGCGTGTCGTCCATCGAGCTGCTGCCGATCCACGCCTTCGTCAACGACCAACACCTGCTGCACAAGGGCCTGAACAACTACTGGGGCTATAACAGCATTGCTTTCTTCGCGCCTCACCCCAAGTACCTGGCCAGCGGCAAGATCGCCGAATTCAAGGAAATGGTCGCGCACCTGCACGATGCCGGCCTGGAGCTGATCCTGGACGTGGTCTACAACCACACCGCTGAGGGCAACGAGCTGGGGCCGACGCTGTCCATGCGCGGCATCGACAACGCCTCCTACTACCGGCTGATGCCTGACGACAAGCGCTACTACATCAACGACTCCGGCACCGGCAACACCCTGGACCTGAGCCACCCCTGCGTGCTGCAACTGGTCACCGACTCGCTGCGCTATTGGGCAGGCGAGATGCATGTCGATGGTTTTCGCTTCGACCTTGCGACCATTCTGGGCCGCTACCACGATGGCTACAGCGAGCGTCACAGTTTCCTGGTGGCCTGCCGCCAGGACCCGCTGCTCAGTCAGGTCAAGCTGATCGCCGAGCCCTGGGACTGCGGCCCCGGCGGCTACCAGGTGGGCAACTTCGCCCCGGGCTGGGCCGAGTGGAACGACCGTTTTCGCGACACCGTGCGCGCGTTCTGGAAAGGCGATGAAGGCCAACTGGCGGACTTCGCCTCACGCATGACCGCGTCGGGCGACCTGTTCAACAACCGGGGCCGGCGGCCCTATGCCTCGGTCAACTTCGTCACCGCCCACGATGGTTTCACTTTGCGCGACCTGGTGTCGTACAACGACAAACATAACGAGGACAATGACGAGAACAACCAGGACGGGACTGACAACAACCTGTCCTGGAACTGCGGTGCCGAGGGCCCCACGGACGATCCTCAGGTCAATGCCCTGCGCATGCGCCAGATGCGCAACTTCTTCGCCACCCTGCTGCTGGCCCAGGGCACGCCGATGATCGTCGCCGGCGACGAGTTCAGCCGCACCCAGCACGGCAACAACAACGCCTACTGCCAGGACAGCGAGATCGGCTGGATCAATTGGGACCTGGACCAGGAAGGCGCCGAGCTGTTGGCCTTCGTCAAGCGCCTGACCCGCCTTCGCCTGGCCTATCCGGTGCTGCGCCGTTCGCGGTTCCTGGTGGGCGATTACAACGAGGCGATCGGGGTCAAGGATGTCACCTGGCTGGCACCGGACGGCAGCGAGATGAGCGTAGAGCAATGGGAAGACCCCCATGGTCGCTGCCTGGGGATGCTCATGGACGGCCGCGCCCAGGTCAGCGGCATCGCCCGCCCCGGCGGCGAGGCGACCTTGCTGCTGATCGTCAACGCCTACCACGACACGGTACCTTTCCAGCTCCCTTCGGTGCCCGAAGGCGACTACTGGAGTTGCCTGGTCGACACCGACCGGCCACAGATGCGCAAGGCCCAGCACCTGGCGTTCGATACCGTGTTCGAGGTCAAGGGGCGCTCGTTGTTGCTGATGGCGTTGCAACGCGAGGAAGAGTGAACCCGCGTCGGGCTGTTCGGTCCTAGACTGTAACCGACGCACAGGGGCCGCCTTGCGGCCCAGTGCAAGACAAAGCCCACAGGCACAGCCGGTGTACCACGCTGTGCAGAGCAGGCAAGCCAACGGAGCAGGAGAGACCGTGAGCCCCGAAGCCGGCAGTCCAGGTTTCGCCAGCGTCAGCCAAGCCCCGGCCGTGCACCGGTTGCGGGTGCTGACGGTCAACACCCACAAAGGCTTCACCGCCTTCAACCGGCGCTTCATCCTGCCGGAGTTGCGCGAGGCGGTGCGCAGTACCCAGGCCGATATCGTTTTTCTCCAGGAAGTGCTCGGCAGCCATGACCGCCACGCCGCACGTTACCCCGGCTGGCCACAGACATCCCAGTACGAATTCCTCGCCGACAGCATGTGGAGCGACTTCGCCTATGGTCGCAACGCGGTCTACCCAGATGGCCACCATGGCAATGCGCTGCTGTCGAAGTATCCGATTCTCGAACACCGCAATCTCGACGTATCCATCACCGGCCCCGAGCGCCGGGGGCTGTTGCACTGCATTCTCGACGTGCCCGGACAACGCCAGGTACATGCCATCTGCGTGCACTTGTCGTTGCTTGAAAGCCACCGACAACAGCAACTGCAGCTGTTGCGCCGATTGCTCGACAGCCTGCCGGCCGACGCCCCGGTGATCATCGCGGGCGACTTCAACGACTGGCAGTTGCGCGGCAACCGCACCCTGGGCGATCAGCGTGACCTGCACGAAGCGTTCGAGCGCCACCACGGCCTGCTCGCCCGCACCTATCCGGCCCGCCTGCCACTGCTGCGCCTGGACCGCATCTACCTGCGCAACGCCGAGAGTCACGCGCCGCAGATCCTGGGGCACAAGCCCTGGACGCACCTGTCCGATCACCTGCCCCTGGCGGTGGAAGTGCGTCTCTAGCAATGATTCGGCATAGCCCGCCGCCGGCAAAGAACGAACCTTGATATGAGTAGTTTGATTTTCATTAAAATCAATTCGTTACAAGCCTTACCAATCCACCGACAAGTCTTTCACGCTTTCTTGACGCAAGCGGCGACGTCTCCTTAGCTGAACTCTACAACGCATCGAAAAAAATTCGCGCCGGGCCTCTAGCGCGCACCTTTGTGCGTACCTGCGAGCCTAGGCGTGCTGGTTTGGGTCGCCCTCTGTTTTTGTGCCGTACAGCTCGTGACATCAGGCCAGGTCCTTGGGCTGTACCAACACACAACAACACAACAGAGGAGATCCGCCATGAAAAGAACCTCGAACCCTTGGCGCTTCGACGCGATTTTCTGTGCGGTTTCCACGTCGCTGCTCCTGGCAACCCCGGTGGAAACCTTTGCGTTCGAACTGCAGGAACAGGCCCCGTTCGCCGGCCTGCTGCAGCCGCCGGCCGTGCCGCAGCTCTCCCTGGACCCGGTGAGCGCCAGCGGCTTGAGCCTGGGTACCCTCAACGCCTTCTCCGAACGCATGAGCGAGCGCCATGACCAGGCGGCCCCGGATCTGGTCGCCAGCCAGTGGGCGCAGTTCTTCCCTGGCGGCACGAGACCCGGCGCCCAGGTGCCGGCGCAACTGGAGGCGCCCAGCCAGCAATTGACGATCGGCCCGGACCTGTTCGTGCGTGAAACCAGCGATGGCAACGTGCATCGGGCGGGGATTTTCGTGGGTCACAACAACCTGCAAAGCAGCTTCAACGGTATGCGCCGGCTGCTCGGCGACAAGCAGAAAAACGCCGTCAACCTCAGCGGCGAGAGCCTGGGGGTGTACTGGAGCATGACCCATGAACAAGGCTGGCACGTCGATGCCGTGGCCATGGGCACCCGCATCGACGTCAATGGCCGTGGGGAGAGCGGCCAGCGCCTGGACGACAGCGGCCATGCGATGACCTTTTCGGTAGAAGGTGGCTATCCCATCGGTCTGGGCGGTGGCTGGGTGATCGAGCCCCAGGCGCAATTGATCAACCAGCAGTTCTTCCCCGGCAACCGGGCACAGGAAGAAACCTTGCAGGCATTCGACAGCCAGCCGAGTTGGAGCGGCCGGGTCGGTGCCAAATTGTCGGGACGCTACAACGTTCGGGGGATGCCCATCGAGCCCTATGTGCGCACCAACGTGTGGTACGACTTCACCGACTCGGACACGGTGAAGCTGGACCAGGTCGACAAGATCTCCAGCTCACGGTACTCGACCACCGTAGACCTGGGGTTGGGATTGGTGGCGCGAGTGACGCCGAAAGTCGCGCTGTTCGTCAGTGCCGACTACAGCAGCGATGTGGACGGCAATGACCTCAATGGCCTGATCGGCAGCCTGGGCGTGAGAATGCGCTGGTGAGACTCCGGGGGTGCCTTGCAACCCCAGGGTCCAGCAGTTGGCGCAGAGCAAGGGGCCGGATTCGCATGGCCTTCTTCGCGGGTGAACCCGCTCCCGCAGATACGGCGGTGCTCTTGTGGGAGGGGGGTTACCTGCGAAAAGGGTGGCACGGTAGGCCTCAGATCGCAGGCCTCGTGGCAGCTGACGAAGCCTGCGATGGGCTGCAAAGCAGCCCCAAGCCCTCAAACGCTAGCCCCCAGGCTTCAGGCCGGTTTCATCACAAGAACCCCCAACGGCGGCAGGTTCAGGGCCAGCGACAACGGCTGCCCATGGCTGGCCACCTGCTCGCTGGTCACCACCCCCAGGTTGCCCACGTTCGACCCGGCATACAGCTCGGCATCGCTGTTGAGCAGTTCCTGCCAGCGCTCGCCGAACGGCACGCCGATGCGGTAGCCCTCGCGCGGCACCGGGGTGAAGTTGGCCACCACCAACAGCGGCTCCCCGGCGCTGCTCCAGCGCAGCCAGGCATACACGCTGTTGTGTGCATCATCACCGATCAGCCACTGGAAGCCCTGGGGCTGGCAGTCCTGTTCGTGCAGCGAGGGCAGCTCGCGGTACAGGCGGTTGAGGTCGCTCACCAGGCGCTGCACGCCTTGGTGCTCGGGGTACTGCAGCAGGTACCAGTCCAGCTGGTGATCGTGGTTCCACTCGCGCCACTGGCCGAACTCGCAGCCCATGAACAACAGCTTCTTGCCGGGGTGAGTCCACATGAAGGTAAGGTAGGCGCGCAGGTTGGCGAACTTCTGCCAACGATCACCCGGCATCTTGTCGATCAGCGAATGCTTGCCATGCACCACTTCGTCGTGGGAAATCGGCAGGATGAAATGCTCGGAGTAGGCATAGATCAGACCGAAGCTCATCTCGTTGTGGTGATAGGCGCGGTGCACTGGATCGTTCTGGATGTAGTGCAGCGTGTCGTGCATCCAGCCCATGTTCCATTTGTAGGCAAAGCCCAACCCGCCCTGCTGCACCGGCTGGCTGACGCCAGGCCAGGCGGTGGACTCCTCGGCGATGATCAAGGCCCCTGGTGCCTCGACGGCCGCCACCGCGTTGAGATGGCGGATGAAATCGATGGCTTCGAGGTTCTCGCGCCCGCCATGGCGATTGGGCACCCACTCGCCGGCCTTGCGCGAGTAGTCGCGATAGAGCATCGAGGCCACGGCATCGACCCGCAGGCCATCGATGTGGAAGTGTTTGAGCCAGTGCAATGCCGAGGCCATCATGAAACCGCGCACTTCATTGCGACCCAGGTTGTAGATCAGCGTGTTCCAGTCCTGGTGGAAGCCTTCCAGCGGATTGTCGTACTCGTACAGGGCGGTGCCATCGAAACGCGCCAGGCCGTGTTCATCGGTGGGGAAATGCGCCGGCACCCAGTCCAGGAGCACACCGATGCCCCCTTGGTGGCAGGCATCGACGAAGGCAGCGAAGTCTTCTGCACTGCCGTAGCGCGAGGTCGGCGCGAACAACGACAGTGGCTGATAGCCCCAGGAGCCTCCGAACGGGTGCTCCATGATCGGTAGCAGCTCGATGTGGGTGAACCCCAGTTCCTGGACATAGGGCACCAGGCGCTCGGCCAGTTCGCGCCAGTTGTAGAACCGCGACACCTCACCAGCGTCGTCCAGCTCGCAGCGCCAGGAGCCGGCGTGCAGCTCGTAGATCGACAGCGGCGCGCTGTAGGCGTGGCGCGCGGCGCGCTGCTGCATCCAGTCATGGTCCTGCCAGGCGTACGCGAGGGGGCCGGACACCTTGGACGCTGTACTCGGTGGCAACTCGGTGGCGCGGGCCAGGGGGTCGGCCTTGAGCGGCAGCACCCCGTCATGGCCCAGCACCTCGAACTTGTAGGCCTCGCCCACGCCCAGGCGCGGCACGAACAGCTCCCACACGCCGGCGTCATGGCGCAGGCGCATGGGGTGGCGGCGTCCGTCCCAATTGTTGAAGTCGCCCACCACCGACACGCGCCGGGCATTGGGCGCCCACACCGAGAAGCACACCCCCTCGATGCCATCGGCGCGCATCGGCTGGGCGCCGAAACGCCCTGAAAGATCCCGGTGGTTGCCTTCGGCGAACAGGTAAAGGTCCATCTCACCCAGTTGAGGGCCGAAGCTGTAGGGGTCTTCGGTGATCTGCTCTCCTCCGGCCCAGCCGATGCGCAGCAGGTAGGGGTGGGCTTCGTCCAGGTGCGCGGTGAACAGCCCGGGCAGGCTACCCTGCACCATTTCGGCCAGCACACGTCCGTCATGGCGCGCCAGCACATGGACGCTCAGGGCATTGGGCAGGAAGGCGCGGATGGACAGCCCGCCTGCGCCATCGGCGTGGGGGCCGAGCACCGCAAAGGGATTGGCGTGCTCGGCGCGGGCCAGGGCATCCAGGTCCCGTTGCCGAAGGCCGCCGTTATCACGCGTGGTTGCATTCATCTCACTGCCCCTATCCGTTGATGTTTGAAATAAAAAACCGCTCCCACAGAGGACGACTACCACCTGCAAAAGAGGCTTAGCCCTCCCCCCAAGTACTGATCAGCCCATGTAGCCCATGCAAAGGCACAGCCAACCAGCCTGGTCGGTTCTCGGCTTCGTAAGTGATTTCGTAGGCGGCTTTTTCCAGGCAGAACAGCTCCAGTGCGGCGCGCTCGCCCTCGGCCTGCTCCCAGGCGTGGGGCATGGCGGCGGTGGCCAGGCCATAGGCTTCGACGAAGGCATGACGCGACTGGTGCAAGTACTGCCGGGCGACTCGCTGCCGAGCCTGGCGAGCAACGTCGGAGAGGTCTACCGCCGAAGCGCTGCGCAAGATCATCGCAGCAGCATAGTCGAAGGAGCGCAACACGCCGCTGACATCCTTGTAGGGGCTGTGCTTGGCCCTGCGCTCCTGCAGCGGCCGCGCAGGCTCGCCTTCGAAATCGATCAGGTAGGCATCGCCCTGCACCACCAGCACCTGGCCCAGATGCAGGTCGCCATGCACACGCATCAGCAGGCCGCCCTGGGCCTGATGGGCCAGGGTGTCGATGTGCTGGGCCAGGCCGTCACGTTGTTGCGCCAGGTCGTCGACCAAGGCCTGGCTGTCGCGGTCGAGGCTGTCGCGGTGCCGGGTCAGCAGGTCCAAGGCATGGTCCAGTTGCGCGCTGATCTGCGTGCTCCAGCGGGCGCAGTCCTCGGCAGTGCTCGGCTGTGGGACGAACGCCACGTCATCACTGGGTGCTGCCAGCAGCAGGTGCATCTCGCCCAGGCGCTGGCCAAGCAAGGCGGCGAAGCCGGTGAGCTCCACCAAAGCGTCGGTGTGCGCCTCGGGCTCGACGCTGGCCGGCTCCATCTCGTCGCGCACGGCGCGCTCCAGCGTGTTCTGGGTCCAGTCCCAGGCGTCGCCCTGGTTGTTCAGATAGCCCTGGGCAATCATCAACAGGTGCGGCGTGCCTTGATCGTCAACCCGGCTGACCCAGCCCAGCAACGGAGAGATGTTGGCAAAGCCGGCGGCGGTGAGGTAGGCGCTCATTTCAAGCTCTGGGTGAATGCCTGGATTGACCCGGCGGATCAGCTTGAGCACCAGGCTGCCGCCCACCACCACCGAGCTGTTGGATTGCTCGGCGCTCAGATAACGCACTTCGCTTTCTTCATTGAGTGCAAGGCTGGCCAGTTGCTCGGTGCAGTCGAAATGCAGCTCACCCACACCACACGGCAGACGGGTGCGAGACTGGCAATTGCTGAGCACGGCGCGGATGAACGGCTCGAGCACGAAGGCATCGGTGATAAGCCCCACCTGCCGGCCACGGCGCACCCGCGAGAGCGCCAGTTGCTGGGGCAAGGCGCTGTTGATTTGCTCCTCGGGCAGCAGGCCGAACGGCAACTGGTAATGCTGCACGGCGCCGTCGCTGTGAACCTGCAGCTCACTGAGCAGCACAGGCGTGGTGGCCGTGGCCAGGCGCACGCCGTAGCTCAGGCGCACCTGGTCGATCGGCCCTTGCTTGCCGGCGAACCAGCGCCGCTTGGGCAGGTACTGGGGCAGGATGGTGGTTTCAAGGGTGTCGCTGGACGGTGCGTCGAGCAGCTCTTCCATGCGTTTACGCAGCACCAGGGTCGTCAACTCCGGTAGGCCTTCGCTTGGCTCGATATGCCAACTGGGCATGCGATCCCGCGAGGCCAGCAAGAACCAATAGAAGCCATAGGGTGGCAACGTGAGCAGGAACGGCAACTGGCCGATGGGCGGGAAGGCGCTGCCGCCGAGCATCTCCACCGGCACCTTGTCGGCGTAAGCGGACAGCTCCAGCTCGGCGGCCTGGGCGGCACGCGAGACGTTGGCCACGCACAGGACGATTTCGCTGTTGCCCTCGGCATCGGTGTACTCGCGCAAGTAAGCGAGAATGCGTCGATTGCTGGGGGTGAGCATCTTCAGGGTGCCGCGACCAAAGGCCTTTTGCTGCTTGCGCACGGCCAGCAGGCGGCGGTTCCAATTGAGCAGCGAGTGCGGGTCGTGGGACTGGGCCTCGACGTTGACGGTCTGGTAGCCGTAGAGCGGGTCCATGATCGGCGGCAACACCAGGCGCTGCGGGTCGGCGCGGGAGAACCCGCCGTTGCGGTCCGGCGACCACTGCATGGGCGTGCGCACTCCATCGCGGTCGCCCAGGTAGATGTTGTCGCCCATGCCCAGCTCATCGCCGTAATACAGGGTCGGCGTACCGGGCATCGACAGCAGCAGACTGGTGAGCAGCTCGATGCGCCGGCGATCACGCTGCAACAGCGGCGCCAGACGCCGGCGGATGCCGAGGTTGATGCGGGCACGGCGGTCTTCGGCGTAGTAGTTCCACAGATAGTCGCGCTCACGGTCGGTGACCATTTCCAGGGTGAGCTCATCGTGGTTGCGCAGGAAGATCGCCCATTGGCAGTTGGCTGGGATTTCCGGGGTCTGGCGCAGGATGTCGGTGATCGGGAAGCGGTCCTCCATGGCCAGGGCCATGTACATGCGCGGCATCAGCGGGAAGTGGAACGCCATGTGGCATTCATCGCCATCGCCTTCGCCAAAGTACGGCCGGGTATCCTCGGGCCACTGGTTGGCCTCGGCCAGCAGCATGCGGTCGGGGTAGTTGGCATCGATCTCCGCGCGGATCGCCTTGAGCACGTCATGGGTCTCGGGGAGGTTCTCGTTGTTGGTGCCGTCGCGCTCGATCAGGTAAGGGATCGCATCCAGACGCAGGCCGTCGACACCCAGGTCGAGCCAGAAGCGCATGACGCCGATCACGGCCTTCATCACCTGCGGATTGTCGAAGTTCAAGTCCGGCTGGTGCGAATAGAAGCGGTGCCAGAAGTACTGGCCGGCGACCGGGTCCCAGGTCCAGTTGGACTTCTCGGTGTCCAGGAAGATGATCCGCGTGCCATCGTACTTCTGGTCGTCGTCCGACCAGACGTAGAAGTCCCGAGCCTTGCTGCCACGCTTGGCATGGCGGGCACGCTGGAACCAAGGGTGCTGGTCGCTGGTGTGGTTGATGACCAGCTCCGTGATCACCCGCAGGCCGCGCTTGTGGGCCTCGGCGATGAAGCGACGGGCATCGGCGAGGGTGCCGTAGTCGCTGTGCACGGCCTTGTACTCGGCGATGTCGTAGCCATCATCGCGCCGTGGCGAGGGGTAGAACGGCAACAGCCAGAGGGTGTTGACGCCCAGCTCGGCGATGTAGTCGAGCTTGCCGATCAACCCGGCGAAATCACCGATGCCGTCATTGTTCGAGTCGAAGAAGGACTTGATGTGCAGCTGGTAGATCACTGCGTCCTTGTACCACAGCGGGTCGTCGATGAAGGCTTGTGGGCGGGAACGCTTGGCCATGGGCGACTCCTTTCAATTCGGATTCAGCTTGCAACGGTGTTGTCCGGTGGCGCTTGTGGGAACGGGTTTACCTGCGAATACAGGTGGTGCTCCTGCTGGCGCATTCGCGGGTGAACCCGCTCCCACTGGGGACGCCTTTCTAATGGGCTTTTTCGATTCGCCAGATGCCGAACGGCAGATGCCAGGGCTCGATACGCATCCACTGGGTCTTGCCGTGCCAGGTCCAGCGGTGGCCGTTCATCAGGTCCTCGCCGAGGGTGTCGGCGTTGTCGTCCAGGCCCAGCTCCCACAGCGGCAGTTCGAAGTGCGCCTGCTGGGCGTTGTAGGGATCGAGGCTGATGGCCACCAGGATGTAGTTGTCGCGCTCGGGCGTGCGCTTGGCGAAATACAGGATGTTGTCGTTCCAGCAGTTGAAGAACTCGACGCCCAGGTGGGTCTGCAATGCGCGGTTCTGCCGGCGGATGCGGTTGAGCTGGGCGATCTCGGCGATGATGTTGCCGGGCTGGGTGAAGTCCCGTGGGCGGATTTCGTACTTCTCCGAATCCAGGTATTCCTCCTTGCCCGGCAGCGGCGTGCCTTCGCACAACTCGAAACCCGAATACATGCCCCACAGCCCCGACCCCATGGTCGCCAGGGCGGCGCGGATCAGAAAACCGGCGCGCCCGGAGGTCTGCAGGAAATAGGGGTTGATGTCCGGCGTGTTGACGAAGAAGTTCGGCCGGTAGCAGTGGCACCAGGGCGGCTGATTGAGCTGCTGGAAGTACTCGCGCAGCTCCTGCTTGGTATTGCGCCAGGTGAAGTAGGTGTAGCTCTGGGCGTAGCCGACCTTGCCTAGGCGCGCCATCATCGCCGGACGGGTGAAGGCCTCGGCGAGGAAGATCACATCCGGGTAGCGGCTGCGCACATTGGCGATCAGCCATTGCCAAAATGGCAGCGGCTTGGTGTGCGGGTTGTCGACGCGGAAGGTGCGCACGCCCTCCTCGACCCAGCCGACCACCACGTCACGCAAAGCCAGCCACAAGGAGGGCACGGCCTCGGCGGCATAGAAGTCTACATTGACGATGTCCTGGTACTTTTTCGGCGGGTTCTCGGCGTAGCGGATGGTGCCGTCGGGGCGCCAGCTGAACCAGCCGGGATGCTCGCTCAGCCAGGGGTGGTCCTGGGAACACTGGATGGCGAAGTCCAGGGCGATCTCAAGGCCATGCTCGGCGGCAGCGGCCACCAGGCGACGAAAATCCTCGCGGCTGCCCAACTGCGGGTGGATGGCATCGTGGCCGCCTTCGGGGCTGCCGATGGCATAGGGGCTGCCTGGATCACCCGGCTCGGCCTGCAAGGCATTGTTACGGCCCTTGCGGTGCTTGGCGCCAATGGGGTGGATGGGCGGGAAGTACAGCACGTCGAAACCCATGTCACGGATCATCGGCAGACGCTGGTGCACGTCGTTGAAGGTGCCATGGCGCTCGGCGCTGTCGGTGATCGAACGCGGAAAGAGTTCGTACCAACTGGCGAACAGGGCCTGCTCGCGGTCCACATCCACGGGGAACTCGGCACTGCGGGTCAGGTAGCTGCGGTGCTCGGCGTCGACCATCAGCGCAGCGGTGCCGGGGTGCAGCAACAGCGCCACCTGGTCATCGGCTGTCAGTGACGGCAGGCGTTGCTGGAGCTGTTCGAGCTGCTCGTGCAGCGGGCCACTGCTGCGCTCGATCCCCTTGCCCAGCAGCAATCGGCCCTCCTCCAGTTCGAGCGTGATGTCGACACCGGCGTGGTACTTCTTCTCAAGGTCGTGGCAGTAGGTGGCGAAGGGGTCGATCCAGGCCTCGATGCTGAACAGGTGCAGGCCCAGTTCGAGCGGCGTGAACTCGGCGAGCCACAGGTCGTTGCCAGGTGAGTGCATGGGCACGGTATGCCAGCGCCGGCTGTGGGACTGGCGCCAGTGCAGGACCACCGCCAGACGGTCATGGCCATCGCTGTAGACCTTGCTGCTCACCGCCACGCGCTGGCCACGTACCGCCTTGGTGGCGAAAGTGCCAGCATCCAGCACCGGTTGCGTGTCTTCGACCACGATACGCGGCGCCAGCAGCGCCTGGGATAGGCTCAGGGCCTGATCCGGGTGATCGTTGGCCATGGGCACGCTGTCGAACGGCTCATTTCCGGACATCGAACCATGCTCCCTTTTGCAGTGGCGGTAAGGGTTCAGAGCCGCGGGCGCTGCCTGGGGTTCAAAAAAAATGAGCGAACGGTGCACGGCGAAGTCAAAGCCTGCAACGACGCTTGATTCCCATGGGAGGCCTGGCCATGAACATTCCCATTCCACCGGAGACGCCCGACCCGAACATCGACGACCCGACCCTGCCACCGCCTTTGCCGGAGGAGGAGCCGGACGAGCTGCCGATCAAACCGACCGTGCCGCCGACCGTGGGGGATCCGCCGAGCGAGGAGCCACCGGTGAAAGGCAAAGGATAGACAAGGTCATGTGACAAGCACGGTATGGACAGCGGGAGCGGCGCGGCGGCGGTGCTCTGAATGACACCGAAGCCTGCGCCGGCTCCCACCGGGATTGCGTCGTTCTCAAGACTCACGCGGTCCTTGTGGGAGCGGGTTTACCCGCGAAGCAATCGCCACGGGGCAAGACCGTTGCGCCCAAGGAATGAGGGATACCGAAAATCGGTTACAGATTGATCTCGGCGATGCTGATCTCGCGCATGCGGAACTTCTGCACCTTCCCGGTCACCGTCATCGGGAACTCCTCGACGAAGCGGTAATGGCGCGGCACCTTGAAATGAGCGATACGCGCCTTGCACCAGCCCTGTAGCTCCTCGGCCGTTACGCTGTGCCCGGGGTGCAGCTTGATCCAGGCCACCACTTCTTCGCCGTAGCGACTGCAGGGAATGCCGATCACCTGGGCATCGGCCACCGCCGGGTGGGTATAGAAGAACTCCTCCAGCTCGCGCGGGTAGATGTTCTCGCCCCCGCGGATGATCATGTCCTTGTTGCGTCCAACGATGCGCACGTAACCCTGCTCGTCCATCACCGCCACGTCGCCCGAATGCATCCAGCCGGCAGGATCGATGGCGTCCTGGGTCGCTTGCGCGTTGTTCCAGTAGCCGAGCATCACGCTGTAGCCGCGTGTGCACAGCTCGCCGATTTCGCCACGTGGGACGATGTTGCCGTGCTCGTCCACCAGCTTGCTTTCCAGCTGTGGCTGGGTGCGTCCGACCGTGGTCACGCGCAGCTCCAGCTCGTCGTCTGGGCCGGTCTGCAGTGACACGGGGCTGGTCTCGGTCATGCCGTAGGCGATCTGCACCTGGGCCATGTGCATCTGCTCGATCACCCGGCGCATCACTTCGATCGGGCAGGTGGCCCCGGCCATGATGCCGCTGCGCAGACTGGAAAGGTCCAGATCGGCACGACCGGGGTGATCGAGCATGGCGATGAACATGGTCGGCACGCCATAGAGAATGCTCGCGCGCTCCTCGGCCACGGCCTGCAGGGTCAGGCCCGGGTCGAAGGCATCGTTGGGGTAGATCATGGTGCAGCCATGGGTGATGCAGCCCAGGTTGGCCATGACCATGCCGAAGCAGTGGTACAGCGGCACGGGGATCACCATGCGGTCCTGTGCCGTCAGGCCCAGGCTTGCACCGACCATGTAGCCATTGTTGAGGATGTTGTAGTGGCTGAGCGTGGCCCCCTTGGGCGCGCCGGTGGTGCCGGAGGTGTACTGGATGTTCACCGGCTGGTCGAACTGCAGGCTGCGCTGACGGGCCGCGTAGGCGGCAAGGTCGGTCTGCCCTGCCCGCTCGCTCAGGCGAGCCCACGGCAGGAAGCCAGCCGGCGGGTTGGCGGCAAGGCTGATCACCCCGCGCAGCGCAGGCAGCCGCTCGCAGGTCAGCTGACCGGGCGTGCTGGTGCGCAGTTCAGGGGCCAAGTCCAGCAGCATGGCGTGGTAGTCGGAGGTCTTGAAGGCATCGGCACACACCAGCCAGCTGCACCCGGACTGGCGCAGCACGTACTCCAGCTCACCGACCCGGTAGGCCGGGTTGATGTTGACCAGGATCGCACCGACCTTGGCGCTGGCCAATTGCAGGATGCACCACTGGGCACAGTTGGGTGCCCAGATCCCGACCCGATCGCCCACCTGCACACCCAGCGCCATCAGCGCCCGGGCATGGCCATCGACGGCCTCGGCCAGTTGCCGCCAGCTGTAGCGCTGCCCTTGGTGGCGAACGACCAAGGCTTCGCCGTCGGGGTGGCGGGCCGCGGTGGCATCGAAGGCCTGGCCGATGGTCAGGGTCAACAACGGGCGGTCCTGACGACCGCGGGTGTAGCTTGGTTGACTCATGAATGTCCCTTCTTGTGGTTGTTCTGGGCATGACTGAAGCAAGCGACGCTACTCTGGCGCAGATTTACGTTAACGTAAAGGTCACAGGTCGATTGACAGTGCCGAGCGGCAGGTTTACGTTAACGTAAAGGTGAAAAACGATATCGGGCTGGACGGCGTACCACCAATCCTGTGCGAGCGGGTAAACATCGCTCCACAGCACTGGCGCAAAGCCCTTGAGCTACGGTGTAACCCAACTTCAAGAACAAGAAGGTGCCCCCGCATGCATTACCCCACCCTGAACTTCGCCCTGGGCGAAACCATCGACATGCTCCGCGACCAGGTGCGCACCTTCGTTGCCGCCGAACTGGCCCCCCGCGCCGCTCAGATCGACCACGACAACCTGTTCCCTGCCGACATGTGGCGCAAGTTCGGCGACATGGGCCTGCTGGGCATCACCGTGCCGGAGGAGTACGGCGGCGCCGGCCTGGGATACCTGGCCCACGTGGTTTCGATGGAAGAAATCAGCCGCGGTTCGGCCTCGGTAGCCCTGTCCTATGGCGCCCACTCCAACCTGTGCGTCAATCAGATCAACCGCAACGGCACCCATGAGCAGAAACTCAAGTACCTGCCCAAGCTGATCAGCGGCGAGCACATCGGCGCCCTGGCCATGAGCGAGCCCAACGCCGGCTCCGACGTGGTGTCGATGAAACTGCGCGCCGAGAAGCGCGGCGATCATTACGTGCTCAACGGCAGCAAGACCTGGATCACCAACGGCCCAGATGCCAACACCTATGTGATCTACGCCAAGACTGACCTGGACAAGGGCCCTCACGGCATCACCGCGTTCATCGTCGAGCGCGACTGGAAAGGCTTCTCGCGCAGCAACAAGTTCGACAAGCTGGGCATGCGCGGCTCCAACACCTGCGAGCTGTTCTTCGATGGTGTGGAAGTCCCGCAGGAAAACATCCTCGGCCAGCTCAACGGCGGCGTGCGGGTACTGATGAGCGGCCTGGACTACGAGCGCGTGGTCCTCTCCGGCGGCCCGACCGGCATCATGCAGGCCTGCATGGACCTGGTGGTGCCCTACATCCATGACCGCAAGCAGTTCGGCCAGAGCATCGGCGAGTTCCAGCTGATCCAAGGCAAGATCGCCGACATGTACACCCAGCTCAACGCCAGCCGCGCCTACCTCTATGCCGTGGCCCAGGCCTGCGACCGTGGCGAGACCACCCGCAAGGACGCTGCGGGGGTGATCCTCTACACCGCCGAGCGTGCCACGCAAATGGCCTTGGAAGCGATCCAGATCCTCGGCGGCAATGGCTATATCAACGAATTCCCGGCAGGTCGCTTGCTGCGCGATGCCAAGCTGTACGAAATCGGCGCCGGCACCAGCGAAATCCGCCGGATGCTGATCGGTCGCGAACTGTTCAACGAAACCCGCTGAGCACGAGGAACCGGCGTCCATGGCTATCCTGCATACCCAGATCAACCCGCGCTCGACGGAGTTCTCCGCCAACAGCGCGGCCATGCTCGAACAGGTCCAGGCCCTGCGTACCCTGCTCGCCCAGGTCAGTCAGGGCGGTGGGCCCAAGGCCCAGGAGCGGCATACATCGCGAGGCAAACTGCTGCCACGCGAGCGCATCGATCGCCTGCTCGACCCGGGCTCGCCCTTCCTCGAGATCGGCCAACTGGCTGCCCATGAGGTCTATGGCGAGGACGTACCCGCCGCGGGCGTGATCGCCGGCATCGGCCGTATCGAAGGCGTCGAGTGCATGATCGTGGCCAACGACGCCACGGTCAAAGGCGGCTCCTACTACCCGCTGACGGTGAAAAAACACCTGCGCGCCCAGGCCATCGCCCTGCAGAACCGCCTGCCGTGCATCTACCTGGTGGACTCCGGCGGCGCCAACCTACCCCGCCAGGACGAGGTCTTCCCTGATCGCGAGCACTTCGGGCGAATCTTCTTCAACCAGGCCAACATGAGCGCGCTGGGCATCCCGCAGATCGCCGTGGTCATGGGTTCGTGCACCGCCGGCGGTGCCTATGTGCCCGCCATGGCCGACGAAGCGATCATGGTGCGCCAGCAGGCGACCATCTTCCTCGCCGGCCCGCCTTTGGTGAAAGCCGCCACCGGTGAGGTGGTCAGTGCCGAGGACCTGGGCGGTGCCGACGTGCACTGCCGCATCAGCGGCGTCGCCGACCACTACGCCGACAACGATGAACACGCCCTGGCACTGGCCCGTCGCAGCGTGGCCAACCTCAATTGGCGCAAACTCGGCCAGCTGCAGCGCCAGGCGCCCATCGCCCCGCTGTATGAGGCCCAGGAGTTGTACGGTGTGGTTCCGGCCGATGCCAAGCAACCGTTCGACGTGCGCGAAGTCATCGCACGCCTGGTCGACGGCTCGGTGTTCGATGAATTCAAGGCCCTGTTCGGCACCACCCTGGTGTGCGGCTTCGCCCACCTGCATGGCTACCCGGTGGCGATCCTGGCCAACAACGGCATCCTGTTCGCCGAGGCCGCGCAAAAAGGCGCGCACTTCATCGAACTGGCCTGCCAACGCGGCATCCCGTTGCTGTTCCTGCAGAACATCACAGGCTTCATGGTCGGCAAAAAGTATGAAGAAGGCGGCATCGCCAAGCACGGCGCCAAACTGGTGACTGCGGTGGCCTGCGCCCAAGTGCCGAAGTTCACCGTGATCATCGGCGGTAGCTTCGGTGCCGGCAACTACGGCATGTGCGGGCGCGCCTATGACCCGCGCTTCTTGTGGATGTGGCCCAACGCACGCATTGGCGTGATGGGCGCCGAACAGGCTGCCGGGGTGCTGGCCCAGGTCAAGCGCGAGCAGAGCGAACGCGCCGGCACGGCCTTCAGCGCCGAAGAAGAAGCCAAGCTCAAACAACCGATCCTCGACCAGTACGAGCGCCAGGGCCACCCCTACTACTCCAGCGCACGGCTGTGGGACGACGGCGTCATCGACCCGGCGCAGACCCGCGACGTACTCGGGCTGGCGTTGTCCGCTGCGCTGAACGCCCCGATCGAACAGACCCGCTTCGGCATTTTCCGGATGTGACCCATGAGCGATTTCAGCACCCTGGAAGTCATCAAGGACGCTCGCGGCTTCGCCACCCTGTGGCTGAGCCGCGAAGACAAGAACAACGCCTTCAACGCGCAGATGATCCGCGAACTGATCGTCGCCCTGGACCAGCTCGCCGAGGACGCCAACCTGCGCTTCATACTGCTGCGCGGCCGGGGCCGGCACTTCAGCGCAGGTGCGGACCTGGCCTGGATGCAACAATCGGCACAGCTGGACTTCAACACCAATCTGGACGACGCCCATGAGCTGGGCGAGCTGATGTATGCCCTGCACCGGCTCAAGGCACCCACCCTGGCCGTGGTGCAAGGCGCGGCCTTCGGTGGCGCCCTGGGCCTGATCAGTTGCTGTGACATGGCCATCGGCGCCGAGGACGCGCAACTGTGCCTTTCGGAAGTGCGCATCGGCCTTGCCCCAGCGGTGATCAGCCCGTTCGTGGTCAAGGCCATCGGCGAACGCGCCGCCCGCCGCTATGCACTGACCGCCGAGCGCTTCAGCGGCGTGCGCGCCCGCGAGCTTGGTTTGCTGGCCGAGGTCTACCCGGCCAGTGAGCTGGATGCTCAGGTCGAGGCCTGGGTCGACAACCTGTTGCTCAACAGCCCCCAGGCCCTGCGTGCCACCAAGGACCTGCTGCGCGAAGTCGACGATGGCGAACTGAGCCCGGCCCTGCGCCGCTACTGCGAGAACACCATCGCCCGCATCCGCGTCAGCCCCGAAGGTCAGGAGGGCCTGCGCGCCTTCCTGGAAAAACGCCGCCCCGCCTGGCAAGCCAACGAGAAGGAACCGCGCCCATGAGCCGCCCCACCCTGACCACCCTGCTGGTCGCCAACCGCGGCGAGATCGCCTGCCGGGTCATGCGCACCGCCAAGGCCATGGGCCTGACCACGGTCGCCGTGCACAGCGCCACCGATCGTGATGCCCGCCACAGCCGCGAGGCAGACATCCGCATCGACCTGGGCGGCACCAAGGCTGCCGAAAGCTACCTGGTGATCGACAAGCTCATCGCCGCCGCCAAGGCCAGCGGCGCCCAGGCCATCCACCCAGGCTATGGTTTTCTTTCGGAGAATGCAGGGTTTGCCCGCGCCATCGAACATGCCGGGCTGATCTTCCTCGGCCCCCCGGCCAGCGCCATCGACGCCATGGGCAGCAAGTCGGCGGCCAAAGCGCTGATGGAAAGCGCCGGCGTCCCCCTGGTGCCGGGTTATCACGGCGATGCCCAGGACCTGGAAACCTTCCGTGCCGCCGCCGAGCGTATCGGCTACCCCGTGCTGCTCAAGGCCAGTGCCGGCGGCGGCGGCAAGGGCATGAAAGTGGTCGAGGAAGAAAGCCAGTTGGCCGACGCCCTGGCCTCTGCGCAGCGGGAGGCGCAATCGTCCTTCGGCGATGCGCGCATGCTGGTGGAAAAATACGTGCTCAAGCCACGCCACGTGGAAATCCAGGTGTTCGCCGACCAGTACGGTAACTGCCTGTACCTCAACGAGCGTGACTGCTCCATCCAGCGCCGTCACCAGAAGGTGGTCGAAGAAGCCCCTGCGCCAGGCCTGTCTGCTGAACTGCGCCAGGCCATGGGTGAGGCGGCGGTGCGCGCCGCTCAGGCCATCGGCTATGTCGGCGCCGGTACCGTGGAGTTCCTGCTCGATGCCCGCGGCGAGTTCTTCTTCATGGAGATGAACACCCGCCTGCAAGTGGAGCACCCGGTCACCGAAGCCATCACTGGGCTGGACCTGGTGGCCTGGCAGATCCGCGTGGCCTGTGGCGAGCCACTGCCGATCACCCAGGCGCAGGTGCCGCTGATCGGTCATGCCATCGAAGTGCGGCTGTACGCCGAAGATCCGGCCAATGAGTTCCTGCCGGCCACCGGCACCCTGGCGCTGTACCGCGAATCGGCCCCAGGCGAAGGCCGCCGGGTGGATAGCGGTGTCAGCGAAGGGGATGTCGTCTCACCGTTCTACGACCCCATGCTGGGCAAGCTGATCGCCTGGGGCCAGGACCGCGAACAGGCCCGCCTACGCCTTCTGGCCATGCTCGATGAGTTCGCCATTGGCGGGCTGAAGACAAACATCGCTTTCCTGCGCCGCATCCTGGCGCACCCTGCATTCGCCGCGGCCGAACTGGACACAGGCTTCATTCCACGCCACCAGGCCGAACTGTTGCCAGCACCCGCCGCCTTGCCAGCGGACTTCTGGCAAGCCGCCGCCGAGGCCTGGCTGCAGGGCAGTCCAACGCTACAGCGCCAGGACGATCCCTGCTCGCCCTGGGCACGGCATGATGGCTTGCGCCTGGGCCTGCCAGCGCGCAGCAGCCTGCACCTGGTCAGTGGCGGGCAGGACCAGGCGGTGGCCCTGGAATACAGCGCACCCTCCACCTGGCAACTGCATGGCGAGCACCTGTGCCATGAGCGCGATGGCCTGCGTCGCCGCCATCTGGCCATTCGCCGGGGTGATACCTTGTATCTGCAATGGAATGGTGAAATGCACGCGGTCAGCGCCTTCGACCCGATTGCCGAGGCCGAAGCCAGCCACAGCCACCAAGGCGGCCTGAGCGCGCCCATGAACGGCAGTATCGTGCGTGTGCTGGTGGAACCGGGCCAGGCCGTGGAGGCTGGCACCGCGCTGGTGGTGCTCGAAGCGATGAAGATGGAACACAGCATCCGCGCGCCCCATGACGGCACGGTCAAGGCGCTGTTCTGCCAGGAGGGAGACATGGTCAGCGAAGGGGCGGCGCTCGTGGAGTTGGCTGATTAAGCACAAAGGGGCCGCTATGCCTCCACTGCGGCACCAGCCCGCAATGGGGCATAGCGGCCCCTGCAAATCAAAACTTGCCGTGCACCCGGACCACGACACCGAGAAACTCGCAGCCCTCTTCGCACAGGACAGTGGGATATCGGGTGTTGAGCGGCCTGAGCATTCGCTCTCCCCCTTCCTCGATCAGTTGCCTCAACACGGCGGCCTTGCCCGGTTGGCGGGCGATCACCAGTTTGCCAGGCGTCACCTCCAGACCGGTATCCACCAGGATGAGCATCCCCTGAGGCACACTCGTACCGCTTGCGGCATTCATCGAGTCGTTTTCAACCGGTAGCCAGAATGCGTTACCGGCGGGCATGTAATCGCTCTGTTCATGCACATCGGCGGTTTCAGGCAATGTGCCCTGTAGATCGCTCCAGGCCAGCACCGGAAGTCGAAAACTGGCATAGCGCAACGCTTCGCCCGATATCGGCCGTCCTGGCGCGTAGATCCCAGGCGTTTCACGCAACAGGTTGCGCTCCACCACCATGACCTGGGCCTGTAGGTACACCAGCCCGAGCTTTTCCAGCTTTTCGTTGATCGTCGCCAGCGTGGGTTTTCGGGTACCGCGCAACCAATGACCTACACCGCCTTGGGTCATCCCCAGACGTTCAGCGAGCTTTAGCTGGTTGAGCTTGTGTTCACGCTTGTAGCGCGCGAGAAATTCGTTCCAGTTTTCCATGGCGGAGAACAATACGGACTGCACCTGCCGCATCAATACACATCCCGAATTATCTTCAATGAGATAAATAATACATGCTGACCTATGCTCCGTATTCACCACTCCCAAGTGAATCTCAACAGGTATCAGGATGAAACCATCGAAAAACGACGAAACAGATCTCGACAGCGAAGCAGCCCGCCGCGCCCTGGACTACTACCTCAATCCCACCCCGCCCCGGCCCAATCTGGACACCAAGATCTGGACACTGCACGAAGGCGTAAGCGCCGCACAGGCCCGTGACCATGCCCTGGCTCTGTTGCGCTGCGCGTCGGCCACCGCCCACGAAACCGCCAATCACCAGCCCCAAGGCATGACTCGGGAAGTGATGTTCGCCTTGATGCACATGATGAACATGGCCAGGGCGCTGCTGGAGCATGAGCAGGCGTCAGGAAAGACCGAAAAATGAAGGAGATGTGATAGCCGACGAACGGTGAATAGCCCGTTTTCCGGCAATTGAGGCATGGCCCGGTAATATTTTTTTACCAGGTAGAAGAAAATTCATTTGACCGACAAATGATAACGATTATTATTGCACTCAGCTGGTCGCGAGACCCGCTGGATAACCTGGCAGCCCTTAGGTCGGACTCTCAGATTATCTCCTCATCAGGCTAATCACGGTTTTTGACCCGGCTTTTTGCCGGGTCTTTTTTTTGGCTCTTCAGGCTAATGAAGATCGGTACCGCTTGATGGCCACGATGATAGCAAAGGTGTATCAATTCGTGAACGGGTGTTACAGCGTTTTGCGAAATCAGCACTTGAGAATCAATATCGTTAAGACTAATCTATCGGCGCATCAAGGAAGATGCCCCCACCTCCCAGCTTGAGCAAGGAGCTGCTCATGGCCCGTCTGCTACTGCCCCTTGAACATGACACTGTCCTGCAAGCCCCCTGCGCAGACGCCCTGAAGCGCTTGCCCCGACGCGTGCAACAGGTCTTTCTGCTCAGTTGTCTCGACCAACTGGACCTGACCAGCACAATCCAGAGCAGCCGCCCTCGCCGCTAACAACTCAGCCATTTCCTACAAGGATTTAGTCACCCAGCATTCGAGCCAAGCGGTGTACAGTAACGCCACAACAAAGCTACAGGAGTCTGGCAATGACCGTGACGCTGTCCCCGCTGCAGATCGACTGCGATTTCGATTCCGGCAATATTCAGGTACTGGACACCCGCGACCCGAGCCGGGTACGGCTGGCGATCCGCCCCGATACCAACAGTGGCCATTTCCAGTGGTTCCACTTCAAGGCCAGCGGCCTCACGCCAGGCCAGACCCACCGTTTCAGCCTGGACAACGCCAGCCAGTCCTCCTACAACAAGGCCTGGCACGGCTATCAAGCCGTGGCATCCTACGATCAGCAGCACTGGTTTCGCATCCCCAGCCAGTTCGACGGGCAAGCCCTTGTGTTCGAACTTCAAGCCCAAGCCCCCCAAGCCTGGTTCGCCTATTTCGAACCCTACCCGCGAGCCCGCCACAACCAACTGATCGAACGCGCCAAGCAACTGCAGAATGTCGAGCTGCTGGCCTGTGGCCGTAGCGTGCAAGGCCGCGACATCCCACTGCTGCGCGCAGGCGACGGCGCACCGGGCAAACGCAAGCTTTGGCTGATCGCCCAGCAGCATCCGGGCGAGCACATGGCGGAATGGTTCATGGAGGGCGTGATCGACCGACTGCAAGCCAACGACAGCACCGTCCAGACACTGCTGGCCGCTGCCGACCTGTACCTGATACCCAACATGAACCCTGATGGCGCCTTCCTCGGCCACCTGCGCACCAACTTCAAGGGCAAGGACCTCAACCGCGCCTGGCAAGACGCCAACGTCGAGCTCAGCCCCGAGGTGTTCTTCGCCCAGAGCCAGATGAAGCAGCACGGGGTGGATGCGTTCATCGATGTGCATGGCGATGAGGAAATCCCCCACGTCTTCACCGCCGCCTGCGAAGGCAATCCGGGTTACTCGCCCCGCCTGGCGAAACTGGAAGAGCAGTTCCGCACGACGCTTTGCAGCATCACGCCGGACTTCCAGACCGTGCATGGCTATACCCGCGACGAGCCAGGCCAGGCCAACATGACTCTGGCCTGCAATGCCGTGGGCCAGGCTTATGACTGCCTGTCGCTGACGCTGGAGATGCCGTTCAAGGACCACGACGACGCGCCCAACGCCATCACCGGCTGGTCGGGCGAGCGCTCCAAAGCGTTGGCCGGCGCAGTGCTGGAAACCTTGTCGAAGATGGCCAAGGATTTGCGCTAAAGCCTCGCCTGAGGCTATCGCGGGACAAGCCCGCTCCTACAGGGAGCCAGTGCTGTGCCTTGTTCCGCGATGGCAGCCGGATTGGCGCCACAAAACCGAACGGTTTGAAAACGGAAAACTAGAAAGGGAAAGTGCGCTGCGCACAGAGGAAATCGAGAGGGAATTTTGAAAATGGCAGGGGCGGCTGGATTCGAACCAACGCATGGCAGGATCAAAACCTGCTGCCTTACCGCTTGGCGACGCCCCTGTATCAGATACGACGAGTGCTGAAGCACTCTCGTTTTGAAGATTCGCTGACAACGACACTGAGCCGCTGTGCTGGAATGGCCGGCACTATACCAACACTCTCTGTACCTGGGAACCCCTAGAGTGAAAAAAATTGCCTTAAAACAGCAAGTTAGTTCCCAGACCTGGTTCACCATCGCAATCTACCCTGGCCATCCGTCGTTTTTTTTGCGCCTCGCTTTAACAACAACGTGTTCGCCCCTTCCAAACAGGTAAGCAAAACCTGCGCATTACAAGGAGGGCGCCATGCCAGTTTCCCATGACCTTTACCAAGACCTGCACTACCCCCGCGAAATCGTTCAGCAGAGGCGCCAAGAGGACAAGGCGCTGGATCGGTTGCTGGATGAATACATGGACATCGACAACCAGGTGTTGGCCGCCGAGTCGATCTCGGCCGGCATTGCCGATGATGATGATCTGCGCCGCCTCAAGGAGCGGCGCCTGGCGGTGAAGTACATGATCGAGCGGCAGCTCGAGCGTAAGGCTTGAAGCCCCTGAGACTGCTGTGCAGCCCTTTCGCGGAGCAAGCCCGCTCCAGGATCTATAGGTGCGGCCTCGCGCCGCGAACAGGGCCGCCAAGCGGCCCCACCCGAGCTCAAGCCGACGCCAACGCCATCGCCTTGTGGGTGTCGATCAGATGCTGCACCACCCCAGGATCGGCTAGTGTCGAGATATCCCCCAACGCATCGTATTCACCCGTGGCGATCTTGCGCAGGATGCGTCGCATGATCTTGCCCGAGCGAGTCTTGGGCAGCCCCGGCGCCCACTGGATCACATCCGGCGAGGCGATCGGACCGATCTCCTTGCGCACCCAGTTCTTCAGCTCCAGGCGCAGCGCCTCGCTCGGCTGCTCGCCCGCATTGAGGGTCACGTACACATAGATGCCCTGCCCCTTGATGTCGTGCGGCACGCCCACCACCGCCGCCTCGGCGACCTTGGCGTGCGCCACCATGGCGCTTTCGATCTCGGCGGTGCCCATGCGGTGGCCGGAGACGTTGAGCACGTCATCGACCCGGCCGGTGATCCAGTAGTAGCCATCCTCGTCGCGGCGCGCGCCGTCGCCGGTGAAGTACATGCCACGGAAGGTCTTGAAGTAGGTGTCGACGAAACGGTCGTGGTCGCCGTACAGCGAACGCGACTGGCCCGGCCAGGAGTCGAGGATCACCAGGTTGCCCTCAGCCGCGCCTTCGATCAGGTTGCCCAGGTTGTCCACCAGCGCCGGCACCACGCCGAAGAACGGACGGGTCGCCGAGCCAGGCTTCAGGCCCGTGGCACCCGGCAGCGGGCTGATCAGGATGCCGCCGGTTTCGGTCTGCCACCAGGTGTCGACGATCGGGCAACGCTCCTTGCCCACGGCCTGGTAGTACCAGTTCCAGGCCTCGGGGTTGATCGGCTCGCCCACCGAGCCCAGCAGGCGCAGGCTCGAGCCATCGGCACCGGCCACTGCGGCCTGCCCTTCGGCCATCATGGCGCGGATGGCGGTCGGTGCGGTGTAGAGGATGTTGACCTGGTGCTTGTCGATGATCTTCGACACGCGGGTGATGTCCGGGTAGTTCGGCACGCCTTCGAACAGCAGCGTGGTCGCGCCGTTGGCCAGCGGCCCGTAGACGATGTAGCTGTGGCCGGTGACCCAGCCCACGTCGGCGGTGCACCAGTAGACCTCATCCGGGCGGTAGTCGAACACCCGCTCGTGGGTCAGCGCGGCGTACACCAGGTAGCCGCCAGTGGTGTGCAGCACACCCTTGGGCTTGCCGGTGGAGCCGGAGGTATAAAGGATGAACAGCGGCTCCTCGGCCCCCATCTCCTTCGGCGCGCAGTGGCTGGAGGCGACCTTCATCAGGTCTTCGTACCAGATGTCGCGGTGCTGGTGCCAGGCGATGTCGCCACCGGTGCGCTTGCACACGATGATCTTCTGCACGCTGCTGGTTTCAGGGTTGGTCAGGGCCAGGTCGACATTGGCCTTGAGCGGGGTACGGCGGCCACCGCGCACGCCTTCGTCGGCGGTGATGACGATCTTCGAGCGGCAGTCGATGATGCGCCCGGCCAGCGCCTCGGGCGAGAAGCCACCGAACACCACCGAGTGGATCGCACCGATGCGCGCACAGGCCAGCATGGCCACCACGGCTTCAGGGATCATCGGCATGTAGATGGTCACCACGTCGCCGCGATGCACGTCCTGGCCACGCAGGGCGTTGGCGAACTTGCAGACTTGCTCGTGCAGCTCGCGGTAAGTGATGTTGCGGCTGTCGGCCGGGTCGTCGCCTTCCCAGATGATGGCGACCTGATCGCCACGCTCGGCCAGATGGCGGTCGAGGCAGTTGTAGGAAACGTTCAGAGTGCCGTCAGCGAACCACTTGATGTCGACATGGTGATCGTCGAAGGAGGTCTGCTTGACCTTGGTGAAGGGCTTGATCCAGTCCAGGCGCTGGGCCTGCTCGCGCCAGAAGCCGTCCGGGTTGATCACCGACTGCTGGTACATGGCCTTGTAGGTGGCCTCGTCGGTCAGGGTAGTGGCCGCAACCTCGGGACGAACGGGATACAGGGGAGCCGCACTCATCAGGTTTACCTCGGTGTAAGAGTGGTTGTCAGGTACATCGACTGATCGCACCGGTCAGATCTGGAAGCGGCTGAGCAGGCGGTCCTGTTGGCCCACATGCTCGACCATCACCGAGCATTGGCTGACCTGCTGCTGCGCACCGCCGGACACTTCCAGGCCGATGTCACGAATATTGGTGGTGTTGCGGTTGATCTCTTCGCTGGTGGCGCTCTGCTGCTCGGCTGCTGCGGCGATCTGCAGGTTCATGTCGTTGATGCGGTAGATCGCCTCGCGGATGCGGCCGAGGGTTTCATTGGCCGCGTTGGCGTCCTCGGCGGTCTTGCTGGCGGCATCACGGCTTTGCTGCATGCGCGTCTGGGCCTGACGTACCCCGGCCTGCAACTGGTCGATCATCAGGCGGATCTCCTGGGTCGACTGCTGGGTGCGCGAGGCCAGCGAGCGCACCTCGTCGGCCACCACCGCGAATCCGCGCCCGGACTCTCCGGCACGCGCGGCCTCGATCGCCGCATTGAGCGCGAGCAGGTTGGTCTGGTCGGCAATACTGGTGATCACCGAGAGAATCGACTCGATGCTATGGCTGAGGGTAGACAGCTCGTTGATGGCCTGGCCGGTGGTGTTCATTTCTTCGGCCAAGCCGTTGATGGCACCGGTCGAGCGCAACACCAATGCCACCCCGTTTTCAGTCTGATCATGTGCGGCCACCGCAGCCTGAGCGGCAGCCTGGGCATTACGCGCCACGTCCTCGGCGGTGGAAGCCATTTCGTTCATGGCGGCGGCCAGCTGATCGAGCTCCTGCAATTGCAGTTGCACACGGCTGGCTGCCTGGTTCGCCTCATAAGAGGTGGCCGTGGTGCTCTGACGCACCTGCAGGGACGTCTGCTGCACATCGCCAATCAGCGCCTTGAGGTTGCCCAGGAACTGATTGAACTCCACCGATACCAAAGCCACTTCATCATGGCCGGACACCGGTAACTGACGCGTCAAGTCACCGTTGCCACGGTTCATGTCGGCCAACGAAGCCTTGAGCCGATCCAGCGGCAACAGCAGGTGTCGCACCAACAACCCCAGCACCAGCAAGCTCAGGAGCACCCCCAGGGCGGTGCCGGCGGCCGCTCGCCAGCTCAGCTGGTGACTGGCGGCCATGACGATGCCTTCATCCAGCACCACGCCGATGTACCACTGCATACCCTTGAGATTGGACAGCGGAATGAACGATACCAGCAGGGACTTGCCCTCCACCTCGATCGTCTGAAGCTGGCTTTCCAGGGCCGGCTGGGCACCGCCGAACAGCGCGCTGTATGGCTTGCCGTTGAACTGGGCATCGGGGTGGGAAATGATGTTGCCGTTCCGGTTCAACAGGAAGGCGTAGCCCGCGCCGCTGAAGTCCAGGGTATTGATGGCCTCGGTGACGGTGTCCAAGTGAATGTCGCCGCCCAGCACCCCAGCAAAACGCCCGGCATCGGTGATTCTGCTGACCGCCGAAATCAGTACCTTTCCGGTGGAAGAATCCTGATAGGGCTCGGTCAGCACCGCCTGAGTACTCCCCTCCCCAGTCGCGTACCACGGCCGTGTGCGACCGTCGTAGCCCGGTTTGGGCTTCCAGGCATTCAGGTTGCCGATGGGCTTGCCATCGACCTGCAGGGCACCGAACACCAGTGCGAACTCCTGCTTCAGCAACGGTGCGTCGGTGATGCGCTGGATGTTCTGTGCACTGGCTTGGCTGTCGATGGTCTGGACCGTCAGGTCCATCAGGTGCAGCTTGCCGTTGAGCCAATTCTCGATCTGTCGGGCAACGGCCGTGCTCGACTCGAGGATGCTTTCTCCAGTTTGCGTGCGCAACACCGTGCGCACCTGGCTGACCTGGGCCAAGGACAACAGGCTGGTGGTGACCAACAACACACAGGCAGCGGCAAGGCTGACCTTGTAACGGATTTTCATCAAAGCTCCAAAGGATACGCTATGGGACGGTGACGCACCCTTTCGCGGGTTTACGCGCGAAAGGGTTGCAGCGCAGCCTCAAATGACCCGCTTAGAAGAAGCCCAGCGGATTGATGTCGTAGCTCACCAGCAGGTTCTTGGTCTGCTGGTAGTGGTCGAGCATCATCTTGTGGGTTTCACGGCCGACGCCGGACTTCTTGTAGCCACCGAACGCGGCGTGGGCCGGGTACAGGTGGTAGCAGTTGGTCCAGACGCGACCGGCCTTGATGCCGCGACCCATGCGGTAGGCGCGGTTGATGTCGCGGGTCCACACACCGGCGCCCAGGCCGAACTCGGTGTCGTTGGCGATCGCCAGGGCTTCGGCTTCGTCCTTGAAGGTGGTCACGCTGACCACCGGGCCGAAGATTTCTTCCTGGAACACGCGCATCTGGTTGTTGCCCTTGAGCAGGGTCGGCTGGATGTAATAGCCGGTGGCCAGGCTGCCTTCGAGTTTCTCCACCTTGCCGCCGGTCAGCAGCTCGGCGCCTTCCTTCTGGGCGATGTCCAGGTACGAGAGGATCTTCTCGAACTGCTGCTCGGACGCCTGGGCGCCGACCATGGTGTCGGTGTCGAGCGGGTCGCCGCGCTTGATCTGCAGGACCTTCTTCATCACCACTTCCATGAACTGCGGGTAGATCGACTCCTGCACCAGGGCGCGCGATGGGCAGGTGCACACCTCGCCCTGGTTGAAGAACGCCAGCACCATGCCTTCGGCGGCCTTGTCGATGAACGCCGGCTCCGCCTGCATGATGTCTTCGAAGTAGACGTTCGGCGACTTGCCGCCCAGCTCCACGGTAGACGGGATGATGTTCTCGGCGGCGCATTTCATGATGTGCGAGCCCACCGGGGTGGAGCCGGTGAAGGCGATCTTGGCGATGCGCTTGCTGGTGGCCAGGGCTTCACCGGCCTCGCGGCCGAAGCCTTGCACGACGTTGAGCACGCCCTTGGGCAGCAGGTCGCCGATCAGTTCCATCAGCACGGCGATGCCCAGTGGGGTCTGCTCGGCGGGCTTGAGCACCACGCAGTTGCCGGCGGCCAGCGCTGGGGCCAGCTTCCAGGCGGCCATCAGCAGCGGGAAGTTCCACGGGATGATCTGCCCGACCACGCCCAGCGGCTCGTGGATGTGGTAGGCCACGGTGTTTTCGTTGATCTCGGCGGCGCCGCCTTCCTGGGCGCGGATGCAGCCGGCGAAGTAGCGGAAGTGATCGACTGCCAGCGGGATGTCGGCGTTGAGGGTTTCGCGGATCGGCTTGCCGTTGTCCCAGGTTTCGGTGATGGCCAGGATCTCCAGGTTCTGCTCGATGCGGTCGGCGATCTTGAGCAGCACATTGGAGCGGTCTTGCACCGAGGTGCGGCCCCAGGCATCGGCGGCGGCGTGGGCGGCATCCAGGGCTTTGTCGATGTCTTCGGCGGTGGAACGTGGGAACTCGGCGATCGGCTGGCCGTTCACCGGGGAGGTGTTGGTGAAGTATTCACCCTTGACCGGAGGAACGAACTCACCGCCGATGTAGTTGCCGTAGCGGCTCTTGAAGGAAATTTTCGCGCCTTCGGTACCCGGATGTGCGTAACGCATGGTGTGTCTCCTGGCTCTAGCTTTTAGGGGTTGCGAGTGTCGTGTCGTTGGGTACCGCTCAACAGGCTTGCGGTGTTTCACCCCGGGCCAGACGCTGGTTGATGTCATCGATCACCGCCGGCAGGTCCGCGATGGTGTCGATCAGGTAATGCGGACGGGACGGCTCGAACATCTTGACGATGCGCGCGCGTTCCTCGGCCAATTTGTCCGCTGGCAACGACTTGTAAGCCTGGTAAGGCAAGCCCAGAGCGTTGCCCGAGCAGGTCAGGGCCACGGTCCACATCCCGGCGCGACGGCCTTCTAGGATGCCCGGCCAGGTGTCGTCGACCTTGACGCAGGCTGCGACGTCATCGATGCCCAAGGCGATCACGTTGGCCAGTGCCTGGGCCGGCCATGGACGGCCGTTGGGGGTCTCGTCGGTGGCCACCACGTGGTCGGCGACATAGCCGTTGTGCTTGGCAAGCTCCACCACCTTGTCCATCACCACTTTCGGGTAGCCGGAGCAGGAGCCGACCTTGAGCCCCTTGTCGCGCACCGCAGCGATAGCCTCCAGAGCCCCGGGGATCAACGCCGAGTGCACGGCGATCTTCTCGATCTGCAAGGGCATGAAGCGCTCGTAGATGGCGGTGACATCGTCGTCGGTCGGGGTGCGGCCGAAGACTTTGCGGTAGCGCTCGGCAATCTCGGGCACATCGCACAGGGTGCGGATGTGGTCCCACTTGCCCATGCCCATCGGGCCGCGGGCCTCTTCCAGGGAAACGCTCACGCCGAACTCGGCGAACGCTTCGACGAAGATCTGGGTGGGCGCGAACGAGCCGAAATCGACGACGGTACCGGCCCAGTCGAGAATTGCGGCTTGCAGCGAGGAAGGCTGTTCGTAGTGCATCGTGATGGCTCCAGAAATCGCTAGTAGGCACCCGGACTCCGCGCGCGGAATCCGGCTCAACGGTAAGGGGGAACGTCGAGTCGGCAAGGCCTGCCGCCTCGACAGGGCCGACTCAGGCGGCTGGGCGTTGCATGTCCACGTCCATCGCCAGGAGGGTGTCGGCGATGGCACGCAGCAGTTGGTGAACGATGTGTTCGTCGATCTGGCCGATGCAGCCGATGCGGAAGCTTTCGGCCACGGTCAGCTTGCCTGGGTAGATGATGAACTGACGGGCCTTGAGCTCGTCGTAGAAGCGCTTGAAGTCGAAGTTTGGATGTTCGGGGCTGAAGAACGTGGTGATGATCGGCGACAGCCAGCAGTCTTCCAGCAAGGTCTTGAACCCCAGCTCGCGCATGCCGGCCACCAGCACGTCGCGATTGCGGGTGTAGCGCGCCTG
Organism: Pseudomonas putida; assembly: GCF_002741075.1. Classification (NCBI taxonomy): domain Bacteria; kingdom Pseudomonadati; phylum Pseudomonadota; class Gammaproteobacteria; order Pseudomonadales; family Pseudomonadaceae; genus Pseudomonas; species Pseudomonas putida. The sequence goes on along the minus strand of NZ_CP016634.1, from coordinate 863,992 downwards.
CCGGCCCGCCACACCGCCTTCGGCACGGTGCTGCTCCAAGGCCTTGTGGAACGCCACCACGCTGTGGGTCGGCGGGGTGAAGCGCCATTGCCCGGTGCGCTCCATGTAGGCCCACTGTTCGAACAGATCCAGGCTCAGGGAGTTAGCGCGGCCCTTGGCGGCCTCCAGCACACTGCGGCGGATGATCACGAATCCAAAGCCCGGGATGCCTTCGATGCATTTGTTGGCCGAGGAGACCAGCACGTCGAAGGCGATGTCCTGAACGGTCAGGGGCACAGCGCCGAAGGAGCTCATGGCATCGACGATCAGGCTCTTGCCGTGGGCCTTGACCACATCGGCAATGGCGCGCAGCGGGTTGAGGATGCCGGAACTGGTTTCGCAGTGGACGATAAAGACGTTGGTGATGTCCGGGTTGGCCTTGAGCAGCGCATCGACTTCATCAGGCTCGGGCGGCAGGTAGTCGCCTTTGTCCAGGGTGATGTAGGCACGATTGAGGTATTCGAGGGTCTTGCTGGCCCGCTGGCCGTAAGCGCCATTCATCAGTACCAGGGCCTTGCCGTCCTTGGGGATGGCCGTGGCCAGGGCGGCCTCCACCGAGTAGCTGCCGCTGCCTTGCAGCGGGACGCAGGCAAAACTGTCATCCTCCACGCCGGCCATGCTCAGCAACTGCTGGCGAACCTCGGCCGTGACCCGGTTGAAATCGCCATCCCATGAGCCCCAGTCACGCAGCATGGCCTCCTTGGTGGCCTTGGAGGTGGTGAGCGGGCCAGGGGTCAGCAGGTAGGGCTCACCCAAGGCAGGCTGGGCAAGAGGGAGGGCTTCGGCTTTGGTCATGATCTTCTCCGGCGGTTTTGTTTTTGTGAAGGAGTGATGCATGAGGTGCATGGAAGCAATTCGCACTAAATAAGAAAAATCGATTTATCGTATTTCACAAATAAGTTCTGTTTATTTATTGCAATTCTGACGCGCTGCCAGGCCACAGACCGATCGCATTTCGCGATCATCGCCGGGCATATTCTCGATTGCTCCAAACGCTTGCCTGCTGCAAGCTGCCCTGCCCTGACTTTGTACCGAGGAGCCCGTACGTGTCCGCCTGGATTCCCGCGCCGTTACGTCAATTGCGAAAGCGCCAGCGCACCGTGGCGCCCACTGACCATGCGCTGCCGGCGCTTTTCCAGGACAAAGCCGACAGCCGCGGCTACCAGCTGAGCGAGGGGCAGCACCGTGTAATACAGGCCATGGCCGACCAACTGGCCCTGCTGGAACAGGGCCAGGCACGCAGCCTCTACCTGCATGGCTCGGTCGGACGCGGCAAGAGCTGGCTGCTCGACGGGTTCTTCGAGGCTGTGCCGATCGAGGCCAAGCGCCGCCTGCACTTTCATGACTTCTTCGCCCGCCTGCACCAGGGGATGCACCGCAACCGAGCGCTGGACGATGCCCTGGGCACAACGCTGAATGAATTGCTCGAACAGTGCCAGATACTGTGTTTCGACGAGTTCCACGTGCACGACATCGGCGATGCCATGCTCCTCACCCGCCTGTTCAACGCCCTGTTCGACCGTGGTGTGTTCTTGCTGGTGACCTCCAACTACGCCCCCGAGGGGCTGCTGCCCAACCCGCTGTATCACGAGCGCTTCCTACCGGTGATACGCCTGATCCACAGCCGCATGCAAGTGCTGGAAGTGGGCGGCGACACGGATTTTCGCAGCCTGCCGGCCAACCGCGAGCACCAGTGCTTCACCCAAGGGCATTACCTGTGGCCAGGGGATGCCGACCAGCGCCAGGCCCTGGCTCTACCGGCCGCGCAGCCGATCTGTCTGGAAGTGAACAAACGCAGCCTACCCGCGCTGGCCAGCCAAGGAAGACAGGTGATGTTCGCCTTCGCGGACCTGTGCGAACAAGCCACGGCGGTGATTGACTATCTTGCACTGGCCGAGCGTTTCGACCAGTGGATCATCGATGGGCTGGATGACCTGTCCGAATGCTCGCTGGCGGCGCAGCAACGCTTCGTCAACCTGGTGGACGTGCTGTACGACCAGGACAAGACAGTGACGGTGATTGGCAAGCGGCCGCTGGCCCAGAGCCTGGGCGGATCGCTTGCCGACCTGATGCGCACCCGCAGTCGGCTGGGGCAGTTGCATCAGGTCGGGCCGACCTGACCCTTGTGCCCGACAGGGCTGCTATGCAACCCATCGCCTGTAGGAGCGGCCTTGCGCCGCGAAAGGGCCGCATAGCGGCCCCCGGATCAGACCTGACGCGGCATCAACAAGCCCTCGGCAGATCCGCCAACACCTCTTCAATTTCAATGAGCACCGCCGGATCGTCCAGGTTCGAAGGCGGCACATAGTCCTGCCCGTCAGCGATCTTGCGCAGCACCGCGCGCAGGATCTTGCCCGACCGCGTCTTGGGTAGCCGCTTGACCAGACGCACGCGGTTGAAGCACGCCAAGGCGCCGATGTGCTCGCGCACGCTGGCCACCAGCTCCGACTGCAACTGCTGCTCGCCAAGCCCCTCGCCGTCCTTGAGCACCACTAGCGCCAGTGGCACCTGGCCCTTGATCTCGTCATGGACACCGATCACCGCGCATTCGGCCACCGCAGGATGGCGGGCAACCAGGTCTTCTATCTCCCCCGTGGACAGACGGTGGCCAGAAACGTTAATCACATCGTCGGTGCGCCCCATGATGTAGACGAAACCGTCTTCATCCAAATAGCCGCCATCGCCGGTGTGGTAGTAGCCCGGGTGCGGGTGCAGGTAAGCCTGCAGGTAACGTTCGTGGTCGCCCCACAGGGTCTGGCTGCAACCGGGCGGCAAGGGCAAGGCGATGACGATCGCGCCTTGTGCGTTCGGCCCCAAGGGCCGGCCCTCATCGTCGAGCACCTGCACGTTGTACCCCGGCACCGCGCGATTGCTCGAGCCCGGTCGCGCCGCACTGCCCTCCAGGCCCACGCAAGGCGCGGTGACCGGCCAGCCGGTCTCGGTCTGCCACCAGTGATCATGCACCGGTTTGCCGCTGACCCGCTCCAGCCATTGGTGCGTGCTCGAATCCAGCTTTTCACCGGCCAGGAACAGCTGGCGCAGCGAACTCAGGTCGTGGCGACGGATCAGCTCGCCTTCGGGGTCTTCCTTACGGATTGCCCGCATGGCGGTGGGGGCGCAGAACAGGCCGTTGACCTGGTACTGCTCCACTACCCGCCAGTAGGCCGCGGCGTCCGGGGTACGAATGGGCTTGCCCTCGTAGAACACCGTGGTGCAGCCGTTCATCAACGGCCCATAGACGATCAGCGAGTGCCCGACCACCCAGCCTACGTCGGAGATGCCCCACCACACATCCCCGGCCTGCATGCCGTAGATGTGCCGCATGGCATAGCACAGGGCGACCGCGTTGCCGCCGTTCTCGCGCACGATGCCCTTGGGTTTTCCGGTGGTGCCAGAGGTATACATGATGTACAGCGGATCACCCGCCTCCAGCGCCACAGGTGGTACCGTGTCGACCCCGGCCAGCGCCTGCTGCCAGTCCAGATCACGGCCCGCTTGCAAGCTGGCGAGGACTTGCGGGCGCTGCAGCACCAGCACATGACGCGGCTGGTGCCTGGCCAGTTGCAGGGCGCGGTCGACCAATGGTTTGTATTCGATCACCCGGTCGAACTCCAGGCCGCAGGAGGCGGTGAGCAAAAGCGTCGGCCGGGCATCGTCGATGCGCAGGGCCAGCTCGTTGGCGGCAAAGCCACCGAACACCACCGAGTGCACGGCACCGATACGCGCACAGGCGAGCATGGCCATCGCGGCCTGGGGCACCATGGGCATGTAGATGATCACCCCATCACCCTTGCCCACGCCCAGTTGCCGCAGCAGCCCCGCCAGACGGGCCACCTCGTCACGCAACTGATGGTAGGTGAAGGTCTGCTGCACGCCGGTCACCGGCGAGTCGTAGATCAGCGCCAGTTGGTCGCCACGGCCCTGCTCGATCTGGTGGTCAAGGGCCAGGTGGCAGCTGTTCAGCCGGCCATCGGCGAACCAACGATGGGTGCCGTCAGGATTCTCCTGCAGAGTCAGTGAAGGCTTGCGGTGCCAGGCCAAGTGTTCGGCCTGTTCGGCCCAGAAGGTGGCGGGATCGGCAACGGAGCGGGCGTAGCTGTGCTGGTAGGTCATGTCGATGTGCAACCCGGTACTTGTTGTTATTGAAGGGCGAATCTCGAGTATGGACCGGTCCCCTGCGCTCGCCACCGGACTTAAGTCGCAACCGATATGCAAGATTGCATGGGGCTGTCGCCCCGCTGCATGGCAAAGGCCTAGAATAGGGCTCCCCTCAGCCAGCGAGCCGTCTCAATGGATATCGACCAGGCCCGTACCTTTCTGGAAATCGTGCGCTGCGGCAGCCTCGTCGCCGCCGCCGAACGCCTGTTCGTATCACAGACTGCCATCACCGCACGGGTGCAACGCCTGGAGCAGCAACTGGGCTGCCAACTGTTCATCCGCAGCCGCAACGGCGCAACGCTCACCAGCGATGGCGAGGCGTTCGTCGTCTATGCCAACCAGATGGTGCAGACCTGGGAGGCCGCCCGCCGCGATCTGCCGCTGCCCCAGGGGTGTCAGCAGGTGCTGCACGTGGGCGGCGAGGTGAGCCTGGCCAACCCGATGATGCTCAGCTGGGTCAGCACCCTGCACCGCGAATTGCCCAGCCATGCCATCCGCAGTGAGGTGAGCGATGGCGAGTCGTTGCTGCGCAAGGTGGAAATGGGCTTGCTCGACGCAGCGCTGGTGTACCAGCCGACCTACGGCCCGGGGCTGCAGGTGGAGCAGTTGATGGAAGAGAAGCTGATCCGCGTGCGCCGGGTCGATCAACCCGAGCCCTATATCTACATCGACTGGGGCGAGGCCTTCCGCCGCCAGCATGATGCCGCCCTGCCCGACTGCGCGCGCCCGGCGCTGAGTTTCAACCTGGGCCCTTTGGCGTTGCAGTTCATTCTCGAGCAAGGAGGCAGCGGCTACTTCCGTACACGGGTGGTGCAGGCCTACCTGGAAAAAGGCGTGGTCGAACGCGTGCCACAGGCACCGGAGTTCACCTACCCGACCTTCCTTGTCTACGCCCGCAAGCGCGACAGCGAGGCCTTGCAGCAAGCCTTCAGCGTGTTGCGCCGGCTGGTGGCCGCCGGCAACAGCGATTGGTCACAGCGCTGGGACCCGATTATCTGAACGTTGCGCGGCAGCATTGAGCAAATGCCGCTTCAGGCCAGCGATCAGATCGGTCTGGGTGATCACACCGACCAACTTGTCGTCCTCGAGCACCGGCAGGCAGTGCAGGCCCTGCTCGCTCAGCAGCGGCAGCAGGCGATCGAGCGGATGCTGGCTGCTGACGCTGATGACCCGACGGCTCATCACCTGCTCCATACGCACCACGGGGCGACGCAATAGCCCACGCCAGCTGAAGCGCGCCCGGGCCATGGCCGGGCCGACCAGGTCACTGAGGCTGACGATGCCCACCAGACGAGTGCCTTCGAGTACCGGCAAGGTCTTGAGGTGGTGGCTGGAGAGCATCTTCCAGGCCTGCTCCAAGGTCGTGGCCGGCGAGGCGAACTGCACGTCTCGGGACATCACCGACGCCGCGGTGATACCACCCAGGCTACGTTGCAGGGCGTGCTGCTCGGTGGCCAGGATGATGCGCTCGAGCTCATCGCGCGTGACGTCGACGAACTCGCCCAACTCTTCCAGGGCGACATCCAGGTCTTCACTGTTCACCCCTACCCGCTCGCTGGGCAGCGGGTCGTGGGTGTGGTGCAGGTCCTTGCGCGGCAAGGGTCCTTTGGGGTAGCGCACGCCGGTCAGGCGATTGTAAAGCACCGCTACGGCAACCAGGATCAAGGCATTGAGCACGATCGGCTCGAGCAGGTGATTGCCCAGCGCCGTCAGCCCCGGGTCGGCCAACACCGCCCCTGCCGCTACCGCGCCACCTGGCGGATGCAGACAGCGCAACAGGCACATCACCACGATCGACAGGCCCAACGCGGTGGCAGCGACCCACAGCTCGGTGCCCAGGTAATGGCGCATCAACAGCCCGACGATGCAGGCCACGGCATAGCTGCCCAGCACGGGCCACGGCTGAGCCAACGGCCCGGAATGCACTGCGAACACCAGCACCGCCGAGGCGGCCAGAGGGCCGAGCAGATGCAGGGCGACCGAGGGACCGTAGGCCATGCTGACGAGGGTCCCGGCGAGCAGCAGGCCCAGCAAAGCGCCAATGCCGGCACGCAGCCATTCTTTGGGAGGGATGTTCAGGGGCGCAGGCAACAAGCGCTGCAGACGGCTTTCAGGACGCGAGGCAGACATCGGGGCAGTCAATCGTGTTCTTCTGATTTAAAAAGAAAGCCCAGCCAAAGCAGCCTGGGCTTGTATTGCGAATGCAATAGCTTAATGGCTCCATCCATGGAGATGGAAACACGAAGTTTCATGGCGGCGATTGTGCCGGGTGCGGTGGCAAGGGGGCCAATTCAAAAAAGTGCCGCTGAACTGCAATTTTTTTGCAGTACCGAGCCCTGCGGTGACCGTGTGAAAGTGGATTTACCTGCGAATACAGGGATGGCGGTGATCCTCGTGGGGGCTGGCAAAGCCTGCGATGGCCCTACTCCACAGAGGGCACGATGAGCCAATCGAGGTGCAGCCCCCGTCAACGCCCCTTGCGTGGCAGCGAGATACTCACCCGCAAACCACCCAATGGGCTTTCCAACAGCGCCAGCGTGCCGCCCCACGCCTCGACGATATCGCGCACGATGCCAAGGCCCAGGCCATGCCCATCGACCTGCTCGTCCAGCCGCGAACCTCGCTCCAGAACCTGCAGGCGCGCCGCCTCGGGAATGCCAGGGCCATCGTCGTCGACCCACAACTGATACCCCTCGACTGTCGGCGCGATGCCCAGGCGCACTTCGCTGTCGGCCCATTTGCAGGCGTTGTCCAGCAAGTTGCCAAGCAGCTCCAGCAGGTCTTCCCGATCCCAAGGCAACAACAGCCCCGCAGGCACGTCGCGCTCGAGCAGCAGCCCTTCGCCATGGATCATGCCCAGGGTGCCGAGCAAGCCCGGCAACTCGGCATCGCAGTCGAACTGTGCACCGGGCAGCGCATCACCGGCCAGGCGCGCGCGGTTGAGTTCACGGGCCAGGCGTTGCTGGATCTGCCCGAGCTGCTCGCGCAGTTGGTCGCGCACTTCCGGCATGTCTTTCAGGCGCTCGCTGGCGGCCAGGCTCAACAGCACCGCCAGTGGCGTTTTCAAGGCATGCCCCAGGTTGCCCAAGGCATTACGCGAGCGGCGCAGGCTATCCTCGGTATGCGCCAGCAGGTGATTGATCTGGTCCACCAAAGGTTGCAACTCACTGGGTACCTGGGCGTCGAGTTGGGAGCGCTGGCCTTGCTGCAACTGAGCGATCTGCTGGCGTGCCCGCTCCAGAGGGCGTAGCGAGCGGGTCACGGTCAGGCGCTGCAACACCAGCACCAGCACCAGCGCCGCCAATCCCATGCCAAGACCAATCTGTTGCATACGACGAAAGCCGTCACGCACCGGAGAGTAATCCTGCGCCACGCTGATCGAGATGTCCTGGCCCAGGCGTCGGTAGTCGGCACGTAAGGTCAGCAATTGTTGGCCCTCCGGCCCGAGCTCAAGGCCGTCCTCAAGCCCTGGAACCGCAGGCTTGGGCATGTCCAGGTCCCACAGCGAGCGTGAGCGCCACGTGCCCTGGTCGAAGTCGATGCGAAAGTAATAGCCCGAAAACGGGCGCTGATAGGCCGCCGATATGCGTCGCTCATCCAACTGCAATCCCGACGGGCCGCGCACCAAGGCCACCAGCAGGTTCTCGCTTTCCTTGCGCAAGCCGGCCTCCAGGTAACGCTGCAAGCCGACCTCGAACAGCCACAGGCTCAGTTGGGCCAGGGCCAGCCCAACCACCACCAGCACGGCCACCAGGCCAAGGCTCAGGCGTGCCTGGATAGACCTCACGCCGCGCTCCCGGCATACACGTAACCCTGGCCGCGCCGCGTCTCGATCACGCTGCGGCCGAGCTTGCGGCGCAGGTGGTTGACGTGCACCTCAAGCACGTTGGAGTCACGCTCGGTCTCACCATCGTACAAGTGCTCGGCCAGGTGGCTCTTGGACAACACCTGCTGCGGGTGCAGCATGAAATAGCGCAGCAGACGAAACTCCGCGGCCGTCAGCTGGATATCGACGCCTTCGCGGGTCACGCATTGACGGCCTTCATCTAGATGCAGACCAGCGGCTTCCAGCGTCGGCTGGTTGGCCAAGCCCCGGGCACGACGCAACAGCGATTGAATACGCAATTGCAGCTCCTCGGGGTGGAAAGGTTTGGTCAGGTAGTCATCGGCTCCGGTCTTGAGCCCTTCGATCCGTTCGGCCCAGGAGCCACGCGCGGTGAGAATCAGCACCGGCGTGGCCAGGTTGGCGGCGCGCCACTGGCCCAACACCTCGAGCCCTGGCAGGCCGGGCAGCCCCAGGTCAAGGATGATCAGGTCGTAAGGCTCGCTCTGGCCCTGGTACACCGCATCACGGCCATCGGCCAGCCAGTCCACGGCATATCCCTGGCGCTGCAGGCCGGCGATCAATTCATCGGCCAGAGGGACATTGTCCTCGACAAGCAGCAGGCGCATTCAGTCGTCTTCCTCGTCTTTGAGCAGCTCACCGGTACGCGCGTCGAGCTTGATCTCGCGGACCACGCCAGCCGGGGTCAGCAACTCGACCTCGTACGCGTAACGGTCGTGTTTTTCCTCGAGCTCCGCCTCCAGCAAACGCGCCCCGGGATAGCGTCCCAGGGCGGATTCGAGCAGGTGTTCCAACGGTAGGATGATGCCCTTCTGGCGCAGCTCGAGGGCTTCATCCTGGTCTAGGTCACGGGCACCTGCCAGCGAACAGGCGGCCATCAGGGCCAGGGCCAGGTAGCGCGCCGTTCGCGGGAGTTCACGCATCAGTTGTCTCGTTCGTCCTTGAGGACTTCACCGGTCTTGGCGTCCAGGTCCACGTCCCACTCGACGTTCTGGGTATCGCGCAGCTCGACCTTGTAGATGTAGCGGCCGTATTCGTTTTCCAGCTCCGAATCGGTCACGGTGGCGCCTGGGTGCTTGGCCACGGCGGCAGCCTTGAGCTCGTCCAGGGACTTGATGGTCTTGGCGTTGACCAACTTCACCACTTCATCAGGTTGCACTTCCTTGGCGAAGGCTGCATTGGCACCGAAAGCGAGGGCGGCGGCAGTGAACAGGGCAGTCAAAGTTTTCATGGGTTCTCTCTCCATCGAGATCAGCAAGTTGTCTACGGGGTTAAGATTACCCCCCGGTCCTTAATCCAACCTGAAAACAGCAGGCGCCATGATAGCGCAGCTTGGGTGCCCGCTTCACGGGGCTATCCGCGAAAGGGCCGGAGCGGACAATCCTCTCTATAATCACCCGCTTGTAGCCTGCGAGATCCGTCATGAGCGCCATCCACATCAAGTACCCTGCCCTGACCTTCAAGGCTGGCCAACGCGCCTTGCGCCAGATTCGCGAACGCGGCCTGCGGGCGGCTGATGTGGGCGTACTGCCAGGCGCCGCCGGCGGGCCCAAGCCACTGGGCATCCAAGGGCTGGACCTGGCGCTGTTCGGGCAGTGGCTGCCCTCGGCGCCACGTCAACGCGCGCTGATCGGCGCCTCGATCGGTGCCTGGCGCTTCGCCAGTGCCTGCCTGGACGATCCGGTCGATGGCCTGCGTCGCCTGGGTGAGCTGTACACCGAACAGGATTTTGCCAAGGGCGTGACACCAACCCAGATCAGCCAAAGCTGCACGCGCATGCTCGATGAGCTGCTGCAAGGCCGCGACGGGCAGATCCTCGCCAACCCGCATTACCGCCTGAACATCATGGTGGTCAAAAGCCACGGCTTGCTCGCCGATGACCATCGCGGCCGACTGGGCGTGGGGTTGTCTTCGGTGATCGCCAACAACTTGCTCGGCCGCTCACGCCTGGCGCGGCATTTCGAGCGCGTCATTCTGCATGACGGGCGCGCCGCGCCACCGCTGGACGCGCTGACCGACTTCCCATCACGCTGTCTGCCCCTGGACTTGGCCAACCTGCGCCATGCCCTGCTCGCCTCGGGCTCGATCCCCATGGTGATGGAAGGCGTGCGTGACATTCCCGGCGCAGGTGCCGGCACCTACCGCGACGGCGGCCTGCTCGACTATCACCTGGACCTGCCCTACCAAGGCGATGATCTGGTGCTCTACCCGCACTTCACCGACAAAGTGGTGCCCGGTTGGTTCGACAAGGCTCTGCCCTGGCGCCGCGGCGATGCCAGGCGCCTGCACAACGTACTGCTGATGACACCCTCCCCCCAGTACCTGGCCGCCCTGCCCTACGGCAAGCTGCCGGACCGCAACGACTTCAAGCGCTTCATGGGCGATGCCCCCGCGCGCAAGCGTTACTGGTACAAGGCCATCGCCGAGAGCCAGCGCCTGGGCGATGAACTGCTGGAGCTGATCACCACCGGGCGGCTGCACGAACGGCTGCAAGCCTTGTAGCGGGCATGCTGATAAACTGCACGCCAGCATTGTTTTCAAGAGTCTCTACAGCGTGGAAATCTTCAAGGAATTTACATTCGAATCGGCCCACCGCCTGCCCAACGTTCCCACCGGGCACAAATGCGGTCGCCTGCACGGCCACTCGTTCAAGGTCGGTCTGCACCTGACCGGCCCGCTCGACCCTCACACCGGCTGGATCCGCGACTTCGCCGAGATCAAGGCGATCTTCAAGCCAATCTACGAGCAGTTGGACCACAACTACCTGAACGACATTCCGGGCCTTGAGAACCCCACCAGTGAGGTGATCGCCAAGTGGATCTGGGACCAGGTCAAGCCTCTGCTGCCGGAGCTGTCGAAGGTCCGTATCCACGAAACCTGCACCAGCGGCTGCGAGTACAGCGGCGACTGAGTTCGCTGGACGGGCGCCTGCGCGGCGCCCTTGGGCAAGGGCGCCCGCCTAGCCCAGCGCCTGCTTGAGAAAGGACGGCGCGATATAGCGTTGATAGTGCGCCTCGGAAAGCAGAAAGAACTCCCGGTCGATGGCGTCACGCAGCTGCGGCAGTTCCCAGTCGCGAAACTCAGGAAGCAGGGCCATGCCATAAGCTTCCAGATCCCGGATCATGCGCGCGCCTCGGGCGATCAACTGATAGGCCCAGCAATATTCGGACTGGTGCGCCAGAAAACGAATCGAACGCTGCTCCAGTTGCTGGCGCAGGCGTGCTTTGTCGAACACTTCCAGCTTGGCCATCATCACCTGCACCAGCAGTTGCTCCAGGCGCTGCCAGACGGCACGTTTTTCGTCCTCGTCGTAGCTGTTCCAGTGGATCACTTCGTGGTGGAAGCGCTTGCAGCCCCGGCACACCAGGTCGCCATAGACCGTGGAGCAGAGCCCTACGCAAGGGGTTTTGATGGACTGGTTGGACATGTACAGACAACGGCCTGGCGGTGGAACACCCGGCAATGTTAGCCCTTTGTCTAACCAGGGTCACTCGTTAAAGTCGCGTGTGCCGCCTTACGTTCGCTCTTTTTTTGCCGTAGAATCACACCGCCTTTTCAAGGCACCAATGTCCGTTGGAAGCTGTTTTCAAAGCGTCACGAGCACAGTTCATCCGGTAGAACGGCGTTGGCCGGGACATGCCACCGTGCATGACCCGCGCCAGCCCTCATCAGCTCACCGTTCTACAGGCGTAAAACTTTGAAAGCAGCTTCTGTAAGGATTCTCTGCGACCCTGGCTGGGCGGCCCACAAAGCCGTCATTGCGCATGGGTGCGAAGAATGCTGGATGAGCGTCCCGGACTCCCCTTTAGGGACCACTGATGAGGGTAATAACTGTGCTTGAAGCCTACCGCAAACACATCGAAGAGCGTGCCGCCCTGGGCATCGTCCCCCAGCCGCTTAACGCCGAACAAACTGCAGGCCTGGTCGAGCTGCTGAAAAACCCGCCGGCCGGCGAAGAAGCCTTCCTCGTAGACCTGATCACCAACCGCGTTCCCCCAGGAGTCGACGAAGCCGCCTACGTCAAGGCCGCTTTCCTCTCCGCCATCGCCAAGGGCGAAGCCAAGTCCCCGCTGATCGACCGCAAGCATGCCACCGAGCTGCTGGGCACCATGCAAGGCGGCTACAACATCGAGACGCTGGTCGCGCTGCTGGATGACGCCGAACTGGGCGCCGTCGCGGCCGAACAGCTCAAGCACACCCTGCTGATGTTCGATGCCTTCCACGACGTGGCTGAAAAAGCCAAGGCCGGCAACGTTCACGCCAAGGCCGTCCTGGACTCCTGGGCTGCTGGCGAGTGGTTCACCGCCCGCCCGGCAATCGCCGAAAAGTACACCCTGACCGTGTTCAAGGTGCCTGGTGAAACCAACACCGACGACCTGTCCCCTGCCCCGGACGCCTGGTCGCGCCCTGACATCCCGCTGCACGCCCTGGCCATGCTGAAAATGGCCCGTGACGGCATCGAGCCGGAGCAACCTGGCTCCGTCGGCCCGCTCAAGCAGATCGAAGCGGTCAAGGCCAAAGGCTTCCCGGTCGCCTACGTCGGTGACGTGGTCGGTACCGGTTCCTCGCGTAAATCGGCCACCAACTCGGTGCTGTGGTTCTTCGGCGACGACATCCCGTACGTACCGAACAAGCGCGCCGGTGGCTTCTGCTTCGGCACCAAGATCGCCCCGATCTTCTACAACACCATGGAAGACGCCGGCGCCCTGCCGATCGAATTCGACTGCACCAACCTGGCCATGGGCGACGTCATCGACGTCTACCCGTTCAAGGGTGAAGTGCGCCGTCATGGCAGCGACGAGCTGGTCACCACCTTCGAGCTGAAAACCGAAGTCCTGCTGGACGAAGTCCGCGCTGGCGGCCGTATCCCGCTGATCGTCGGCCGTGGTCTGACCGAAAAAGCCCGTGCCGAACTGGGCCTGGGTGCTTCGGACCTGTTCAAGAAGCCAGAGCAGCCTGCCGACTCCGGCAAGGGCTTCACCCTGGCGCAGAAGATGGTCGGTCGCGCCTGCGGCCTGCCGGAAGGCCAGGGCGTGCGCCCAGGCGCCTACTGCGAGCCGAAGATGACCACCGTCGGCTCCCAGGACACCACTGGCCCGATGACCCGCGACGAGCTCAAAGACCTCGCCTGCCTGGGCTTCTCCGCCGACCTGGTCATGCAGTCGTTCTGCCACACCGCAGCCTATCCGAAGCCGATCGACGTCAACACCCACCACACCCTGCCGGATTTCATCCGCACCCGTGGCGGCGTGTCCCTGCGCCCAGGCGACGGCATCATCCACAGCTGGCTGAACCGCATGCTGCTGCCTGACACCGTCGGCACCGGTGGCGACTCGCACACCCGCTTCCCGATCGGCATTTCCTTCCCGGCCGGTTCCGGTCTGGTCGCCTTCGCCGCTGCTACCGGCGTCATGCCGCTGGACATGCCGGAGTCGGTACTGGTTCGCTTCAAGGGCAAGCTGCAGCCTGGCATCACCCTGCGCGACCTGGTCCATGCCATTCCTTACTACGCCATCCAGCAAGGCCTGCTGACTGTCGAGAAGAAGGGCAAGAAGAACATCTTCTCCGGCCGCATCCTGGAGATCGAAGGCCTCAACGAGCTGACCGTCGAACAAGCCTTCGAGCTGTCCGACGCCTCGGCCGAGCGTTCCGCCGCCGGTTGCACCATCAAGCTGCCGGAAGAGTCGATCGCCGAGTACCTGAAGTCCAACATCACCCTGCTGCGCTGGATGATCAGCGAAGGCTACGGTGACGCCCGCACCCTGGAGCGCCGCGCCCAGGCGATGGAAGCCTGGCTGGCCAAGCCTCAGCTGCTGGCTGCCGACGCCGACGCCGAATACGCCGCCGTCATCGAGATCGACCTGGCCGACGTCAAGGAGCCTGTGCTCTGCGCGCCGAACGACCCGGACGACGCCCGTCTGCTGTCGACCGTTGCCGGCGACAAGATCGACGAAGTGTTCATCGGTTCGTGCATGACCAACATCGGCCACTTCCGCGCTGCCGGTAAGCTGCTGGACAAGGTCAAAGGTGGCATTCCAACCCGTCTGTGGCTGGCCCCGCCAACCAAGATGGACGCCCATCAGCTGACCGAAGAAGGCTACTACGGCATCTACGGCAAAGCCGGTGCGCGCATGGAAATGCCAGGCTGCTCGCTGTGCATGGGTAACCAGGCTCGCGTACAGACCGGTTCGACCGTGGTCTCCACCTCGACCCGTAACTTCCCGAACCGCCTGGGCGACGCCACCAACGTCTACCTGGCTTCGGCCGAACTGGCCGCGGTTGCCTCGATCATCGGCAAGCTGCCGACCGTCGAAGAGTACCTGCAGTACGCCAAGGACATCGACAGCATGGCTGCCGACGTCTACCGCTACCTGAGCTTCGACCAGATCGCCGAGTTCCGCGAAGCGGCGGCCAACGCCAAGATCCCAGTGGTCCAGGCGTAATGCGCGACAAGCTGTAAGCTACAAGCGGTAAGAAGAAGCCCCGGCAGAGATGTCGGGGCTTTTTTGTGGGCCTTGCATTCACTGTCTTGCCCTCTTGGCGGGCTTACCCGCAAAGAGGCCGGCAAGGCATGCTCAAATCACAAAGAGGTCGACAAACCGCTGCACCGCCGTGCCTTCTAGCCTCGACTGATCCTTGCACAAGGCAAAGATCTCATCACAGCGCTGGCGCACGAAGCGCGTCGCCAAGTTCTCCCTGAACTTGGCTTCCAAAAGCGGTATCCCCTCCCCGCGCCGCCGCCGATGACCGATCGGGTACTCCACCACTACCTGCGCGGTATGGGTCCCATCCTTGAAGAACACTTGCAGGCTATTGGCAATCGAGCGTTTGTCGGCCTCCAGGTATTCACGGCTGAAACGCGGCTCCTCGACCACTTCCATTTTCTCGCGCAAACGATCGATGCTGGGGTGAGCGGCATGAAACGCATCCTCGTAGTGCTCGGCCACCAGATTGCCGAAGATCAGCGGCACCGCCGTCATGTACTGCAGGCAATGATCGCGGTCAGCAGCATTGGCCAATGGCCCGACCTTGGAGATGATGCGGATCGCCGACTCATTGGTGCCGATGACGATGCGATCGACTTCGTGCAGGCGATTGCGCACCTGTGGGTGCAAGGTCACTGCCGCCTCGCAGGCCGTCTGCGCGTGGAACTCCGCCGGGAAGCTGATCTTGAACAGCACATTCTCCATCACATAGCTGCCAAAGGCTTGCGACAGGCGCAACGTGCGCTGGTCGGCAGGCTTGAGCGCCAGGTCCTTGTTGGTATGGCTGAACGAGACATCGTAGAACCCCCATTGCGGCGCCGTCAGTACACCTGGCACCCCCATCTCGCCACGCAGGGCGATGTCGGCCAGGCGCACACCTCGGCTGGAGGCATCGCCCGCCGCCCAGGACTTACGTGAGCCCGCATTGGGCGCATGACGGTAGGTGCGCAGCGCCTGGCCATCGACGAAGGCATGGGACAAGGCCGAGAGCAACTGCGCCCGATTGGCACCCATGAGTTTGGCGCACACCGCCGTGGAGGCGACCTTGACCAGCACCACATGATCGAGACCGACGCGGTTGAAGGCATTTTCCAGGGCCAGCACCCCCTGGACCTCATGGGCCATGATCATGGCTTCGAGCACAGTGCGCATGGTCAGTGGCGGCTCGCCATTGGCCACACGTTTTTGCGAAAGATGGTCGGCGACCGCAAGAATGCCGCCCAAGTTGTCAGAGGGATGAGCCCACTCGGCGGCCAGCCAGGTGTCGTTGTAATCCAGCCAGCGCACGATACAGCCGATGTCCCAGGCGGCCTTTACCGGATCCAGCCGATAACAGGTACCGGGCACCCGCGCCCCCTGGGGAACGACTGTACCCTCGACCAACGGGCCAAGGTGCTTGGTGCACTCGGGAAAACGCAACGCCAGCAAGCCACAGCCCAGGGTGTCCATCAGGCAGTTGCGGGCGGTGTCCAGGGCTTCGGCCGACTCGACCTGGTAATCGAGCACGTAGTCGGCGATGGTCTGCAGGACCCGGTCGTAGTCCGGGCGGTCGTTGAGGTCTACGTTGGCGCTCATTGTCTGCTCCCTTGAATAGGGGGCCGCTCTGCGGCCCCTCTCAACGCAAGCCGAGCGCCGATGGCGTGTTAGAAGCTATCGCCAGGCACGCGCACCCAGCCCTCCATCAACACGCGAGCACTGCGGCTCATGATCGCTTTGGTCACGGTCCATTCACCGTCCACCTTGCGCGCCTCTGCTCCCACCCGCAAGGTCCCGGAGGGATGGCCGAAACGCACGGCACTGCGCTCACCGCCGCCAGCGGCAAGGTTGACCAGCGTGCCAGGGATAGCCGCCGCCGTGCCGATCGCCACCGCTGCGGTGCCCATCATGGCGTGGTGCAGCTTGCCCATCGACAGCGCACGCACCAGCAGGTCGACATCGCCCGCCTCGACGGCCTTGCCACTGGACGCGGTGTACGAGACCGGTGGCGCGACGAAGGCGACCTTCGGCGTATGCTGACGTCCCGCCGCCTGGTCGACATCCTCGATCAGGCCCATGCGCACGGCGCCATAGGCGCGGATGGTCTCGAAACGCGTCAACGCGGCAGGGTCGCCGTTGATCGCGTCCTGCAGCTCAGTGCCGGTGTAACCAATGTCGGCGGCATTGACGAAGATGGTCGGGATCCCGGCATTGATCAAGGTCGCCTTGAAGGTCCCGACGCCCGGCACCTCCAGATCGTCCACCAGATTGCCGGTGGGGAACATCGCGCCACCCTCGCCGTCTTCATCGGCGGCCGGATCGAGAAATTCCAGTTGCACCTCGGCTGCCGGGAAGGTCACCCCGTCGAGCTCGAAGTCGCCGGTTTCCTGCACCTCACCTTCGGTGATCGGCACATGGGCGATGATGGTCTTGCCGATATTGGCCTGCCAGATACGCACAGTGGCGACGCCGTTATGCGGGATGCGCGCGGCATCCACCAGCCCGGCGCTGATGGCGAAGGAGCCGACGGCGGCGGACAGGTTGCCGCAGTTGCCGCTCCAGTCGACGAACGCCTTGTCGATGGAGACCTGGCCGAACAGGTAGTCGACATCATGCTCAGGGCGAGTGCTGCGCGCGAGGATCACGGTCTTGCTGGTGCTGGAGGTAGCACCACCCATACCGTCGATCTGCTTGCCGTAAGGGTCGGGGCTACCGATCACCCGTAGCAGCAGCGCATCGCGCGCCGGGCCCGGTTGCTGGGCACGCTCAGGAAGGTCTTGCAGGCGGAAGAACACGCCCTTGCTGGTGCCGCCACGGATGTACGTGGCGGGAATCTTGACTTGCGGTACATGTGCCATGTTCGAATTCCTGTTTGCACGCCCCCGTGGGAGCACGTTTACTCGCGAAAGCGTGAGCACGAGCAACAGTGTTGCCTGATCGAACGCATTCGCGGGTAAACCCGCTCCTACAAGGACCGTGCGGCTCCTGTTTAGGCGGTCGCTTCCAGGAAGTCCTGGGCGAAGCGCTGCAGCACACCACCGGCCTCGTAGATCGACACCTCTTCGGCGGTATCCAGACGGCAGGTCACCGGCACCTCGAGGCGCTCGCCGTTACGACGGGTCACCACCAGGGTCAGGGTCGCGCGCGGAGTACGCGCTCCGAGCACGTCGTAGGTCTCGCTGCCATCCAGGTCCAGGGTCTTGCGGTTGGTGCCTGGGAGGAACTCCAGCGGCAACACGCCCATCCCCACCAGATTGGTACGGTGGATACGCTCGAAGCCTTCGGCGACGATCGCCTCGACCCCTGCCAGACGCACACCCTTGGCCGCCCAGTCACGGGACGAGCCCTGGCCGTAGTCGGCGCCGGCGACGATGATCAACGGCTGCTTGCGCTCCATGTAGGTCTCGATCGCCTCCCACATGCGGGTCACCTTGCCTTCCGG
The DNA here is from genome assembly GCF_002741075.1 of Pseudomonas putida. Taxonomy (NCBI): domain Bacteria; kingdom Pseudomonadati; phylum Pseudomonadota; class Gammaproteobacteria; order Pseudomonadales; family Pseudomonadaceae; genus Pseudomonas; species Pseudomonas putida. The sequence goes on along the minus strand of NZ_CP016634.1, from coordinate 846,048 downwards.
CTCGATACGCGCCAGCGAGCCCTGCTTCACGCTACCGTCTTCCTTGCGCACCATTTCGTTGAACAGCTTGGGGTTGGCGAAGGTGGCACGCTGAGCAGTCAGGTGGTCACCACGGTGGGTGGCGTAGGAGTTGAAGTCCTCTTCCGGCAGGCCCATTTTCGCCAGGTACTCGCCCGCGGCACTGTCGAGCATGATGGCGTTGGACGGCGACAGGTGGTCGGTGGTGATGTTGTCCGGCAGCACCGCCAGCGGGCGCATGCCGCGCAGGGTTCGCTCGCCGGCCAGGGCACCCTCCCAGTACGGCGGGCGGCGGATGTAAGTGCTCATCGGGCGCCAGTCGTACAGCGGCGCAACCTTCGGCCCAGTGTCCTGCTCGATGGCGAACATCGGGATGTACACCTTGCGGAACTGCTCCGGTTTGACCGCCGCCTGGACCACGGCGTCGATTTCCGCATCGCTCGGCCAGATGTCCTTCAGGCGAATTTCCTTGCCATCGACCACACCCAGCACGTCCTTCTCGATGTCGAAGCGGATGGTGCCAGCAATGGCGTAGGCCACCACCAGAGGCGGCGACGCCAGGAAGGCCTGCTTGGCGTAAGGGTGGATGCGCCCGTCGAAGTTACGGTTGCCCGACAGCACGGCGGTGGCGTACAGGTCGCGATCGATGATTTCCTGCTGGATCTTCGGATCGAGCGCACCGGACATACCGTTGCAGGTGGTGCAGGCGAAGGCGACGATGCCAAAGCCCAGTTGTTCCAGCTCCTTCTCGAGCCCGGCCTCCTCTAGATACAACTGCACGGCCTTGGAGCCAGGTGCCAGGGAGGACTTGACCCATGGCTTGCGCGCAAGACCCAGCTTGTTGGCGTTACGCGCCAACAAGCCTGCAGCGATGACGTTGCGCGGGTTGCTGGTGTTGGTGCAGCTGGTGATGGCGGCAATGATCACTGCGCCGTCGGGCATCTGCCCTGGGACTTCTTCCCAGGCGCCTGCGATCCCTTTGGCGGCCAGGTCGCTGGTGGCGACGCGGGCGTGCGGGTTAGACGGGCCGGCCATATTGCGCACCACGCTCGACAGATCGAAGCTCAGTACACGCTCGTATTGGGCCTTGGCCAGGCTGTCGGCCCAAAGACCGGCGGCTTTGGCATAGGTTTCCACCAGCTTGACCTGCTGCTCTTCGCGGCCGGTCAGCTTGAGGTAATCGATGGTCTGCTGGTCGATGGCGAACATTGCCGCCGTGGCGCCGTATTCCGGTGCCATGTTGGAAATGGTGGCACGATCCCCCAGGGTCAGCGCGCGAGCACCTTCGCCGTGGAATTCCAGATAGGCACCGACCACTTTCTGCTTGCGCAGGAACTCGGTCAGGGCCAGTACCAAGTCAGTAGCGGTGATGTTCGGCTGCAGTTTGCCGGTCAGCTCGACGCCGACGATTTCCGGCAGACGCATCCAGGAGGCGCGACCGAGCATGACGTTCTCGGCTTCCAGGCCACCGACACCGATGGCGATCACACCCAGGGCATCGACGTGCGGGGTATGGCTGTCGGTACCGACGCAGGTGTCCGGGTAGGCCACGCCACGGTCGTTATGGATGACCGGCGACATCTTCTCCAGGTTGATCTGGTGCATGATGCCGTTGCCCGGCTGGATCACGTCGACGTTCTTGAACGCTTTCTTGGTCCAGTTGATGAAGTGGAAACGGTCTTCGTTGCGGCGATCTTCGATGGCGCGGTTCTTCTCGAACGCCTGCGGGTCGAAACCACCGCATTCCACTGCCAGGGAGTGGTCGACGATCAATTGCACCGGCACCACCGGGTTGACCTGGGCCGGATCGCCGCCCTTGTCGGCAATGGCATCACGCAGGCCCGCCAGGTCGACCAGGGCGGTCTGCCCGAGAATGTCGTGGCAGACCACGCGCGCGGGGAACCATGGGAAGTCCAGATCGCGCTTGCGTTCGATCAGCTGTTCCAGGGAGGCGTTCAGGGTCGCCGGGTCGCAACGGCGCACCAGGTTCTCGGCGAGCACGCGGGACGTGTACGGCAGGCCATCGTAGGCGCCGGGCTTGATCGCTTCGACTGCCGCGCGGGCGTCGAAGTAGTCCAGGTCGGTACCTGGCAGGTTCTTGCGAAATGCGGTGTTCATATCGTTATCAGGCTCGGTCACGGTTTACCTAAGCGGGCACCGCCCCTGCAGGAGCAGGCTTGCCCCTCTCCTACAGGGAACGCGCAGCGCCCTGTTTCAGCGCTGCTCGATCGGCACGAACTTGCGCTGCTCGACGCCGACATACTCGGCGCTCGGGCGGATGATGCGGTTGTTGGCGCGCTGCTCGAAGACATGCGCGGCCCAGCCGGTCAGGCGCGAGCAGACAAAGATCGGAGTGAACAGCTTGGTCGGGATACCCATGAAGTGGTACGCCGAGGCGTGGTAGAAGTCAGCGTTCGGGAACAGGCGCTTTTGCTCCCACATGGTCTTGTCGATTGCCTCGGAGACCGGGTACAGCACGGTGTCACCCACCTCGTCAGCCAACTGCTTCGACCAGCCCTTGATCACCTCGTTACGCGGGTCGGACTCTTTGTAGATCGCATGGCCGAAGCCCATGATCTTGTCCTTGCGCTCAAGCATGCGCAGCAGCTCGGCAACGGCCTCCTGCGGGCTCTGGAAGCGCTCGATCAGCTCCATGGCCGCCTCGTTGGCGCCACCGTGCAGCGGGCCGCGCAGAGAACCGATGGCGGCGGTGATGCACGAATACAGGTCCGACAGGGTCGAGGCGCAGACGCGGGCAGTGAAGGTCGAGGCGTTGAATTCGTGCTCGGCGTAGAGGATCAGCGAGACGTTCATCACTTTGACGTGCAGTTCGCTCGGCTTCTTGCCGTGCAGCAGGTGCAGGAAATGGCCGCCCAGGGTGTCTTCGTCGCTGGTGCAGTCGATGCGCACGCCATGGTGGGTGAAGCGGTACCAGTAGCACATGATCGCCGGGAAGACGGCCAGCAAGCGATCGGTCTTCTCGCGCTGGGCCTCGAAGGTCAGCTCAGGCTCCAAGGTCCCCAGCACCGAGCAACCGGTGCGCATCACGTCCATCGGGTGGGCGTCGCGCGGGATGCGCTCAAGCACTTCCTTAAGGGCCTGGGGCAGGTCGCGCAGGCCTTTGAGCTTGCGCTTGTAATCGGCCAGCTCTGCCTTGCTCGGCAGCTCGCCGTACAGCAGCAGATAGGCGACTTCTTCGAATTCGGCACCAGCCGCCAGGTCGCGAACATCGTAGCCACGGTAGGTCAGACCAGCACCGGCCTGGCCAACGGTCGACAGCGCGGTCTGCCCGGCCACCTGGCCACGCAGGCCTGCACCGCTGAGTACTTTTGCTTCGGCCATGGGGTGTTCTCCTTTCTTGAATTTGTTATCGAAATCTTGCCGGCTAATTCGGTTGCCTGTACCGGACGCTTCGCGGGGGAAACCGCTCCTGCAGGTCCGGCGCATCATTCATGTTTCAGCGAGCTGTGGGAGCGGGTTACCCCTGAAAAGGCCACTCGCTCCCGCACCAGACTCGAACCTTCAGCCTTTCTTCTGGGCGAACAGCGCATCGAGGCTTTGCTCGAAGGCGTGGTAGCCGATGGCATCGTAGAGCTCCATGCGCGTCTGCATGGTGTCGACAACGTTCTTCTGGGTACCGTCGCGGCGCAGCGCGGTGTAGACATTCTCAGCCGCCTTGTTCATGGCGCGGAAGGCCGACAAGGGGTACAGCACCAACGAGACGTCGACCGAGGCCAGCTCTTCGGTGGTGTACAGCGGCGTAGCGCCGAATTCGGTGATGTTGGCCAGGATAGGCGCCTTCACACGGTCGGCGAAGGTCTTGTACATCGAAAGCTCGGTGATCGCTTCCGGGAAGATCATGTCGGCACCGGCCTCGATGCAGGCTGCAGCGCGATCCAGCGCGGCATTCAGGCCTTCGACTGCCAAGGCGTCGGTACGGGCCATGATCACGAAGCTGTCATCGGTACGGGCATCCACTGCGGCCTTGATGCGGTCGACCATTTCCTGCTGGGTGACGATTTCCTTGTTCGGGCGATGGCCACAACGCTTGGCGCCGACCTGGTCCTCGATATGGATGGCCGCCGCGCCGAACTTGATCATCGAACGCACGGTACGGGCCACGTTGAAGGCCGACGCCCCGAAACCGGTGTCGACATCCACCAGCAGCGGCAGGTCGCAGACATCGGTGATCCGGCGTACGTCGGTCAGCACATCATCCAGGCCGCTGATGCCCAGGTCAGGCAGGCCCAGCGAGCCTGCGGCGACACCGCCGCCGGAGAGGTAGATGGCCTTGAAGCCGGCACGCTTGGCCAGCAGGGCATGGTTGGCATTGATGGTCCCGACCACCTGCAACGGATGTTCGGCGGCTACCGCGTCGCGGAAACGTTGGCCGGGCGTGCTCTTCAAAGTCATGACTCACCTCGTGGGCTATTGTTGTCGGCGCCTTGGTAGTGACGCTCGATGTTGCGCTTGGACGCGCCGATGTGGCGACGCATCAGGAGTTCGGCCAGTTCACCGTCACGGTCGGCGATGGCATCGAGGATACGGTGGTGTTCGGCAAACGCCTGGCGTGGGCGATTGGGCGTCGCGGAGAACTGGATGCGGTACATGCGCACCAGTTGGTACAGCTCGCCGCAGAGCATCTTGACCAGGGTCTGGTTGCCGCTGCCCTGGATGATCCGATAATGGAAGTCGAAGTCGCCTTCCTGCTGGTAGTAGCCCACACCGGCCTGGAATGCCGCATCGCGCTCATGGGTATCCAGCACCCGGCGCAACTCGTCGATGTCGGCTAGGCTCATACGTTCTGCAGCCAGGCGACAGGCCATGCCCTCGAGCGATTCGCGGATTTCGTACAGCTCGATCAGTTCGGCATGGTTGAGCGAGACCACCCGGGCACCCACATGAGGGACGCGCACCAGCAGGCGTTGCCCTTCCAGGCGATGGATGGCCTCGCGCAGCGGACCCCGGCTGATCCCGTAGGTGCGCGCCAGTTCCGGCTCGGAAATTTTGCTGCCCGGGGCGATCTCGCCTTTGACGATGGCCGCCTGGATACGCCGGAAGACGTTCTCCGAGAGCGTTTCCGATTCATCCGACACCGACAGCAGCGCTTGGCTTGCATCCAACATATTGTCGACACCTTGCGTTTCAATAGCGCCAAAGCTAGCTAAACAGCGCAATGTAGTCAAAGACAAAATCAATATTGTCGACAATCGTCTAAGAACGAACTTACCCAATACCCCCGCTGTCAGATCGCGGCGCGCTGGCGTCGAACCATCGGCGTGATAGAATGCCGCGCCTCCCGAGGGAGTATGGATAGTGTGTCTGCCAACCTTTTCAGCGTGTTGACAGATGAACGAGGAAGCTTGCGCAGTACTTGCCAGTCGCCTTGCCCCGAACCCGCACAGCACCGCGCCAGGATTTATGAGACTTACACCCGCTTCATTGCTGTTCTGCCTCGCTCTGCTGCCGGCCCTTGGCCAGGCGGGAGAAAAGACCGTGTATGGCCTGAACGAATATGCCCGCCTTTCCGACCTCGACCTGGAAGTGGCGGCCAAACTCGACACCGGCGCCAAGACCGCGTCCCTGAGCGCCCGTGACATCAAGCGTTTCAAGCGCAACGGCGAAAGCTGGGTACGCTTCTACCTGGCCATCGATGCCGCCCATTCGCACCCGATCGAACGCCCCTTGGCCCGCGTCAGCAAGATCAAGCGCCGAGCCGGCGACTACAACCCGGACGAAGGCAAGGCCTACACCGCACGCCCGGTTATCGAGCTAGATATCTGCATGGGCCAGGCCCGACGCACCATCGAGGTCAACCTCACCGACCGCAGTGCCTTCCAGTTCCCGTTGCTCATTGGCTCCGAGGCGCTCAAGCACTTTGACGCGCTGGTCGACCCAAGCCTTAAATACGCGGCCGGCAAACCTGCCTGCGCCACCAAAGCTCCCACCGCAGAGTAATTCCGATGCGCTCTCTTACCCTTCACCTGAAAGTCCTGATCACCGTCCTGGTGCTCCTGGGCGTGCTGGTCACGGCCTATCAGATCTTCATTCTCGGCATCCCGGTGACCGAGGACGAGACCGACGACTTGTGGAACATCGACGCCAAGGTCGAGTTCATCGCCAACCCGAAGGACCCGGTCAAGGTGCAGATGTTCGTACCACCGCTGAACCGTGACTATGTCAGCCTCAACGAGAGCTTCATCTCCAACAACTATGGGGTGAGCGTCAACCGCGCCGACGGCAACCGCAAGGTGACCTGGTCGGCCCGCCGCGCCAGCGGCAACCAGACCCTCTACTACCGCCTGGTCCTGACCAAGCGCTACAGCAATGAGAAGACCACGGTCAAAGGCCCGACCTTCCGCGACAGCCTGGCCGTCGAAGGCCCAGAGAAGATCGCCGCCGAGGCCCTGATGGCGCCGATCCGCCAGCACTCGGCCGACGTCGAGACCTTCGTCAGCGAGACCATCAAGCGGGTCAACAACCTCAACGACGACAACGTCAAGTTGCTGCTGGCCGGCGACACCTCGTCGATGAAGAAAGCCCAGGTCATCGACCTGCTGCTGTCCATCGCCCACGTGCCGATGGAAAAGGTCCACACCATCCGCCTCGTGGCCGATACCCCACAAACGCCTGAGCTGTGGCTGCGCAGCTTCAACGGCAACGACTGGCTCTACTTCAACCCCGACACCGGTGAACAGGGCCTGCCCAGCGATCGCCTGCTGTGGTGGACCGGTGACGACAACCTGATCACCGTCGATGGTGGCAAGAAGGCCAATGTCACCTTCAGCATGAACAACAGCGAGATGAACGCCATCCGCCTGGCCAAGCTGACCGACGAGAACACCGACGCCGATTTCCTGGAGTACTCCCTGTACGGCCTGCCCCTGCAGACCCAGCAGACCTTCATGATCATGGTGATGATCCCGATCGGCGTGCTGGTGATCCTGGTGCTGCGCAACCTGATCGGCATCCAGACCCTCGGCACCTTCACCCCGGTGCTGATCGCCCTGGCCTTCCGCGAAACCCAGTTGGGCTTTGGCATCGTGCTGTTCACGGTGATCACCGCTCTGGGCCTGTCGCTGCGCTCGTACCTTGAACACCTGAAGCTGCAGATGCTGCCACGCCTGTCGGTGGTGCTGACCTTCGTGGTGGTACTGATCGCCGCCATCAGCCTGTTCAGCCACAAGCTGGGCCTGGAACGTGGCCTGTCGGTAGCCCTGTTCCCGATGGTGATCCTGACCATGACCATCGAGCGCTTGTCCATTACCTGGGAAGAACGTGGCGCCGGCCATGCCATGAAGGTGGCCATCGGTACCCTGTTCGCCGCTTCGCTGGCGCATTTACTGATGATGGTGCCGGAGCTGGTGTACTTCGTATTCACCTTCCCGGCCGTACTGCTGATTCTGGTGGGCTTCATGCTGGCGATGGGTCGCTACCGCGGCTACCGCCTGACCGAGCTCGTTCGCTTCAAGGCTTTCGTGAAGGCTGACACCTGATGTTCGGACTGATCAAGACCTGGAAAGCCCTGGAGGCCCGGGGCATCATGGGCATCAACCGGCGCAACGCGGATTACGTCCTGAAGTACAACAAGCGCCACCTGTACCCGATCGTCGATGACAAGATCATCACCAAGGAGCGCGCGATCAAGGCCGGCATCCATGTGCCGGAGATGTACGGCATCATCGAGACCGAAAAGCAGATCGAAAAACTCGACCAGATCATCGGCAACCGCAACGATTTCGTCATCAAGCCGGCCCAAGGGGCCGGCGGTGACGGCATCATGGTCATCGCCGATCGTTTCGAGGACCGCTACCGCACGGTGTCGGGCAAGATCATCAGCCACGAGGAGATCGAACACCAGATCTCCAGCATTCTCACCGGGCTCTATTCGCTTGGCGGGCACCGCGATCGCGCGCTGATCGAGTATCGGGTCACCCCGGACCAAATCTTCAAGAGCATCAGCTATGAAGGTGTGCCGGACATCCGCATCATCGTGCTGATGGGCTACCCGGTGATGGCCATGCTGCGGCTGCCAACCCGTCAATCCGGTGGCAAGGCCAACCTGCACCAAGGCGCAATCGGAGTGGGCGTGGACCTGGCCACTGGCCTGACCCTGCGCGGTACCTGGCTGAACAAGATCATCCGCAAGCACCCGGACACCACCAACGCGGTGGACGGCGTGCAGTTGCCGAACTGGGATGGCTTCATGAAGCTGGCAGCCAGCTGCTACGAGCTGTGCGGCCTGGGCTACATCGGGGTCGACATGGTCCTGGACCAGGACAAGGGCCCGCTGATTCTCGAGCTCAACGCCCGCCCGGGCCTGAATATCCAGATCGCCAACGACTGCGGCCTGACACAGCGTACCCATGCCATCGAGGCGCACCTGGAAGCGCTGGCCAAGGACGGCGTGAAGGAAACTGCCGAGCAGCGCGTGCGCGTCTCCCAAGGTCTGTTCGGTCACGTCCAACCGCAATAACCCTCGAGGGCTGCCTTGCAGCCCATCGCAGCTTTCGTCTGACTCCCAGAGTGCAAGCGCTTCTTCTACGGGAGCGCTTCTTCTGTGGGAACGGGCCACCCGCGAGCGAACCAACATCTTCTCGGTCTGGCAGCTTTGCGCTCGTCCCGCAGGCGAATACAATCCCCTCCTCGCTTTGTCATCGCCGTCCACTCTGATGCCAACCTGTACGCTCCACTCCCTGCCCTACCAGCTCGACCCCGCCGTCCATTTCGCCCGCCTGCGTCAGGCCCCGGGCGCGATCCTGCTCGACAGCGCCCGTCCCGGCGCCGAGCGCGGTCGATTCGACTTGCTCAGCGCCTGGCCGGTGCAGCACCTGCAAGCCGGGGTCGGGGAAGATGGCCGAGCCTATCTGCAACGCCTGCGCGATGCCCTGGCTGATCTGGGCCACGCAACATTGCCCGACGGCATGGAGCTGCCGTTTGCCGGCGGCCTGATCGGCTACCTGAGCTATGACTTCGGCCGGCGCCTGGAGCAATTGCCAAGCCTGGCCCAGGACGATCTCGGCCTGCCCGATGCGCAACTGGGCCTGTATGCCTGGGCCATGATCACCGATCACCAGCGTGGTACCACGCAACTGGTGTTCCACCCAAGCCTCGCAGCCGCCGAACGCAGCCGCCTGATCCAGCTGTTCGAAACACCCGACACCATCGAAGAAGGCGACTTCACACTGCTCGCCCCGATGCGCGGCGACCTGCAACCTGCCCAGTACCGCAGCGCGTTCGACAAGGTCCAGCAGTACATCCAGGCCGGGGACTGCTACCAGATCAACCTGACTCAACGCTTCCGCGCCCCCTGCCAAGGCGACCCGTGGCGCGCCTACCAGGCTCTGCGCAAAGCCTGCCCGACGCCATTTTCCGGCTATCAGCAATTGGCCGATGGCAGCGCCTTGCTGAGCTTCTCGCCAGAGCGCTTCATCAAGGTCAGCCAGGGCCAGGTGGAAACCCGGCCGATCAAGGGCACCCGGCCTCGCTCCGCCGATCCGCAGGAGGACGCGCGCAACGCCGCCGAGCTGCAGAGCAGCCCCAAGGATCGCTCGGAAAACCTGATGATCGTCGACTTGCTGCGCAACGATCTGGGGCGTACGTGCCAGATCGGCTCGGTCAAGGTTCCCGAGCTGTTCAGCCTGGAGAGCTACCCCAATGTCCACCATCTGGTCAGCAGCATCACCGGGCGTTTGGCCGCCGGCAAGGATGCCCTGGACCTGATCGGCGATAGTTTCCCGGGTGGCTCGATCACCGGCGCTCCGAAGATTCGCGCCATGCAAATCATCGATGAACTGGAGCCGACACGCCGCGCGCTGTACTGCGGCTCGCTGCTGTACGTGGACGTACGTGGCGAGATGGACAGCTCCATTGCCATCCGCAGCCTGCTGGTCAAGGAAGGTCAGGTCTGTTGCTGGGGCGGTGGCGCGGTGGTGGCCGACTCTGAGTGGCAGGCCGAGTACGAAGAGTCCATCGCCAAGGTGCGGGTGTTGATGGAGACCCTGCAAGGCTTGTGAACGATGACGCTTTCTTCGCGGGGGGGGCCCGCTCCTGCAGGTGTGAACCGCACCTCAGAGAGCGGCTCTACCCGCGAAGAGACGCTTCAAGGCAAACGTCTACCCCGCCATTTTTTGTTACCATCGGCTCACTACGAGCGCACAGCGCCACACACACGATGGAAACCGCCTGATGAGCCAACCCTTCGACGTCGCTGCCCTGGCCGCGACCTACGCCAGCAAGTCCCCCCAGGACATCCTCAAACTTGCGTTCGAGCATTTCGGCGACGACCTGTGGATTTCCTTCAGTGGCGCCGAGGATGTGGTGCTGGTCGACATGGCCTGGAAGCTGAACAAGCAGGTCAAGGTGTTCAGCCTCGACACCGGTCGCCTACACCCAGAGACCTACCGTTTCATCGATCAGGTCCGCGAGCAGTACAACCTGCCGATCGAAATCCTCAGCCCCGACCGCGCCCTGCTCGACCCCTTCGTCAAGGAAAAGGGCCTGTTCAGCTTCTACAAGGACGGCCATGGCGAGTGCTGCGGCATCCGCAAGATCGAGCCATTGCGCCGCAAGCTGGCTACCGTGAGCGCCTGGGCCACCGGCCAGCGCCGCGACCAGAGCCCCGGCACTCGCAGCCAGGTGGCGGCACTGGAAATCGACACGGCGTTCTCCACGCCCGAACGCCCCCTGTACAAGTTCAACCCGCTGGCACAGATGACCAGCGAGGAAGTCTGGGGCTACATCCGTATGCTCGAATTACCCTATAACAGCCTGCACGAGCGCGGCTTCATCAGTATCGGTTGCGAGCCATGCACCCGCCCTGTGCTGCCCAACCAGCACGAGCGTGAAGGGCGCTGGTGGTGGGAAGAGTCGACCCAGAAGGAATGCGGCCTGCACGCCGGCAACCTGATCACCAAAGCCTGATTTCACCAGGTACAAAAAAACCGGCGCGATGGCCGGTTTTTTTGTACCTCGAAGACTCAGTGCACGGGCAATTCGACGCCGTCGAACAGCTCCTCAAGCTCTTGCTTGTTATGGCACTGGATAGCCTTGGCCATTACTTCGCGGGTCAGGTGGGGTGCGAACTTCTCGATGAAGTCGCACATAAAGCCCCGCAGGAAGGTACCGCGGCGGAAGCCGATCTTGGTGATGCTGGCCTCGAACAGCTCGCTGGCATCCAGGGCCACCAGGTCGCTGTCGAGCTTGGTGTCCACGGCCATTTTGGCCACGATACCCACGCCCAGGCCCAGGCGCACGTAGGTCTTGATGACGTCGGCGTCAGCGGCGGTGAACACCACTTTCGGCGTCAAGCCACGATGGTTGAACGCCTCGTCCAACTTGGAGCGCCCGGTAAAGCCGAACACGTAGGTCACGATCGGGTACTCAGCGACCGCTTCGAGGGTCAGTTTCGGCAGCTTGGTCAGTGGATGGCCCTGCGGCACCACCACGCAGCGGTTCCACTTGTAGCAAGGCATCATGATCAAGTCGCCGAACAGCTCCAGCGCCTCGGTGGCGATCGCAAAATCGACGGTGCCGTCGGCGGCCATCTCGGCGATCTGCATGGGCGAGCCCTGGTGCATGTGCAGGGCGACTTCCGGGTACTGCTTGATGAAACTGCTGATCACCGGGGGCAGCGCATAGCGTGCCTGGGTGTGGGTGGTGGCGATGGACAGGGTCCCCTTCTTCTCGTTGGAGAACTCCTGGGCGATCTGCTTGATGCTCTCGACCTTGCGCAGGATCTCGCCAGCGGTGTTGATGATGCGCTCACCGGCGGGGGTGACGCGTGTCAGGTGCTTGCCGCTGCGGGCGAAGACCTCGACGCCGAGCTCGTCCTCGAGCAGGCGGATCTGTTTGCTGATCCCGGGTTGGGAGGTGTAGAGGCTCTGCGCTGTCGCGGAGACGTTGAGGTCGTGGTGCGCCACTTCCCAGATGTAGCGCAGTTGTTGAAGCTTCATAGGTTTCCCTCGAATCAGCGGTAGGTCACCGGCAGCAGGCAGCGATGAGATATAACTATATTAGTGGTTCTCGAAATAAAACTAGAACTATTTTGTTACATGCCCCGGATTAACCCTACCCTCAGTTTCAGCCCTTCCTACGCCCCAAATGCTGCGCCAACGGCACCATGTAGACCGGCACCGGCGACAGCTGCAGCAACCGCGCGGCGGTGCGACCGATCGGCACATCCACCCCTGCTCCCTGGCTGTGGCTGCCGAAGATCAACAGGTCGACACTCAAGCGCTGAGCCTGCTCGATGATCACCTGCGCCGGATCTCCCTGACGAACCCTCACCGCCCGGATCAGGGCCAGGTCCGCTTCTTCACCTAATTCGTCACGAAAGTTTTCCAACACCCGCTGTTCGATGTTGGCCATGACCGTATTCACGCCCTCGCTGTGCAACTCGTCTAGGGTCTGCTCGTCGAGGTAGCTTTGCAGCAGGGATTCTGCGAACTGCCCCATAGGTTCCACCGCATGGATCACGTACAGCTCTGCGTTGAAGGTCCGGGCCAGGGCCAAGGCGTGCTGCATGACAAAAGGCGCGTAGACACCGAGGTCGGTGGCATACAGCATGGAATGAATCATTCGACCTCCTCGACTGCCGTTACGGCAGAGCAAGGTTCAGCTTAGCAGCGCCGTGTACGGCCGCTCTGCCGTCCGGCGCGCTGCGGACGTGGCCTGCGCGGAGTCAGACGTAGCGATTGTGACGGTCGATGAAGACCAACGTTTGGTACAGCATCTGCATCTGCGGCAACCGGCACCCGGCCGCTTGCGCGCGGGCCAGCGGTTCGGCGTAGATCGCCTGCAGCTCGAGCGGTCGCCGTAGAGTATGGTCGTGGTACATGCTCGGCCAGTAGTCGGGCATCTTTTCGGTGAGGCTGAACAGTTGCTCGGCGTAACCATTGGGCAGGACATGTCCACAGGCCCGGGCGCCCTGCACGACTTCAGCCATCAGCGCGCGCACCAGATCACGGCTGTCCGGATCCGTCATCAGCGCCGCGGTGCTGGCCTGCAGCAGCACCGAGAGACCGTTGTAAGGCACATTCCACACAAGCTTCTGCCACCGGGCCTGCTCGAGGTCATCCATGGCCTGGGAGTCGATGCCCGCCGCCTGGAACAGCGCCGCACCCTGGGCAACGACAGCGGCGCCCGCATCATCGGCCGGGCCACTGTGGTAACCCAGGTTGACCATGCCCAGCGCCTGATGGCGCACCACTGCCGGCGCCTGACGATTGACGCAAATGAAGCACAGACCGCCAAGCAGATGCATATCGGCGCGCAGTGACGGGCGCAATTGCTCCTCCACGCCCAGACCATTTTGCAACAACACCACTTTGGCCCCTGGGGCTGCGGCCTGGATGATCAGCGGTGCAAGCTCCCGGTTGCTGGTGGCCTTGGCCCCTACCAGCAACCAGTCGCAGGGAGGCATGTCGGCGGCCGAGGCATAAGCCTGAACCTTCATATGCATCTGACCGTAGACCGCACTGTCCACCGCCATGCCTTGCTCATGGACGATGCTGTATTCACTGCGTAGCAGAAAATGCACATCGAAACCGGCGCGCGCGAGCATGAGCCCGTAGAAACCGCCGATGGCGCCGCTGCCGATGATGCCGATACGTGGGTTATGAGTGACCACACACACTCCTTGTCCGAAATCTGGATACTTGGTTTTTTACACTTAAATCCCTCGCCGTTCGAACGCAGAACCATCCGCGCACGCTAGCTTGCCCCTTACCTGGCCACGCCCCCTTGCACAATAAAACGCGCCTTGAGCCTAAAAACCCAGTACCGGCGGGGGAAAGCCCATTGTCGAGCCACCTTGTAACGCGCTAAGGTTCGGCTCCCCGTTGCGAACAATCTTGCTGCTGGGCCGCACGGGGATTGCTGGCGGCCGGCACCCGTGACCTGACGAGTAACACGATGGCTGATTTACCGATCGACGACCTTAACGTTGCCTCCAACGAGACCTTGATCACCCCCGATCAGCTCAAGAAGGAACTCCCCCTCAGCGCCAAGGCCCTGCAGACCGTGACTGCCGGCCGAGAAGTGGTGCGCAACATTCTCGACGGCAAGGACCATCGACTGTTCGTCGTGGTGGGCCCCTGCTCCATCCACGACATCAAAGCCGCCCACGAGTACGCCGAGCGCCTGAAGGTGCTGGCCGAAGAAGTTTCCGACACCCTGTACCTGGTGATGCGCGTGTACTTCGAGAAGCCGCGCACCACCGTCGGCTGGAAAGGCCTGATCAACGACCCTTACCTGGATGACTCTTTCAAGATCCAGGACGGTCTGCACATCGGTCGCAAACTGCTGCTGGACCTGGCTGAAATGGGCCTGCCTACCGCCACCGAGGCCCTCGACCCGATCTCCCCGCAGTACCTGCAGGACCTGATCAGCTGGTCGGCCATCGGCGCCCGCACCACCGAATCCCAGACCCACCGGGAAATGGCTTCGGGCCTGTCCTCGGCGGTCGGTTTCAAGAACGGCACCGACGGTGGCCTGACCGTGGCCATCAATGCCCTGCAGTCGGTATCCAAGCCGCACCGCTTCCTGGGGATCAACCAGGAAGGTGGCGTCTCCATCGTCACCACCAAGGGCAACGCCTATGGCCACGTGGTGCTGCGCGGCGGCAACGGCAAGCCCAACTACGATTCGGTCAGCGTCGCCCTGTGCGAGCAGGACCTGGCCAAGGCCAAGATCAAAGCCAACATCATGGTCGATTGCAGCCACGCCAACTCCAACAAGGATCCGGCCCTGCAGCCACTGGTGATGGAGAACGTCGCCAACCAGATCCTCGAAGGCAACCAGTCGATCATCGGCCTGATGGTCGAAAGTCACTTGAACTGGGGTTGCCAGGCTATTCCAAAGGATCTGGGCGAACTGCAATACGGTGTGTCCATCACCGATGCCTGCATCGACTGGAGCGCCACCGAGAAAGCGCTGCGCAGCATGCGCACCAAGCTCAAGGATGTCCTGCCTCAGCGCCAGCGCGGCTGACAACCAGACCGAACACGAAAACGCCGGGCAATGCCCGGCGTTTTCGTGTTCGGTGTTCAGCTGTGCCGTTCAGGCCTTGCTCGACTGACGTTGCTGACGCTCCATGTAGCGCTCAACGTAGGAGCAGGATGGGATCACCGTGTAGCCCATTTCCTCGGCGTACTCCAGCGCCTTCTCGGTTAACGCTGCAGCGATGCCTCGCCCCCGCAGGGCATTGGGCACGAAGGTACGGTAGATATCCAGCGTCTGCTTGCCCAAGTCCATGTACGTCAGATAGGCACGGTGACCGTCCACATTGGTCTCGAACTGATGACCGGCCTGGTCATGGTGGATGGTCAACGCTTCGCTCATCACAACTCCTCGCAGGTCTGTCGGCAGACCCTTACCTTAACCAATGGTGTTTCCGGCGGAGGAACCTCTACGCCACCCCTGCCCCTTGGACCGCAATGCGATCCGAATCGTTCTGCAGCGCGGGCACCTTACAAATAGTAGGCGCCGCAAGCGGGATTGCTCAAGGTGGAACGGGGAAAAAGTGCAAGATCGCCCCTGCCTGTCGCTTCGCAGCCACGAACACAGTGTTCTAGGCCTATGACGCCGGCCGACAGTTAAAGTCACCCTTAGTTCAGCAAAAAGTTCCCGCTCTACAAATGCTTGCGACGGCTGTGCAAAATTTTCACAAATGCCATACAAAGGTTGTCACCTTTTGGGGGCGGCAACATTTTTTTTGCAGTTCTTGCGCTTAGTCAGTTTACTTACTACAAGTAATGGGTACTATGTACGCCGGCCAGTTTCTCTTTTCCGAGAGATGGCTCTTTAATAGAAAGTCCTTGAAGGGGAACACGATGAACAACGTTCTGAAATTCTCTGCTCTGGCTCTGGCCGCAGTTCTGGCTACCGGTTGCAGCAGCGTATCCAAAGAAACCGAAGCTCGTCTGACTGCGACTGAAGACGCAGCAGCTCGCGCTCAAGCTCGTGCTGATGAAGCCTACCGTAAGGCTGATGACGCTCTGGCTGCCGCTCAGAAGGCTCAGCAGACCGCTGACGAAGCCAACGAGCGCGCTCTGCGCATGCTGGACAAAGCCAGCCGCAAGTAATAATCCTCACGGATTGTTATGGAGCCGACCCACTAGTGGGTCGGCTTTTTTATTGCCCGCCCGAAAAGCAAACGACAAACATGAAAAAGGCCTGCACTAAGGCAGGCCTCGATCCAGCTTAACGGGAGCGCCTCCCGTTAGAGACACCCCGCTTACTGCAGCTCCGGCGGAATGCTCGAAACCATCGGTGCTGTCCCACCATTGACGGGTACAGCGATTTCCACCGGCATGCCATCTTCGGCAGCCACCACGTCGCGCACCATGTCCCAGTTCATGCGCAAGTTGTTGGCCAGGTCTTCACGCTTGAGCAAGGCATTGATGACTGCGGTGTGTTTATCCACCACCGACGGATTGCCGTGATCATCGAGCGGCGTGTGCGCCTCGAGATAGACCTTACCGCCACTGATGCCGAACTTGTAAGGCTCGTTGATGATTCGCACTGGCGTACCCACCGGTACCATCTTGGAAAGTTCCAGCACGTTGTTGTTGAGCATGCGGAAGCAGCCGTGGCTGGTACGCATGCCAATGCCGAACTTCTTGTTCGAACCATGGATCAGGTAACCCGGCACACCCAGGGTGAACTTGAACGGCCCCAGCGGGTTGTCCGGACCTGCCGGCACCACTGCAGGCAGGATGTCACCGTCGGCAGCGTGCTCAGCACGGATCGAGGCGGGTGGCGTCCAGGTCGGATTAGGGGTCTTGGCTGTGATCTTGGTGTTGGCGATGGGCGAACCCCATCCTTCGCGACCGATACCCAGTGGGAAGGTATGCACCACATTCTGCCCTTTCGGGAAGTAGTACAAGCGGTATTCGGCCAGGTTGATGACGATCCCTTCGCGCGGGCCTGGTGGCAGAATGTAGCGGGTCGGCAGGATGATCTCGGTGCCTGCGCCTGGCAGCCAAGGGTCCACGCCTGGGTTGGCGGCGATCATTTCGAGATAACCCAGGTCATTGGCGGTGCCGATGTCGGCAAAGGTGTCTTCGTACTTGGCCTTGATCACCTGGACCTGGCCGACGATATCTTCACCGGCAGGTGGCAACGGCAATTCCAGCGCAACGGTTGGACCGGCGACCAACAGGGCGGCCAGGGACAAGCTACGGGTGACGGCGGGAAGGCGCGGCAACATCCGGTAAATCCTTCGAAAGATGGGTCAAGAGAATCGATTGTACACCTACCCCGGGGCAAGCGGGAGGCATCGGGCTCATGCTGGCATTTCAGATGATGAAAGGTGCTCAGAGCTCCGGCCACACCGGGCGCATGCCCCGGCGCTGGGCATCGAGGATCGCCCGGCACAGTGCACAAAGACGACCATCGCGGTAGACCGAGCGCTCCACTGCAGACCAGCGCGGTTGCGCGGGCAGCAGCCCACCGCACAAGGTTCGATCGACGGGCACACCCAGCTCGAGCTGGCGAGCCACCAAGTGAACGCGAACCTCCTGGCAGGCGAACAGGTCGAGCTGTTCATCGGGCTCGATCAGTTGATAGGCGTACAAGGACCAGGCAGGGCGCGGCATTGGGGGCTCTCGAAGCGGGGGGCGCAACATTAGCCGAAAGCAGCCCCCGATAAAAGCGTCACAGCAACGGTTTTATCGCCGGCCAGGCATTTTCCAGCAAGCGCGGCTGAGCCCCGACGGTCGGGTGGATGCCATCGGCCTGCATCATCTGCGGCACACCGCCGACGCCGTCGAGGAAGAACGGTACCAGAGGGACCTGTTTCTGGATCGACAGGCGTTCATACACCTGAGCGAAGGCGCTGGTATAGCGAACGCCGTAATTGGGCGGCAATCGCATGCCCAGCAGCACCACCTTGGCGCCCACCTCGCGCGCTTGATCGATCATCGAGGCAAGATTTTGTTGCAATTGCTGAGGGGGTAGCCCGCGCAGCCCATCGTTGCCGCCAAGTTCCAGTACCACCAGTTTCGGCTTGTGCGCCACAAGCAGCGCCGGCAGGCGCGCCTGGCCACCAGCGCTGGTGTCTCCGCTGATCGAGGCATTGACCACCTGGTCGGCATATCCCTCGTCCTTCAGGCGCTGCTGCAGCAGGGAAACCCATCCCGAGCGGCTATCCAGGCCAAAACCGGCGCTGATACTATCTCCGACGACCAGCAGTGTACCCGCCGCCGCGCTTTGGGCCAGGCAATACAGAGCCAGACCGGCACTCAACCACCACACTCGCATCGGATTCTCCATGGGCCCCAGCATTCTCGTTGCGCAGAACCTTAGCAAAGTGGTCCCCAGCGCGGAAGGCGACCTGACTGTCCTCCACGCGCTGTCGTTGTCCCTCGAGCAAGGCGACAGCCTGGCCATCGTCGGCGCCTCAGGCTCGGGTAAATCGACCCTGCTCGGCCTGCTAGCCGGCCTCGATCGCCCTACCGCTGGCAAGGTCATTCTCGCCGGCCACGATCTGGGCCCTCTCGATGAAGATCAGCGCGCCCAGGTCCGCGCCGAGCATGTGGGCTTCGTGTTCCAGTCGTTCCAACTGCTCGATAGCCTCAACGCCCTGGAAAACGTCATGTTGCCACTGGAACTCGATGGCCGCCGCGATGCACGCGAGCAGGCCCGCAGCCTGCTGGAGCGGGTCGGCCTGGGCAAACGCTTGAGCCACACGCCCCGCCAGCTCTCCGGTGGCGAACAGCAACGGGTGGCAATTGCCCGCGCCTTCGCCGCACAACCCGCCGTGCTGTTCGCGGACGAACCGACCGGCAACCTGGACAGCCATACCGGCGAACGTATCAGCGACCTGTTGTTCGAATTGAACAAGGAACGCGGGACAACCCTGGTTCTGGTCACCCATGACGAGCGCTTGGCCCAACGCTGCCGACGCCTGATCCGCCTGGATGCCGGCCGCCTGGTGGCGCCCGTGGAGCCCTGATGACCCGCCTGTCCCTCTCCCGCTTGTGTGGCCTGGCCCTGCGCCAGTTATCACGTGATGCCCGCACCGGTGAAGTGCGCGTCCTGTTCTTCGCCCTGTTGGTAGCGGTGGCGGCCAGCACCGCCATCGGCTACTTCGGCGCGCGCCTGAACGGCGCCATGCAACTGCGCGCCAGCGAATTCCTCGGTGCTGACCTGGTGCTCCAAGGCAGCTCGCCGGCCCGCGACGTGCAAATCAGCGCGGGCGAGGCAGCCGGCCTGCGCCATGCTCGAGTGGTGGAGTTCACCAGTGTGGTAGGCGGCGACAACGGCATCCAGCTGTCCAGCATCAAGGCCACCGACGCCGCCTATCCCCTGCGCGGCCAACTGCGCAGTGCCGCCATGCCCTATGCCCAGGAAACGCCTGGCGGCGGCCCCGCACCTGGCGAGGCCTGGGTCGAGCCGCGTCTGCTGGTGGCGCTGGGGCTGTCGATAGGCGACAGCATCGACGTCGGCATGAAGACCCTGCGCATGAGCCGAGTGCTGACCTACGAGCCTGATCGCGCCAACAATTTCTATAGCCTCACGCCACGCGTGTTGATGAACATCACCGACCTGCCGTCTACCGGTGTGATCCAGCCAGGTAGCCGGGTCAGCTACCGTGATCTGTGGAGCGGTACGCCCGAGGCGTTGGCGCAGTACCGCCAGCATGTGCAAAAGAGCTTGGCCGCCAATCAGCGTCTGCTCGATACACGCGATGGCAACCGGCAGATCGGCGGCGCACTGGGCAAGGCCGAGCGCTACCTGAACATGGCCAGCTTGGTGGCGGTGCTGCTGGCCGGCGTTGCCGTGGCGCTGTCGGCCAGCCGCTATTCGGCCCGGCGCCTGGATGCCAGCGCCTTGTTGCGTTGCCTGGGGCTTTCCCGCCACCAGGCGCTGGGAATGTATTGCCTGCAACTGGCAGTGCTTGGCCTGATCGCCGCCGCTGCCGGGGCTTTGGTCGGTTGGTTGGCGCAGTTGGGGCTGTTCCGCTTGTTGCAGGGCCTGATGCCGAGTCAGGTGCCTCCCGGTGGCATCGCCCCGGCGCTGGCTGGCATCGGTACCGGCCTGGTAGCCCTGACCGGGTTCGCCCTGCCGCCGTTAGCCGCCCTGGGCCGCGTTCCGCCTTTGCGCGTACTGCGCCGGGACTTGCTGCCCGTGCCACCGAGCAGTTGGCTGGTGTACGGCGCCGCCCTGCTCGCTCTGGGGCTGATCATGTGGCGCTTGAGCCTGGATCTTCTGCTCACCTTTGCCTTGCTCGGTGGCGGGCTTTTCGCCGCCCTGCTGCTTGGTGGCCTGCTTCTGCTGGGCCTGCGTAGTCTGCGACAGGTACTGGCCAGTGCCCCTTTGGCCTGGCGTCTGGGCTTGGGCCAGCTGCTGCGTCATCCCCTGGCTGCCGCCGGCCAGGCCCTTGCCTTCGGCCTGATCCTGCTGGCCATGACCCTGGTCGCCCTGCTCCGAGGTGAACTGCTCGACACCTGGCAAGCCCAGCTACCCCAGGATGCTCCCAACCATTTCGCCCTCAATATCCTGCCTGCCGAACGCGACCCTTTCGCCCAACGGCTGCAGGCGATCAACGCCAGCTCGGCCCCCTTGTATCCGGTGATACCGGGACGCCTGACGCATATCAACGGCCAGCCAGTGCAACAGTTGGTAAGCAAGGAGTCCACCGGCGAGCGCGCCGTGCAGCGCGACCTCAGTCTCACCTGGGCCGCCGAGTTGCCCGAGGGCAACACGCTGAGCGCAGGCCAGTGGTGGCAAGGACCACCGACCAAGGACGGGTTGCCTGGGGTTTCGGTGGAAGCCCAGCTTGCCGACAGCCTGAAACTCAAGCTCGGCGATCTACTCGACTTCGATATCGGCGGTCAGCAACGCCAGGCGCGAGTGAGCAGCTTGCGTGCAGTGCATTGGGACAGCTTCCAGCCCAACTTCTACATGATCTTCCAGCCCGGTACCTTGCAAGGCTTGCCGACGACCTACCTGACCAGCTTCTATCTGGCACCGGGGCATGACCAGGAAGTGGTCGCCCTGTCGCGGGCATTTCCGGCAGTGACCATTCTCCAGGTCGATGCGCTGCTGGCACAGTTGCGTAGCATCCTGGTCCAAGTGACATTGGCAGTTGAGTACGTGCTGTTGTTCGTGTTGGCGGCGGGCCTGGCAGTGCTGTTCGCTGGGCTTCAGGCAACGCTGGACGAGCGTATCCGCCAGGGGGCGTTATTGCGCGCGCTGGGGGCCGCCAGGCCGCTGCTGGTCAAGGCGCGGCGAATCGAATTCGGGCTGCTCGGAGCGGTGAGTGGTGTGCTGGCCGCGTTGGGGTGCGAGGTGATTACCTGGGTGCTGTACCGGTATGCGTTTGATTTGGCGTGGGGGCCGCATCCTGGTTTGCTCATGGTACCGGTGGCGGGAGCGATATTGGTGGGTGGGGCTGGGATCGTGGGGACGCGGCGGGCTTTGAATGCGAGTCCGTTGGTGGTGTTGCGGGAGGGGTAGCTTGGGCTTGGGCTTTGAGGTTGTGTGAATATCCGGTGTTGGTGGTGGCGCCTGAACTATCGCATGTTGGCAGCGCAGGACCTGTAGGAGCTGGCAAGCCGAGCTTGGCCACCACCTAGGTTATCCGCCGGGCGCGCAGCGCCCAGAGGATGAAACCAACCAGCGTAACGGCAAGAGTGGCAAGACGGTTTTGACCGGGGATGGCCCGTTGCGACTGGAAATTCCTCGCGATCGAGACGGCAGTTTTGCGCCCATTCTCATCCCCAAGCACGAGCGCCGTTACACCGGTTTCGATGACAAGATCATCGCCATGTACGCCCGTGGAATGACGGTCAGAGAGATCCGGGCCTTCCTGTCAGAGCAGTATGGAACCGACGTTTCACCCGATTTCATCAGCTCTGTAACAGACGAGGTCATGGAAGAGATTGGCGCGTGGCAACAGCGGCCACTGGAGCCGATGTACCCAGTCATTTTCTTCGATGCGCTGCGGGCAAAGATCCGCGAAGAAGGCCTGGTGCGCAACAAGGCCATTTACCTGGCACTGGGCGTTCTACCCGACGGGACGCGCGATATTCTGGGTATCTGGATCGAAAACACCGAAGGTGCGAAGTTCTGGATGAAGGTCTTTAACGATCTAAAGACGCGTGGTGTCGAAGATATGCTGATTGAGCCTGCAATGGGCCGCCGCCGGCCCCAAGATGAACAACCTCAATCTCGCCGCTCTCAAGCAGCACAGCCCCACTATCCATCAATCCCATAATGAATACGATTGACGTACCAGGTAGCCTCCCCTGTGGGTGTCTTCACCACCACCTCATCCCCCTCTTCTTTCTTGAGCAGCGCCCGCGCCATGGGCGAGTCGATGGAGATGTAGTCGTTGCGCCCATAGATTTCGTCATATCCTACGATCCGAAACTTGAGCGCCTCGCCTTCATCGTTCTCGATTTCCACCCAGGCACCGAAGAACACCTTGCCCTCTTGCTGGGGCGAATACGCAACCACCTTGACGTCTTCAAGCCGCTTGCGCAGGTACCGGACCCGGCGGTCGATCTCCCGCAACAGCTTCTTGTTGTACTGGTAATCCGCGTTCTCGCTACGGTCCCCCAGGGACGCAGCCCACGTGACCTTTTGGGTAATCTCAGGACGATAGACCCGCCACAGGTGATCGAGCTCCTTCTTCAGAGCCTCATGACCTTCAGTGGTGATGATGTTGGTGCTCAAGCGGCATTCTCCTCAGTGCATCCCCCGCTGACGCACGCCAGCAGAGGGCACCGAGCTTAGCGAAAAATGCCGCCGACGACACGCGGCTCAGCGACGGGTGATCAACCCCTGGCGCGCGATGCGAGTCAATTGACCGATGACCTCGGCAGCGTCTGCAGCCAAAGGCGCCTGGATCACCGCAAGGTCGAAACGATCATTGCCAAATTGGGCGAAGCCATCGCAGGTTTCGGCGAACTGCACCAGAAATGCACGCGCCTGCCCCTTTCGTCGCGACAAGCCGTCAAGGTTGCGTAAAAGCGTGGGTTGATGCTGGCCACCGAGCAGGATGCGCGGTGTACGGGAAGCCTGGCTGGCAGGCAATGGACTCAGGCAGACACTGGTACGTGGACAACTCATGGAGATATCTCTGCGCCTCGCAAATCCCGCTGGGCAGCGGTGGGAGGCGTCACCGAACCAGCGCTTTAGCGGTATTTCGGATGGACCCGAAGGCTTATCCCGCGCCCCGCAAGTAGCTGTTTAAATCGGCGCAGTCGGTATGCTAGAGCGTGAAGCGATAAGTTACAAGGTACCAATGACAGCTAAACGCTAAGACCTTCGCAGGTCTCCCCCTTTCCAATGAAAAAACCCGCGTCCCAACACACCTGGAAAGCGGGGTTCATGTTGAGCCGGGTAGATCAGTTACGAGCGATTAAGCGGTCCAGGGAGAAATGGCCTGCGTCCTCGATCAATACCGCGACGGTACCCGCCAGCAGCGCCAGTACATCTATAAATTCGACAGTCAGCGGTTTGCCACCCGCTCCAGCGATTCTCGCTGCCGATTGAATGCCAGGAAGTATTTGTTGACGCTATTGACGAAATTGACCGGCCCCATGCCTACCTGCTCCATGGCGATGCGCTCGGTCTGGAAGAACCACTGATTACTATTGAGCCCTCGGCGCCGCGCCTCGGCGCGCATGGCCTGGACCCGCTCCGGCCCAAGGTTGTAGGCCGCGAGGATGAACGCCATGCGCTCACGCTCGTTGAGCTGGGGGCTGGCGAAGAACTTTCGGCGGATCAATGCCAGGTACCGGGCGCCGGCCTGCACATTGCCTTCGACCGAGGCGATGTCGTTCACCCCCACACGGCGAGCCGCCGCCGGCGTGATCTGCATCAGACCATGCGCGCCACCCCCGCCGCGAGCCGCCGGATTGAGGGTGGACTCCTTGAATGCCAGCGCCGCCAGGTTCAGCCAGTCGATCTGCTGCGCAGCGCCATGCTTCTGCAGCACCGTGCGCAATGCCTCCAGACGCTTGCGGTCCTTTCTTGCCAGCGGGTCATGCACCCGATACTGACGGCGATAGATACGCTCGAAGGCCGCGTCCTGGTTCGCCGGCACGCGGTAGCCTTCCAGAAAGCGATCCACCGTGGCGAGCAACATGCTGGCGTCACGGCGCACATACCAGCGCATCGCCTGGGGCTGGCCCAGACTCACGCGCGAATCCAGGCGCAGACGCGGCATCACCCGGGCCCACCGTTCGGCGATCGGGCGCTCCACCACGGTCAGGTGATAAATACCCGCCTGGACCATCTCCAGCACATCTTCCACCGCCAGGCTGGCATCGACCCACTCCACCTTGATCGGTGCCCGCTTGCGCAGCGCCAGCTGCTGATTGATCTGGGTGATCATAGCGCCGGCGGCGCTGGCGCTGGTCAAGGCGACAGTCCGCCCAGACAACTGATCCACCCGGCGGAAACTGCGCTCGCCTTTGCGCCCGACCAGCATCAACTGCACCTGGTCCCGAACCGCGACGCTGCCACTGACCCCACGCACCAACGCCGGGTCCAGCAACTCCCCAGGGGCCGCCAGGTCGCCCTCACCACGCTGCAGGGCGGCGAGCAGTTGCTCCTTGGCGCGTGGAATGAGTTTGAGGCGGATCTGCTGACCATCCTGGGCTCGGGCATTGAGGTAGTGCTCCAAACCTCGTAGGCGGTGGTATTCCACCCCCACCGGCTCGCCTTTGACTTCTCCCGAGCTGTTTCGACTCTGGTTGACCAAGACCCTCAGGACCTTGCTGCTGCGGATCTGCGCAAGGTCGCGGACCTGGCTGGCCGGGACATGCTGCTGGGGGCCCGGCAGTCGGGCATTGGCCGGTGCGGCCAGGGTCAAGCCGACAAGCAGCAGCGGTATCAGCAGCGATCGCAGCATGCGAGAACCTGTCCGAGGGCTGGGAGCGGGTGTCATACAGCGAGGTCCGTCCATGACAAATGACGCTAAAAGACCACGACAACCACTTGAAGTTCTGGGATTTCTTTCGAATTACCCGTTTTTTGCTATGCTGGCCGGCCCGCGGCACGAGGTAGAAAGATGCAACTGATCGATATTGGCGTCAACCTGACCAACAGCAGTTTCCATGACCAACAGGCCGCCGTCGTCGAACGTGCCGTGCAGGCAGGCGTTGTGCAGATGGTGCTCACCGGCACCAGCCTTCAGGTCAGCGAAAAGGCCCTGGCGCTCGCCTCGCAGCTCGACCCCCAGAGCCTGCGCCTGTTCGCCACCGCCGGCGTGCACCCTCACGATGCCAGCCGTTGGGACAACGCCAGCGAACGCCAACTGCGAGATCTGCTGGCCCAGGCACGGGTTCGCGCCGTGGGGGAGTGTGGGCTCGATTTCAACCGTGACTTCTCCCCTCGCCCACAGCAGGAGAAAGCCTTGGAGGCTCAGCTGGCGCTGGCTGCCGAGCTACGCCTGCCAGTGTTTCTCCATGAGCGTGAGGCCAGCACGCGGCTGCTGGAAATCCTCAAAGCCTATCGGGACCACCTGCCAGCGGCCGTGGTGCACTGCTTCACTGGCGAGCGCCAAGCCTTGTTCGCCTACCTGGACCTGGACCTGCACATCGGTATCACCGGCTGGATCTGCGACGAGCGCCGCGGCACCCATCTGCACCCGCTGGTGAGCAACATTCCTGAAGGCCGTCTGATGCTCGAAAGCGACGCGCCCTACCTGCTGCCGCGCAGCCTGCGCCCCAAGCCCAAGAAAGGCCTCAACGAGCCGGCCTTCCTGCCTGAGGTATTGCGAGAGGTTGCGCTGCACCGAGGGGAAACCCCGGAGCAGACCGCCGCCCACACCACAGCGACTTCCCGAGCGTTCTTCCAGTTGCCTGATACCGGGACCGGCCTTTGTTGACGCATATCAAGACGGGCGCTGAGCCGAGCGGACACAATGATGGCACCTTGCCAATAATGTTTCCGCTCAACTCAGAGAAGACCTATCCATGGGTGCCTGGCTTAGCAATATTTCCCTGAAGTACAAGTTCTGGGCCGTCAACGCGGTGGCCTTCGTCACGACCCTGCTGTTGGTGCTCTACGCGGTGTACCTGGAGCAACAAGCCAGGGCCGAAGGCGCGCGCAACCTGGCGATAGCCCAGGCCGAACTGATCGCGGCCTGGCCTGCAGGGCAGCCACTTCCCCAGCCATCGCAGGCCGTGACCTGGCGGGCCGGCCAGACGCCGATCATCGCCAACCAGCCACACGAGGCCCTGGCCGATGCCCAAGGCTGGGTCGCCCTGCCCCATGCCTGGATTCTGGGCGACAATCCCTTGCTGGGCGCCCAGGTGATCAAGCAAGGCGAGCAGCGCATCGCCGTACTGGCCGGATCCCCCAGCCTGCGCCAGGTGTTCTTCGAGCGCTTCACCCAGTACGCGGTCTGCGTGCTGGTGCTGATGCTGGCGATGCTCTGCGCTTCGCAGTTGCTGATCCGTTTCCTGCTCAGCCAGCTCAACACCCTCAAAGACGTGATGCTGCATGTGGAGAAGACGGGTGACCTGTCAGCCCGAGTGCCACTGTCCTGTGGCGATGAGGTCGGTCAGATGGCCGGGGCCTTCAATGCCATGCAGGCCACTTACCACCGCGTGGTCAGCACGGTCGCACGCACGGCTGCGCAACTGGACTGCGGCGCAGCACGCCTGGCCGCGAGCATGGACGAGGTGCGCCACGGCATGATCGGCCAGCAGAGCGAAACCGACCAGGCTGCCACCGCCATCAACGAGATGTCCGCCACAGTCCATCACATCGCCCAGCACGCGGGTGCCACCCGTGACCTGTCGCAGACCGCCGATACGCTGGCCGGCAGCGGCCAGGCGGTGGTCAGTCGTGTGCAGGACTCCATTGCCGGCCTGTCCAGCGGCGTCCAGCAAACCGCCGAGATGATTCGCCAGCTCGCCGAAGACAGCCAGCGCATCAACGGCGTGGTGAGCGTCATCCACAGCATTGCCGAACAAACCAACCTGTTGGCCCTCAACGCCGCCATCGAGGCGGCTCGGGCAGGTGATCTGGGGCGTGGTTTTGCCGTGGTGGCGGATGAAGTGCGCAATCTGGCCAAGCGCGTGCAGACTTCCACCGATGAAATCACCGGCATGGTGTCCGCTCTGCAAGCAGGCACCCGCGATGCTGTGGATTTCATGCAGGAGAGTTCCTATAAGGCCGACGATTGCGTCAAGCAGGCCCGGGAAGCCGGCGAGGCGTTGCTCGAGATCACCAGCGCCGTGGCACAGATGCGCGAGAGCAATACACAGATCGCAGTCGCTGCCGAACAGCAAAGCCAGGTGGCCGAAGAGATGAACCGGGCGGTGGTGAGCATTCGTGACGTCACCGAGGAAACGGTCCAGCAGACCGTCGGATCGGCCACCACCAGCAACGAACTGGCAACCCTGGCAGGCGAGCTGAACAAGGCCATCGGCCAACTCAAGCTATAAGGTCGATAACCTGCCTCGATTGGCCCTCGCCCGAGGGCCACACTAAGCTTTGGGCATGACTGAGAGGAAATGCCCATGAATAAACGCCTGCCCAATCTGCACGCCTGGCAATGGCGTGGCTACCATCATAATCACCGGCACCCGACCAATCTGGTGCTGCATCTGATCGCCGTCCCGCTGTTCATCCTGGGCGCACTGCTGGTGCTCGGCGGCTTGTTCGGCCTGGACCTGAGCCAACTGGCGATCGGTCTCATCGCCTTGGCAGCGGGGCTGGGCTTGCAGCGCCACGGGCATCGCCTGGAAGCCGAGCAACCAGAACCGTTCGCCAGCCGCAAGGATGCCGTGCAGCGCCTGCTGACCGAGCAATTCATCACCTTTCCGCGTTTTCTGCTGAGCGGTGCGTGGTGGCGTGCCTGGCGCGAGCGCCACAAGCATCACCGTTAGCTTCAAGGGCCTAACCAAACACCGTCACGGTCTGTCGGCTCAAGGCAATCAGCTCATTCTCGGCTGTCCACAGGGCGGCCGAGGCATGCCCGTAGCCATCACGGGCGTGCTCAGTCTCGACACAGTAGCGACACCAGTCCAAGGTCGACAGCTTGGGTGCTGGCTGGACGAACTCGATCGTCCAGGTCAAGGTGCTGCCTGCCGCGGGTTGCTTCAGATGCGGTAGCAGGCTGGGTGGCCAGGCATCGACCAACGCCAGAAGGTGCGCCTCGTTCACCGGCTCGTCGGCCATATCGCGCAGGCGCACCCAGCCGCCCATACGGCGATCGGTGTTGCCGCTGAAGGGCAGACCGCCAATGGCCCAGCGCAATGCCACATGACGCATGAACTCAGGCGTTACGCCTTTGATACAAGGCAGTTCGGCGGCCGCCTGCTCGAGCGGCTTCATGTCCACGGCAGGCTGTGCCTTGACCTCGATCGCTGAAGGCCGGCCATCCCCGAAGCTGCCTTGCACCAGCGTCACCACCTGCCCTTCCTGCACGGCGCGCCCCAGCAGCGTGCTGACGGCCTTGCCCTCACGCAACACCTCGACCTCGAAACTGATTGGCACCTCAGGCGCCGCCGGCCCCACAAAGGTGATGGCCAACGACCGCACCGGACGCCCCTGGCCAAGCTTGGCACGCATTGCTTCATGCATCAGCGCGACCATCAGCCCCCCAAACACCGCGCGCCCCTGGCCCCAACTGGCCGGCACGCTGACAGATTCGGGACACTCGCGCACCGCGCTCAGCAACTGCGTGAAATTCATGTTTGGCTCCTGCACAAGGGCTTGATCGGCTGGCACGGGGCGGCCCGTGTCAGAAACATGCCCCGGATCTTAGCCAGCCTGTGCGCGACTGGCAGCCCGCATAATGGCCATTCCCTAAGGCTATCGACGCGCCAAAGCTGCCTGCAAAGCCTCCAGGGTAACGTCAGCCTTCTGCTCGGCCTCATCCAGTTCGCGCTCCCATGCCTCCCTGAACGGCGCCAAATCGGCGTGATCACGCGCCAACAAAAGCCACTGCACACGGTCGTGCCAATCGCCTAGGTCCCCCTGAGCGCGCTTGAGCAAGCGTTGCAGTTTTTTTCCGGCGTGCTCCAGCTGGGGGTACGCCTCGTCGCCATAGCGCACCCGCTTGATCAGCAGGCGCAAACGATGACGGTCGTGGCTGGGATCGGCCAATGCCTTTTGGAGCATGCGCCATTGTTTGGCCAGACGCTTGTCGATGCGCTTGCCCAGGCCACTGGTCAAGCCTTCGCGTGCACAGGCCCGCAGGAACAATGGAAAGGTATCGATGATTTCCAGCACCCGGGAGAGCTGACGGCTGACAGCCACGCTGGCGAAGATGCCCGCCCTGCCCTCCAGGCGACGCGCCCCGGCCTGCTCGTGCCCTTGGCTGATCAGATGGGCCGCCAGCACCTCGCGGTCACGCAAGGGGGTCGTAAGCCCCCCCAGGGCCCTTGCCGCCTCTTCCAACTGCTGTACGCCGGGCAGCCCGCGCAGAGGCCGCAGCAGGCTACGCAAGCGTCGCAGTGTCGTGCGCAGGTCGTGCAGCGCTTCGCTGTCGACATCGCCCGCCAGCCGCTCCCGACAAGCCAGCAGACGGACCTGCAAGGTCAGCACTTGGGCGATGACATGATCGAGCATAGCGGCCATACAGCTCTCCTGGGTCAACGACCCGCGCGGGACTCACGAATGTAGAAACGTGCCTTCTCAGCCTTGCGACTGCAGCCTTCGAAGGCCTCGAACTGCTGCTGGGTCTTGGCACCGGTCAACAGCGAAAGCGCTTTGGAATAGCTGACGGTGCCGGCAAAACCTTCGGCCTTGGCCAAGTCCAGCTCCTTCCATGCAGCATCGAGCTGAGTCGCACAGCTGTCACGGTACGCCGTCTTGCCCGCGCAACCAGTGAGGACAAGGGCGATCAAGGGAAGGCAGATCCAGGCTTTCATCAGTCAGTAACCTCAAGTTTGAACAAAAGAGTGGCCGTTCGACGCTTGGGCAAACGAAAAGTGCCCTGCTCAGCGTAGCCCAGCGCGGTCTAGATTGAAGCACAGGCAGCAATGAGTGCATTGTTGGACCATGGTTGCACAGCAGTAGGGGACGGTCATGAGCAAACGCGTGGCATTGGTATTGGGATCGGGGGGTGCGCGAGGGTATGCGCATATCGGCGTGATCGAAGAGATAGAGCGGCGCGGCTACGAGATCGCGTGCATCGCCGGCTGTTCGATGGGCGCAGTAATTGGCGGCATCTACGCCGCCGGAAAGCTGGACGAATACCGCAGCTGGATCGAGAGCCTGGACTATCTCGACGTGCTACGCCTGGTGGATGTGAGCTTTCGCCTGGGCGCGATTCGTGGCGACAAGGTGTTCGGCCAGATCCGCAAGATCGTCGGCGAGGTGAACATCGAGCAACTGTCCATCCCCTACACAGCGGTGGCAGCGGACCTCACCAACCAACAGGAAATCTGGTTTCAGGAAGGCTGCCTACACCAGGCGATGCGAGCCTCGGCGGCGATCCCCAGCCTGTTCACGCCGGTGATGCAGGGCAACCGCATGCTGGTCGACGGTGGCATTCTCAATCCGTTGCCGATCGTCCCGGTGGTATCCAGCCATTGCGACCTGATCATCGCCGTCAATCTCAACGCCACCAACCAGAAGCAATACCAATTGCCGGTGATCGAGCGGCCAGCGGCGTTCAAGATGCGCTTCGATGCCGTCATCAGCTCGCTGGGCTCACGCCTGCCCTTTCGCCGTAAACCAGCCGAACAACTGATACGCATCGAGCAGGAGATCGTCGCAGAGGGTCTGACTTCGAGCGACCCCTGGCTTGGCGAACCTGCAGACCCGGAAGGCCAGCAACCGGCGGCGACCCCCGAACGTGGCGGCGCACCCAGGTCCGCCACCGGCTCTTTCATTGTCGATAACGTTGGGCCTGCGTCATTGCTCGATCTGATCAACCAGAGCTTCGAGGTCATGCAGACCTCCCTGGCCCAGTACAAGATTGCCGGCTATCCGCCAGACGTGCTGATCAACGTGCCCAAGCGGGTCTGCCGGTTCTTCGAGTTCTACAAGGCACCAGAACTGATTGCCCTGGGGAGGGAAATTGCTCGGGACACCCTGGACAATTACGAGGGTGAACGGTCCTAGCTCCGAATGCCAAAAACAAGACAGGCCGCTTGAGCGGCCTGTCTTGTTGCGGGCGTTCGCTTAGTAGCGCGTGACGTCAGCAGCGGCTTCCAGTTGCTTGCGATAGGCCGCGAAGTCCTGCTGGCCTGCACGCGAAGCGAGGTAACGGCGGATCTGCGCTTTCTCCTCGTCGGTGGCCGCAGCGCCTTCGTTGACCCCCTTGAGCTGCAACACCACCAGGCTGCCATCGCCCAGGACCACGCTACCGTAGACCGGCTTGTCCTTGGACTCGGGCTTGGCCAGGCGGAATACCGCTTGCAGCTCGGCCGGGTCGATACCGTCCTGACCACGGGTGACCGCTTCCTGGGTCTTCCACTTCTGACCGTCCTGCTCGCTGGTCAGCGGGATGGTGCCATCACGCAGGCCGGCGATCAGCTTGTCGGCCTTGGTCTTGAGATCGGCAGTCGCCTTCTCCTTGGCCAGGTGCTCGCGGATGTTCTTGGCGACGGCTTCCAGCGGCAGTTGCTCAGGCTTGCGGTGCTCCTTGACGCGCAGCACGACCACGGTTTCCGGATCGAGCTCGATGGCGTTGCTGTTGGCACCCTCTTCCAGCACTTCCTCGCTGAACGCTGCCTGGACGACCGAACGGTTGGCGGTGATGCCCTCTCCACCTTCACGACCGAAGGCAGCGGAAGTCTGCACTTTCAGGCCCAGGTCCTGGGCCGGTTGGGCCAGATCAGAGGCCTCGAACGCTGCGTCTTCCAACTGCTTGGTGACTTCCACGAAGCGTTGCTCGACCTGCTGGGTCTTGAGCTCGCGGGTCAGCTTGTCCTTGAGGCTGGCGAAAGTCGGGATTTGCGGCGCCTGCACGCCCAGCAGCTTGATCAGGTGGTAACCGTACTCGGTGCGTACCGGGGCGGAGACCTGGTCCTTGTTCAGCTTGTATAGGGCGTCCTCGAAGGCTGGGTCATAGACGCCTGGGCCTGCGAAGCCCAGATCGCCACCATTGCTGGCCGAACCTGGGTCCTTGGAGAACTCCTTGGCCAGCGCGGCAAAGTCCTCTCCCTTGGCCAGACGCTGCTGGATCTCTTCGATACGGGCCTTGGCCTGTGCGTCGGAAACCTTGTCATCGACCTCGATGAGGATATGCGCGGCATGGCGCTGCTCGGCCAGGTTGGCGATTTCCTTCTCGTACAGGGCCTTGAGCTCGTCCTCGTTGACCTGTACCTGATCGAAGAAGGCCGATTTCTTCAGCTCGATGTAATCAATGACCACCTGATCAGGCGTCATGAATTCCTTGGCGTGCTGATCGTAGTGCGCCTTGACCTCGTCGTCGCCCACCTTGACAGCGGCCGGGTCGGCCTTGAAGGTCAGCGAAGCGAAATCGCGGGTTTGCTTCTCCAGGCGGGCGAAGGCTTCGACCTGTTTGTCGGTGACGAAGCTGCTGCCGGCAAGACCGGTGCGCAGTTGCCCGATAAGCATTTCCTCGGCCAGCATCTCGCGGAACTGCATACGGCCATAGCCCATCTGGCGAATGACCGCATCGAAACGTTCGGCGCTGAACTTGCCGTCAACCTGGAACTCGGGCGTTTGCAGGATCAGCTGATCCAGCGCGGCCTCGGAGAAGGCGAACTTGGCATCCTCGGCACCCTGCAACAGCAGCTTGCGCTCGATCAGCCCTTTGAGCGCGGCTTCACGCAGCATCTTTTCATCCAGCAGCGCTGGGTCGAAATCCTTGCCCAGCTGTTGCATCAGCTGGCGGCGCTGCATGTCGACGGCCTGGCTCAGCTCGTTCTGGCTGATGGTCTGGCCGTTCACCTTGGCGGCGTCCTGGCTATGGCTGGTGGCCTGGAAAATGGCCTCGAAGCCGGTCAGCGCCATCAGCACGACGATAAGGCCGATGATGGTCTTGGCAATCCAACCTTGTGAATTGTCCCTGATATTCTGCAGCATGCGTCCCCCAGAAACGGTTGTACCACTGCGTCGACAACCGCGGAGCGTGGGTAGAGTCCTGATAGAAGAAAGGCGCATCCTGTGGGATGCGCCTTTTCAAAGCGAGCGTGCCAACGGGAACGTTTGCGGCCCCGCCGTCACGCGGTCGGGCCTGGAGTAACCAGGTCCGGCTGAAAGAGACGACTTAGTTGACGGCGTCTTTCAGGCCTTTGCCAGCCTTGAAGCCTGGAACCTTGGCAGCAGCGATCTTGATCGCCTTGCCGGTTTGCGGGTTGCGGCCG
Organism: Pseudomonas putida; assembly: GCF_002741075.1. NCBI lineage: Bacteria > Pseudomonadati > Pseudomonadota > Gammaproteobacteria > Pseudomonadales > Pseudomonadaceae > Pseudomonas > Pseudomonas putida. Next base: position 812,770 of record NZ_CP016634.1, on the reverse strand, counting down.
GTGCGCTCAGCGCGCTCCTTGACCGAGAAGGTACCGAAGCCAACCAGTACAACATCGTCACCTTGCTTCAGGGCGCCGGTGACGGATTCGATGACTGCGTCCAGCGCACGGCCAGCTACAGCTTTCGGAATGTCAGCGGATGCGGCGATAGCGTCAATCAGTTCCGACTTGTTCACTCTAAGTCCCCTTATATCTCTATTGAGTTTGTTTCTAAGTATGTAATGAAAAGCTTATGAAACGAGCACTGGGCGGCCTATTGACACTGGCGTGCCGTTTTATAGCAAGGCCCCGAAAAAACTGTCAAGGAAAGCCCCCCAGCGAAATACGTACTAGTGCGTGCTGATTCTTTCCTTAGCATCGCCGTCGCGCTTTTCATCTTTCGCGACAATCTCCGGAGCCACATCTGGCAAGGGCTCCGGGGCGTATTGCAGCGCAATTTGGAGGACTTCGTCAATCCATTTGACCGGTTTGATCTGAAGATCCTGTTTGATATTTTCCGGAATCTCCTTCAGATCACGAACGTTTTCCTCGGGAATGATCACCGTCTTGATCCCTCCCCGGTGTGCCGCGAGGAGTTTTTCCTTCAGGCCACCGATGGCCAGAACCTGGCCACGCAGAGTGATTTCACCGGTCATGGCCACATCGGCGCGCACCGGAATTTGAGTGAGCGCAGAGACCAGCGCGGTGCACATGCCGATACCCGCACTCGGGCCATCCTTGGGCGTGGCACCCTCTGGCATGTGGATATGCACGTCGTGCTTCTCATGGAAGTCGGCAGCGATACCCAGGCTACGGGCACGGCTGCGTACCACGGTCTGCGCGGCGGTGATCGACTCGACCATGACGTCGCCCAGGGAACCGGTCTTGATCAACTGGCCCTTGCCAGGGATGACCACGGCTTCGATGGTCAGCAGTTCACCGCCCACCTGGGTCCAGGCAAGACCGGTGACCTGGCCGATTTGATCCTGCTGCTCGGCCAGGCCGTAGCGGAACTTGCGCACGCCCAGCAGATGCTCGAGCTGCTCACCGGTCACCTTGACCTTGAGTTGCTTCTCGCCAGTGTGCTCCTTGACCACCTTGCGGCAGACCTTGGCGATCTGGCGCTCCAGGCCACGCACACCGGCCTCGCGAGTGTAGTAACGAATGATGTCGCGGATGGCCGTGACATCGAGTTCCAGTTCACCCTTCTTCAGGCCATTGGCCTTCACTTGCTTGGGCGTGAGGTACTTGACCGCGATGTTGATCTTCTCGTCCTCGGTATAACCCGGCAGGCGAATGACTTCCATCCGGTCGAGCAGCGCCGGCGGAATGTTCATCGAGTTCGAGGTGCACAGGAACATCACATCCGAGAGATCGTAGTCGACCTCCAGGTAATGGTCGTTGAAGTTGTGGTTCTGCTCAGGGTCGAGCACTTCCAGCAATGCCGAGGCCGGGTCGCCACGCATGTCGCTGCCCATCTTGTCGATCTCGTCGAGCAGGAACAACGGGTTCCGTACACCCACCTTGGTCATTTTCTGGATCAAACGACCCGGCATGGAGCCGATGTAGGTACGGCGGTGGCCACGGATCTCGGCTTCGTCACGCACACCGCCCAGGGCCATTCGCACAAACTTGCGGTTGGTGGCGGCTGCGATAGATTCAGCCAGCGAGGTTTTACCCACGCCAGGAGGCCCCACCAGGCACAGCACAGGGCCACGAATCTTCTTCACGCGCTTCTGCACGGCGAGATACTCGAGGATGCGCTCCTTGACCTCTTCCAGGCCATAATGGTCGGCATCGAGGATCTCCTCGGCCTTGGCCAGGTCCAGACGCACCTTGCTCTGGGCTTTCCATGGCACCTGCACGAGCCAGTCCAGGTAGGAACGGACCACGGTGGCTTCAGCAGACATCGGCGACATCTGCTTGAGCTTGTTCAGCTCGGCCTGGGCCTTGGCCAGGGCGTCCTTGGGCAGGCCAGCGGCTTCGATGCGCTTTTTCAGCTCCTCGACTTCGTTGTGGCCTTCGTCACCATCACCGAGCTCTTTCTGAATGGCCTTCATCTGCTCATTCAGGTAGTACTCGCGCTGGCTGCGCTCCATCTGTTTCTTGACCCGGCCACGGATGCGTTTCTCGACCTGCAGCAGATCGATTTCCGCGTCCAGCAATGCCAGGACATGCTCGACCCGGGCAGGCAGGTCTACGATTTCGAGGATTTCTTGTTTCTGCTCGATCTTCAGGGCCATGTGGGCGGCCATGGTATCGACCAGACGGCCAGGCTCTTCAATGCTGTTGAGCGAGGACAGGACTTCAGCCGGGACCTTCTTGCCCAACTGAACGTATTGCTCGAACTGCGACAGCAACGTGCGCACGAAGACTTCCGACTCGCGCTCGGCGGCTTCGGCTTCATCGATCAGGGTGACTTCGGCACGGATGTGCCCTTCCACTTCCGTGAAACGCTCGACGGCGCCGCGCTGCTCGCCCTCGACCAGCACCTTGACGGTGCCGTCAGGCAGCTTCAGCAGTTGCAGGACAGTGGCAATGGTACCGACGCGGTACAGGGCGTCTTCGCCCGGATCATCGTCGGCAGGATTCTTCTGGGCCAGCAGGAGGATCTGCTTCTCGCCCGTCATCGCAGCCTCAAGGGCTTCGATGGACTTCTCGCGTCCCACGAACAGCGGGATGACCATGTGCGGATAGACGACGACATCGCGCAATGGCAAAAGAGGCAAGTCGAGGGTGGTCTTCATGATTTCGCCTCTACAGCGGCCTTATGGCCGGAAACCGGTGGAAATGATGCTTGGACCTAATGTGGGGGCAGGTCCGTAAAATTACAAGCGCTGAGATCGGAAAAGCAGAAAGGGGCCCGTACAGACTGTGTGAAAACACACTGACAGGCCCTAGACCAAACGCCCCGCCTTATTCGGGGCGTTTGTTTTTGTTCCAGCGAGACCGGGAACAGGCGGGTCTGGCTGCGAGACTCTCCTTGTATGTAGGCCATAACGAAAAATGCTCCGTATCTTTCGATACGGAGCATTCTCTTAAAGGGCCGGACAGATTGCTAGGTTTTCACACAGCCTGCGTAGGCCCCTTTCTTGCTCGACTTGGCTTACCCGACTTAGGCGTCAGGTGCGGCCTTGGCTTGCGGCTCGCTGTTCTCGTAGATCAGCAACGGCTTCGAAGTGCCATCGATGACGCTCTCGTCGATCACCACCTTGCTGACTTCCTTCTGCGAAGGAATCTCGTACATGGTGTCGAGCAGCACGCCTTCGAGGATCGAACGCAGGCCACGGGCGCCGGTCTTGCGCTCGAGCGCCTTGCGAGCAACCGCCTTGAGCGCGTCGCTGCGGAACTCGAGATCCACGTCTTCCATCTCGAACAGCTTGGCATACTGCTTGGTCAAGGCGTTCTTCGGCTCGGTGAGGATCTGCATCAATGCAGCCTCATCCAGCTCATCGAGGGTTGCCAGCACCGGCAGACGGCCGACGAACTCCGGAATCAGGCCAAACTTGACCAGATCGTCCGGCTCGACCTCACGCAGGGACTCGCCAACCTTCTTGCCTTCCTGCTTGCTGCGCACCTCAGCGCCAAAACCGATGCCACCTTTGGTGGAGCGGTTCTGAATGACCTTTTCCAGGCCCGAGAACGCACCACCACAGATGAACAGGATATTGCGGGTATCGACCTGCAGGAACTCCTGTTGCGGATGCTTGCGACCACCCTGGGGCGGAACGGAAGCCACGGTGCCTTCGATCAGTTTCAACAGCGCCTGCTGCACACCCTCACCCGAAACGTCGCGGGTGATGGACGGGTTGTCCGACTTGCGCGAGATCTTGTCGATCTCATCGATGTAGACAATGCCCATCTGGGCCTTTTCCACGTCGTAGTCGCACTTTTGCAGCAGCTTCTGGATGATGTTCTCGACGTCCTCCCCCACGTAACCGGCTTCGGTCAGGGTGGTGGCGTCAGCAATGGTGAACGGTACGTTCAACAGGCGTGCAAGGGTTTCGGCGAGCAGTGTCTTGCCCGAGCCGGTCGGCCCGATCAGCAGGATATTGCTCTTGCCGAGTTCGACTTCGTCGCCCTTCTTGTCACGCTGGTTCAGGCGCTTGTAGTGGTTGTAAACCGCTACGGACAGCACCTTTTTCGCGCGTTCCTGACCAATGACGTACTGGTCCAGGATACCGCTGATTTCTTTCGGCGATGGCAATTTATGCGCGTTGCTCTCGGCCTGGGCTTCCTGCACCTCCTCACGGATGATGTCGTTGCACAGGTCGACGCACTCGTCGCAGATAAATACCGAGGGCCCGGCAATCAATTTGCGCACTTCGTGCTGGCTTTTGCCGCAGAAGGAGCAATAGAGCAATTTGCCGCTGTCCTCGCCGTTACGGGTGTCAGTCATTCGATCGATCCAATCCGGTAGGCATGAAACACAAGATGAAGGCAATTGCGGGCTTTTTCAAGTCCGCAGGTGGGCGCCATCGGCGCCCACCCGCTCTGGCACCTTGGTTCAGGACGCCAGTTGCCGCTTGTCGTAGACCGAGTCGATCAGGCCGTACTCGGCCGCGCGCGCGGCGCTCATGAAGTTGTCACGCTCTGTGTCGCGTTTGATGGTCTCGAGGTCCTGCCCAGTGTGATGGGCCAGCAACTCGTTCAGACGCGCCTTGATATTGAGGATTTCCTGGGCATGGATCTCGATGTCGGTCGCCTGGCCCTGGAAGCCGCCCAGCGGCTGGTGAATCATCACGCGCGAGTTCGGCAGACAGTGACGCTTGCCTGCCGCACCAGCTGCAAGCAGGAACGCGCCCATGCTGCAGGCCTGACCGATGCAGATGGTCGAGACGTCCGGCTTGATGAACTGCATGGTGTCGTAAATCGACATGCCAGCAGTGACCGAACCACCCGGCGAGTTGATGTACAGATGGATATCCTTGTCCGGGTTTTCCGCTTCAAGGAACAGCAGTTGTGCCACCACCAGGTTGGCCATGTAGTCCTCTACGGGACCAACCAGGAAAATCACACGCTCCTTCAACAGGCGCGAGTAGATGTCGTAGGCGCGTTCGCCACGGGCGGACTGCTCGATAACCATCGGGACCAGACCGCCTGCGGCCTGGATGTCGGAGCTCTGTTGAATATAAGAATTGCGGGACATGTCCTGCACTCACTCCCAAATAGTCATGGCTTGAATACGCACAAGCCAGCTCGAAGGCTGGCTTGTGGGGGTTTCCTACGAGAGAAGACCTATCACTCAGCGGCGGCAGGAGCCTGTGCTGGCTTGACAGCTTCTTCGTACGAGACCGACTTGTCGGTCACAGTCGCTTTCTGCAGGACAGTATCTACAACTTGCTCTTCCAGCACAACCGAACGGACTTCGTTCAGTTGCTGGTCGTTCTTGTAGTACCAAGCGATGACCTGTTCTGGCTCTTGGTAGGCCGAGGCCATTTCCTCGATCATTTCGCGGACCTTGGCATCGTCCGGCTTCAGCTCGAACTGCTTGACCACTTCAGCGACGATCAGACCCAGGACCACGCGGCGCTTGGCCTGTTCTTCGAACAGCTCGGCCGGCAGTTGCTCAGGCTTGATGTTGCCACCGAACTGTTGAACGGCCTGCACGCGCAGACGGTTGACTTCGTTCTCCAGCAGAGCCTTTGGCACTTCGATTGGGTTGGCAGCCAGCAGACCGTCCATGACCTGGTTCTTGACCTTGGCCTTGATTGCCTGGCGCAGCTCACGCTCCATGTTCTTGCGAACTTCGGCGCGGAAGCCTTCCAGGGTCGATTCCTTGATGCCGAACTGGGCGAAGAAGGCTTCGTTCAGTTCAGGCAGCTGAGGAGCCGAGACGCTGTTGACGGTGATGGTGAACTCGGCAGCCTTGCCGGCCAGGTCCAGGTTCTGGTAGTCCTCGGGGAAGGTCACGTTGACAACGCGCTCTTCGCCAGCTTTGGCACCCACCAAGCCGTCTTCGAAGCCTGGAATCATGCGACCGGAGCCCAGCACGAGCTGGGTGCCCTTGGCCGAACCACCGGCGAAGGCTTCACCGTCGATCTTGCCGACGAAGTCGATGTTGACCTGATCGTCGTTCTGGGCGGCGCGCTCAACGGCTTCGAAACGGACGTTCTGCTTGCGCAGCACTTCCAGCATGTTGTCCAGGTCGGCGTCAGCGACGTCGGCGCTCAGGCGCTCGACCTTGATCGACTCCAGGCCACCCACGGTGAACTCTGGGAAGACTTCGAAGATCGCGACGAACTCCAGATCCTTGCCTTTTTCGAAGGACTTCGGCTCGACGGCAGGAGCACCAGCCGGGTTCAGCTTCTGCTCGACGATGGCTTCGTAGAAGGAAGCCTGGACCAGGTCACCGAAAGCCTCTTGACGAGCATCGGCTTCGAAACGCTGGCGGATCACGCTCATCGGCACCTTGCCTGGGCGGAAGCCGGCGACTTTGGCGCGCTTGGCAGTCTGCTGCAGACGCTTGTTGACTTCGTTCTCGACGCGCTCGGCCGGAACGGCGATGGTCATGCGACGCTCGAGAGCGGAAGTGTTTTCAACAGAAACTTGCATGGATATTCCTCGTTGCACAGACGTTAGCCGGCGATAGCCCGACTCCAGAATCAAGGGCAAGCATTCTAGTGACTCACGCACCAGAAGTCACCCCACCCCGGACGACGGAAAACCACGCCGGTCAATTTTATTGAAGAGCCCGTACGGCGCACCGCCGAAGCCCCTGCGTATCGCTTGCGCGTAACGGCGACTGCACGTCACACGCACTGTAAAAACCTGTCAAACAAATGCAGCTATATAAAGGCTGCACTCAGTCGGGGTCGATTTCGTTGAACTGGCAGTACTCTTCCCAGCTCATGCCCAGCGTCTGAGCCACCTCACGGTGCACCTCGAGCCGCATGATCTGCAGCTCCTCGGGGCTTTGAGCGATCAATTGCAACGTCAGCTCCCAAGGCTCGACACCCTGCTCTTGTGCCGCATCTTCGAACGCCCATTGGATCTGCTGGGCCTGCTCACGCGCATCCAGCTCGCGGATTTCCTCGAGCAATTGCGGATTGGCCTCGGCGAAGCGCTGCAGCGCCAACGCCTGGCGAGCTTCTTTTGCAATCATGCGACAGCTCCTATATCGGGCCCGCTTGCCCCTATTTCAACCGGCTGAAATCTAACAATTTTTGCCCAAGCATCACCAGTGCCAGATGCCAGGCGCTGACGATTGCAGAAATTGCAGGCAATAAAAAAGCCGCTCTGGGCGGCTTCTTTAAGGGTTTCGCGCAACTCAACGAAAGGCGGCGAAACCAAGGATGGTGCGGACGAAGAGACTCGAACTCTTACAGCTTGCGCCGCTGGAACCTAAATCCAGTGTGTCTACCAATTTCACCACGTCCGCGTGGAGCACTTAAAACAAAGGCGCCAGATTATACAATCAAGGCGCCTTCGAGAATATGGGGTGGACGATGGGAATCGAACCCACGACAACTGGAATCACAATCCAGCGCTCTACCAACTGAGCTACGCCCACCATATTGCGGTATTGCGTTACAACATCACTTGCTGTGCCAAAGCTGCCTTAATGGCGCACCCGGCAGGACTCGAACCTGCGACCATCCGCTTAGAAGGCGGATGCTCTATCCAGCTGAGCTACGGGCGCATATTCAATCTGCTTTCTGTTACGATTGCAAATCAACTTTCAGCCGTACCGAACAAGCTAACAAATCCGCTCATTCTGCCTGACCTTGCTAACCAGTGCTAGGCTCTGCCCGACAAGTGCGACGAATGTTATAGACGAGCCGGAAGGTCGTCAACACTTTTTTCAAAAAAATTTAGTTTATTTAAGGGGTTAGGGGATTTGGCCGACCACCCGCCTTTGCCCTCGGGCCGTGTCGTGCGAGAATGCGCCCTCTTTTATGTTCCCTTCTCGATGGTTAATCACGCGTCTATGACTGCACACCTAATCGATGGCAAGGCGATCGCCGCCAACCTGCGCCAGCAGATCGCTCAACGTGTCGTGGAGCGTCGCCAGCAGGGCCTGCGCACCCCAGGCCTGGCGGTGATCCTGGTCGGTACCGACCCTGCTTCCCAAGTCTATGTCTCGCACAAGCGCAAGGACTGCGAAGAAGTCGGATTCATTTCCCAGGCCTTCGACCTGCCCAGCGAGACCACGCAGCAAGCCCTGACCGACCTGATCGACCGCCTCAACGACGATCCGGCCGTCGACGGCATTCTGCTGCAGCTTCCGCTGCCGGAGCACCTGGATGCCTCGCTGCTGCTCGAACGCATCCGCCCGGATAAAGACGTCGACGGCTTCCACCCTTACAACATCGGTCGCTTGGCCCAACGCATCCCACTGCTGCGTCCCTGCACCCCGAAGGGCATCATGACCCTGCTGGAAAGCACCGGTCAGGACCTGTATGGCATGAACGCAGTGATCGTCGGCGCCTCCAACATCGTGGGTCGCCCGATGGCCATGGAACTGCTGCTGGCCGGCTGCACCGTCACCGTCTGCCACCGCTTCACCCAGGACCTGGCTGGCCACGTGGGCCGCGCCGACCTGGTGGTGGTCGCCGCCGGCAAGCCTGGCCTGGTCAAGGGCGAATGGATCAAGGAAGGTGCCATCGTCATCGACGTCGGCATCAACCGCCAGGAAGATGGCAAGCTGGTGGGCGACGTGGTCTTCGAGACCGCCCTGCCCCGCGCCGGCTGGATCACGCCTGTGCCAGGCGGCGTAGGTCCGATGACCCGTGCCTGCCTGCTGGAAAACACGCTTTACGCGGCAGAAGAACTGCACAAGTAGTTCGCCCTCTGCGCTAACGGCACCTCTCGAGGTGCCGTTTTTCTTTCCGGTCACGACCGGTCTGCGGTACTTATCTAACCCATCCGACTACCTGCATCGCCCTAGGCTCGCCGCTTCTGATCCAGAGGTACAACCATGAGCCCATCACACTTCAGCTTCGTCGACGTCCGCCTGCCAGGGTGGATGAAATCAGCCACCCCAGCCCAACGCCAGCGACTTGAACAGCACATACGTCAGAGCCACCGAGCTACTCGCGCGCTGGACCGTGCACTGAAGCAGGTGCAGTCCATCGACGACTTCTGCCGTCCATTGCTCGACGATGCCTTGCCTCATTGGTACCCCGACCGAGAGCTGCCCACACCCGAGCAAGGGTGGCTTCGGAACAACACCGAAAAACGCGACATGTCCTGGCTCGAAGCAGCCCTGCAGAACTTCGACAGCGATACACCCGTGACGCTGTACCTGTCCAAGGACGCCCCCGGCCCAATGATCGTGGACAGTACGTTGTTCGTGAAAGGCGCACGGAACCTGGACCTGGGACAACGTTACCGAAACCATCTCGCCGAACACGTCGACACCCCGTCGTTTCAGGGACTGGTGCGCGAGCAGGACCACGCGGCCTTCACCGCCGACGCCACACTGGCCGAGTTGCAAAAGCATCTCGATAGCCGAGGCCGGATGCTGGCAGACGCTGCACAGGCAGGCGAATCGTTCGTGCTTCACAGCGATGGCAAACCCTGGCCTCTGGAGTGCGGGTACCTGGAGCTGTGCGGTACACCTTTATATGGCCCCTTGCTGATCCGCCAGCAGCCCCTCGACGGTGTCGAACCGTGCCTGCTCTACTTGCCCGGCCATCCGCGCCAGCCGTTGCGTCAATATGCCTCGTTACAGGCCGCAGGCAAGGCGATGACCCGACTGCTGCGCAAGGACAGCGAACGACGTTTCTTCATGCGTTATGTCGCCCACGCCGAGCAGCCTGGATTGGCCACCCAGTTACGCCAAACCTTGTTTCCGCGTTATCCCTACAAGAGTCTGCAAACGACCACGCCGATCCTTGAAGAGGGCGAGTCCTTCGGGTGGCTCACGCGCCTGTTCCCCAGCCCTCGCGACCTGTGGCAGCCGACGCTCGACAAGAACGCCCGCTTGCCGCTGGCGTTCAAGCAATGGCCTGGTGATTGTTTCAAAGCGCGCGCGCGCACCCGCGTCGAACTGATGCTGCGCAACGCCACCGACATCGCCGTGCCCGTCGCGCAACGAGACGCCGCCGCCCAATTGGCACGCATCGAAGGCTGGCTGGGTGTCGGTTTGTCGGTACTGAACGTGGCCGGTTTTTTCGTTCCTGGGCTCGCCGAAGTCATGTTGGTGATTGGCGGTGCGCAACTGGTCGATGAGTTTATCGAAGGCGTGCATGCGGCAAACGAGGCCGACGCCGATGCGGCCATCGGCCATCTGTTCTCGGTCATCGAGAACCTGGTGCAATTGGCCGCGCTTGGCACAGCCGGGCAG